>CAZFTE010000001.1:0-118520 GCA_964521785.1 uncultured Lachnospiraceae bacterium
AAATATATTGTTCTCTGCCAAAAGGAGTTTATACGCGCTTTTTGTTTTTCTTTTTCTGCCGAAAAGAAATTTGACAAGGCTTTATATACGGTGTTATAATATTTCAATATAAATATGCTTCAGAGGTGTTTTGATGAGATATACGGAGCAACTTCATCCCATATGTTCGTTTTTATATTTTATGGTCGTGATACTTGTGTCCATGCTGACGACAGACCCGATAGTGCTTTCGATATGCTTTTTGTCGGGCATCGTGTTGTGCGGTATCATAATAGGCGCAAAAAAGCTTTTGCAAAGCCTTTTTTATACGTTTTTTCTAATGGCGATAATAACGTTGACAAACCCGATATTCGTTCATAAGGGCGCAACAATATTGTTCTTTATGAACGATAACCCCGTAACGAAGGAAGCTTTTGTATATGGCTTTTTTTCGTCTATGATAGTCGCTTCCGTTTTCTTTTGGTGCCGTTGTTACAGCGAGATAATGACGAGCGATAAATTTATATATCTTTTCGGCAAAGTCATACCGAAGCTTTCTCTGGTGTTTTCCATGACCCTTGCTTTCATACCGAAAATGACCCGCAAATTCCGCGAGATAGACGAAGCTCAACGGGCGCTAGGCATATATTCGGGCGAAAGTTGGACAGAAAAACTGCGCGGCAAGTTCCGCGTCATGTCGATATTGCTGACAAATTGTTTGGAATCGGGCGTCGATACGGCAAACAGTATGCGCGCGAGAGGATACGGGCTTTTCGGCAGAACGAGCTTCGCCGTTTATCGTTTCAATGCGTCGGACGCGATATATCTCGCCCTTACGATCGTTTTCGGCGCTTCGACACTCTGCCTCATCTTCGGCGGCAATGCCGATTTTTCGTTCTATCCCATAATAAGCAAGATAGACCCTACGCCTTCCGCGATAGCAATGTATATATCTTTGTTCTTGTTGGCTGGCTTATCAATTTTTATGGAGGTCAAAGAAGATATTTTATGGCGCTTCTTGAAATCAAAAATTTAAATTTTACATATAACGGCTCCGATCAAAGATCGTTGGAAGATGTCAACCTCACTGTGAAAAAAGGAGAGCTAGTCTTGCTCTGCGGCGAATCGGGTTGCGGAAAAACAACGCTCTTAAAGCTCCTCAAGCGACAGCTGCGCCCTTTCGGTCAGATTTCGGGCGAGATATTATATAACGGCAAAAACATCGACGATATCGACGAGCGCACTTCCGTTGCCGAGATAGGCTATGTCATGCAGAACCCCGAAAGCCAAATAGTAACGGACAAAGTTTGGCACGAGCTTGCTTTCGGCTTGGAGAGCCTCGGTGAAAAGAACGATGTCGTCCGCCGCCGCGTTGCCGAAGTTTGCGGCTTTTTCGGCATCGGAGCATGGTATCGCAAAAAGACCTGCGAACTTTCGGGCGGTCAAAAACAGCTTTTATCGTTGGCTTCCGTTATGGCAATGGAACCCTCTCTGCTTATTTTGGACGAGCCGACGGCTCAGCTCGATCCGATAGCCGCGTCCGAATTTTTGGCTTCCCTGCGCAAAATAAATGAGGAACTGGGCATTACCGTCATCATCGCGGAGCATAGGCTCGACGAAGTTTTCTCCATGGCGACAAAAGTCGTTTTGATGGATAAGGCAAAGATATTCCTTTGTCAAACTCCGCGCGGTATAGGCTCCGACCTTGCAAACGATGAGGTATCGCAAAAATTGAGCTTGGGTCTGCCTGCCGCAACGCGCATTTTTCACGCGCTCGGCGGCGCAGGCGAATGTCCGCTCACGGTAAAAGAGGGCAAAGATTTTATCGAGAAAAATTACAAGAGCGATATAACGTCTTTGGAAATAAAGCCAAAAAACAAAGAAAAAAGAGCCTCGGCGCTCGAGATACGCGGCGGCTACTTCCGCTATGAACGCAACACGCCCGATGTGCTTTCGGGACTGGATATCAACGTTTACGACAACGAGATATTTTGTATACTCGGTTCAAACGGCGCGGGAAAAACGACTCTTCTGCGCGTGCTTTCGGGGCTTCGCCCGCTCTATAAAGGTTCATATACCGTTTACGGAAAAAAGATGAAGTCGGGCGGTGCCGCGTCGCACAAGATAGCCGCTCTGCCGCAAGATCCGCAAAATCTTTTCGTTATGAGTACGGTATACGATGACCTTTTGGAGGTAACCGAATTTTTCTCTCTTTCAAAGACGGACGGCAAAAAAGCCGTTTTGGAAACGGCGGAAAAATTGGGCATAAGCCATCTTTTGCAAAGCCACCCTTACGATCTTTCCGGCGGCGAACAGCAAAAAGCGGCTCTTGCAAAAATATTGCTCGCAGACCCAAAGATAATATTGCTTGACGAACCGACAAAAGGACTTGATGCATATTCGAAAAAGAAGCTCGCCGAGCTTATCTTATCCCTCAAAAAAGACGGTAAGACCATCGTCATTGTAACGCATGATGTGGAATTTGCCGCGGAATATGCGGACAGATGCGCCATGTTCTTTGACGGCGGCATAGTCTCCGCCGCCGAAAGCGTAGAATTTTTCTCATCGAACAGCTATTATACGACAGCAGCGGCAAGGATAATGCGCCCCACATATCAAAACGCGGTTACGGTAGAGGCTGCGGCAGAACTTTGCCGTAAAAACGGAAAGAAGGCAAAAAATGAATAGAACCCGTGGCTACAAAAAATTCATCTCTGTCTTTATCTTGCTCGTTTTGATACCGCTCACAGCCATCATCGGCGTAAAACTGTTTGCGGACAGAAAATATAACATCATATCGATAGCCGTCGCTTTTCTTTCCTGCGCTCCGTTTTTCGTCCGATTCGAGAAAAACAGGAGCAGTTCGGGTGAAATGGTCGTAATATCCGTTATGACATCGCTCTCGGTAGTTGGCAGATTGATATTTGCGCCGATGCCCGCGTTCAAGCCCGTCAGTGCGATAGTGATAATAACAGGCGCATCTCTCGGTGCCGAAGCAGGATTTATGGTCGGCAGTCTTTCCGCGATAATCTCAAATATATTCTTCGGTCAAGGTCCGTGGACTCCTTTTCAAATGTTCGTATGGGGCATGATAGGCTTTATATCCGGAGTGATATTCCGCAAAAACAACAGACCCAATAAATTCGCGCTCGCCGCAATGGGAATTTTCGGCGGCATCATGTTTTCGATGATGATGGATATATGGACGGTCTTGTCGTTGGACGGCGCGTTCGTTTGGGAACGATATCTCACGAGCGTCGTTTCGAGCATTCCCGTGATGGCTGTATATGCCGTTTCGAACGTTGTCTTTCTTTTGATAATGGCTCGACCGTTCTGCGAAAAGCTGACACGAATAAAAATAAAATACGGCTATTTCGCTTGATATCATCAAGCAAAAAAGGATATTGCATTTTATCGCAATATCCTTTTTGTTTTGATCGTATCTTATTTGAAAAGCGTTTCGCCGTCTTCGAGGTATACAGCGGCTCTGCACGATTCTTCTTCCGCATCGGCGAAGATCTCGGGCATAGCCTTTGCAAGCGTTTCGCCGATATATTTCGGATTTACGAATGCAAATTCATCGCAAGAGAGCTTCACGTTTACCATGAGTATGTTGCCGTCGATAACAGCATTGCAGAAGCGGATACCTTGCGCGATATTCACCTGCTTGGGTTCGCCCTTTTTGCTGAACTTCTCAATGATTATCTCGTCCGCGCCGAATATCTCTTCGGCTCTTTGGCAGATATCCTCGGGAATATCGTGCATAAGCTCAAATTTTATTTCGTAAAGGCTCCATTTGATGTCGCGGAAATGCGACGCGGGAGCATAACATTCGATCGCGCGAAGTCCTTTGGGGAAAGAAGTGTTAAGCTTATCGATTATTTCCTGCGGCGGGACCTCTGCCACCATCTTAAAATCCATAAATTCCGTAAGGCTGGAAACACCGACTGAAAGCGGTGGTGTAAACGCAACTCTCGGGTGCGGATTAAAGCCCTCCGTGTACCAAAAAGGAAGCTTGCTTCTTATAAATACGGACTGCATGGTACGGTTGAGATCGAGGTGGGAAATAAATTTAAGGCTTCCCGTTTTTGAAAATTTAACACGTACTTTTATATCCGTTGCGGGTCCTTTATTCATATTTTCGGGCAACATGATCTTTCACCTCCGAGCTTATTTGCGCCGCAACCACTGCACTGCATACGGCAGTTGGGCGTTGTTTTTGCTTCATATGCCTTGTGGCGTTCGCGCAAAAGGAATGCTTTTGTAACGCCGATGTCTATATTGTCCCAAGGAAGTATCTCTTCCTCGCCGAACGCGCGGTTCGCATAGAATGCGGGGTCTATACCGCAATCCTTGAATACTTCCATCCACTTGTCATAGTCGAAAAATTCTTCCCAACCGTCAAGTCTGATGCCGCGCTTATGCGCTTCGAGAAGCGCTTTGCCGAGCTTTCTGTCGCCGCGAGCGAAGATGGCTTCAATACGGCTTACTTTTGCGTCGTGATAATTGTATTTTATCTTTCTGTTTGTAATTTTACCCGTGAGATATTTCTGCTTGCGATGCAATTCCTCAAGGTCGCACTGCGCTTCCCACTGGAAAGGAGTGAACGGTTTGGGGATAAAGCAAGCCGCGGAAAGAGTTACCTGGGGGGATTTGCGCGGACGGTCGGGCGTTGCGTAATATTCGTTTATAACGCTTTCGGCAAGCTCGTTGATACCGTCAAGGTCTTCGTCCGTCTCTGTGGGCAAACCCTGCATGAAATAAAGCTTTACCTGAGATTTGCCGCCCTCGAATGCTACGCGACAAGCGCGGAGAAGATCGTTCTTTTCCACATTCTTGTTGATAACATCGCGAAGTCTCTGCGTACCTGCTTCGGGCGCGAACGTTATGCCGCCCGTGCGTATGGTGGATATCTTGTCCATAAGCTCTTTGGTAAAGCTGTCCACGCGCAAAGAAGGAAGATTGAGTGATATCTTTCTGTCGTCTGTCCAAGAAAGGAGCATATCCGTAAGCTTTTCTATACAAGTATAGTCGCTGATGGAAAGCGAAGAAAGCGACATTTCAGCATATCCCGTCGCATCGGCAAGGACTTTTGCCTGTTCATTAAGAACTTCGGGAGTTTTTTCTCTTACGGGGCGATATACCATACCCGCTTGGCAGAAACGGCAACCGCGAATACAACCGCGATAAACTTCAAGCACCACTCTATCCTGTACCGTCTGGATAAACGGCATAACGAGGTTCTTCGGGAACGGAGCTTTGTCCATATCTTTTACGATCCTCTTGCGAACTTTCGCGGGAACATCCTCGTACTTGGGCGTAAAGCTCTTTATCGTGCCGTCCTCGTTATATTCAACATCGTAAAGAGAAGGAACGTACATACTTTCCTGGTGGGAGATCTCGCGAAGGAAAGCCGCGCGGTCAAATCCCATCGCTTTATGCTTCTTGTATATCTCTACGAGTTCGGGAAGCTCGTCCTCGCCCTCACCTATAAGGCAGATATCGATAAAATCAGCCATAGGCTCGCTGTTATATGTGCAAGGACCGCCGCAAACTATGATAGAATCGTCGTTTGCTCTTTTGGAGCTTTCAAGTTCTATTCCCGCAAGGTCGAGCATATTGAGCATATTTGTGTAGCAAAGCTCATATTGGAGCGAAAAACCGACGATATCACATTCTTTAAGGGGAGTGCCGCTCTCTATCGTGCAAAGGGGTATGTTATGTTCGCGAAGTTGCGCTTCCATATCAGCCCAAGGCGCGTAAACGCGCTCGCACCATGTATCCTCGCGCTCGTTGAGGATATTATAGAGTATCCTTATGCCGAGGTTCGACATACCTATCTCATATGTATCGGGGAAACCGAATGCAAAGCGTACATCTACGCTTTTGGGGTCTTTTATTACCTCGCCCCATTCGCCGCCCGTATATCGGCCCGGCTTTTCAACCTTTTTTAATATACTTTCAGGTATTTTCAATTTATTTATTTCCTTTCGTTGAATTATTTTACTTTATCTTTTTTATCCTGCAAACGGCGTGCATCTTGCAATATTCGCAAGCTTCCGCTTCGCAAGGTCTTGCGTCCGCTTTTCCCGAGCGAAGCTCGTCGGAAGCTCGCAGTACCGCATCTATGACATCCTTTTTAAGCTCGTCAAAAGCGCGTTCCGCAACGACGCAACCCTTTTTCTTGCCGCTCTTGCCCAATGACACGGGGATATATCTTCCTTCGAGCGACGGCTCCATAGCGGTAAGCACCGTATCGTCGTCCAAGAAAAGACCGCTGTTTTTGTTTTTTTCCTCCTCAGGCTCAATACCGAGGTCAACGTTTTCCGCCGCAGGTTTTACGGAAACATAAAGCACGCCCGCGGGAGACACGTCCTTGCCGTATCTTCTCTTGCCGTTCTCGCATATCGAAAAAAGATACAAGAGCATTTGCAGGTCGCGTCCTGCCTCTATATTTTTAAGGTCGAACTTTTTGTTTCCTGTTTTATAGTCGGCAACACGTATATATAATTTCCCGTCGCCGTCTTCAAAAGCGTCTACGCGGTCAACTTTGCCGCGCAGTTCAACGCTTCCGTTTTCATTTTTAAGTTTGATGGGTTCTATGTCCGCGCCTTTGCCGATAACTATCTCGAAATCTCGCGGCACAAAACTGCTTTGCTTAAATTCCTCTTTGATGCGAAATACGAATTTTTTCGAGGAAAGGCACAGATGCTCCGTCAAGTGCATCAATCTGGGCGATATCTCCGCATATTTTTCGCGGCACAAACTCTCTATATAAGTTTGGCAAACCTTTTTTATCTCCGCTTCGGTCTCTTCATCCGTCGCTTTCGGAGCAGAAAGAGCGTATCTCACCGTAACTTCCAATATCTTATGAATGAAGTTTCCTATATCGACCGCGCCGAATCTGACGGGAGAATTATCCTTGAGCTTCAACTCATATTCGCAAAAATATGAGAAATTGCATATGATATATTTTTCGAGCCTTGAATAGCTCGTGTTGATATTCGCAGGGAATATCTTTTTTGCCTCGTCGGAGGGTATCCTGCAATAATGCGAGGAGAGCGGCATGGATATATAGCACATCTTGTCCGCATATCCTTCGGTATTTGAAAAATGCTCCGCCAGAGCGCGCGAAAGCGCGCTGTTTTTTTGCATTATATATTCAAAAGAAGCGCGCTCTCTTTCTATACGCTCATATTTCGGCATATCTTCGAAGTATTCTTCTTTTATCTTCGGGAACATCTCCTCCACGCTCAAAAGCGCGGGCGAGCGTCTTGTTTTTTTGCCCGAACCGTCGTAAACATGATAAGTTATGCAAAGTTCTTCGGACGGCGCACAAGTCGCGCCGTAAAAATAGTAAAGTTCATCGCATATCCTTCGCTCGACAGTCGATGTTATCTCTACGCCACATTCGGCGAGCATCTCTTTTTCTTTGTCGGAAAAAAGACCGTTATCCTCAACTCTTGCGGGGAAACTTCCCTCGCAAGCGCCCATTACATATGCCGTTTTAGTATAAGCATAGCCGCCTGCGGAAGCATCGTATACAGTTACTTCGTCAAGAGACGTCGGTATTTTTCCTATATCCGTTTCGGAAAGAACGAGGCGCAAGAGAGACGTGAATTCCGCCGTATTGACCTCTGTCTCCGCACTTGCTCCGACGAGTGCGTCAAGCACTTCGCAGAACACCGCAAACAGCTGCGAAAGTTCCGCGGCGAGCGCTTTTTCGCCGCGAGCCGCGGCATTTTTCGCGTCAAGCTTTATTTTTTCGGGCGCGCCCCTCGAAACAGCGAAATCATATAAGTGTTGGCAAAAATATTTTACGCTGTGTTTACCCGATATGTCGTCGCAGAACGCGCGGAGCGGCGATATCGCCTTTTCTCTTATCTGTGCAAGCTCGCAAAGCTTTTTTGCGCCCTGCTCCGTTATCTCCTCCGCAAATCCGTCGGGGTTCATGTTCCATTCGTAATCGTCATAAAAACGAGAACCGTTTATGCTCCATTTTCGAACATAATTTTCAAAAAGGTTTATCTCATCGGGCGATATGCCCGCAAAATCAGTCTTTACATAGGAGATGACAAGCTCTCTTGAAAATCCTCTTTCGCATATGGCAAGCGCGGAAAGGATAAATTTCAAAAACGCTCGTTCCGTTATATCCGTGCGCGAAGAAATAAAATACGGTATGCCGTATTTTTTCATCATCGCATCTATAACTCCGACGTAGCCGTCCGTATTGCGCACTATAACGGCGATATCTCGGTATCTCGCACCGCCGCGCACCTTTCGCGCGATGTCGAGACATACCGCCTCGCTCTCCGCGAAAGCATTTGACGCATACATAACGCGGATATGCTCCGCAGTATTTTCGTATATTCCTTTTACATAGCCGTTACCGGGAAAAAGGTTGCGCGAAAGGAACGAAAGCTCCTCGTTTTGGAATCTTCTGCCGTCCAAAAGGACCGTATCTTCTCCGATATCCGCGCCAGATTCCTCCGCGACTTTGCGAAGTCTTTTGTCCGTATCGGCAATGCCGAAAAAGCAAGGCGTGTGTTTGTCTTCCTCGGGAACGAACGGCACCGTTATATAAACATTGTCCGCGGAGCGGATCATCAGTCTCACGGTTTCAAGCTGTTCTTTGGAAAACGACACGAAAGAATCTATATAAACGTCGCAACCGTGAAAAAAATCATTTTCCGAAAGTGCTTTGTTCATTTTGGATATCATGCCGTCGGGGTCCGCAAATCTCGTGCTTATCTCCGCGTCAAATGCCGAAAAAATAAATGCCATATCGGCAAATTTTTTTCCTGCTTCGCCGCCGTTCTTTTCGGCGGCACGCTCCAAGAGCGCGGGGGACGCGGCAGAGCGCGAAAGTTCCGTTCGCATATCGATAAGCCGTTCCGTCGCGGCTGTGTCTCCCGAAGATATATTTTTATATGAATTTAAAAATCCCGAAAGCGCGCGCAATGTGTTATGCATCATTACCTTTTTGGCGCCGCGCGAGATATAGTTTTCGCATATTCCGCCGTATTTTCTGAAAACAAAGTTGCAAAGTCGGCGAAATGTTACAACATCGATATCTCCTGCGTTTTTCGCGGCGGCAAAGCGCGTTTCCGCCAACACGGCGGCTCTGTCAGGCACAAGCACGAAAATATGTTTATTTTCGGTGTTCGCGGCATTTTCGTATATATATGTGCTTTTTCCGCAGCCTGTTCTGCCGTATATAAACCTTACCATTTTTACACCCTTGATACGTTTAAAAAATCTTTATAATATCGTTTTTGCCGTTTTTGGTCATGGCTTTTATCAAAACAAAGTAAAAACTGGAATGTATAAAATATATTCCTTCGTCGTATTTATGCACCGAATTGAAATTGCAGAGCTTGTGCGAACCTGTAACGATAAGGACGGTTGCGCCGTCATCTGCGAATTTTTGCGCCGTTTTGTAAAAGATGCCGTTTTTTCGCGGTACACATCGCAAAAACATAAAATACGTCTTTTTGCCGTCCGTCTCGTGCAGCATCTTCTTGCATAAAAAATTATGCGAGAAGATGGAAACGGCGCTTATGACCGCCGTCAAAATAAGCGTTACGGGCAAAAGCACAAGTACCGTACCGAAAGTCAACAAAGATTGAATGGATATGCCGAGTATCGAGAGAATAACCACAAAGTTATTCCATATCTTTGATGCGGAAAAGTATTTGCGCAAAACAAAAAATATCCTGTCATATACTCGGTAGACGCGCGTCAAGCGGAAGCGCGTAAAAAGATATGAAAAATATGTTTTCGATTCGTTCATATCATCTATCTTCATGAAAAATTCTCTGTCCCGCGGTATGCGCTTTGCTTCATTCGGAGATATCGTTTCCAAACGATGCACAAGATAAGCGTTTTCTCTTTTCAGCCGTCTGTTTTCCCATTTGAGCTTTGTCAGCTCTCGTTCTTGTTTATTTTTACTTTTAGCCAAAAACTTTTCCTCCGTATTTATTCATCAAAAAGCGAACATTCTTTCTCCATAACAAAATAATCGAGAAGTACACCCGCGCGCGTAGCGGTCTGTTCCTTTACGACGGAATACCCGCGCGATAAAAAGAACGGTTTAGCCGTTACGGAAGAATGCACGGTTATCTTGCCCTCCCAAAAATTTTGCTCAAGCATATCGCAGATAGCCGTTGCTATGCCACGCCGCCGGTAATCCTTGTGAACGAATAATTTATCTATATATCCTGTTTTGTCTATATCGCCGAAGCCGACAACAACGCCTTCCTCAAGCGCAACGAGCGTGTAATGTTCCGCAAACGCTTTATCCCATGCCTCAAGGTCAACTTCTCCCGTTGCCCAGGCGTCAAGCTGTTCTGCTGTGTAATCTGCGGAGTTTACGGCATGGACCGTTTCGTAGAAGAGCCGCGCCATTCCTTCGCAATCGGTCTGTTTGTAGCTTCTGATAATCATTAAGTTACCCTCGGTTTAAAAATTTAAAAGTCTTTTTTATTATTTTCCGAAAATCTCAAGGTTTCGCAATATGGTCTTTTTTCCTCTCCAAGCAAAAGCGCGCGAACGGAACGTTTCTTTATCCATCGCTTCCACTGTCTGCGTCGTAAGATCCACTATCCTGTCTGTTTTGAAAAATTCCACGGGCGTACTGTTCCCCTCTGCTATCGCCTTTTTTGTGTAAGGACAAACGGCGGAACAGATATCGCAACCCCATGCGGAACCATATTTGAGTATGAAAGCGGTCTCTTCGGGGGTAAGTTCTCCCTTTTTCTGCGTTACCGCGGAAAGACAGCCAAGCCCCTCTTTCATCGGGCAAGCATTTCTGCAAGCGCCGCAATGTATACAGCTTTTCGGTTCATATACCGCGTTCGGATCGCAACCGAAAACTTCGGACGAAGCGTCGGAAAGTATCTCTCCGATGAAAACGAACGAACCGTATTTTTCGTTTATTATAAGACCGTTATCGCCCATAAGTCCAAGACCCGCACAAGAGGCGGCGTGTACTTCGCTTATAGCCGATTTATCGGCAAAGCCCCAAAAACGCGCACCGTATTCTTTTTCCAAGCGCGGAACGATATCGGCATAAAGTTTCTCAAAAAATATATGATAATCATGTGCGCGAGCATAAACTGAGATGTTTCCCTCGCCGTCGTCCGCGCAATAATAAGGCACAAGGAAAAGTATCGCGCTTTTTATCTCTTCAACAGCAACGCCGCGGCGCGTTATTATATCCTCCGCAAAAACGCGGCATACGGAAAAAGGAAGCGCTTTCGCATATTCCACACCATATTCATTCAAAAATTCACGAAACATAAAAATATATGCCCCCTTTTCTCGGCAGTTGATTTTATCCAAAATTTATGATATAATAACCCTTGCACATTAAAATAATATTAAAAATATTGTTTTTTATTCAACACATAATTATATCTTAATATTTATATTTTATCAAATTTTTCGCCATAAAGCAACCCCCAGTGCTTTCTAAAGCGAAAAAAGGCTTTTATTTTTCAAAGCCGCTCAAATCTTTTTATCTGAAGGAGTCAAATATGCCCGAAAAAACACCCATATACAACAATGAAAGCATTACCGCGCTCAAAGGTGCAGACCGTGTGCGTAAGCGCCCCGCCGTTATCTTCGGCTCGGATGGCATAGAAGGCTGCGAACATTCCGTTTTCGAGATACTCTCGAACTCTGTGGACGAAGCGCGCGAGGGTTACGGAAGCGTGATATATATAACCGTTACAAACGACGGCGTTATCTCCATAGAGGACGAGGGCAGAGGTGTGCCGCTCGATTTCAACGAAAAAGAAGGCAAATACAACTGGGAACTCGTTTATTGCGAGCTTTATGCAGGCGGCAAATACAATAACAACGACAACGATTCAAACTATAAATATTCTTTGGGTCTTAACGGTCTCGGCGCGGCATCAACACAGTACAGCTCCGAATTTATGCACGTAAGATCTTATCGCGGAGGCGAGCTTTTGGAGATGCACTTTAAAAAAGGCGCTCCCGACGGCGAGCTTTGTCGCCGTGCGCTCACGAAAAAAGATAAAAAGCACGGCACCGTCGTTACTTGGCGCCCCGACCTCGATGTTTTCACGGATACGGCTATTCCGCGCGAATTTTTCGAGACGATGCTCGAACGTCAGGCAATAGCAAACAAAGGTCTTTCGTTCGTATTCAAATTTCAGAATAACGACGGCGAATTTGACGAAAAAACGTTTTATTACGAAAACGGTATCGCCGACTATATAACAGAGCTTGCGGGCGACACATACATCACACCTCCCGTGTTTTGGCAAACAGAGGCGCGAGGAAGAGATCGTGAGGACAAGCCCGAATATAATTTCAAAGCGGAGATTGCTTTTTGCTTTTCAAATGAAGTGAGCAAAACGGAATATTATCACAACGCAAGTTTCCTTGAACACGGCGGCTCTCCCGACAGCGCTACAAAGACCGCTTTTACCTATGCTATCGATAAATATATCAAAGCAACGGGAAAATACAACAAAAATGAATCCAAGATAGGCTTCTCCGATATCGAAGATAGCTTGCTCATAGTTATAAACAGCTTTTCTACGCTCGTTTCATACGCGAACCAAACAAAGAAAGCCATTACTAACGAATTTATCAAAGAAGCGCTGACAAATTATCTCAAGCACGCGCTCGAAGTATATTTCGCCGAAAAACCCGCCGAAGCGGACAAGATAGCCGCGCAGGTCCTCGTCAACAAGAGGAGCCGCGAAACAGCCGAGAAGACCCGCGTTGACGTAAAGAAAAAACTTGCCTCCTCAGGCTCCGATGTGGCAAACAGAGTTGAAAAATTCGTTTCCTGCCGTTCAAAAGACGTTACTCGCCGCGAAGTATATATCGTGGAGGGAGACTCCGCGATGGGTTCATGTATCCAGGGTCGAGATTCCGAATTTCAGGCAATAATCCCCGTAAGAGGTAAAACGCTCAACTGCCTCAAATGCGGATACGATAAAATATTCAAAAGCGAAGTTATCGTTGACCTTCTCAAAGTAATCGGTTGCGGCGCTGAGATAACGGGAAAATCGAGATCTGCGCAGAATACATTCGATATCTCCTTGCTCAAATGGAGCAAGATAATCATTTGTACCGATGCCGATGAGGACGGTTTCCAGATACGCACGCTCTTGCTCACGCTTTTTTATCGCCTTTTGCCCACGCTCATAAAAGAAGGCAAAGTTTACATCGCCGAATCTCCCCTTTTCGAGATAAACTGCGGAAAAGACACGTTTTTTGCATATAACGAGCAGGAAAAAGCCGATATACTCGCAAAGCTTGAAAACAAAAAATACACTATCCAGCGTTCAAAAGGTCTTGGTGAGAACGAGCCCGAAATGATGTGGCAAACAACGATGAACCCCGCAACTCGCCGTCTTATCCAAGTAAGTCCCACAGACGCAGAAAAAACAGCATATATATTCGAAACATTGTTGGGCGACGACCTGCCCGAACGCAAAAGATTTATCAAGGAAAACGGCAAATTCTATCTTAAAGACGCTGACATATGATCATATTAAATATATAGGAGTGAAAAACAATGGCAAAAAAGAAGACCGATATCAAAGAGGTTCTCCCTCCTGCTCCGGTAACGCCCCAGCCCATAACGGAAACTATCGAAAAGAACTATATGCCCTATGTAATGACCGTAATAGTTTCTCGTGCCATTCCGGAAATAGACGGCTTCAAGCCCTCTCATCGCAAGCTGCTCTATACGATGTATAAGATGGGTCTTTTGACGGGACCGAGAACAAAAAGCACGAATATCGTCGGCTCCACGATGAAGCTCAACCCTCATGGAGATGCGGCGATATACGAAACGATGGTGCGCCTTACGCGCGGTAACGGAGCTTTGCTCCACCCGTTTGTAGATTCAAAGGGTAACTTCGGTAAGCAATACAGCTCCGATATGGCTTATGCCGCTTCGCGTTACACCGAAGCGAAGCTCGACACATTTTGCAACGAGATATTCGGCGGCATAGACAAAAATGCCGTCGATATGATAGATAACTACGACGCTACGATGAAAGAGCCTGTGCTTTTGCCAACGGCGTTCCCCAACGTGTTGGTATCCCCCAACATGGGCATCGCCGTCGGTATGGCAAGCAAGATATGCTCTTTTAACCTCGCGGAGATATGCGACGGTACGATAGCATTGCTCAAAAACAAAGACACGACCACGGAAGAATTGCTCGATATAATCAAAGCGCCCGATTTTTCGGGCGGTGCGGGCATAATCTATGACAGAAACAAGCTTCACGCAATATACGAAACAGGCGAAGGCAGCTTTACGATGCGCGCTCGCTATGTTTACGATAAAGACGCAAACTGCATAGACATACTCGAGATACCTTATTCCACCACAATAGAGCTTATCCTCAAAAAGATAACGGAAATGATAAAGGATGGTTCTCTCAAAGAGGTTACCGATGCTCGAAACGAGATCGACCTTCACGGCTTCAAGCTCACTCTCGATCTTAAACGCGGCACGGATCCCGAAAAGCTCATGGCAAAGCTTTTTAAGAAAACTCCTCTTCAAGATAACTTCGCCTGCAATTTCAATATACTCATCGACGGCACTCCCAGAACCATGGGCATCAAAGAGATACTTACGGAATGGATACGCTTCCGCATGGGTTGCGTAACGCGAGAGCTTACATTCGACCTCGGTAAAAAGAAAGACAAGCTCCATCTTTTGCTCGGTCTCGGAGAGATACTTTTGGACATCGACAAAGCTATACAGATAGTACGCGAAACGGAAAAAGAATCCGATGTAGTCCCCAATCTTATGGAAGGATTCAGCCTTGACGAGATACAGGCGGAATATATCGCAGAAATAAAGCTTCGCCACCTCAATCGCGAGTATATCACCGAGCGCATAGCCGAAATAAACGACCTTCGCAAAGAGATAGACGAGCTTACTTCCATAATAGAATCCGAAACAAAGCTTAAAAAATATATCGCAAAACAGCTCACGAAGATAAAAGATAAATACGGCTTGCCGAGAAAGACCCGCCTCATATACGAAGAGGATATAACGAGTTTTTCCGAGGAAGAACATATCGAAAATTATCTCGTACGCCTTGTTCTTTCCCGCGACGGATTCTTCAAGAAGATAACGCACAATTCTCTTCGTGCAAGTTCGCTCCGCGGCAACGACGAGCATAAGCTCAAAGAGGGCGATATCGTTATCCAAGAAGAGGATGCCGAAAACATCGACGAACTCTTATTCATCGGCAGCAAAGCGCAGATATATAAATCGCGAGTTTCCGATTTCGAACAGATGAAAGCTTCTTCTTTGGGCGAATTTATCCCCGCAAAACTCGATTTTTCGGAGGACGAACGTGTTATTGCGATAACGTCTATTCACGAATATAACGAAGCGCACAATATTATCTATATCTTTGCGAACGGCAAAGGAGTCAAGATACCCATTTCGTCATACGAAACGAAAACGAACCGCAAAAAACTCATCAAAGCTTATTCGGACGCTTCTCCGCTTATCGCCGCGATATATGAATCGGAGCCTTTCGATCTTATGATAGGCACCGTATCGGGCAAAGGCTGTATCATAAACACATCGCTCATTCCGCTCAAAACGACAAGAACAAGCACAGGTTCGGCTCTGCTCTCGCTTAAAAAAGATGACGAGGTCGCTTTCGCATTGAAAGATTTCGAAAAGCAGTTCCCCGATACGACGGGACTTCGCAAAGTGAAAGTGCCTGCCACTCCCTCGGCTATAAAAAATAATCTCTCTTGATAAAAAGGAGATAATATGAAAATAACCATCATCACAAAAGATGAGATATTTTCCCGTATGCTTTTTTGGGAGATATCGCAGTTCGGCGCTCAAATATCGATATTTGAAGACTTTTGCGCCGAATCGCAAGACGAAGCCGAAAAATCCGAAATGACCATATTGGAAGCGTCTGTATTTTTGTCTCACACTGAAGAAGTTTCGTGCCTTGAACATACACAGATAATACTCTTCGGATATGAAGACGAGTTTTTCGCTCTCGAACTAAAGATACCCTCGGGATTTCAAATTTTCAAGCGCCCTTTTCTCATAAGCGAAATGCTGGCTTATATATTCGAAACGAACGACGAGAGTTTGCTCGGAGTTCGCCCTGCCAAGCGCAGAAAAAGCCCCGCCGATTCATTGATATTGAACGCAAAGAGCCAAACTGTCATATATCACAAAGAAACGATAGAACTCACGCAAAGAGAATTTGCGCTCTTGTCTCTGCTTATCAAGCATAAGGGCGAGACCGTAACGCGCGCTCAAGCGGCGCAAGCGGTCTGGGGCAAGGACGGCGACACGGAAACGAATGTGGTCGATGTTTATATCCGATATCTTCGCGAAAAGCTTGACGAGCATTTCGATATAAAAATGATATCCACGGTACGCGGTCAAGGATACACCATCAAAACCGAATAAAACAAATAAAAAAATCTCGGAATCTTGCGATTCCGAGATTTTTTATTGCGTTATCAGTTGAAAACAACTACTTTTGCTGGGTCTGTGTTATCGAGATAACCGATATATGTGTTGCCCGCAGCGAGAGTGAGTTCTTCGCCGGAAAGTGTTGTGAGCTTGAGTGCGCCGTCTTCGTCGGGCTTGCTCCACTTGATGGAGATGCATTTGCCGCCGTAGAAGTAGTAACCCAAACCTTCGCCCGTTGTCTTAACTGAAGCAACGTGCGGATCTTCAGCAGTACCGTCTACTCTGGAAACATCTGTATAAAGAGTGATAAGGTTAGTAAAGTTGAGCTGTTCGTTTGTAACGGAGTCAACATGAGCTATACCGTCCTGGTAACGGTAGTATTTGCCGTTCTGATATGTGTAAGATACTTTCTTTTCGCCGGCATAGTTGTCCATTGTAAAGAGAAGGCTTACATTTGTTGCATTAGCTGCATTTTCAAGAACTTTCTGTTCGCCTGCGGCGATGAATTTAAGAGACTGCGTGGTTACACCGAGGTATGTGTTGCCCGAAAGATTGAAACGGCTCGTCTTGGACTGAAGAGTTGCGAGGAGCGCTCTGGATGTGATGAGCGTATCGTATTTAAGGTCTACACGACCTGTGTTATAGGAACCTGTGTAATATTTGATAGTGCCGTATTTTTCGCCGCCTTCTTTTGTACCGAAAGCATACTCGTCTTTAGTGTTTACATAGCCGTATGTGTTCTTGCCGAGAGAAGCGTCCCAAGAACCGCCCAAACGCTGAGAAGCCGTTGTAGCGAAATCTTCATATGTGGAACCGCCGTGGCAAACGAGGATAGCGTTATGGTTAGCCGCAAGGTCGATGTGGAAGATTCTGGCGGAACGAACGTTGCAAACATCTTCAAGGTTCGTATAGTCGGAAACTATCATAAGGAAACGTGTGATGCCGGGAGCAACGAGCGTTTCATAGAGTATATCCGCTTTGTTAAGTCCTGACTGATGAGAAAGTGCTACACCGATGTTATCGACAACGATAGCAACAGGGCGCTTGAGAGAAGCGTCGTATGTAGTTTTGAGACCTGTAAGGGGGTTGATGTAGTTGCCCACGCCGGGATCGATAATGTTGGGAGTCGTGCCTGTTGTAGCAGCATTACCTGTTGTGGATGTTGTAGCGTCATCCGTTACTTCTGCCGTAGAGCTTGTTGTGTTGCCCATAGGAATATGGGGGTCTTTTGTTGTCTGTGTTTCGCCCGGTTCGCCGCATGAGAACAAGAACACGCTTGTCGTCATGAATACAAACACAACAGCGAAAACAAGAGCGATCCTTTTGATTTCTTTTTTCATTTCTTTTACTCCTTAAAAATTTTTTATCCGTTACCGAACGACGGCAACAGATATTCCTTTTCTCATGTTATTTTTTACAACAGCAGGAGAAAAATTTTGTTTTCCATTGTAGATTAAGTATACCATATAGGTATATAAATGTCAAACCATTTTTATAACCTTTTTACGCCGCATTATAGCAAAATATTATATGTTTATACAACAACTTCCTCGCTGTTGTCGAAATCTTTGCTTTTTTTGCGAGAATTATTTTTTCCACGCAAAGCGCGAAAAAAATCGGAGAGCATGGCGGCACATTCTTCTTCTCTCACTCCGCTTACTATTTCGGGCTTGTGGTTCAGTGGGTATGCGTTAAGATCCAGCACTGAGCCGAAAGCCCCGGCTTTTGTATCCTTCGCTCCGTATACCACTCTCTTTATACGTGAGTTTACTATCGCTCCCGCACACATCGGGCAAGGTTCGAGCGTTACGTAAAGTTCGCATTTATGCAAGCGCCAACCGCCGAGTTTTTTGCAGGCGGCGGAGATAGCAAGCACTTCGGCATGATTTATCGCATTTTTTTGAGTTTCACGGGTGTTGTATGCCGCCGCAACTACTTCGCCCTCGCAAACGACTACCGCGCCGACAGGCACCTCCGTAAGTTCGAGCGATCTTTCGGCTTCCTCTATGGCAAGACCCATGAAATGATATGATGTTTCTTCTTGTGTCATATAAAATTCATTATTACCGCGCTGGCGATAAAAAGTATCATCGGAAAAGTAAGGAACGCAGAGGAAGCAACGTTACCGTAATCTCCGTTTGAAAATCTTTTAGTTATATTCGGCGCGAGCTTGCGCAAAGCAACGAGCAAGAGCGCAAACATTATAGCCGATACCAACATCACAAGTCTCGTGTAGGAGATATACTCCATACCGTGAGACACCCTGCTCAAAATATATGTGGCAAGATTATTCATAAAATGTATTCCCATGGTATAGCGCACGGAACCCGTTTTTATATATATAAATCCAAGCACGAATCCGCAGATGAACGCATAAGGAAAAGTATAATACGAATAATGAGCCAAGCCGAAAAGCAACGAGGAACCTATCACCGCGAAAGTGGAGCCGAAAACGGTAAGTTCGCGGCAGAACAGCTTTCTGTAAAGAAACTCTTCGCAAACAGCAGGCACGACGGCACATTTTACGATTGAAAGCAATGTCATCACTATACCGTCGTTATCATATGCCACGGTCGCCATGGGAAAAGCCGCAGAATAGAGCAAGCCAAAGATAAATATGAGTACGAATCCCGCAAAAGCGAGCAACAAATTATATTTTACCGAGCCGTTCGGCGAGCGTTTCGATTCCGCTTTTTCAAATTTTGCGGTGCGTTGCATATTCACAAACACAACTGCGGGTATGAGTTGAAAGAGCGAGGAAAACACTATCGCCACGAACATTTTTACTATGCCGCTTTTAAACTCCGTCTCGGAAACAAAAATTATATAAAGCCAATAAAACAGCAATCCCGCCAAAAGCGAAACAGCTATATTTTCAGAGGTCCGTTTAGCGCGAAATACCATTCTTTCCACCTTTCCAAAAACAAACGTTCCGTAATATTTTACCATATCAAAAACAAAAAAACAATATTATTTTCGCTTTTTAAGCTCTCTGCTTGAAAAATTTACAAATCATTATATATCACCTCCGCACAAATGAAAATAAGCATACTATTTTTTCATAATTTATCCTATGCTCTTGACATTGCTCCACTTTTAAAGTAAACTTTTTTATATAAATCAAAAAGCGAGGAAACGATAATGGATCTTAATAAAATTCTTGTAAAACTTGAAAATTGTCCTTGCGGCAAAAAGCATACTTTTTTCACAAAAGCGATAGAGATCGGCAGCGGTATAACAAAAGATACCGGCAAGATCTTGCGTAATAACGGCTTTGAGGACGAGCTTTTGCTCGTTGCCGACGAAAACACGATATCCGCCGCAAAAGGCGTTCGCGAAAGCCTTCGCGAATCGGGATTCCGCGTAAAAGAACAGATATACGAAAACCTCATGTATGCTCGTGCGGAGCAGGTAGACGAACTTTTGGAACTTTCAAAAGATGTCAAGGGCATCATCTCCGTCGGCACGGGTTCTCTCAACGATATATGCCGCGTTACAGCTTACAAAACAGGCAAAAAATTCTGCATCTTCGCGACAGCGCCCAGCATGGACGGTTTCGCTTCCGATACGGCTCCCATAATCAAAAATAATTTCAAAGAATCTTGGAAAGCGGAACAGCCCCTTGTTATCATCGGTGATACGAAAGTTCTTGCCGCCGCCCCCACAGAGCTTAAAGCTTCGGGATTTGGCGACATGGTCGCAAAATATATCGGTCTTGCCGAATGGAAGATATCGAATCTTCTCATCGGCGAATATTATTGCGAAAACATCGCCGATATAACAAAACAGGCGGTAGAAAAGATAGCTTCTCTTGCCGATAAGATATGCGAAAACAACGAAGAAGCGGCAGGTGCCGTTATGGAATCTCTCGTTCTCACGGGTCTTGCAATGAAATTGGCAGGTTGCTCTCGTCCCGCATCGGGTGCCGAACACGTTGTTTCTCATTACCTCGAATGTTGGAAAGTAAACAGAGGTATCTGGCCCGAATTTCACGGCAAAAAAGTCGGCGTTATGACGGTTCTGCTCAATCGCGCATACCGCAATCTTGCGGAACGTGTAACGGAAATCGAACCCACAGCCGATAAGACGGATTGGAATACCGTTTATTCAAAATACGACGAATGTATGCACAACGACATCAAACGTGTGAATACTCCCACTATTACAGACCAAGTAGATCCTGCTCGTCTCAAAGAATGTTGGGGCGATATCCGTAAGATAATCTTGGAAACTCTTCCCGATGACGAAACGCTCATGAAGCTTATGAAAGCGGCAGGCGCGGCTACTACGCCCGAAGAAGTTCACGTAAACGACGAACTCCTCAAAGACGCTTTGCACTTCCACCCGTATATGCGTTACCGTTTGCTCATAACAAGACTGATGCCTATGCTCGGCATGGATATAATGGACTTCATGGAATAAAAAACACAAAAAGGATATTGCATCACTGCAATATCCTTTTTTATTAGTTTTTGATGACCTTTGAAAGGAACTCTTTGAGTCTGGGGTTCTTGGGGTTATCGAAAAATTCATCGGGAGCGGCGCTTTCGCTGATGTTACCATCGGAAACGAAGAGCATTCTCGTTGCAACTTCTCTTGCAAATCCCATTTCATGTGTTACGATAACCATCGTCATGCCCTCGTCGGCAAGCTGTTTGATGAGGTCAAGAACTTCGCCTACCATTTCGGGGTCGAGTGCGCTCGTGGGTTCATCGAAAAGCATTACTTTCGGATTCATCGCAAGCGCACGAATGATAGCGATACGCTGTTTCTGACCGCCCGAAAGAGTGGAGGGATAAACGTCTTTTTTATCATAAAGTCCGATCCTTTTCAAAAGTTCGGTCGCTTTGGCTTCCGCTTCTTCCTTTGTCTTGAGTTTAAGACGAACGGGAGCGAGAGTCAAGTTCTGCATTACCGTAAGGTTATTGAAAAGGTTGAAATGCTGGAATACCATACCGATATCGCGACGCGCGAGGTTGATATCGTGCATACTTTCAGAAAGACTTTTCATTATCGCCTTAAATTCAGATCCCTCATGCTTTTTAAGCAAACGTTCATCAATGATCTTGGAAACGATCTGTTCGTCGGAAAGAGACGGGGCATGGTGTTTTAAAGATGCAAATGTTTTTGAAGCGATTATAGCTTCCGTATGAAGATACGGATCGGGGGTGGTTACGAGCTGATCGTCGAGCAATATCTCGCCGTGCGTGGGGATCTCCATAAGGTTCATGCAACGCAAAAGCGTCGATTTACCGCTACCCGAAGGTCCGATGATGGCAACGCGCTCGCCCTTTTCAATCTCACAGCTTACGCCGCGAAGTACGGATACTTCGCCAAATTGTTTATAAATATTCTTAACGTCTATCACTTGTACGAAGTCTCCTTTCGATTTTCTTTATAAAGAATGTGAGGAAATAAACTATTGCGAGATAGAACAGCGCAACTACCGACATAGGTACAAGGTAGCTTGCCATATTGTTACCGCCGCCGATGATCTTTGCAGCCATCGTAAGGTCGTACATACCTATCATGCTGACGATAGATGTTTCCTTGATAAGAGCGATAAGTTCGTTACCGATAGCGGGGATAACGTTTTTGATAGCTTGAGGGATAACGATCCTCATCATAGTAACGCTGCCGGGCAAGCCGAGCGCTCTGCCCGCCTCCGTCTGACCGACATCAACGGAAAGGATACCTGCGCGGATATTTTCCGCAACGTAAGCGCCAGAGTTGATACCGAACGCGATAGTAGCCGTGATGATTTCCGGGAAACCTCTGAATGTAAAGATAACATAGAACATGATGAAGAGCTGGAGCGCCATAGGCGTACCGCGTATGATCGTTATGTATATCTTGCAAATTATCTTGGGTATCTTCATCCATTTGGAATCTCTTGAGATGGATACCATGGCAACCACTGTACCCAAGACTAAACCCAAAATAGCTGCAAGAACGGATATTATAACGGTCGTTTTCAAGCCCTCCAAAATCGTCAACATATATTTTTGGGTCGAGAAAAGTTGAATTACCTTTTGCAAAAAATCCATTTTTAATTTTCCTAACTGAAATAAATTTGTGCGGGAAAAATCCCCATACAACACGAAAAAGAACTGCGTAATAACACGGTTCTTTTTCATATTATTTTATATTGTTTGTATTGTTTTTCTTATTTGTCAAGACCCATGTGCTTCATAACGAGCTTCTGGATACCTGTCTGACCGTTTTCATCGGCAACGAGAAGAGTATCGAGAACTTCGTTTATAGCATTGAGGAGTTCTGTATTGCCCTTTGTTACGCAGATTGCATATTCTTCCTGAACGGGAGCATCTTCTGCATCTGTTTCGCCTGCATAGTAAAGGGGAACTGCTTTGAGTTTTGTGTTCTTGGATGTGATGTATTCTGCGGGGAGCTGGTCGATTACAACAACGTCAACAAGTTTGCTTCCGATACCGTCAGCTGCGAGCTGTGCATTGTCGAAAGGCTTGTGTGTAGAGTTCGTTCCGTAAAGAACGCCGTCATAGCCGTAATCATTGTCAGCCGTAGCGTTGATCTCTCCGTCTACGTAGATCCAACCTGTTGTATCGAGCTGTGTGCCGATGATCTTGCCTGCGATAGTTTCCCAAACAACATATTCATCGCCGTTCGCGTTTGTCTTTGTTACGATGCTTTCGTCGTCAGCGGCGAAGATAACGTACTGGATAGATGTGTAGTAGGGCTTAGAGAAGTCTACTTTTTCCTTTCTTGCCTCAGTGATAGTGATACCTGCCGCGCCTGCGTCGCAAACTTTACCTTCCGCAACGCTATCGATGATACCGGAAAATTCCGTATTTACAAATTCGACCTCTTTGCCGAGTTTTTCGCCAACGAGGTTCATAACGTCAACGTCAACACCTTTAACTTCTGTGCCTTCGAAATATTCAAAGGGAGCAAAAAATGCGTTTGTCTGAACAATGATCTTTTCGGAGCCGCAAGAAGCGAGCGCGAACATCATGCAGAGCATCATAGCAGCTGCAAGAACGATACTGATAATTTTTTTCATTTTTATGTTTCCTCCATAGTAGTTTTTAAATAGCTTAACCATTATTATAATTTATACTTCTGTATTTGTCAACAGTTATTTTGAAAAAATATTCGTTTTTAATGCCGTTTATACGTGTTTACGTGAATAAAGTTGCACGTTTCGCCATTAACGGACAAGTATTTCGGCAATTTCATTCACCGTGCCCGCGCCAAGTATAAGCACAGTATCGCCTTTTTTTGCTTCGGCTCGTATTTTTTCAGCGGCGGTGCCATATGACCCCGCATATTCGCCCCTCGGCACAACGTCCGCGAGTGCTTTTGAGGAAACGCCGAAAGTATTCGTTTCGCGCGCGGCATAGATATCGACAAAAAACGTTTTGTCCGATTTATTGAAAGAGCTTGCAAAATCATCGAAGAGCGCCGCAGTGCGGGAATATGTGTGCGGTTCGAAAACGCATATAACTCTGCCCTTGCTCATTCTTTTTGCCGCATCTATCGAGGAGATAAGCTCTTTCGGGTGATGAGCGTAATCGATATATACATCTGCGCCGTTTACGCTTCCTTTTTTCTCGAATCTGCGCGAAAGACCCTCAAAATCGGAAAGCCTTTTTGCTATATCATACGAAGCTATGCCCAAACGGTCGCAGACCGCGCAAGCGGCGAGCGCATTGTATACGTTGTGCTTGCCCAAAACGGAAAGCTTTACATGGCAGAAAGCCTCGCCGCTCTTCAATATGTCAAATTCGGCACAGCCTTCGTTGTATACAATATTTTTCGCCGTATAATCGGCATCGTTTTCTATTCCGAAAGTAGTCTTCTCTATTCCGTCTAAAGCGGATACGCTGTTTTCGTCGTCGGCGCAAGCAACGACGAACGGATCTTCCGAATCGAACGCAAGCATTGCATATTTTCGGAACGAATCTTTAATCTGCTCTATTCCGTCGGTAAAATAATCCGTATGATCGAGGTCGATATTCAATATCACCGACACAGACGGGAAGAAATCCAAAAACGAATCTTTATATTCGCAAGCTTCAAAGACGAAATCATTGCCTTTGCCCACGCGATAAGCTCCGCCCATCTCCGCCGTTTGCGCCCCGCACATGACCGTGGGGTCTTTTCCGCAAGAGATGAGTATGTGCGATATCATCGAGGTGCAAGTGGATTTGCCGTGCGAGCCTGAAACACCTATTCTGGTTTTATACTTTTTCATAAGATAAGCGAGCGCATCTGCGCGATATATTATCGGCAGACCGAGTTTTTTCGCTTGCACAAGTTCCGGGTTTTGGTCGTTTACCGCGCCCGTATATATCACGGCGTCAGCGCCGATGATATTTTCTGCGTTATGACCGTGAAACACTTCTATTCCGCAAGCGCAGAGCTTCGCCGTCATATCGTTTTGCGCCCTGTCCGAGCCACGCACGACATACCCCTTTGATCTGAAAACCAAAGCTATGCTGGACATACTTATCCCGCCGATCCCTACAAAAAAGAGCGAACGCGCCTCTTCCAACGCACGAAAAATTTCTTCGCAAGACATATTAAGACCTCTTTCAATATAAAAAAGTGTTGTTCATATATGCGTAACACAACGGTTACACATACGCAAAAAAAATTCAAAATTTCATTACCTTTAATTTGAATAAAATTCATAATTAAGTAGTAAAATATAGGAAACGATGAAAAAATCTTCAATACTTAAATCCACTACTTTAAGGAGAAAATACAAATGGAAATCACAGACGTAAAAATCAGAAAAATCTTTGAAGAAGGCCCCATGAAGGCCGTAGCCTCCCTCACGTTTGACAATGCGATTGCTCTTCACGATGTTAAAGTCATAAACGCAAGAGACAAATATTTTGTCGTTATGCCCTCCAGAAAAAATCCCGATGGCACATATCGTGATATCATACATCCTATAAATACACAGATGCGTGCAAAGCTCGAAGAAACAGTTATCGGCGCTTATTTCAAATATATCAAGGATATCGAAGACGGCGTTATTCCTGCTCCCACATATTATAAGGAAGAAGAACCCGTTGAATCCTTTGCGGACTAAGCCCGTACTTGCAAAATTTTCTGACCTCTCTAAGATAGTATCCGATATTATTATGTCGGATACTATCTTTTTTAATGCAAACTCACTGTTGTATCATAATTTCTTTATTTACTCACGGACATTTTTACAGAGCCGTCAATATCAAAAAGGCTTTCCGAAAATAAACTTTCGGAGAGCCTTTTTTCTCGGAAAACGGTATTTTCGTTGCCTTCGTGAAAAAGCCGCGTCAATATCCGAATTTTCCGCTTAAACTGTCATCGTTGTCTATCCAATCGGCAACGTTATATATCGTATATTCCGTCGGAGTATCGCGAACTATAACGCGCTCTATGCCCGCGTTTATAGCTTGACGCTTGCACATCATGCAAGAGCAGGTGCCGGACATAAGCTCGCCCGATTTTACATCTATACACGCCATATAGAGCGTTGAACCGAGCATCTGGTCGCGCGAAGCCGCGATTATCGCGTTGGCTTCCGCGTGTACGGAACGGCACATCTCGTATCTTTCGCCGCGAGGTATGCCCAAATGATCGCGCATACAATAGTTTATATCCGAGCAATTTTTGCGTCCGCGAGGAGCGCCGTTATAACCTGTCGATATTATTATATCGTTTTTTACTATAATTGCGCCGAAAGCGCGGCGAAGGCAAGTGCTTCTGTGCGCTACCGTCTGCGCTATATCAAGGTAATAGTTTTCCTTATCGGGGCGTTTTAATTCTGCCATAATATTTCTCCGTAAAATTCAATATATTATTTTGCAGGGTCAAATTCGAAAACGGGAAGCGTTTGAAGCTTGAAAAGGTTCATGACATGGAGTCTGTCTATCTTGGCTTTTACCGCTTCGTCCTCTATTATGCCCTCGCGAATATACTTATCGAGCGCCGCATAGGTAAAACCGAGTTTGTCTTCGTCCGTTTTGCCTGAAAGACCGTCGGAGGGCGCTTTTTCGATAAATTTTTCGGGAAGTCCCAAATATCTGCCTATCTCTTTTATCTCCGCTACCGTAAAACGGGAAATTGGACCGAAGTCGCCCGCGGAATCACCGTATCTTGTGGAATATCCCACCCAGTCTTCCGAAAGGTTGCAGGTATTTGCAACTCTGCCGTTTTTGGACTGAGAGATCGCGTAGAGCGTTGTCATGCGGATCCTGGGCGGCAGATTTATTTTTGTCTGTTCGGATATCTCAACTCTTCCGCCCAAAGCTTCGTATACTCCTGCAACCGCGGAATGGATATCAACAACAATGTTCTCTATATCGAGATATTCGCAAAGATCGTGAGAATAGTCGATATCGCACTGTTCGCCGTCGGGCATAAGTACGCCGAAAACTCTTTCTTTGCCGAGCGCGCGACAGCAAAGAGCCGCCGTAACGGAGCTGTCCTTTCCGCCCGAGATACCTATGATAACATTGCAACCTTTGCCGTTCTTTTCAAACCAATCCCTGATCCAGGCAATACAGCCGTCAACAGCTTTTTTAACATCGAAATTATACATTATTATCACCGCCTAATATATTTATTTTATCAAGGCTCTTGCTTTTTGGCAAAAGCCTTGATATTTTATTAAAGTTCGTCTGCGATATCGAGAATAAGTCTTTCTGTCTTGTCCCAACCGAGGCAGGGGTCTGTGATAGACTTACCGTAAATGCCTTCGCCGATCTTCTGAGAACCGTCTTCTATGTAGCTTTCTATCATGAAGCCTTTAACGATCTTGCGGATATCGGAAGAGTATTTGCATGAATAAAGCACTTCTTTGGCAATACGGATCTGTTCAAGGTACTTTTTGCCCGAGTTGGAATGGTTGGTGTCGATGATGACAGCGGGATTTTTGAGGTCGGGCTTCTTCGCGTATTCTTCGCAAAGGTGCATGAGGTCTTCGTAGTGGTAATTGGGCATGGACTGACCGTGCTTATTTACATAACCGCGAAGAATGGAGTGAACATATTCGTTGCCCTGGCTCTCAACTTCCCAACCACGATAGATGAACTGGTGAGAATGCTGACCTGCCGTAACGGAGTTCATCATAACGGAGATATCGCCGCTCGTGGGGTTCTTCATACCAACGGGGATATTAAGACCGCTCGCCGTAAGTCTGTGCTGCTGGTCTTCAACGCTGCGCGCGCCTACCGCAACATAGGAAAGAAGGTCGGAAACGTAACGGTGGTTTTCGGGGTAGAGCATTTCGTCCGCTGTCGAAAGACCTGTTTCTGCAAGCGCTCTCATGTGAAGCTCACGAACTGCAACGATACCCTTAAATGCATCGGGTTCTTCGTTGGGATTGGGCTGATGTACCATGCCCTTGTAGCCGTCGCCGATCGTTCTGGGCTTACCTGTGTAGATTCTGGGGATTATGATAAGCTTGTCCGCAACTTTGTCCTGAACGAGCTTCAATCTGTGAATGTAATCCATAACGGATTCTTCGTTATCTGCGGAGCAGGGTCCGATAACGAGTATCATTTTATCGCTTTCGCCGTTGAAAACGGATTTTATCTCAAGATCTCTTGCCGCTTTTACCTGTGCAAGTTCCATCGTGAGAGGATACATTTCTTTGACCTCCAACGGAATGGGAAGCTTGCGTTTGAAATTCATATTCATAATTATTTACCTTGACCTTTCTTGATTATAGTTTTTTATTAAAATAAAGTTTTGAAATTATTTTTTATCGAACATTGCGCGACGTTCCGTAGATGTACGCATCATCTTTTTCATTGTTTCCACGTCGTCTGTTTCCATGGCGCGGCGAAGTTTTTCGAGTTCTCCGCTGAATGCCTTTATCTCGGAAATAAGGATATCTTTGTTGAGCATGAAAAGTTCGCTCCACATATCCTCGTTTATTCTCGCTATTCTTGTAAGATCTCTGAATGAGTCGCCCGTGTATTTGCAAAGGTTTACGTCATCGTTGCAAGTCATAAGAGCTACCGCTATGCAGTGGGTAAGCTGGGAAAGGAAGCCTATCATTCTGTCGTGCTTCTGAGGAGAAAGCTCCGAAATATTGCCAAAGCCAAGCATTCTGCCAAGCTCTTTGCAAGTTTCGATAGCATATTCCGTATTTTTTTCGGTGGGTGTTACGATGTAGTTGGCACCCTTGAACATTTCTTCGTTGCTGTTTTCAATGCCGTATACTTCTCTGCCCGCCATGGGGTGAGCGCCGATGAACTCAACGCCTTCGGGAAGAAGCGACTGTATCTTTTCGACGATAGCGCCTTTTACACCCGTAACGTCCGTTATGATAGCGCCTTTTTTGAAATATTTTCCGTTTTCTTCTATCCATTCAACAAAAACATGAGGATAAAGTGCAAAAACGGCAATGTCCGCTTCGCCTATCATTTCCGTATCTATCTGAGTAGTGCCTCTCGCTATCATCTTGTGTTCGAGCGCATAATCTATCGTGCTTTGCTTACGAGTTATAGCAAGGACCTCGTATCCCTGACGAGTGAGGGACTGCGCATAGCTACCGCCCAAAAGTCCGAGACCTACGATAAGTATTTTCTTGTTCTTTTCAATTATCACTTTTAAAAACCTCTATTCCAAGTTTCGTTATCACTTCAAAAAAGTCGGGATAGCTCTTTTTTACAGCCTGTGCACCAATTATCGTGCCGCCCGTGAGCGTGCATAGCACCGCCATCGACATAACTATTCTGTGGTCGTTATGTCCGCAAAGAGCTTCCGTCGGCGCTCCGAAATGTCCTCCCTCAACGATTATCTCATCTTCGCCGACAAAAACGGGAACACCGAATTTTGCAAGTTCCCTCGCCATAACGACACCTCTGTCGCTCTCTTTTATCTTCAGACGCGCCGTTCCCGTGAGCTTGACTCCGTTTTTAACAGCCGCAACGCTCATAAGTATCGGTGCAAGGTCGGGACAATCCGAAATATTTATTTCGGGAGTGCCGTTTGAGAGCAATTTGAATTGCTCGATATATGCTTTATCGCCTTGAGCGCTGTCTTCGCAAAGACCGTCAACCTCTACTTTTCCGCCGAGCAGATCGAGCGCAGACAAGAATGCCGCATTAGAATAATCGCCTTCGACACGTTCGGAAGCAGGAATATATTTCTGATCTCCTTTTATAAAGAGCGTGAGTTCGTCTTTCCATTCCGCTTTGACACCGAATCTTTCGAGCGCCTTTATCGTGATATCGATATAGGGTTTGCTGTCGAGCGGAGGAACTATGCATATCTCGCTGTCGCCTTTAAGGAGCGGAAGCGCGAACATGAGACCGCTTATAAACTGGCTCGAGATATTGCCGGGAACCGTAAATCTTCCCGCGCGCAACGGTCCGCGGACGCGGATATGGTCGCCCTCGTGAGAAAATTCAATGCCCTGCTCGCGGCAGATATCCTCATACACAGTCAACGGGCGAGTCAAAAGCTTTTCGCTTCCGTAAAGATTACATTCCGTGTCTTTTACAAGGCAAAGCGGTATAAAGAAGCGCATCGTGCTTCCGCTTTCGCGGCACATAAGTGCGCCTTTAGGCGCACCGTAAGCATCGCTTTCGCCGAAAATTATATTTTCTCCGTTTTTTTCATATTTTGTGCCGAAGCAAGCTTCGACACAATCGATGGTGGCAAGTATATCTTCGCTTCCCGCAACGCCCAGCACTTCGCTTCCCTTACCTGCGAGCGCCGCGCATATTATAAGTCTGTGCGCGAAGCTTTTTGAGGGAGGCGCAAATACTTTGCCGTGCGCCGTGCTTTTTTCTATTCTTACATTCATCTTTAAATTCTCTTTTCTTTTGCGGGTGCCATAAGAGTATCTATCGCTTCGAGGTATCCGTTGAAGCCATGACCCGCAATGGTCTGTTCGCAATATTCGCGAACATAGCTTATGCTTCTGAAGCCCTCTCTCTTTGAAACATCGGAGATATGCACCTCTATCGCGCGTATCGCAACGGCTTTGAGCGCATCGAGTATGGCAACGCTCGTGTGCGTGTATGCCGCGGGATTTATAACTATGCCGTCGAACTCGCCCAATGCTTTCTGTATCTTTGTTACGATATCGCCTTCATAATTGGACTGGTATATCTCAACATCGACACATTTTTCTTTGCAATATGCGTTTATCATATCGCAAAGATCCGCGTATGTGCTTTTGCCGTAGATATCGGGTTCGCGTATGCCGAGCATATTAAGGTTAGGTCCGTTTATAACGAGTATCTTCATTTTGAAAAGTCCTCCGTGATAAACTTGACAGCGTCTTCTTCCGTTGCGTTGTTTTTAACGTGAACGTCGCAAGTGCCTGTGTATATGCCGTATCTTTCCTCATATCTCTGTTTGAGCTTATCTTTGTCGGATGAAAGAGGTCTGTCGCTAGTGGGAACGATAAGGTCGATATCGCGGTCGATAAAGTAAAGTCTGCCGTTATGGCGCAAACGGATAACATTTTCTTCTCGAAGTATTGCGCCGCCGCCTGTGGATATGACCGCGCCCGTCTTATCGGCACAGATGTCTTTGATTATCTCGCTTTCGGCATCGCGGAAAGCGGCTTCGCCGTTTACGTTGATATAATCCGCGGGAGCACCGTATTTTTTCGTAAATTCTTCGTCAGTATCGATAAATTCTCTGCCGAGAGCTTCCGCTATGAGCTTGCCGATCGTGCTTTTACCGCTGCCGGGCATACCCGTAAGAACGATGTTCTCTTTTTCGTGGAGGATATCTTTGTATATATTCTCCGTTACGGAATCGTCAAACTTTTCGTCAAGGAAAAGCTCTGCCGCCGCAACAGCCTGAGAAACGAGCATATAAAGACCGTTTACCGCAGGAATACCTCTCATCTGCGCTTTGCTTGCCAATGTCGTTCTCAAAGGATTGTATACAACGTCAACCAAGCCTTTAAGGTTCGGGAAGTTGTCAAAACTTACGCCTGTTCCGTCCCAAGGAGTGCCGTCGCACTTAGGATACATACCGCAAGGAGATGTATCGATTATGAAATCGGCATTTGCATAATCGCGAACGGCGTCCGCGTAAGAGATAGCTTCGTCATGCGCTTCACATTCAACGAATCTGATAACGCTTGCACCAAGGTCCTCCGCTACTGCGCGAGCCGTTCTGCTCGTGCCGCCGTAGCCGAGTATAAGTACTACTGCGTCTTTAAGGTCAAAGCCCGCGCGCAAGATAAGATTTTTGAGTCCTATAAAGTCTGTGTTATAACCGTAAAGTTTGCCATCTTTGTTTATTGCAACGTTTACGGCGCCGATGCTCTTTGCCTGTTCGCTTATATAATAAAGATAAGGTATGATATCTCTTTTATAAGGTATAGTGATATTGATAGCGGTGAAATCGCGTTTTTCCGCGAAATCTTTAAAGTCTTCTTTCGCTACTTCTATGATATCGTATGTATATCTTCCCAATTTTTCGTGTATTTCCTTTGAAAAGCTATGGGGGAGCTTTTCACCGAGAACTCCGTATTTCATTTTTATCTCCTATCTCCTGATTTTCTTTCAAAGAAAAACAGGCAAAAGAACATTTTTATTCCGCACTTATTTTTTAAGTGCGTCTGTACCGTATCTTCCGGAGAGCATATCGCAGACTGCTATCGCCGCAAGGCTGTCCATAACGATCCTTGCGCGGTGCGCGATACACGGGTCGTGTCTGCCCTCAATGGAAATATCTTTTTCTTCGTTGGAAACGAAATCTATCGTTTCCTGTTTTTTATATATAGACGGCGTAGGCTTGATCACCGTTGTGAAGAGGATGGGGTTTCCGTTCGTTATACCGCCGTTTACGCCGCCATTGTTGTTTGTTGTCGTGTATACTTTTCCGTCGTTTATGCGGAAAGCGTCGTTAGCTTGGCTTCCGCGCATCTTTGCAAAGTCGGTTCCCGCGCCGAACAATACGCCTTTTACACCGGGAACGGAGAACATCATGTGCGAAATGATGCTTTCGAAAGAATCGAAATACGGCTCGCCTACGCCGGCAGGTATGCCGATAATGACCGTTTCGAGAAGACCGCCAACGCTGTCGCCCTCAGATGCGGCTTTTTCTATCTCCGCACGCATATTCGCTTCGGAATCTTCCGAAAGCACGGGGAATACTTTACCGTAAAGCGCATCAATATCTTCTTTGTAATCGCCGAAGGCTCTGTCGGGGATACCCGCAAGCTCTTTTATGTGCGTTCCGATATATATACAGTTTTTGGCAAGAGCCGCACGTGCGATAGCTCCCGCCGCAACGAGCGCTGACGTTACTCTGCCCGAGAAATGACCGCCGCCGCGGTAATCTTCATATCCGTGATATTTGCAATAAGCCGCAAAATCCGCATGACCGGGGCGAGCAAGTCCGTATGTTTTTTTGTAATCTTTACTTCTTGTATCCGCATTGGGAATGATTATCGCGATGGGAGTGCCTGTCGTTTTGCCTTCGAAAACGCCGCTTGCGATAACATATTCGTCCTTTTCCTGTCTTGCCGTCGATATCTTGCCCGCAGGTCTGCGAAGCGTGAGCGCGTGACGTATATCCTCGTCGTTCACTTCGATTCCGGGCGCAATGCCGTCCAGCACCGCTCCGATAAACGGACCGTGGCTCTCGCCGAATACCGTAAGGCTTACGGAAGTTCCAAACGTATTTTTCATCTTTTTCTCCTTATGCGAATATTTTTGCCGTTTTTTCGCTTATCTCGGAAACGGAAAGTTTCTTTATCTCAAAAGAGCCTATCTCGTTCACAAGCACCGCGTCTATGCCGTCCGAAGCGCTCTTTTTATCATGCGCTACTGCGTGCATGACCGTTTCAAGCTCTGCGCTGTCAAGTTTAAGCTCTGTGGGAAGAGCCGCTTTTTTCAATACGGGAATAAGTCTTTCCCTTACACCGTCCGAACACATCGGGAGCATACCGAGCGAAACACATTCGCCGTGATAAAGCGCGCCCGCCCTCTCACTTTCTATACCATGACCGATGGTATGTCCGAAATTGAGTATTTTGCGAAGACCCGATTCTTTTTCGTCAAATTCGACAACGTGCTTTTTGATGAGCAATGCGCGTTCTATTACATTATCGATATCCGCATAGATATCGTCTGCCGCTTCGAGCGTTTCAAAAAGTTCCGCATCAGATGTCGCGGACATCTTTATCGCTTCCGCCATGCCTGCCGCCACTTGACGCTTCGGCAATGTTTTAAGCACGTTCGAATCGATTATTACTTTTTTCGGCTGATAAAACGCTCCGATTATATTTTTATATCCTCCGAAATCGACTGCCGTTTTGCCGCCGATAGAAGAATCCACTTGCGAAAGCAACGTCGTGGGGATATTGTAAAAATCCACACCGCGCATATACATGGACGCGGCAAATCCCGAAAGATCGCCGACAACACCGCCGCCGACAGCTATAACGGCATCTTTACGAGAAAATCCCGCTTTCAACATCTCGGAAAGTATATTTTTGAGCTGTTCGAAAGATTTGCTCTCTTCGCCCTGCGGAATAACTATCTTTACCGCATATTTGGCAAAAGAAGCTACCTTGTCCGCGTATTCGGACGGCACACCGCTGTCCGTAACCACAAGAACTTTGCGGTCCATGGGGATAAGTTCGCCGACGCGCTCAAGCGCGCCTCTTGAAAGTTCTATATCATAGCTTGAAGCACCAAGCTCTACTCTGATAACCATATTATATTCCTCAAACCATACTTTATTTTACCGAATACGAACCGACGAGTTTGAGCCTGTCGCAAACATCGCAAAGCTCTTCCATCATTTCCTCGCCGTTTTTGTTTCTTATATCGCCCTCTGCTTCAAGGTAGAAGTAATATTGCCACATAAGCTCGCGCATAGGTCTTGAATGAAGTCCGCGCATATTATATCCGTGTCTGCCGATGATATCCATCGCTTTTGCGAGCGCGCCCGCCTCGTTCTTAACAGTGAAAACGAGCATGAAATTGTCGTCCGGCTTGCCGCTGCGCTTGTTTTCGACGCGAGAGAGCGTTGCAAATCTTGTCGTGTTCATATTGCTTTCGTTTATGCCGTGTGCAAGGACCGTAAGACCGTATATCTTTGCCGCTTCGTCGCCCGCGATAGCCGCCGTCGTCTTATCGCCAAGCTCCGCAACGTGTCTTGCGGCAAGAGCCGTATTCGAATATGACACGGGTGTGATGTTATGCTCTTTCAAATATACTGCGGACTGTTCCAAGGCTTGCGGGTGGCTGATAGCCTGCTTTATATCTTCGAGCTTGCTTCCCGGTACGCCCAAAAGATTTTGCGTAACCGCCAGACCCAAAACATTGTTTATATAGAGCGTTCCGGAGAATATAAGGTCCATTACCTGACCTACTTCGCCCGCATAGCTGTTTTCGATAGGCAATACAACGCTATCACATTCGCCGTTTGCAACGGCATTGTAAGCCGCCTCAAAGTTGGGATATGCGATATGCTCGCCGTCAGGGAAAAGCTTTTCCGCTGCGAGAGAGGCGAACGCGCCAGGAATACCGCTGTATGCTATCCTTGCGCCGCTGATGAGCTTATGCTGGAAATTGCGCGAAAGCTCCATGGTATACTTCAGATAATTTACATAATAGGAACGAAGTTCCTCGTCTTCGACAAGTGCGCTGTTCTTCGCAATAACAGCGTCCTCGCGCGCGGTATCGAGGATAGAGAGTCCTCTCTTTTTCTTGTATTCCGCAACGGCGCGCACTGCATTCATTCTTTTGCAAAAAAGCTCCGCAATGCCTTTATCCGCCTCATTTATTTCTTTTCTTGCTTTTTCAAGTTCGTCCATTTCCGTTCTCCGTTCCTTAAATTTTTCCGTAATCTTCAGCCAACGCTTTAAATGCGGGCAACGCGCGTTCTATCTGTTCCGTCGTAACGCAATATGATATCCTTACATAACCTTCAACACCGAAGGAATCCGACGGCACGAGCAAAAGCTCGTGTTTTTTTGCTTTTTCGCAAAATTCGCTCGCATCATTTTCAAATGCTTTTACGAACATATAAAACGCACCGTCGGGATATACACATTCATATCCGTAGCTCGTAAGCTCTTTGTAAAGAAGCTGTCTGTTCGTATCGTATACCGTCGTGTCGGACGTTTTGCCCAGACACGCAGGAATGACTTTTTGCATAAGGCTCGGCGCGCAAACGAAACCGAGCGCTCTTCCCGCGCCGCAAACGGCGAAGAAAAGCTCTTTCCAATCATCGCATCTTCTCGAAACGCATATATAACCGATACGCTCGCCCGGAAGAGAAAGAGATTTACTGAATGAATAGCACGATATCGTGTTATCGTAATAGTTCGGTACATAAGGTGCCGCCGCGCCTCCGTAAACAAGCTCGCGGTAAGGTTCATCCGATATTATATATATTGGATGAGAATATTCTTTTTCTTTTGCATAAAGCAACGCGGCAAGAGCCTTTATGCTCTCCTCGGAGAATACGACTCCCGTGGGATTGTTGGGTGAATTTACTATGACTGCTTTCGTATGTTCATTTACCGCGGAAGCGAGCGCCTTCACATCTATCTGAAAATCGCCTGCGCGGCACTGAGCCACGACGAGCTTTGCACCCGCGCTCTCCGCAAATACTCTATACTCGGGGAAGAACGGCGCAAGAGCGAGCACTTCGTCTCCCTCGCAAACGATAGCGTTAAGGCTCACCGTAAGAGAAGCAGCCGCACCGACCGTCATATAAATGTTGTCGGCTTCATCGTTCGTACCGTATGTGTCGGAAAGATATTTTGCGATAGCTTTTCTTGTTTCCATATCGCCGGGCGCGGAAGTATATCCGTGAAGATCTATCGGGTCTGCCTCGTCGAGCAATTTTTTGATGGTATCGTTTACAACGGGCGGCGGGCAAACGCTGGGGTTGCCCAAGCTGAAATCAAATACATTTTCAGCGCCGATCTCGGCTTTTCTCTTTTTTCCGTATTCGAATATTTCGCGTATCGCCGAGCTTTTTTTGCCCAGCGCAAGCATTTTTTCAGAAATCATAATACATCTTCTCCCAAATAAACGGTATATGCCGCATGAATATTCATACAAAAAACGCAGAATGCTTTTTTAAGCACTCTGCGAAAAATAAAGAGTGCCGCAAAAAGCCTGTGGCATTCTGCGGCACAAATCGTCTTTTTTAAAATCAAAAAAACTATGCGGAAAACAGACTGCCCTCATAAAGACGCAGTATAATAATAAAATCGCATAGCATAATAATACAAGTTATTCATTATTATATCGTCCTTTCTTTATGCGGGATTTTTCCGCTTTTTGTTTAATTATACACTCTTATGCATATCATGTCAATATTTTTCTTGCAAAAATATTTCTTTTATCAGTTTCCGCATTCAACGCTTATCTCATTGAACAGCGCCAAGATATCATCAACGTTCGTTTTTGCTTTTTCTTCGCCCGCTCTGTCAAGCACAGCATTTCCGTTGTGCATCATGAGCAAACGGTTGCCGTATTCAACGGCAAAACGCAAGTTATGCGTTACCATGAGCGCGGTAAGTCCTTTTTCTTTTACGACCTTATCGGTAAGCTCCATGATTATTTCCGCCGTCTTGGGGTCGAGCGCCGCCGTATGTTCATCAAGTATGAGCATATCTATCGGCGTCATCGTCGTCATGACGAGCGCCATAGCTTGGCGCTGACCGCCCGAAAGCAAACCTACTTTAACGTCCATCTTGTCCTCAAGGCCAAGACCGAGAGGAGCCAACAGTTCCTGATAATGAGCTATGCGCTTTTTATTCACGCCAAATCCAAAGCCCGAAAAAGCACCTTTCTGCTCCGCAAGCGCCATGTTCTCCGTTATCGTCAAATGAGGGCAAGTAACCATCGACGGGTCTTGATATACTCTGCCGATCGTTTTATAGCGCTTAAATTCGGAAAGAGAAGTTATATTTTTTCCGCCTACGATTATATTTCCGCCGTCTATCGGAATAGAACCGCAGATGATATTGAGCATTGTCGTTTTACCGCTTCCGTTCGAACCAACGACAGAAACGAACTCGCCTTTTTTCACTTCAAGCGAAAAATCTTCGAAAAGAACAGACTCATTGACCGTTCCGCGGTTGAAGACTTTATATATGTTTTGTAATTCAAGCATCGTGTTTCTTTCCACCTTTCGAAACGGAGCGTTTACGCAAGAACGATGATATCTTTTCATTGAATATAAGTATAAGCGCAAACAATACCGCGTTGAGCAATTTGAGATATATTCCGTCCTTATCAACAAGTACAAGGTAATTGAGGCAGAGCGAATATACTATCGCGCCGATAACGACAGCCGTCGTTTCCTTGAGGAATTTGATATTGGAGAATATCGCAGTACCGATTATAACGGAAGCGAGCGCAAGAACCGCTTTACCTGTGCCGGCGCTGTTGTCATATGACATAGTAAACTGAGAATATATCGCGCCCGACATCGCAACAAGACCATTTGCAAGAGCAAGACCGAATATTTTGTAATTTCCCGCGTTTTTCGCAAGAGTTACGGCAACGCGCTCGTTATCGCCCGTTGCGCGGAGCATATATCCCGCTTTTGTTTTGAGAAAAAGGTCAACTGCTATCTTCAAGACCACAACGATAACGAACAAGATAGCGATTATCATGTAGTCTTTGTAGTCTTTGCCGAATATCTCAACGAGTTTTCCGTTGAATATACCTTCGAGATTCTCGCTTCTGTACGAGAATATCGTCGTTGTAAATCCGGTTTTCGTGAGGAGCTTTGTGAGCGCAAGGTTTATGGAAAGAAGCGCCGTCATAACGATGATACCAGAAAGAAGATTGGATATCTTGAATTTAACATGGAGTATGCCCGTTATCGCACCCGCCGCCATTCCGACGAAAAACGAAAGGACTATTGCAAGAATGGGGTTCATTCCGAGCTTCAACATAAGTATCGTGCTGATGACACCGCCCAAGGGGAACGTTCCGTCTACCGACAGATCGGGAAAATCCAATATGGAATATGAGATGTAAACGCCAAGCGCTATCACCGCGAAGCACAATCCCATTTGGAGACCGTCTATTGTTGTACCAAAAAATAATGACATATCTTAAACCTTTCTGAAAAATTGCCTGGAAAAGCTTATCTTAATAATTATTTCGCTTCGGCAACATCCGTCAAGGAAATGCCTTCGGGAACGGTAAGACCCAAATTCTTGCAAACATCGCTGTTGTAATAATTTGTGGGGGCTGTGATAACGGCAACTGCGATATCGCTCGCGTTTGTTCCGTTCAATACTTTAGCGGCGGATTCGCCTGTAAGTTTACCTACGGCAACATAGTCGATAGACGCGCTTGCCGCACAACCTACTTTTACCTGCTCTATCTCGGAGCCGAATACGGGAATGTTTTTATCGTTTGTGATGGGGAGGATATTTGTTTCGAGCTTGCCGACTACCGTATTATCGAGGATATTGATAAAGCATTCGGTGCCGCGTTCGATAAGTTCCGTTGTTTTGGAATCGATAGTTGTGATATCCGCAACGGCGCTTGCGATTATTTCCATGCCGTTGTATTTTTCAGCGGCTTTTTTAAGGCTTGCCACCTGAACGGGAGAGCTGGATTCTTCTGTGGAATAAAGCACGCCTATCTTGAGGTCTTCTTTGCCCATGAATGCCGTTACGACTTCGAGCTGTTTTTCAAAATTGGGGATATCGGAAGAACCTGTAACATTTTCGTAGTTTTCCATAACGCTTGCGTCTGTAACAGCGCAGAATACAACGGGTATCTCACCGTCGGACGCGGTAGCGGCAGTTACGGCAGAGGGAGTTGCTATGGCGATTATGAGCGCGGCTTTTTTATTGATGAATGTTTTTGCCTGAGACTGAGAAACACTTGCGTCGAAGTTGCTGTTTACATATTCGATGTTGTAATTTTCTTCTGTGATACCGTTAGCGGCAAGACCCTGCATAACGCCTTCGTAGCAGTTGTTGAGAGAAGCGTGTGAACCGAACTGTATGATGCCGATAGTGGGCTTATCGTCGGTGGAGCAAGAAGCGAATGAGAAGAGCATAACGGCGAACATTGCCGCTACCATGATCATAGAGATTATTTTTTTCATGATAAAATTTCCTTTCGAGATTCAAAAATATTATTTATATTTAAATTTATTTTTAGATTTGTTTTCGGGCTTCGCCATCGTGAAGAAAAAATAAACATAAACAACTATCCTTTCAAAAATTTTCGGTTAAAAACAAAAAACGCCCTAATGTCAACAAATGACATTGGGACGAAAATAAACATTATCCGCGGTACCACCCACATATTCGAAGAAAAAAACTTCGCACTTTTCGCGTACATTCATACACGGCGCAATGATAACGGCAACGCACCCCGTCAGAGCCTACTTGAAAACGTTCGGTCTGCCCTCGGAAGTCCATTCACAGAAGTTCTACGCACTGCTTCTCACCAAATGCAGCTCTCTTTGCCGTTTCGCGACCGCTACTTCTCTTCCTCATAGGTTTGATATATCTATTGATTAGATTATAGCACACGCATTTTTATTTGTCAAGGCAAATTTGAGCTTTCCGCGTCAACATTAACGCAGAAAGCTCAAATCTTATCAAATATTAAAGTTCCGCAATAACTTCAACTTCGCAAAGAACGTTTTTGGGAAGCGTTTTTACAGCAACGCAAGAACGCGCGGGTTTGGATACGAAATATTTGCCGTAAACAGCATTGAATGCGGCGAAATCGCCCATGTCTGCGAGAAAACAAGTCGTTTTAACGACATTTTCAAAGGAAGCACCTGCTTCGGCAAGAAGAGCGCCGAGGTTCTTGCACACCTGTTCTGTCTGTTCTTCGATAGTTGTCGCTTCAACATTACCCGTTGCGGAGTTGATGGCGATCTGACCGGATGTGAAGAGGATATTTCCCGTTATAACACCCTGGGAGTAGGGACCGATAGCATCGGGAGCGTTTTTTGTATAGATGATCTTTGCCATGATATGACCTCCGAAATTTTTATATTATATAATTAGTGAACGAGTTTAAATCCGTTTGCAAAAAGCGCGGAACGTATCTCTTCGATATGTTCAAAGCTCTTTGTTTCCATGCCTATTCTCAAGAAGCAACCGTTTACAGCCTGTGCATCGCCGTGTTCGTGATGAACGGAAACAACGTTACCGCCGTGCTGTGCGATGATGTGCGATACCGCTTCGAGCTGTCCGGGCTTATCGATAAGCTCGATAACGATAGAGCAAGCTCTGCCGCTCTTATGAAGACCGCGATCTATAACGCGAGAAAGGATAGTAACGTCTATATTACCGCCGGAAACGAGGCATACGACTTTCTTGCCGCTAACGGGGATCTTGCCGAATTTGACAGCCGCAACGGAAACGGCGCCGGCGCCCTCTGCCGTAAGCTTCTGATTTTCGATGAGGTGAAGTATAGCTGCGGAGATCTCATCTTCCGAAACCGTAACTATCTCATCAACATATTTTTTGCAATATTCGAATGTATTTGCACCGGGGCATTTTACCGCGATACCGTCCGCGAATGTGGAAACGGAAGGAAGCGCGTCCGCTTTGCCCGTATGAACGGCGTTGAACATAGAGGGAGCGCCCTCTGCCTGTACACCGTATATTTTTATGGAAGGCTTCAATGTTTTGAGTGCGTATGCAACGCCCGAGATAAGACCGCCGCCGCCTACGGGAACTACTACCGCATCAACATCGGGAAGTTCGTTCATTATCTCAAGACCGATAGTACCCTGACCCGCGATAACATCGTCATCATCGAAAGGATGGATAAAAGTATAGCCTTTTTCGTCTCTCTGGCGGATAGCTTCCGCATAAGCGTCGTCATAAACACCGTCAACAAGGCATACTTCTGCGCCGTAACGTCTCGTTGCCTCTACTTTGGATATAGGTGCGGAAGACGGCAAGCAAATGACCGATCTTATGCCCTGCTTCGTTGCCGCCAACGCAACGCCCTGCGCGTGGTTGCCTGCGGAGCAAGCGATAACGCCGTGGGATTTTTCTTCTTCTGTGAGCTGAGATATCTTATATGCGGAGCCGCGAACTTTAAAAGAACCCGTGAGCTGAAGATTTTCGGGTTTCAAATACACCTCGCATCCGCAATCTGCGCCGAGTCTGGGCACTTCGATGAGCTGAGTATGGCGAACTACATTTTCCAATACTCTTGCCGCATCATAAATCTTATCGATAGTCAACATATATAACCTCCGTAAAAATAAAAACCGCCTCTGTAACGAGGCGGATATAGATTCCGTTGTACCACTCAATCATTTAGATAAATACCGCATACGATCATATGCGTTCCTTGTAACGCGGGACAGCGTGAGCGCTTACTTGCAAAAAATATCCGCTTTAGGGCTCCTGCTCGGGAATGATCTTTCTCGCACCGCTTCTTACGGCTCTCACCGACCGCCGCTTCTCTTTGCGAAGTATCTGCACGATATTGTTTCCGTCATAGCATTTGACATATTACTAATTGAATTATAAATTTTTATAACGAAAAAGTCAATAGATTTTTCGATATTTTACGAAAATGTAACATCCAAAAGCATCATTACCGCAAAACCAACCAAGGTGAAGAGAGCCATAACGTCTTTCTTCTCTCCCGATTGACTTTCGGGGATAAGCTCTTTTGATACGACGTATATCATCGCGCCTGCGGCAAACGAGAGGCAAAACGGAAGCATCGTTTTTACATGAGTTACGAGCAATGCGCCGCAAACGCCCGCTATCGGTTCTACCGCGCCGCTTATCTGCCCCCAAAAGAACGCGCGGGAGCGAGAAAATCCCTCTCTCCTCAGCGGAACGCTGACAGCCGCACCCTCGGGGAAATTTTGTATACCTATTCCGAGCGCCAATACGCAAGCGGAAACGAGTGTCGCTCCTTTTGCGCCGTAAGCGAGCGAGCCGAACGCAACTCCAACGCAAAGACCCTCGGGAATATTATGGAGCGTTATTGAAAAAACGAGCAACGAAGCGCGTTTTTTGTCGATATCATCGGAATCTTCGGGCATTTTCGCTTTTACGAAGTCAAATATCCTGTCTCCCGCAAACAGCAACACACCGCCGCAGAAAAAACCCAATATCAACACCGCATCGGAAGAAAATCCAAGCTCGTGCGCCATTTCATTCGCAGGAAGCAAAAGCGACCAAAACGATGCCGCTATCATCACGCCCGAGGAAAATCCGAGCGTCGCATCCATCACATCTTTATGCACAGCTCTGAAAAAGATAACGACGGACGCGCCAAGCACCGTAACGCCCCACGTAAAAAGAGTAGCCAAAAGCGCTTGCTGATAATGTGCAAGCGAAGAAAACCATTCTATCATAACTACCTCGTGAGCAAAATAATATACTTCCAATAATATCGTATGCCAAAAGGCGCTTTTAAGTGCACCGCTTTTCTGTTCAATATCATAAAAGACAGACCCCAAAGGAGCTTTATATCCTTTGGGGTCTGCATCTTATTTATTTTATAACGATTTCAGATGATATTATTCCACAACGGGAAGCGTCTTTACTTTCTCATAGAAAGCCGCTGTCGTTGCATTTACATAAGGTCCTACATAGAGAAGGAGCAAGCCGAATGTAAACGCACTGAGTATGTACCAACCTATGAAAGAGAGCTGAAGCACAAAATATTCCCATTTATGACCGTTCATCATGGCTTTACTTGCGTTGATAGCTTCGGAAGCGCTCATCTCGGGGTTATCGTTAAGGATATAGCAAGTCATTGAATAAGAGCAAGCTTTAACTATACCGGGAATGATGAACAAAAGAGACCAAAGAGCCGTGAATATCTGAACGAGCAAATATGCAAGGAAGTTCGTAACGAAATTACTGCATCCGCTGAAGAGAGTTTCGAATCTTGCCTGTTTCGTTCTGATAAAGCTCAAGTTTACGGCACAATAACCTACGACCAAAAATCCAAGGAAAATAGAGCCTATCGCAGTGGCACTGAGAGCATATGAGATTACCATATAAATGAGGAAAGCGCCGATAGCTATTCCCCAATTATTTTTAAGAGAATCCTTTGCCAAAGATTTGAGTTCTTGTCGATTGATCATGTTTGATACCTCCAAAGTTATTTTTGATACTTTCAGTATACTATGATGCAAAAATAAAGTCAATGATTTTTTTGTTCATCGCGTTTATTTTGGCTGATATCGTTCGGAATATCGCTGTTTTTGTTGAAATATCACAAATATCGAGAGAAATTTCCCACACACGGATATGCCTTTTTAACTAAAAAATCTATTGATTATTTCAAATTTTTATGGTACAATATTGCCAACGAAAAAAGATTTTTCGTTTTGAAAGGTTTTCACTATGGATTATAACAAAAATATCAAGTATCTCAAAAGTAACGATAAAGCGTTCTATACAGGCGTTGTCGTTATGGCTGTCGGCGTATTGCTCATCGCGTTGACTTTGCTGTTCCATCTTTGGTTCTTCCCGATGCAAAGCACGGTGTCATTATTGTTGATAGCGATAGGCGCGGGAATCGCTTTTATACCGCGTTCCATGCGTTCCAACAGCGGCGATCTTGATAATGCCATAGCGCAGATAACAGATAAATTTGCTGAAAAGACAGCCGAAAGCACAGGACTCAGCGGCTTGCTCATAAAAAATATCCAGTCGTTCGAAACGGGCGCATATACTTTTGACGATAACGCTCTTGCGCGTCGCGCAAAAGGCGACCGTAAGGTCCGCACATCTGTTTACACGGCTTCGGCAATGCTCTTTACAAAGACGGGCATATATGTCGCTCAGAAAAAGATAAGTCTTATCGAAGATAAGATAACCGAAAGCAACGCCGAATTTCTTTATGATGATATAGACAAGATCTTCACTTTCGCAGACGACGTAACTTTGGCGGACGGAAGCAGATCCAGATTTTCCTATATAGTTATAAGTGAAAACGGCAAGGAAGCCATACGCATCCCGACATCAAATGGTTCTGCCGCAGACAAGCTCTGCGATGATGTGATGCATATGATAGAGCTTTCAAAAAAATCTTGAACCTACCAAAATCTCCTTATAAATTTTACTCCTAAAATAGGAACGCGGTCGTAATCAAACGACCGCGTTTCTATTTTTTATCACATTTTATTTGAGAACTTCATATTTTACAAGAGTGGTGTTGCCAGAACGACCGTTTGTCTGACCGCCCGTGATAACGATAACATCGCCCTTGCCTGCCATACCCGATTCTTTTGCCATTCTGGTTGCGTTATAGAAAAGAACGTCCGTGGACTGATATTCTTCGGTAAGCATGGGAAGTACCGCCCAAGAGAGCGCAAGTTTGCGCCATGCTCTTTCATCTGTCGTAAGACCGATGATCGGTGTGGGAGAACGGAAACGAGATACCATTCGAGCCGTTCTGCCGCTGAGAGAGCAAGCAACTATAAGCTTTGCATCAAGATCTATCGCAAGGTCGCAAGTAGCGTGAGAGATAGCGTCCGTTGCGCTGGATATCTTAAATTCCGCGGAGCGGAAGCGGCGAACATAGTTGATGTCCTTTTCCGTCTGCTCTGCTATCTTAGCCATCGCGCGAACAGCTTCTACGGGGTATATACCCGCCGCTGTCTCACCTGAAAGCATTACGGCGCTCGTTCCGTCATATACTGCGTTTGCAACGTCGGAGATCTCCGCACGTGTGGGACGCGGCTTTGTTATCATGGATTCGAGCATTTCCGTTGCGGTGATAACTCTCTTGCCTTTAAGACGGCATACGGTTATCATGTGTTTCTGAATAGCGGGGAGCTGTTCAAAGGGTATCTCTACGCCCATATCGCCGCGAGCTACCATGATACCGTCGCTGACATCTATGATATCTTCGATATTATCAACACCCGAACGGTTCTCTATCTTTGCGATAAGGTCGATATGTTCGCCGCCGTTATCCTTGAGGAACTGACGGATCTTGAGAATATCTTCTTTTGTGGAAACAAAGGAACAAGCAATAAAGTCGATGTCGTTTTCAATACCGAAGAGGATGTCTTCTTTATCTCTTTCGCTGAGATATTCCTGTTTAAGCGTTTTTCCCGGGAAGCTCATGCTCTTTCTGTCCGAAAGATCGCCGCCGATAACGACCTGGGTCTTTATCTCCTTGGGAGTCGTTTCGGTTACCTTGAACTCGAGCAAGCCGTTGTTGAGAAGTATCGGATCTCCGACGAACATCTCGCGCGGAAGATTTTTGTAGGAAACGGAAACGTGTTTTTCGTCGCCGACGCAATCTTCAACGGTGAAAGTGAAATCATCGCCCTCGGAAAGCGTTATCTTGCCGTTTTCGAAAGTACCTATGCGGTATTCGGGACCCTTTGTGTCGAGCATAAGGGCTATCGGCTGACCAAGCCTTTCACGAACGCGCTTTACCATATCCACTCTTCTCTTGTGTTCGGCATGATCGCCGTGAGAAAAGTTAAGTCTGGCAACGTTCATGCCGGCTTTTATCATTTTTTCGAGAGTCTCCTCGTTTTCGCAAGCGGGACCCATTGTGCATATAATTTTGGTTTTTTTCATATCCTTCATCTCCGAACATAAAATTTTTTCCAATATACATTTTACCACCAAACCGTCAAGGAAGCAATAGCCTATTTGCATTAAAATAATATTCTACACTTCAAATAAAATGTTTAATCGATTTCACTTGACAATTTGACAAATTCATGTATAATTGTAATAACCGACATGCATTTTTGTTTTGCTCGGAATTTATATTTATGGAGGATCTTTATCATGACAAAGAAGATCACAAGAGTTGTTGCCTTGGCGCTCGTTATCGCGCTCGCCTGCCTCACGCTCGCTTCTTGCGGCAAGACGCTTTCCGGCACATACACAGCCGGCGGTTCTGTTTTGGGTACAGGCGCTACCACGACTTACAAGTTCAGCGGCAGCAAAGTAACTCTCACAGTTGAAGGCTCTCTTCTCGGTATGTCCAACTCCGAAAAATTCGAAGGTACATACAAGATCACAGAATCCGATGACGGTTCTATGAAGATCAGCTTTGATTTCGGTAATGAAGACGCTAAGGAATATTCCACTTCCTTCAACTTCAAGGAAGACAAGGATGCAGGCACGATCACTATCGGTCTCATCACTTACACAAAGAAACAATCCTTTAGTCCAAAATAAAGAGGCGTATCTTGCGATACGCCTCTTTATTTTTTATATTTTTCTGCTTTTTTAACTCAGATCTCCATAGTGATGTGGAAAACGAACGTCTTTTTCGGTGCAAGAGCGATGATACCGTCTTTTTTGGTGATATCCGTTTCGAAAATACACTCATCGGAACCATGCCACGGCTCTATACAGATAAATTTCGCGCCCGGTTTAGCCCAAAGCCAAAGATGAGGAATCTTTCCGAATGTCATTTTGAGATATATTTTTCCGTCGCGAACAAGGCTCACGCCATCGGAACTTATTGCGGGGAAACAGAGCGAACCATCGTTGAAGAAATCCTCTGTGATAGTCAATTCGCGAGAGTTGTTCATCAAAATGGGCAAAGCATTGTCGTTGGGACGGTCTGCCTCGTTAAAGTAAAGTGCCGTAATGTTTTCATCATCGTTAAATATTATTTTATCGCCATGCTCGCAATTAAAACCAGGGTGAGCGCCTATCGAAAAATACATATCTTCGTTTCCGCAGTTTTCTATCTCATATGAAAAATGAAGTTTTCTTCCTTCTAATTCATATTTTGCGCGGAAAGCAAAGTCAAAGGGATAGTTTGCTTTTATTTTTTCATCGGGGCGCATTACAAGCACTAAGCTGTTTTCCGTTTTCTCCTCTATGCAAAATTCGCTGTCCCTTAAAAAGCCGTGTTTTGACATAGAGTAACGTTTTCCATTATAATCATATCCGTCTGTTTGCATTTTGCCGACCGCGGGGAAAAGTATCGGTGCCGTTCTGCCCCATATATCGGGGTCAGCCTGCCAAAGATATTCTTTGCCGTTTTCGATATCGAAAAGGCTTCTCATCTGTGCGCCATGCTCGTCAACGGCAAGGCGCAATATGCAATTATCTATCGTTATCATGTATATATCACTCCTTTTTATGAATATATTATCATAAAACGCATTTATTTTCAAGTAATATTCACTGTAAACGGCAGTTTTACGAATTTTTTTCGCATTTTTATAAAAAAGTCTTGACTTTTTATGCACGTGGGTCTATACTAAGTTGTAACAAAACAATTAACTTTATTTTTTTCAAACGGGAGAAATAACGATGGGTTACACATTTGTGATCAACTTCATAATTATTAGCGCTATTGCCCTAACTGTTGATGCAGTTAAAGATAGCGTTAAAAGTCATGTCATGGCACAAAAGGTGTAAACATAGATTTTACGGATGAGATTTTCAAATTAAGACGCTTTCCGTAAATATAGATTTTTACGATCTTCTCGCCTATGGTTAGCTTTTAACCATAGGCTTTTATTTTTTCCGAATACCATCATCAGGAGGCACTAATGAAACTCGCAGGTTCAGATATACTCGTTGAGACCTTGATCGAGCAGGGAACGGACGTTGTTTTCGGTTATCCGGGCGGTCAGGTACTCAATATATACGACTCTCTCTACCTCAAATCTGACAGAATAAAACATATCATCACGGCTCACGAACAAGGCGCAGCTCATGCGGCAGACGGCTACGCGAGAACGACGGGTAAAGTCGGCGTAGTTATCGCAACATCCGGCCCCGGAGCAACGAACCTTGTTACAGGTCTTGCTAACGCTATGTTGGACTCCGTTCCCATGGTAGCCATTACGGGTAACGTTCCCTGCAACCTTCTCGGACGCGACAGCTTCCAGGAAGTAGACATCGTAGGCGTAACGATCCCGATCACGAAGCACAACTTCATGGTTACAAAGACAGAAGAACTTGCGGACATCATCAGAGAAGCCTTCCGTATCGCCAAATCCGGCAGACCCGGCCCCGTGCTTGTCGATATCCCCAAGGATATCCAGATAAGCTTCGCCGATTATGAACCTCAGCCGATAGTAGAGCCTTTCGCTCTCCCCACGGCAAGCGAAAGCGACATCGACAAAGCTGTCGCAATGATAAATGAGAGCAAAAAGCCTTACATATATGTCGGCGGCGGCGCTATCTCCGCAAATGCGGAAGCGGACATTCCCGCTCTCGCAGATAAGATAGACGCTTTTGTCGGTTGCAGTATCATGGGTATCACAGCGGTTCCCGATTCCAACCCCAGAAAGCTCGGTATGACAGGTATGCACGGCAACGCCGCAGCGTCCATGGCTAAAAACTCCGCCGATCTCGTTATCACGCTCGGCGCACGTTTTTCCGACAGAGCAACAGGTAATGTTTCTAAATTCTGCAAAGGCGCTAAGATAATCCATATCGATGTTGACTCTGCTGAGATAGGCAAGAACGTTCAGGTCGATCTCGGTATCCACGGCGACGTAAAAGACACCATCGCAAGGATCCTTGCAAAGGTATCCCCCGCAAAGCACGACGCTTGGCACGACGAAGTAGAAGGTCTTAAAAAATTCGCGGCAGAAAACGCCGCAGAGCAGATCGGCTCCATGACACCTTACGATGTCATAACAACAGTAAACTCCTACCTCCCCTCCGATACTCCCGTCGCAACAGACGTTGGTCAGCATCAGATGTGGACGGCACAGAAATACAGATTCGAGAACCCCCGCACGTTCCTCACGAGCGGCGGCTTGGGAACGATGGGCTTCGGCATGGGCGCCGCTATCGGCGGTTGCGTTGCTTCGGGCAAGAGAACAGTCCTCTTCACGGGCGACGGAAGCTTCGGCATGAACCTCAACGAAATGGCAACAGCTGTTTCTCAAAATCTTCCTATTATTATAGTTATACTCAATAACGGTGTTCTCGGCATGGTGCGTCAGTGGCAGAAAGCGTTCTACAACGAACATTACTCCCAAACGACGCTCGACCGCAAAACAGATTTCCCCGCTTTGGCACGCGCATTCGGCGCAGATGGCTTCTCCGCCGCAAATACGGACGAGCTTAATGCGGCAATGAAAGCCGCTATGGCAATAAACGGTCCCGTTCTTATCGACTGCGCCATAGACATGGACGAACGCGTTCTTCCCATGATTCCTCCCGGCGGCGCTATCGAAAACATGATACTTTCTTAAGGAGTACTAAAACAATGGCAACAAACCAAAAGATCAGCCTCTCTCTTTCCGTTGTAAACAGATTCGGCGTTCTTGTAAGAATTTCCGAAATGTTCGCTCGCAGAGGATTTAACATAAGCTCGCTCGTCGTTCACGAAACAGCGGACCCCGCCGTTTCCGAAATGACTATAACGGTATACGGCGATGAATACATACATTCCCAGCTTTTAAGACAGCTCGGAAAGCTTCACGACGTTATTTCCATATATTGATACTATCAACTAAGCGCACTATTTTCTCATTATTATAAATTATAAAAAATTATTTTTATTTACCTAAAAGGAGATAAATCATTATGGCTACTATGTACTACGAAAAAGATTGCAACCCCGCACTTCTCAAAGCTAAAACCGTTGCTGTTATCGGCTACGGCAGCCAGGGTCATGCTCACGCTCAGAACATGAGAGATTCCGGTGTAAACGTTATCATCGGTCTTTACGAAGGTTCCAAATCCGCAGAAGTTGCAAAAGTAGACGGCTTCGAAGTTTACACAACAGCAGAAGCTGTTAAGAAAGCTGATTTCGTTATGTTCCTTATCAACGACGAAAAACAGGCTGCTGTTTACAAAAAGGACATCGCTCCCAACCTTACAGCAGGCATGACGCTCGCTTTCGCTCACGGTTTCAACATCCACTACGGTCAGATCATTGTTCCCAAGGATGTAAACGTTGTTATGATCGCTCCTAAAGGTCCCGGCCACACAGTAAGAAGCCAGTATACGCTCGGTCAGGGTGTTCCTTGCCTCGTAGCTGTTGAAAACAACGCAACAGGCGATGCTCACGACCTCGCTCTTTCCTATGCTTACGCTATCGGCGGCGCTCGCGCAGGTATCCTCGAAACAACATTCAGAGAAGAAACAGAAACAGACCTCTTCGGCGAACAGGCTGTTCTCTGCGGCGGTGTTACAGCCCTCATGAAAGCAGGTTTCGAAACTCTCGTTGAAGCAGGTTACAAACCCGAAAACGCTTACTTCGAATGCATCCATGAAATGAAGCTCATCGTTGACCTTATCTTCAAGAAAGGCTTCTCCTTCATGCGTTACTCCATCTCCGATACAGCTGAATACGGCGACTACACAGTTGGTCCTCGCGTTATCACAGAAGAAACAAAGAAAGAAATGAAGAAAGTTCTCGAAGAGATCCAAAACGGTACATTCGCTCGCAACTGGATCCTTGAAAACCAGGCAGGCAGACCCTTCTTCAACGCTCGTCGTAACCAGGAAGCAGAATGCCAGATGGAACAGGTTGGTAAGGAACTCCGCGAAAAGATGAACTGGGGAGACCTTACAAAATGAGAAGCGACGAAATGAAGCTCGGAGCGGAACGTGCTCCTCAGCGCTCGCTTTTCAAAGCAATGGGCTATACCGATACGCAGATAAAGAAACCTCTTATCGGTATCGTAAACTCTTTTAACGAGATCATACCGGGGCATATCCACTTGCAAACGATAGCGCGCAGCGTTAAAGACGGCGTGCTTATGGCAGGCGGTACTCCCGTTGAATTTAATGTTATCGGTGTTTGCGACGGTATCGCAATGGGCCACGAGGGAATGAAATATTCCCTCGTAACCCGCGAGATCATCGCGGACAGCGTGGAATGTATGGCAAAGGCTCATCGTTTCGATGGTCTTGTATTCATTCCCAACTGCGACAAGATCGTTCCCGGTATGCTTATGGCGGCGGCAAGACTCAATATCCCTTCCATTTTCGTTTCGGGCGGTCCGATGCTCTCCCTTTGCGGAGAAGACGGCAGATATATGGACCTTAACAGCGTATTTGAAGCTGTCGGTGCATATAAGAGCGGCAAAGCTACCGACGAACAGCTCGCATATTACGAAAACAACGCTTGCCCCGGATGCGGCTCCTGCTCCGGTATGTTCACGGCAAACTCCATGAACTGCCTTACGGAAGCGCTCGGCATGGGCTTGCGCGGCAACGGCACTATTCCCGCAGTATATGCGGAACGTCAGCGTCTTGCAAAAACGGTCGGCATGAGAGCGGTAGAACTCGTTCACGAAAACCTTCGCCCCCTCGATATCCTCACGGAAAAGGCATTTACGAATGCTCTTACGATCGACATGGCGCTCGGTTGCTCTTCCAACTCCTTGCTCCACCTCACGGCTATCGCCAAGGAAGCAGGCGTTAAGCTCGACCTCCGTTATGTAAACGAGATCAGCGACCGTACACCTAACCTCTGCCATCTCGCTCCCGCAGGTCATCATCATATGCAGGATCTTCAGGCGGCAGGCGGTGTATATGCCGTTATGAACGAACTCACCAAAAAAGGACTTCTCGACACGAGCCTTATCACGGTTACGGGCAAAACAGTCGGCGAAAATATCGCAAAAGTTACCGTAAAGAACCACGAGGTAATTCGTCCTATCGACAACCCCTACCTCGAAAACGGCGGTCTCGCTGTTTTGTTCGGTTCCCTCGCGCCCAACGGTGCGGCTGTTAAACGCAGTGCCGTTGCACCCGAAATGATGGTACACAAAGGTCCCGCAGTCGTATTCGACAGCGAAGAAGAGGCTATCGCCGATATCTACGCAGGAAAGATCAAATCCGGCGACGTTGTCGTTATCCGTTACGAAGGACCCGCAGGCGGTCCCGGTATGAGAGAGATGCTCTCCCCCACTTCCGCTATCTGCGGCATGGGACTTGACAAAGAAGTCGCTCTTATCACAGACGGACGTTTCTCCGGCGCTACGCGCGGCGCGTCCATCGGACACGTTTCTCCCGAAGCGGTAAGCGGCGGTGCCATCGCTTACGTTAAAAACGGCGATATCATCTCTATCGATATCCCCAACTACTCTATCGACCTTGAAGTTTCCGAAGAGGAAATGGCAAAGAGAAAATCCGAAATGCCCATCAAAGTTAAAAAGGATATCTCAGGTTATCTTAAAAAATATGCAAGAAGCGTAAGCTCCGCAGACAAAGGCGCTGTCATCGACATAGAGTAATATAAAAAACAACGCGGTTTCCCTCTTTTCAGGGGGAAACCGTAATACTGAAAAAACAAACGCACAAAAGGTGCGAAAGGACATCACATGAAACAGGTAAAAATATTCGACACGACGCTGCGTGATGGAGAACAGTCTCCCGGTTGCAGCATGAACCTTCAGGAAAAGCTCGAAGTTGCGCACGCACTCGAAAAGCTCAAGGTCGATGTTATCGAGGCAGGTTTTGCTATATCCTCTCCCGGCGACTTTGAATCCGTTAAGAGCATTGCCGAAGCTGTTCATGATTGCACGGTTGCCTCTCTCGCACGTCTCACTATCAAAGATATAGACGCCGCTTACGAAGCAGTAAGAGGCGCGGTTGACCCCAGAATACACGTATTCTTGGCAACATCCCCCCTTCATATGCAGTATAAGCTTAAAATGACAGAGGAACAGGTTCTCGAAAAAACAGAGAAGCTCGTTGCTTATGCAAAAAATTACTGCTCCAACATCGAATTTTCCGCGGAAGACGCCACAAGAAGCGAACCTGCATTCCTTGCCAGAGTCGTTGACACGGCTATCCGCGCAGGCGCGACAACGATCAATATTCCCGATACGGTAGGTTATACAACTCCTCAGGAAATGCACGATCTTATCGCGTACCTCATCGCTAACGTTGAAAATTCCGACACAGTAGATTTTGCCGTTCACTGCCACAATGACCTCGGTCTCGGCGTTGCAAACTCTCTTGCAGGCGTCCTCGGCGGTGCTACGCAGATCGAATGTACGATAAACGGTCTCGGCGAACGCGCAGGCAATACATCTCTCGAAGAAGTTGTAATGGCTATGCGTACACGCCCCGATATATATAAGAATCCCCCCAGAATAGACACAACAAAGATCTATAACACATCTAAACTCGTATATAACATCATCGGTCAGACACCCGCGCTCAACAAACCCATCGTAGGCGCAAATGCTTTCGCTCACGAATCCGGTATCCACCAGCACGGCGTTCTCGCAAACAGAAGCACATACGAGATAATGACTCCCGAGTCCGTAGGTATCACGACAAACAAGATCGTCCTCGGCAAACATTCGGGCAAACACGCATTCGATGCAAGACTCCGCGAACTCGGTTATGAACTTTCCGAAGAAGAATTGCTCGATTGCTTCGAAAAATTCAAAGTGCTTTGCGACAAGAAGAAAACAGTATCCGACGCAGATATCAGCGCGCTCGTTACTCACAAAAAGAGAGTTTCCGACAACACAAAATATCAGCTCGATCGTTTCTATGTTCACGCAAGCAATGTTCTCTCCGCAACAAGCACGGTACGCTTGAAGCTCGCCAACGGCACATTTATAGAAGATGCCGCTGTCGGCAACGGTCCTGTTGATGCTTCCTACAACGCTGTTAAGAAGCTCATCAATCCTCCCGCGCACACGCTCGAAAAATATACGATAAATGCCGTTTCCGAAGGCAAAGACTCCCTCGGTGAAGCTATCGTTAAGATAAAAGCGGAAGACAGCAACGAACTCGTTTCGGGACGCGGTCTTTCTACGGACATCGTTGAAGCAAGTATCCTTGCTTACATCAACGCTCTCGAAAAACTTATCTGATTTGAATATTACACCTCGTTACGCCGCGCAAGCGGCGTAATACCGAGGTATTACTTATAAAAGCATATATACCGCCGTTGATACAGAGCGGCAAAAAACAATAAGGAGATCAAACAAAATGGGAATGACCATGACGCAAAAGATACTCGCGCGTGCCGCAGGACTTGAAAGCGTTTCCGCAGGTCAGCTTATCCTTGCTAACCTCAGCCTCGTACTCGGAAACGATATCACTTCCCCTGTTGCCATTCGCGAATATAATAAACTCGGCGGCGATGTTTTCAACAAAGAAAAGATCGCTCTCGTAATGGATCACTTTGCACCCAACAAAGATATCAAAGCGGCTGAACAGTGCAAGATGTGCCGCGAATTTGCAGGAGAACAGAGCATTACCAACTTCTATGACGTTGGCGAAATGGGCATCGAACACGCTCTTCTCCCCGAAAAAGGACTCGTTAAAAGCGGCGATGTAGTTATCGGCGCAGACTCTCACACGTGTACATACGGCGCTTTGGGCGCTTTCTCCACGGGTGTAGGCTCCACAGACATGGCTTGCGGCATGGCAACGGGAAAAGCTTGGTTCAAGGTTCCCTCTGCGATACGCTTTATCCTTAAAGGAACTCTTCCCGAATACGTTTCGGGTAAAGACGTTATCCTCCACATCATCGGCAAAATAGGCGTTGACGGCGCGCTCTATCGTTCCATGGAATTTACAGGCGAAGGTATGCACTCCCTTTCTATGGACGACAGACTCTGCATGGCAAACATGGCTATCGAAGCAGGCGCAAAGAACGGCGTTTTCGAAGTAGACGATAAAACTATCGAATACATGAAGAACGCTGGCGCAGGCGAACCCGTCATCTTTACGGCAGACGAAGATGCTGTCTATGACGAAACTTATGAAATAGACCTTTCCAAGCTCGAACCCACGGTAGCTTTCCCACATCTCCCCGAAAATACAAGAGAGATAGGCGATTGCGGCGACGTTAAGATCAACCAGGTAGTTATCGGTTCCTGCACGAACGGCAGATTCTCCGACCTTGAGATCGCCGCAAAGATACTCAAAGGCAAAAAGGTAGCAAAAGGCGTTCGCGCTATCATCATTCCCGCAACGCAGAAGATATACCTTGAAGCAATGGAAAAAGGTTACCTCAAAACATTTATCGAGGCAGGCGCGATAGTTTCCACTCCTACTTGCGGTCCGTGCCTTGGCGGTCATATGGGCATTCTTGCCGAGGGCGAAAGAGCTGTTGCAACGACAAACAGAAACTTCGTCGGCAGAATGGGTCATGTTAAATCGGAGGTCTACCTTGCAAGTCCCGCTGTCGCTGCGGCAAGCGCGATAATGGGCAAAATCGCAGACCCCAGGGAGGTAATGAAAAAATGAATTTTGACGGAAAAGTTATAAAATACGGCGATAACGTTGATACGGACGTTATCATTCCCGCAAGATACCTTAACACTATCGACAAAAAAGAGCTTGCTTCCCACTGCATGGAAGACCTTGATCCCACTTTTGTTAAAAGAGTAGTTCCCGGCGACATCATGGTTGCGGGTTACAACTTCGGTTGCGGTTCTTCCCGCGAACACGCTCCCATGGTAATCAAAGAGAGCGCTGTTTCCGTTGTTATCGCAAAGAGCTTTGCACGTATATTCTACCGCAACGCGATAAATATCGGTCTTCCCATCGTTGAATGTCCCGAAGCCGTTGATGAGATCAACGAGGGCGATGTTCTCTCCTGCGACCTCACAGCAGGCATCATCACGAACACGACAACGGGCAAACAGTATAAGACAGAGCCGTTCCCCGCTTTTATAAACTCCATAATCGAAGCAGGCGGTCTTATCGAAGCTATCAAGCAGGGCAAGATAAAATAAGCCAAGCAATTTTTAAAATTGAGGTAATATAAAATGAATTATAATATAGCACTCCTCCGCGGCGACGGCATCGGTCCCGAGATCGTTGACAGCGCTTGCGAAGTACTCAAAAAGATCGGCGATATATACGGTCATACATTCAATTTCACTCCTTATCTTATCGGTGGTTCCGCGCTCGACGTTTGCGGCGTTCCGCTCCCCGAAGAAACAGTAAACGGTTGTAAAGCATCCGACAGCGTTCTTCTCGGTGCTGTCGGCGGACCCAAATGGGACACTCTCCCCGGCAATATGCGCCCCGAAAAGGCTTTGCTCGGTATCCGTTCCGCACTCGGTCTTTACACTAACATTCGCCCCGCAAAGCTCTTCTCCGCTATGGCGGACGCTTGCTTGCTCCGCAAAGATGTTGCGGAAAAAGGCGTTGATATCGTTATGATACGCGAACTTACGGGCGGCATCTATTTTGGTGAACGCGGCAGACGCGACGGCAAATACGGTCCCGAAGCATACGATACGGAATGTTACAGCGAGATGGAGATCGAAAGAATCGCTCATGTAGCATTCAAAACAGCTATGCTCCGCAGAAAGAAAGTCGTAAGCATCGACAAAGCAAATGTTCTTGAAAGCTCCAGACTTTGGAGAGCTACTGTTCACAGAATTGCTGAACAGTACCCCGAAGTTGAATGTACTGATATGCTCGTTGACAATGCGGCTATGCAGCTCATCAAGAACCCCGCGCAGTTCGACGTTATCGTTACGACAAATATGTTCGGCGATATCCTTTCCGACGAATCTTCTCAGATAACAGGTTCCATCGGTCTTCTTCCCTCCGCTTCTCTCGGCGACACGACTTGCGGTATGTATGAACCTATCCACGGTTCCGCACCCGACATCGCCGGTCAGAATAAAGCAAACCCCATCGCAACTATCCTTTCCGCGGCAATGATGCTCCGCTATTCTTTCGGTCTTGAAAAAGAAGCGGTTGCTATCGAAAATGCCGTTGAAGACGTTCTCAATGCAGGCTATCGCACGAGCGACATCCTCGGTGCGTCCGATACAGAACCCCTCTCCTGCACAGGAATGACAGCAAAAATACTTGAATATATAAAATGAAAGTGAAGTGTATTTTCTATGTTGAACATCACAATCGAAAAAACAAAAAATCCTAAGCAGATACCCGAAAAAGGTGCGGCTCTCGGCTTCGGTCATATCTTCACGGACCATATGTTCATGATGAACTACACCGAAGGCAAAGGTTGGCACGATGCTCGCATCGTGCCCTACCAGCCCCTCTCTCTCGATCCTTCCTCCATGGTATTCCACTATGGTCAGGAAATGTTCGAAGGCATGAAAGCTTATAAGACGGCAGACGGCAAAACTTGCCTCTTCCGCCCCGAGATGAACGCTAAACGTGCAAACGCTTCCAACAAGCGTCTTTGCATTCCCGAGATCCCCGAAGAAGATTTCGTTCAGGCTGTTAAAGCCGTTGTAAAAGTTGACGAAGCTTGGATCCCCACAGACCCCGGCACATCTCTTTACATTCGTCCGTTCGTCATCGCAACAGACGCTTTCCTCGGTGTTGCTCCCTCTAAGACATACCTCTTCATCGTTATCCTTTCTCCTTCCGGCGCTTACTATGCAAGCGGTCTTAACCCCGTAGGTATTTGGATAGAAGACGAATTCGTTCGTGCTGTTCGCGGCGGTATGGGCTTCACAAAAACAGGCGGCAACTATGCTTGCAGCCTTGCAGCACAGGTTAAAGCTCATGACGAAGGATATTCTCAGGTACTTTGGCTCGACGGCGTTGAACGCAAATACATTGAAGAAGTCGGCGCTATGAACATCTTCTTTAAGATAGACGGCAAGATCGTTACTCCTATGCTCAACGGCAGTATCCTTCCCGGCGTAACTCGTAATTCCGTTATCCAGCTTTGCAAACACTGGGGCATGGAAGTTGAAGAACGCAAGATATCTGTTGAAGAACTTCTCGAAGCACAGAAGACAGGCAAGCTCGAAGAAGTATTCGGCACAGGTACAGCTGCTGTTATCTCCCCTGTTGGCAAGCTCCGCTACAAAGACGACGTTATGGTCATCGGCGACGGAGGTATCGGCAAAGTAAGCCAGAAGATCTACGATACCGTTACAGGTATCCAGCTCGGCAAGCTCGACGATCCGTTCGGTTGGAGAGTTGTTATCGACTGATAATTCCAAAAGGTCGTTTCTTTGCGAAACGACCTTTTTTATATTTTATTTTTCAACAACGCGGTGGAAAAGAAAAAAGATATCGTTTCCGATATCTTTTTCTCTTATTCGCAAATAACGATACTTTGATTTTTTCCTTGGCAGATCTGCATACCGTCGTCGCTGTCGAGAACAGCAACAAAAGTAACTTCTCCGTTATCCAAAAGAGATCTTTTCTCCACCAATGATATGGTACCGCAATGCACTGTCTTGTCGCCATTGCATATCTGTACGACGATCACAGTCGTTTCGGATAATCCTTCCTCTGGTAACCAAAAAAAGCCCTCACCTTGCTCTATATTGAGAGTATCAAGGTATTCGCCGTTTCTGTGCTTCAAAAGATATCCGTTGTTCACCGTAACGATAGTATTAGTATATTCACTGTTTATGTCAAAATTAAAAGAGAACATTACTTCGTCGTGGTAGGCGCTCGTGGAGCATTGAAGTGTTATAGGCGAAGTAGTGGTTTCATCCGATTGTTTGGGTTCATCGCCGCAAGCGCATAATCCCAACAATGATGCGGATAAAAGCGCAATAGAAATAATTTTTTTCATAAAATTCCTCCGAGTATAAACAAATTTATACTGAGTTGTGGTATAATATACGCAGAAAGCCTTGCAAGGCAAGTCTTTTGGCTTTGCCATATGTGTGCTACCCGCACACCTGCGATATTGACGGCTTCGCAAAAATGTCCGTGCAAGCACACATTTTTTGCTTTATGGTAGAATATACGCAGAATGTCTCGGATCAAGAGTCATCATCGAATTTCAATTTTTTTTGAAAGTATTTTATTCCATTGTATGTTATTCTAACATATTTAAATGTTTTTTTCAATAGGAAACTTTTTGATATTTCGAATATTATAAATATATTTACATTTTCGAGCAAGGGAGGATATGCTCTTATGCCAAGCGAACACCCCTTTCCGCCTGTTTTTGATAAAGATTGCAATATATTGATATTGGGAACTTTTCCGTCCGTGAGATCTCGCGAAACGGGATTTTTTTACGGTCATCCGCAAAATCGTTTTTGGCGCGTAACCTCAGCCGTTTTCGGCGACGATGTTCCCATTACGCAAGAAGACAAGATATCTTTTCTGTTGAAACATCATATCGCGCTTTGGGATGTTATCTCTTCTTGCGATATAGAAGGCTCTTCGGACAGCAGTATAAAAAACGCCTTGCCAAACGATATCTCGTATCTGCTTGAAAATTCTCATATAACGAGAATATTTACAAACGGTAGCGCGGCATATAAGCTATACGAGAGATATATCGAGCCGATATCAAATATCGTCGCGCAAAAATTGCCGTCAACAAGCCCGGCAAATGCCGCATGGAGCATTGAAAAGCTCATTTCATCATGGCAGATAATAAAATCATAAGGAGATCTACATATGACACACAGAGAAAAAGCTTTAGATTATTTTTATAGAGGATATAACTGCGCTCAGTCGGTATTTGCCGCTTTTTGCGATGTTACGGGATATAAGGAAGAAGACGCTTTGCGCTTGGCTTCTTCTTTCGGCGGCGGCATGGGACGAATGAGAGAGGTATGCGGTTCTTGCTCCGCTATGTTCATGATAGCAGGCATAGTTTGCGGATATACCGATATATCTACCAACGAACCGAAAAAAGAACATTATCAGCGTATACAGGACCTTGCCGCTAAATTCCGCGAAAAGCACGGCACGATAATCTGCCGCGAGCTTCTTGCAACGCTCAAACCCGACAGTGCGCCTATCCCCACGGAAAGGACCGAACAATATTACAAGATACGTCCTTGCGCTAAATTTATCGGCGATGCCGCAGATATTATAGACGAATTGCTCGCATCCGAAGGAAAATCCGAATAAAACAAAAAAACGGAAGCCTTTAGGCTTCCGTGAAATATTCCTTTTCGCAAGACCGCTGTTGCAGTCAAGCTTTATTCAAAAAGCGGAGAAATGTATTGGTTTTATCTTTCAAAAACAGTGCATTTACGCTTGTTATCATATTATTATACCATATGGCATTAAAATTGTCAATACTTATTTTTAATCTTTTGCTTTTTGAAAGGTCGTTTTTCCGCAAAACGACTTTTATTTTTATTTTCTTTTCCAAAAAGAAGGCACGAGCATTATCAATATCGGAAATATCTCCAATCTTCCGAGCAACATTGCAAAAGATAACAATATCTTCGCAGGCATTGAATATCCCGCAAAGCTTGCCGCGGGACCTACCATGCCGAAACCGGGACCGATATTGTTAAAGCACGTCGCAACCGCGGAAAAGTTCGTTTCAAAATCGAACGGTTCAAACGAGATAAAGAAGAAGATTATCCAAAATATTATGAAATACACCGCAAAATAAGTGCTTACGCCATGGCGAGTTTTGTCATCTATCTTTTTGCCCTCAAATTTTACACTGGAAATAGCGGAGGGATGCACCATATGCTTTATATCTCTTAAAATAGCTTTTACGGCTATAATATATCGCGATACTTTTATACCGCCCGATGTGGAACCTGCACAACCGCCGATAAACATCAAAATAAGCAATATCGCTTTTGATGCGCTCGGCCAAAGGTTAAAGTCCGCCGTAGAATATCCCGTCGTCGTGATTATCGACGCCACTTGGAAGAATGCGTGTTTAACAGCTTCGCCGAATCCGCTGTAAAGCGGCAAAATGTTTATCGTTATCACCGCTCCCGAAAACAGCACTATCGCAAGGTATGTCCAAAGCTCGGTGCTTTTCACGACCGATCTGAACTGTTTTATGAGTATGAGATAATACAAGTTAAAGTTTATGCCGAACAAAAGCATAAATATCGTGATGACCCACTGCAAATATGCGCTGTAACTGCTCAAACTGTCAACTTTGATGCCGAAACCGCCTGTACCCGCCGTTCCGAAAGAATGGAGCAAACTTTCATAAAGCGTCATACCGCCCGCAAGTAGAAACACCACCTCTATGGCTGTCATAACGACATATATAAGGTAAAGTATCTTAGCCGTGTCTTTTATTCGAGGAACGAGCTTGCCTACGATAGGGCCCGGCATTTCCGCTCTCATGATGTGTATATTTCTGCCCGTATCTTGCGGAAATATCGCCATGATGAACACAAGAACGCCCATGCCGCCCAACCAATGGGTAAAGCTCCTCCAAAACAGCATACCTTTGCTGAGAGCACCGACGTTATCCAATATGGAAGCGCCCGTCGTGGTAAATCCGCTGACCGTTTCGAAAAAAGCGTCCGCGAATGATTCTATCTGTCCGCTTATCAAAAACGGCAATGCGCCAACCACGGACAAGCATATCCACGCTATCGCAACGATAGCAAAGCCCTCTTTTGCGAATATGAGTTTATCGTTTTTTCCCAAAATATATGTCAAAAACAATCCCAATGCCAAAGCTATTACGGAAGATAGCAAAAATGCGATGATGCTGGAGCTTTCGCGATAGATAAGGCTTACTATCATGGGGATCACGAAAAGCACTGATTCAAGCTGTAATATTCTGCCTACCGTATAAGATATGGCTCTGTAATTCATAATATGTCCAACCTTTATCTTTCAAGGATATCGGCAAGATCGCTCAATCCTTGATTTTTTGTGATAACGACGACTTTATCGCCCGCCAATATTTCAGTATCGCCCGTAGGAGTGATCACTTTTCTGCCCCTCGCAATGCCGAGCATCAAGATATTTTCGCGTATCTTCAGCTCTTTAAGCGGCACATTTGCCACTTTGGAATCCTCTCGCACATTAAATTCAAGAGCTTCTACCTTGCCGTCCATGAGCTTATAAAGAGTCTCTATATTGCTTCCGCGCGAGTTTTGGAGCGCACGAGCATATCTTATGATAACATCGGCAACTATCTTTCTGGGCGAAACTATACATTCAAGACCGAGCCTTTGCGCAAGCGGCACAAGTTCGTCGCGGTTGACCTTTGCTATTACTTTCGGCACGTCGTTCATCGTTGCAAACAACGAGATGAGTATATTAGTCTCGTCGATGCCCGTAAGAGATACGAAAGCATCTGTGGAGGTTATTCCCTCCTCGAGCAACAGCTCCTGCTGTGTGCCGTCTCCGTTGATAACTACGGCTTTCGGGAACGAATCGCTCATGTCCTCGCATATCTTTTCATCAACGTCTATTATCTTTACGGAAGTTCCGATGCTCGTTAACATCTCCGTAAGATAATACGATATCCTACCTCCGCCGAGTATCATTATATCTTTTGCTTGCTTTAAAAATATATCCGTTTCTCTAAAGAATCTCTGAAGTTCCGCGTGGGAAGCCGTTATGCCTATTCTGTCGCCGCCATGCAAAACGAAATTACCGTTCGGGATATAGACTTCATCGCCGCGCTGTACGCAACCGACAAGCACCTGCGCTTTGAATTTATTTCTCATCTCGGAAAGAGAAACTCCGTCCAAAACGGAATCTTCCTTAAGATAAAGCTCTATAAGCTCCATATTTCTGTGAGAAAAAGTTTCTATCTTTGCCGCATAGGGATATTTCAATATATTGAATATCTCCTGCGCGGCGAGTCTTTCGGGATTTATCGGCATGGAAAGATCAAGATCTCTCTTCATTACCTCAAGGCTCGTCTCGTTATATTCGGGGGTGCGTATACGTGCAACGGTATTCTTGGCGCCCATCTTTTTTGCAATAAAACAGCTCAAAACATTAAGTTCATCGGAGCCTGAAACAGCTATATATATATCGGCATTCGCAATGTTCGCTTCCTTTAATATATCCGTGTCGGCGCAGTTACCGCAAATGCCCATAACGTCGCAAACCGTCGTTATCTCCTCTATAACATCGGGGTTTTTTTCAATTATCAAAATATCATGCCCCTCTGCAACAAGGCTCTCTACTATTGTCTTTCCTATCTTGCCGCAACCTGAAATAACTATTTTCATAAAAATAAGATCCTTTTCTCTTTGCTTTTTCGGCAAAGAACAAAATATATTGTTGTCTGTTGCTCTATTGTAACACCATTTCCAAAAATTTTCAACCCCTATGTTTTTTTGCCATGTTAAAACGCAAAAAGACTACCGATAATAATATCGGTAGCCTTAAAAAACATCAGTTTTTGTCTTTCATGCACATTACCATAACGGCTTTCTGTGCGTGAAGTCTGTTTTCTGCTTCGTCGAATATCTCGTCTGCGTGTGCTTCGAGAACATCTGCCGTGATCTCCTCGCCGCGATGTGCAGGGAGGCAATGAAGTACCATAGCATCGGGTTTAGCAACGCTCATAAGCTCTGCGTTTACCTGATAGCCTGCAAATATCTTCTTTCTTTCTTCAGCTTCGGCTTCTTCGCCCATAGATGCCCAAACGTCTGTGTAGATAACGTCTGCGTCTTTAGCAGCTTCAAAAATGTCGTCCGTGCAGAGGAATTCTCCGTTTTCGTTAGCCCATTTCATGATGTCGGCATCGGGCTGATGCGTCTTGGGGCAGCCGATAGCAACGGACATACCCATCTTGATACCGCCGACGATAAGGGAGTTAGCCATGTTGTTGCCGTCGCCGATAAAGCAGAGCTTCTTGCCCTTGATAGAGCCTTTATGCTCGCGGATAGTCATAAGGTCCGCAAGTACCTGGCAGGGGTGGCAGAAGTCCGTAAGACCGTTGATAACGGGGATAGAGCCGTATTTAGCGAGATTTTCAACCTCATCCTGTTCAAATGTTCTGATCATGATACCGTCAAGGTAACGGGATAGAACGCGAGCTGTATCTTCGAGAGGCTCGCCGCGGCCGATCTGAAGATCGCGGGGAGAGAGGAAGAGCGCGCTGCCGCCGAGGTCATACATACCTACTTCGAAAGAAACACGTGTACGTGTGGAGGATTTCTGGAATATCATACCCAAAGTTTTGCCTTTAAGGTGATGATGTTCAATGCCGTTCTTCTTTTCATATTTAAGCTGATCTGCGAGATTGAGTATTTCTATGATCTCTTTTGTTTCGAGATCCATAAGTTTGAGCAAATGTTTCATTTTGCACATACCTCCTTAATGATTGCAACTGCTTCTTTTACCTGGTCGAAAGTTATCGTGAGCGGAGGAAGCAAGCGTATCTTTGTTTTTGCCGTAAGAACGAGAACACCTTTCTCTCTTACGCCGGCAACGATCTCTGCGGCGGGTCTTTCCGTTTCAAGACCGAGCATAAGACCCATACCGGAAACAGATTTGATGCCTTTTGCGCCTGTGAGTTCTTTTACGATATATTCGGATTTTGCCGTAACATCGGCAAGAAGTTCATCTGTAAGACGAGAGATAACGTTGATGGCACCTGCCGCGCAAACGGGGTTGCCGCCGAACGTGGAACCGTGCATACCGGGCTGATAGATATCGGCAACTTTTTCGCCGAACATCGTTGCGCCGATAGGCAAGCCCGCGCCAAGACCCTTAGCCGTGGAAATGATATCGGGTTTGATACCGAAGTGCATATATGCGTAAAGTTTACCTGTTCTGCCGTTACCGCACTGAACTTCATCATCTACCATAAGGAGATCGTGTTTTTTCGCAAGTTCTGCGATCTTTGCAACAAATTCGGGTATAAGCGCCTTAACGCCGCCTTCGCCCTGAACGAGTTCGAACATGATAGCGCAAACTTTGTTTTCGTTTACTGCTTTTTCAAGCGCTTCGCAATCGTTTGCGGGCGTGTAGATAAAGCCAGGTGTCATAGGTCCGAAGTTCTTGTGGTAAGCTTCCTGACCCGTTGCGGAAAGTGTAGCAAGGCTTCTGCCGTGGAAGCTGTTCACGAGAGTGATGATGTTGTAATATTCTTCGCCCTTTGTCGTAACACCATATTCACGAGCCGCTTTGATAGCACATTCGTTTGCTTCCGCACCTGCGTTGGAGAAGAATACCTTCTTCATGCCTGTCTTTTCGCAGAGCATCTGAGCGAGCTTCGCGCAAGGCTCCGTGTAATAAAGGTTCGATGTATGCTGTACTTTATCGAGCTGAGCTTTTACGGCGTTTACCCATTCTTCATCGGCTGTGCCGAACGTATTTACGGCAATACCTGCGCCCATGTCGATATATTCTTTGCCCTGATCGTCTTTTACGATAGCACCTTTACCGGAAACTATCTCAACAGGGAAACGGTTATATGTGTGTACGATATATTTGCTGTCGATTTCCTTGATATTCATATGTTTTCTCCTGATATAAGCATTGTACCCATACCTTCATCGGTAAGGGTCTCGATCAAAAGTGAATGAGGGACTCTGCCGTCGATGATAAATACTTTCTTAACGCCGCGACGAATAGCTTCTGTGCAGCATTCCACTTTGGGGATCATACCACCCGAGATAACGCCCTCGGAAACGAGTTCCTGAGTGTCGCTTACATAGATAGTGGAAATGAGCGTTGAAGGATCGTCTTTATCGCGGAGTATACCCGTGATATCTGTCATGGATATAAGGCTCTCTGCGCCGAGCGCACCTGCGATCTTTGCAGCCGCCGTATCCGCATTTACGTTATATGTGTTGCCCTGCTCATCGCAAGCAACAGTGGAAATAACGGGAATATAACCCTTATCGAGCGTGTCTATTATTATCTGAGGGTCAACTTCCGTTATATCGCCTACGAATCCGAGCGCGGGATCCTTGGGCTGTGCTTTGATCATTTGACCGTCGATGCCGGAAAGACCGATAGCTTTGCCGCCCTTAACGGAGATGAGGTTTACAAGATTTTTGTTTATCTTGCCCGCAAGTACCATCTGTACTATCTCAACGGATTCTTTGTCCGTTACACGCAAGCCGTTTACAAATTCCGTCTTTTTGCCTACTTTGGCGAGCATATCGGTTATCTCGGGGCCTCCACCGTGAACGAGAACTACCTTTATGCCGATGAGAGAAAGAAGAACGATATCACGCATAACGGAATCTTTGAGTTCTTCGTTTATCATTGCGTTGCCGCCGTATTTTACAACGATGACCTTGTCTTTATATTTTTGAATGTAGGGGAGCGCGTGGACTATTACCTGCGCTCTTTGTGCATTATTGATTTCCATAAGTTCCGTCGCTTTCCTGAATTTTTATTTTTATATTTTAATCAAGTTCTGTAATCGCCGTTGATCTTTACGTAATCGTATGTAAGGTCACAGCCCCAAGCGGTAGCGCTTGCTTTGCCGCTGTTAAGAGATATGATGACGTTGATCTCTTTTTCGGAAAGAACTTCTTTCGCCGTTTCTTCTGAGAAATCGATACCCGCGCCGTCGCGGCAAACATCTATCTTGCCCGCTTTGCTTTCGAAAGAAACATCTATCTTTGTAACATCGACGGGAGCGCCGCTGTAACCGATAGCGCAGAGTACACGACCCCAGTTTGCGTCGGCGCCGAACATAGCTGCTTTGAAGAGAGAGGAGCAGATAACGGATTTTGCAACTGTTTTTGCAATATCTTCGGTCTCCGCACCGTCAACGGAACATTCGAGAAGCTTCGTCGCGCCCTCGCCGTCGCCAGCGATCTTGCGGCAAAGGTATACCGTGATGGTATTGAGCGCTTTCATAAATTCATTGAAATCTTCGCCCTCGGATGTGATGATGTCGTTTCCTGCCATACCGTTTGCCATAACGGCTACCATATCGTTCGTGGAAGTATCGCCGTCAACGCTCACCATATTGAACGTGTTCTTGATATCGGCGGAAAGAGCTTTTTTGAGCATTTCGGGAGCGATAGCCGCGTCCGTCGTTATAAATACGAGCATCGTTGCCATGTTGGGATGAATCATACCGGAACCTTTTGCGATACCGCCGATATGACATTCCTTGCCGCCGACAGTGAACTTAATTGCGATCTCTTTGAGGACCGTGTCCGTCGTCATTATGCCTTCGGCTGCGCAAACGCTATGCTCTTTGCTGTCGCCGAGTTCGGAAACGAGCAAAGGAAGACCGACCGCGATGGGAGTGATATCGAGTTTTTGACCGATAACGCCCGTAGAAACAACGATAACGTCCTCGGGTCTTACGGCGATATTTTCGGAGAGGAGCTTGCTCATCTGTTCGGCAACTTCAACGCCGTCCGCATTGCAAGTGTTCGCATTGCCGCTGTTGCAGAGAACAGCCTGCGCGATACCATCGGATATATGCTTCTTTGTAACCGTAAGGGGCGCGCCCTTTACAAGGTTCGTCGTGTAAACGGCAGCTGCGGAAGCAGGGACCTCGCTGTATATGAGCGCGAGATCGCGTTTTGTTTTGTTTTTACGTATGCCGCAGTGTATGCCCGAAGCGCTGAAGCCTTTTGCGGCACAAACGCCGCCTTCTATAATTTCCATCTTATGTACCTCTCCCATTAAACATTCATTCCCTCGGTCAATTCAGCACCGAGAACTATATTAAGACATTCTATTGCCGCACCGCACGCGCCTTTTCCAAGGTTATCGTATCTTGCGGTGAGCAAGATCCTTTCTTCATTGCCGAAAACGGATATCTCCATTGCGTCCGTACCGGATCTCTTGCCCGCTGAGATGAATCCTTCTTCGTCGCCGCCGTCAACGAATTTGACAACGGGACCTGTATATGTTTTTGCGTATATATTTTTTATCTCTTCAATGCCGAAGCCGTCCGCAAGCTCGCTTGCGAAGATCGGAACGGTAACCTCCATGCCGCTGTAAAAATCGGAAACGATGGGGCTGAATATGGGTGCGTTTTCAAGACCCGTTATCTTCTGCATCTCGGGCAAATGTTTGTGCTTTTGAGCAAGCGCATACTGTCTGGGAGCATCGAGAAGTTTATCTCTGCCCTCTTCCTCGTATGCGGCTATCATTTTTTTGCCGCCGCCGCTGTAACCTGTTATCGAGAAGCAAGAAAGCTTCGCCGTTGCAGGAAGCGCGCCGCTTTCGATAAGGGGGTGGATAAGCGCGATAAAGCCGCTTGCGTGGCAACCGGGAACGGCGATCCTTTTCGAGGTCTTTATCTTTTCTTCAAATGACATCGAAAGTTCGGGAAAACCATATGCCCAGGCGGAGTCTGTTCTGTGTGCCGTTGAAGTATCGAGAAGCACCGTATGGTCATTTTCCACCATTGCGGCAGATTCTATGGCTGCCGCATCGGGCAAGCACAAGAAGGCGATGTCTGCGGAATTGAGCGCTTCGCGTCTGGCATCTGCATCTTTTCTCTTTTCTTCGGGGAGCGTGATAAGTTCTATATCTTCTCTTCCCGAGATCCTTCTGAATATGTCAAGCCCGGTCGTACCCGCGCTTCCGTCTATGAAAATCTTCTTTTTCAACGTGAACACCTCTTCCTGGTTTGTTTTTTCGAAATATCAATTTCCGATAGTAGTTTATTTATTATAACACGTAATGCATAAATATGCAATAGTTATGAGAGATTTTTTTGATTTTTTTCAAAAATATTCATTATATTTAAATATTTTACCGATTTCTTATTGTTTTTTTCGCCGTACTATGATAGAATCAATATGTTTATTTTTTGATTTGGAGATGATATTTTATGTCTAAAAAATTGCGTGGAGCCATACTCTTGCTCCTCACAGCCACCATTTGGGGATTTGCTTTTGTTGCGCAGAGCGAAGGTTCGGACAGTATGGGTTCGCTCACTTTCCTCGCCGCAAGGACCTTTCTTGCGGTCATAGCGCTTTTGCCCGTTTCGCTTGTCTCCTTTAATATAAGGAAGAAGCTTTATCCGAGCGAGCGCTTTTTCGACAAAAAGACAGTTGTCGCCGGCGTTATATGCGGAGCGATATTCTGCCTTGCTTCCGCTCTTCAGCAGATAGGCATAGCGAACACCAGCGTTGGACATTCGGGATTTTTGACGGCGCTCTATCTGCTCATAGTTCCGATAATCGGTCTTTTCTTCGGCAGAAAGGTGTCGCCAAAGCTTTGGGCTTGCATAGCACTCGCACTCATCGGACTTTATTTCCTTTGCTATACCGACGAAGGATTATATATAAACAAGGGCGATATATTCGTTATATGTTCCTCTTTCGCATTTTCCGCTCATATTTTGGCAATAGATAAATTTTCCGCGGGAGTTGACGGAGTTCGTGTTTCGCTTATCCAAATGTTTACCGCGTGCATATTTTCGTCTATCCTCGCGTGCATATTCGAAAAACCCGCTCTTTCCGACATCACGGGCGCATGGTTGCCCGTACTCTACGCAGGCGTGCTGTCTTGCGGTGTTGCGTATACGCTCCAGATAATCGGTCAAAAATATACGCACCCCACTATCGCTTCGATAATAATGAGCCTTGAATCCGTGTTCGCCGTCATCGGCGGTATGATATTCCTTAAACAGATACCGTCGCTTCACGAATCGATAGGTTGCTTGCTCATGTTCTCCGCCACGGTGATATCCCAGTTGCCAAGCAAAAAAAGCAAAGCAGATTAAAGAATAAGGCACACCTATACCCAGGTGTGCCTTTGTTTTTACAAATTATTCGTCGTCTTCAACTTCTTCAAACATGGATTTGTCAACGCCGCAAAGAGGGCAAGCGAAATCTTCGGGAAGTTCGTCCCATTCCGTGCCGGGTTCGATGCCGAGATCTTCGTCGCCGATAGCTTCATCATAAATATAGCCGCAAAGTGTGCATACGTATTTCATAAATAAAATTCTCCTTGATAAGTGAATATTTTTTATTGAAAAGAAGGGATATTTTCTCTTCTTTATTTACATTATAAAAAGACCTCAGATCACGTTTTTGCAAGACTTTATCGCCTTGCGCGTGCTTATGTCTACGCTTATAGTATATACCATAATATATAATAGTTTCAAGTATTATTTGTTTGTCATTTACAACAAAAAATTCGACTTTTTTTCTACTTGATGATAAAAAACACCCAAAATATACGATTCTTCCGCTATAATATGTTATCAATGTAATATTTAACCTATTTTGGCACAAAAACATCACCCGCTCGGCTCATGCTTTGCGGGTGATGTGGCGTTTTATCAGTCTTTCTTTTCTTCGTGGTATTCTTTTTCGGTGTTGACGTTCCAAATTGCGTCGCGAGAAGCGTCGCCGCGTTTGAGAGTACGTACAGCCTCGAAAGCAGTCATCATGGAATGGTCCATATTGTTGTATCTGTGCTGACCGTTTCTGCCTATGCAATAAAGGTTGCCGATGCCGTCAAGATAGTTTCTTACCTTGTCAAATTCGGAATATGTACCGAAGTAAGCGGGGTATGCTTTCTTAACTTTTGCGCGAACGCTGTCGAGGATATCAGCTCTGTCGATTATGCCGATCTTTTCAAGTTCTGCGGAAGCAAAATCGATAAATTCCTTGTCGCTCATGCTCCAAAGTTCGTCGCCCTCCGTGCAGAAGTATTCAAGACCCACCCAAACGGTGTTCTCGAAATCTTTTACCATGTAAGGAGACCAGTTGTTGAATATCTGAAGTCTGCCTATCTTAACATCGCGCTCCTGAATGTATATCCAGCAGTCGGGAACGATATTTCCGACGGTCTTTATCTTTGTCTGATTCTTTATCTTGAGTTTGTTCACGAGCAAGCCCACCGTGATGAAATCGCGGTAAGGAAGGTTCACTGCGATATCGTGGATATCCTGCGGAACAGTGCTTCCCATGCCGTCAACAAGGTCTTTGATAGGCATCGTGGAGAAATAATAATCGGCTTTTACCGTTTTTATCTCGCCGTCTTGAAGAACACCGATGGAAAGTATCTCTTTGCCGTTCGTCTCAAGCGTTTTTACGGAGCAATTCTTTATTATCGTACCGCCACGCTTTTCGATATCTTCGGCAACAGCCTCCCAAAGCTGACCGGGACCCTTTTTCGGGTAGATATATTGCTCGATAAGCGAAGTTTCAACTTTGTCGCTGTTTCTCTTGAAGGGCTTCATGATAACGGCAGCTACCGCTTTGCGGAGAGAAAGTCCCTTTACACGCTGTGCGCCCCAAGAAGGGTCGATATTCGCGGGATTTACACCCCAAAGCTTTTCCGTGTAATCTTCAAAGAACATCTCGTAAAGCGGCTTACCGAAACGATTTATATAGAAATTGCGAAGAGAATCTTCTTCCTTTTTGAACATTGCGGACCAAACATAACCGAATCCCGCTTTCATCGTGCGGAAAAAGCCCATGTTTGTGAATGTTTTGAGTTTCAAGCTGATAGGATAATCGAAGAATTTTTTGAGATAATATATTCTGGATACTCTGTTACGAACGAGCATTACATTATCTTCTTTTTCGGGATCGGGTCCGTTTTCGGAAAGCTTTTTGTCCGTCGTTCCCAAAATGATATCGTCCTTGGAGGGTGCGCCCTGAGTAGGCATGAACTGCGCCCAAAATTCGTTTACCTCTTCGCTTTTGGAGAAGAAGCGATGACCGCCGATGTCCATGCGGTTACCGTTATATTCTATCGTGCGCGAGATACCGCCGATAAAATCCGATTCTTCGAGGATAACGGGCGTAACGCCTGCTTCCGTTATAAGTCTGTGTGCTGCGCAAAGACCCGCGGGGCCGGCGCCGATGATTATAGCTGTTTTTTTACTTTCCATGATTTGTTCTCCCTCCGAAAATTAGATTATTGTCCGCGATAAACGAGTATCTTTCTGCCGAGATAGTTCCAGATAAGCACTATGCCCTTTACCACGCAAGTAAGCAAGATATAGAATATGCCCGATTCACCCGTGAATCTTGTACCCAAAAGCGTAAGTCCGACAGTCATGCCGTAGCCGATAACTCCGACAAGAACGTATATGATGAACGCTTTCGCTGTTCTTCCCTCTTTTTGTTGCTCTGCTTTGCGGAAAACAAAAACATTCGAAAGAAGGAAATTCACAATAAGACCAACGATAAAGCCCGCGGTAACGGATACCGCAACTTGCCATTTATCTTCGCTCGTTGCGCCGAGTATAACATAGAGCATAACATAGTTTACCGCAATATCGACTACCGCGGAAACACCGCCTACGACTACGTAGCGCAAAAATTCCCAAACAGTTTCTTTTTTTAATTTCATATTGATACACCTCTGTAAAATATATGTCGAAAAGCGTCGTCGTTTTTCTCATATATTTTTCTGCTTTATTAAGTATATCACGAAGAAAAGTTAAAAGCAAGATATTATATGCTTTTCAAATCGAAGCTCAATGAAAAAAATTATCGGATTTTTTGTTTAAATCTCTCAGTTTTTCCTTTGCTCAAAACAAAAAAAGTCTGTCGATATCTTCGACAGACTTTTTTCACTGTTTAACCGAGAAGAGCGCGGTCGTTTGTAAATTCCGTGCCGCTTGCTATCGCAAACTTTTCAAGAAGTGCCTCTACCGTGAGTTTCTTCTTTTCTTCTCCGCTTATATCGAGGATTATCTCGCCCGCATTCATCATGATAAGTCTGTTGCCATAATTTATGGCATCCTTCATGTTATGAGTTATCATGAGCGCGGTAAGATTGTTTTCCGTGATAAATTTATCCGTAAGTGAAAGCACTTTAGATGCTGTTTTGGGGTCGAGAGCCGCAGTATGCTCGTCAAGGAGCAATACCTTGGGGTTGTTCATCGTCGCCATGAGAAGCGTTACCGCCTGGCGCTGACCGCCGGAGAAAAGACCCATCTTTACGGTAAGTCTGTCTTCAAGTCCGAGGTCGAGCTGTTTTAACATCTCGCGGTATTCTTCGCGTTCCTTGCGGCTTATCGCCCAACGGAGCGTGCGGCGTTTGCCGCGGCGTTTCGCAAGAGCAAGGTTTTCTTCAAGCCACATATCCGTAGCCGTACCCATGCGAGGGTCCTGGAATACTCTGCCGAGGAATTTCGCTCTCTTATATTCGGGCATATCCGTTATATCGACGCCATCTACGATGATAGAGCCGTGGTCGGGAAGCCAAAGTCCCGCGATAGCGTTAAGAAGTGTGGATTTACCTGCACCGTTACCGCCGATTATCGTAACGAAATCTCCCTCTTTGAGATCGAGATTTACGTTTTTGAGCGCAACCTTTTCGTTTACCGTACCCGCGTTAAAGGTTTTGGAAATATTTTTCAGTTCCAGCATTATTTATTTCCTCCTTTATCCGCAGATCTTGCTTTCTTTTTCGCCATGCGAGCTTCTTTTTTTGCGGAAGCCGCCTGTATCTTGCGCATCTTTCTTTCTGTTTTAAACTGATTCGTGTAAGAAAAATATTTGCCCTTAACGTAAGGAACGGAGATGAACACCGTAACCACAGCGGCGGAAAGCATCTTGAGCAAGTCGGGGTCAAGACCGAGCGCAACTACTATCTGATAAACGACATAGTATATAACGCCGCCTGCCGCAACACCTGCAAGTCTTACACCGAAGTTTATCGAAATATGACTGCAAAGCGCCTCGCCTATGATAACAGCCGCAAGACCGATAACTATCGCACCACGTCCCATATTGATATCCGCAAATCCCTGGTACTGTGCCAAAAGCGCACCCGAAAGAGCAACGAGACCATTGGAAAGGACAAGACCGAGTATTTTGTTTGCATTGGTGTTGATACCCTGCGCGTGGCTCATATTTGTGTTACAGCCTGTGGAACGCAAAGAACAACCCATTTCCGTACCAAAGAAAAGGTACAGCAAGATTATTACAACGGCAACAAAGCCGATGAGCGCCATTACCGCTTTGTTTTTATCGAGCTGAGTAACGATGACCTTTATGTTGCGCGCATTAAGTGCAAGGTTCGCTCTGCCGAGTATCTTAAGGTTTACAGACCACAACATGAGCTGAGTGAGGATACCTGCGAGTATGGCAGGTATGCCGAGGACCGTGTGGAAAAATCCCGTTACAAAGCCCGTGAGCATTCCCGCGATGGTAGCGAGAAGTACCGCTATCCATATATTAACGCCATTCGTTGCAAGAATCGTGCAAACGCAAGCGCCCGTACAGATAGAGCCGTCTACGGTAAGATCGGCAATATCGAGTATTTTATACGTTATATATACGCCGATAGCCATTATGCCCCAGATAAGACCCTGAGCAACGGCACCGGGCATCGATCTCAAAAGATCCAAAATGAAATCCATAGCTTAAATAATTCTCCTAAAAATCAACCGATGGGTGTGTAGCCTTCGGGAATTGTGATGCCGAGAGCGTTGCAGATTTCGGCGTTATACTGCTTTGTATAGTTAGCAGCGTATTCGATAGGCATTTTTTCAATCTTGCTTTCGCCAAGGAGGATCTTTGCCGCCATAAGGCCCGTAGCATAACCGATGTCATAATAGCTGATGGAAAGAGTAGCTACACCGCAACCAGAGCAGATACCTGCTTCACCTGCAACGATGGGAGTTGCGTCCGCACGGCAGATGCTGTCGATGATAGCTGTATTATTTGCAACTGTGTTATCCGTGGGAACGTAGATAACGTCGCTGTTGTTGGAAGCGGCTGTTGTTACAGCGGAAATATCATTGGAGTCTGTAAATGCATAATTCTTGATGTTTTCTGCTTTGATACCTTTTTCGATAAGGTACTTTGTAATCTCTTCTACCTGATATTTGGAGTTAGCCTCTGCGGAGCAGTAGAGGATACCTATTTTTTCAGCATTGGGGAAAAGGTCTATGATCATCTGAGCTTGCTGTTCAAGAGGAGCAAGGTCGGATGTACCGGAAATGTTACCGCCTACCGTACCATCAAAATTGTCGATACCGAGCGCAACACCGTATTCTGTAACGGAAGTGCCGAGGATCGGAATGTCGAGAGTAGCGGAAGCTGCCGCCTGAAGTGCGGGAGTAGCGTTAGCCATAATGAGATCTACGTTCTTTGCAACGAAGTCTGTTGCGATAGTAGAGCAAAGGTTTGTGTCATTACTTGCGTTCTGTTCAATAAATTCAACGTTTTCTTCGCCGAGTTTTTCAATAACTGCGTCCTTGAAGCCCTGAGTTGCCGCGTCAAGTGCGTCGTGAGTTACGAGCTGGATGATACCGATCTTGTAATTTTTGCTTTCACAAGATGTCATCGTGAAGCAAGCCGCAGCCATAAGGGAAAGGGAGAGTACAAGTGCAACGATTTTCTTAAGTTTCATGATTTTTCTCCTAGATCATAGATAATTTGTATTTATATTTTTCGATCCGATTTCAAAATGTTCCACAGAGTACAAAAAAATCCGCGCACTTTAAAGCGCGCGGACGAATCTGTTGCAATGCCGTTGTAAATAAATATACAAATATATGCAGAGAAATGCGTTAAAAAGCGCTTTTTTCGCCCCGTTTGCTTTCAAAAACGAATAAAAATAATATAAATTATACATTATTATACATTCATCATACATAAATGTCAATAGTTTTCTTCTTATAAATGAATAATTCTATATCTATTTTTGTGGAAAGTGTATCGAGCGCCGAAAGTTTCTCCTTATCTTTCTGCGAAGTGTGGTAATAATACGGTGTCATGGCAAAAAGATTTTGAATATCTTCGTTGTTTTCGAGCGTTATATCGTAAACAAGCTGTTTCTCTTCCAAAAGTTCAAAATGCTCTTTGGGAAGATCGCGACGACCCTCGTTTTCATATGCGGAATCATAGATCGCGCGTTTAAGATCGATAAGATGCTCTTTTCCCGCGCCCACGAGCAAAAGTATGCCGTCGTCATCGAGAACGCGCGCATATTCTTCCTCAGCGCATGGCGCAAATATAGTCGTTACCGCATCAACGCTCTTTGAAATCACGGGAAGCGCAAAAACGCTTGCCACGCCGAAGAAAGCATTTCCTTTGCCAATACGTTTTGCCGCCTTTGCGCCGATATTTACTCCCGATTTTGAAAGGTCGAAACCAAAAACGGAAAAGTTTTCGTTTTTGGCGATATTGTTCGTGTAATATCCTTCGCCGCAACCCGCATCGAGTATGACCGCTTTTTCCTTTGATATATATTTTTTGAGCAGAGCGTTCACTTCATCGGATATGTTTTCATAATATCCTTTTGCCAAAAATGCGCTTCTTGCACCGATACATTCGCCGTTGTCGCCGCCCGCCGCGCGAGATGTATAAAGATTGAGGTAACCTCCCGACGCAAAATCGAAAAGATGACGGCGCGCTCCGATACAAGCGGCACTTTTTCCGTCCTCGGTAAGCAAAAGTTTCTCTTTGCAAACGGGGCAAGCGAGTATATCTTCTATGATCTTTCTGTTTTCCATAATAGCTTCAACCTTTTTTATCAATCGTTTTTATAAATTTTATCATGTTTACATATGCTCGTCAAGACTCGCAAAAATAATTTCGAAAAATATTGTTTAGGTACCTTGACAATATCTGAAAATGAGTTTATTATATATAACGGATAAAAACGAAAGGAGTTTAAAAATGAGCGAAAACGAAAATATAGAGCAAAGAACTCGAGTGATCTTTCTCATGGAAAGATATGCGCATTATATTTTCCATAGATTTTTCGACAGACCCGGACGCGACAGAGCGCTGCGCGTGCTTTATGAATCGGGAACGATAACGCAAAAGATATTTGCGGAAAAAATGAACATAAGACCTGCGTCATCGAGTGAGATGCTCGCCAAAATGGAAAGCGAAGGGCTTATTACGCGCGAACAATGCGAGGAAGACAAACGCAACATAAACGTAACTCTTACGCAAAGCGGCACGGAGCTTGCAAAAGAAATGATATGCAAGCAGACGGAAGCGGCAAAGCAAGCCATGCTCTCTCTTTCCAACGAGGAGCTTGACACTTTGGAAGAACTTTTGAACAAAATAATAGCGGATTGGGACGAACGCTTCGGCGATGAACCGCCTTGCAGACCGTTCCGAGAGCCGCCGGAAAGGAAAAGACAATGAAAAAAATGTTTTCATACCTTAAACCTTATTGGTTTTTGGCAATAATCTCGCCCCTTATGATGATAGGCGAGGTTGCAGCAGACCTCAGTTTGCCTTATCTTATGTCTTTTATCGTAAACTACGGTATAACGGGCATGGATATAACTGACCCCGAAAAAGGCTCTGCTTTTGCTTCCAATATATTAAATATGCTTTTCGGAAGCGATTATACTCAGATACATATCATTTTGACATTCGGCATATTGATGCTCCTTATCACGCTCGTAGGCGGATTTTTCGGTATGTTCAGCGCATACACCTCCGCAAAAGCGGCACACGGCTTGGGCTATGACCTGCGCCGCGACGCATACGGCAAAGTGATGTCTCTCTCCATCGAGCAGACGGATAAATTTACAACAGGTTCTCTTATCACAAGAATGACGAACGACATTTCAGTCGTTGTTGACTTCTTCGAAATGCTCTTGAAGGGCTTCGTCCGTTCGCCCATGTTCATCATCGGCGGTACGATAATGATAATGACGCTCAACCTTAAATTCTCCACCGTACTTCTCTGCGCAATTCCCGTATTGGTAGTCGTTATCATCGCGGTGCTTTTCCGCGTAACGCCTATCTACACGCTCGTGCAGACGAAGCTTGACAAAGTAAACTCCGTTGTCGGCGAAAATATCGGCGGTGCACGCGTTGTAAAAGCTTTCGTTCGCGAAGACTACGAATGCAACCGTTTTGACAAAGCAAACTCCGAGCTTCGCAACGAAAACTATCGCGTTCTTCGTATCATGGCGGTAATATCCCCCGTGCTTACGATAATCATGAACTTCTCCATAATCGCCATCATCTATATCGGCGGCTTCAATATCAAGATCGAAGCAGCAGGTCTCAGCACGGGCGATATCATGGCGGCTATAACATACATAACTCAGGTAATCAACTCCGTTATGATGGCTACAAACATATTCCAGTCGATACTCCGCGCAAATGCTTCCGCAAAGCGTGTAAACGAGATATTGGAAACGGAACCCGTTATCGAAAGCGGCGCCAAGAACGCTTTCCCCGACAATATCGCAGTATCTTTCAAAAACATAAACTTCCGCTACCCTAACACGAGCGGCAGACCTGTTCTTAAAAATATCAACCTCGATGTTAAAAAGGGCGAGATGCTCGCTATAATCGGCTCGACAGGTTGCGGTAAATCATCTCTTATCTATCTTATCCCCCGTTTCTACGATGCAACAGAGGGCGAAGTCCTCGTTGACGGCATGAACATAAAGGATTATGACCTCGAAGCGCTCCGCGGAAAGATAGGCTACGTTATGCAAAAGAGCGAGCTTTTCTCCGATACGATAGAGGGCAATATCCGTTGGGGCAAACCCACGGCAACACACGAAGAGGTCGTTGCGGCGGCTAAAACAGCTCAGGCAGACGACTTTATCGGCGGATTTGCCGAAGGATACAATACATTCGTTGCGGAAAAAGGCGCTTCGCTTTCGGGCGGTCAGAAACAGCGTATCTCCATTGCCAGAGCGCTCGTAAGAAACCCCGAAATACTTATCCTCGACGACTCCACATCGGCGCTCGACCTTGTTACCGAAGCGAAGCTTCGCACCGCTATCAAGGAAAACGCAAAAGACACTACTGTTATCATGGTAGCACAGCGTATCGCCAGCGTTATGGAAGCGGACAGGATCGCCGTTATCGAAAACGACGGCTCTATCTTGCACGTTGCTCCGCATGACGAGCTTCTTCGCATAAGCGACACATACCGTGATATTTATAATTCGCAGATGCGCGAATACGGAAAGAAGGAGGCGGTAACAAATGGCTGAAGAAAGAAAAACTCCCCCTGCTGATATGCCGAATATTCGTCCCGGCGGCGGTCGCGGACCCGGCGGTCCCATGGGTGCACGCATGAACGCAGAAAAACCCAAAAATATGTCCCAAACTATCGGCAAGCTGTTTAAATATATCGGCAAGAGCCGCGCCATACTCGTTGCTCTTTTGGCGTTGGTCCTCGCCATCACGGGAATAGATATTCTCGGTCCTAAGCTCCAACAGGAAGCAATAGACACGATAAGCTTTATAGAAGGCAAGATAAGCGTAGACTTCGATTCCATGAAGTTCTATCTTTTGCTCATGGGCATAATCTTCGCGATAAGCGCATTGCTCACATATGTTCAAGGTATACTCTCCGCCAAACTCGCGCAGAACACGGTATACCGTTTGCGCAAAGACCTTTTCAAAAAGATATCCAAACTCCCAATAAGCTATACGGACAATCATCGACACGGCGATATGATGAGTACGATGACGAACGACGTTGAAAACGTTTCAAACTCCGTTTCGCAGACGATAACGACGCTCTTCTCCGCTATCATGACTCTTATCGGCGTCGGCATCATGATGATATATTACAGCCCCATCATGACGGTGGTTGCAATACTTACGATACCGATAACAATATTCGTCTCAACTAAGCTCGGCAAATTCATGCGCAAATATTTTTCCGAACAGCAGAAATTGCTCGGTAAACTCAACAGCCATGTTGAAGAGATGGTCAGCGGTTACAGGACCGTTGTTGCATACGGCAAAGAAAAGCAAGCCGTTGAAGATTTCGCAGAAAGTGCAGACCAGCTCCGCCATTACAGCATCAAAGCGCGCGTATGCGGTGCCGTAATGGGTCCGATAATGAACTTCTTGGGCAACCTCCAGTATGTTATCCTCGCGGCTGTCGGCGGTATACTCATGATAAAATTCCCCGAAAGCCCCATAGGCGCGGGCATCACCGTCGGTACTATCCAGGCTATGCTTACATATTCCAAAAAATTCACTCACCCCATCAATATGATAGCGAACCAATATTCCACGCTTATGACAGCTCTTGCGGGCGCGGAAAGAATATTCGCCATCATGGATAGTGAAGACGAGATAGACAAAGGCACAAAAGTGCTTGAAGCAGAAAAGCTCCACGGAGATATCGAATTTGAACACATCGATTTCGGATATATCCCCACGGAACCCGTACTCAAAAAGCTCGATCTTTCCGTTAAACCCGGTCAAAAGATCGCCATCGTCGGCGCGACAGGTTCGGGCAAAACGACCATCATCAACCTTTTGATGCGATTCTATGAGCCGCAAAACGGTCAAATAACGATCGACGGCACGAATATCGCGGATATCTCCAAAGATAACCTCCGCCACCTTATCTCGATAGTTTTGCAGGATACCGTGCTTTGGGGCGATACGATACGCGCCAATATCAAATACGGCAACCTTAACGCAAGCGACGAAGAAATGAAGCACGCGGCGGCTACCGCCATGGCGGATCAGTTCATCGAAAGACTTCCCGACGGATATGACACGGTGCTTTCCGAAGGCGGCTCCAACCTCTCGCAGGGTCAGCGCCAGCTTTTGGCTATCGCTCGCGCCGTTCTTGCCGACCCCAAGATACTTATCCTCGACGAAGCGACATCTTCCGTCGATACTCGCACGGAAATGAACATTCAGAAAGCTATGATAAACCTTATGAAAGGAAGAACTTCCTTTATCATCGCACATAGACTTTCCACCATACGCGACGCCAACATGATAGTCGTTCTCAAAAACGGTATCATCGTTGAATCGGGAGACCACGAAACGCTTATCAAGCAGGGCGGAGAATATTCCAAGCTCTATAATAAGCAGAGCGCAGGTCTTGTAACCTAATAAGCTAACACCTTAAACTCACATAAACAAAAAGAACTTCGCTGAAAATATTCAGCGAAGTTCTTTTTTATTTGTATTTAAGCAAAATATCCCGGTGTGGAAAGGTATCTGTCGCCTGTATCGGGAAGCAATACGACGATATTCTTGCCCGCGTTTTCGGGTCTTTGCGCAAGCATCTTTGCCGCGTGGAGCGCCGCACCCGAGGAGATACCGACGAGTATGCCCTCTGCTTTGGCAAAATCTCTGCCCGCTTGGTAAGCATCATCGTTTTCGATGGCGATTATCTCGTCATATACATCGCGATCAAGGATCGACGGAACGAAATTTGCGCCTATGCCCTGCAACTTATGCGCGCCCGCAACGCCCTTGGAGAGCAACGGCGAAGAAGCAGGCTCAACGGCAACAACTTTTACGTTGGGGTCTTTCTCTTTGAGATATTCGCCGACGCCCGTTATAGTGCCGCCGGTACCGATGCCCGCAACGAAGATATCAACTTTACCGTCAAGGTCATTCCATATCTCGGGACCTGTCGTCTTTCTGTGTGCTTCGGGATTAGAGGGGTTTTCAAACTGTGCGGGGATAAATGAATTCGGGATAGATCTTGCAAGCTCTTCCTGCTTTTCGATGCAGCCCTTCATTCCCTTTGCGCCGACTGTAAGCACAAGCTCCGCGCCGTAAGCCTTCATAAGTATCTTTCGCTCTTCGGACATCGTATCGGGCATGATTATGATTATCCTGTAACCTCTTGCCGCCGCAATAGCCGCAAGTCCGATGCCTGTGTTTCCCGAAGTTGCTTCTATAATGGTCGCGCCCGCGCGAAGCTTTCCGCTTCTTTCCGCCTCATCTATCATCTCTTTTGCAACTCTGTCCTTGGAAGAACCTGCGGGGTTAAGATATTCGAGCTTGCCGAATATCTTTGCCGACATATCCTTGCCGTAGCGCTCAAGCGCCAAAAGCGGAGTACCTCCGATAAGTTCTTCTACCGATCTATAAACATTCATTGATATATGCCTCCGAAAAAATTATTTTTCTAATTGATGACCGCAATTTCTGCAAAATTTATCCGTACCGTTCGTCTTTTCGCCGCAATAAGGACAAAAACGCTTTTCACTGCCGTTGGATTCGAAAGATCTTTCTTTATCTTCCTTTTTTGCACCGTATTTTTGATTGAGCGGGTCGGGTTCTTCGTCTTCGTCAACTATATCGAACATGGAATTTCTGTTTTCCGACGTGGCATTTTTATAATAATATATCGCATTATATATGGCAATACCAACGAACACCAGACCGAACATCGGAAATATGATGCCCATCAGACCGAAGCCGCGCGTTATCGCCAACGCTACCACCGTCCAGAAAATGCCGAACAGTGCCGCGGCTATGCATGATACAAACGATTGACGCGAAGGACCTCTTCCGGGTTTAAAGCTTTTCATATATGACCTCCCTAAACAATATCATTTTATATTTTCAGTATATCACAACAACTTTTTAAAATCAATATGATTAAAAATGAGTAAAGCGCAAAAATCATCCGTATTTCAAAGAAATTCCTATTGTTTTTTCAAAACATGGCAAGTTGTTATTGATTTTTCGGTGATTTTTGTGTATCATAAATATGTAACGAGATTTTTACACGGAGAGGACGAACAATTATGAATATACGCGAAATTCAAGACGAGATTATAAGACTTAAAAAAGAAAATGATATTTGCATATTGGCTCACAGCTATGTCGGAAAAGACGTTCGCGAAGTTGCCGATTTCACAGGCGACTCTTACAAGCTCAGCGTGCTTGCAAAGGACGTAAAGCAGAAAACAGTGCTTATGTGCGGCGTAAGATTCATGGCGGAAACCGTGAAAATACTTTCCCCCGAAAAGCGCGTGATTCTTTCCAACGGCACGGCGGGCTGCCCCATGGCGGAACAGATGAGCAAAGAATTTATCGAAAGCGTAAAACGCGACTACCCCGATCATGCGGTCATCGCTTATGTGAACACGACTGCTCTGCTCAAAACGGTATGTGATGTTTGCGTTACATCATCTTCCGCTGTTCAGATAGTAAAAAATATGGACAATAAAAATATAATATTTATTCCCGATTGCAACCTCGGCGCTTATGTCGCTTCTCAATGCCCCGACAAAAACATAAAGCTTTTGCAGGGCGGTTGCCCCATTCATGCAAGCATCGCGCCCGAACAGGCTAAAACGATGAAAGAAGCTCACCCCCAAGCGAAACTTCTCGTTCATCCCGAATGTTTGCCCGCTATAAGCGCTATGGCGGACTATGTAGGCTCCACATCCGGCATTATGGAGTATGCGCGCAAGAGCGACGCACAGGAATTTATCATCGGTACCGAGATAAGCATCGCAGAACAGCTCCAGTATGAATTCCCCGACAAACGCTTCTATCCCATGTCCGCAAAGCTCATTTGTCCCGATATGAAAGCGACAACCCTCATGGACGTTTACAATGCCGTTCGAGGCAAAGGCGGCGCAGAGATAGAGCTTGAAGCCGATGTTATCAAAGCGGCTCGCGGCTGTATCGACGAAATGATCCGTCTCGGCGGCTGATAAAAATTTAACATAAAACAAAAAGCTCTTCGTTGAATATATTCAACGAAGAGCTTTTATATATCGCCGCAGGCGATGAGGCAAAAATCCTTGACCCTTGCCAATATCTCGCGCATATCGCGATATATCTGTCCTCTGTATCCGCGAACAGATGCACTTTCTCCGACAACGTCCATATCAAGCCGTTTTGCCGAATATATCGCCCTGTACAGATGATATTTTTGAGTAACGAACACGCATTTTTCAAGCCCAAATTCTTTCTTTGCGCGGGTTACCGTTTCCATTGTGGAATAGCCTTCCCCATCTTCCAAAATATCATCTTCATTTACGCCGTGTTCAACGGCATATCGTTTCATATATTTTACTTCGCCCCATTCGACGCTGTTATCGCCCGAAAGGAGCAATTTGCTGACCGCACCGCGCTTATACAGCGCTATCGCTGTATCCATTCTGTCTTGGAGCATAGCGGAAAGTATCCCTCCGTCATACACTCCCGCGCCGAATACCACCGCCGTTTCATAGCCGTCCTCTTTTTCGATGTTGCGGATATGTTTTGCCGCGGAACCCACTACGATCGCGTTTATCACCGCGACAAAAGTCAGCAATGATAACGATATCGTCAAAAATACCGCAAGCGTGATAAAGATAAACTTCCTTTTTTTCACTTGGTTACATTTCTTTTACGCGCATATCAACATTGTGTCTGAAATTGATAAGCTTGCGTGAATATTCCGTGTCCATATAGGGGCTTGTTATAATAAAATCCGCCGTGGCGCGATTGTTCGCGATCGGTATATCGTATACCTGAGCGATTCGAAGAAGCGCTTTGACATCGGGATCGTGCGGTTGCGCTTCCAAAGGGTCGGAAAAGAATATCACGAGGTCTATCTTTCCGTCAACTATTCTTGCGCCTATCTGTTGATCTCCGCCGAGAGGACCGCTGTTATAGCCGCGAACGGGCAATCCCGTCTTATCGGAAACGAGTTTTGCGGTAGTGCCTGTTCCGCAAAGAAAATGATGTTCCAATATCTTTTTGTTCTTCAAACACCAATCTACCATGTCTTGTTTCTTGTTGTCGTGAGCAATGAGAGCTATGCTCTTCTGTTGTGGGAGCGCACATTCAACATATTCGTTTTCAAACATAAAAAATCCTCCGTTTTCTGAATATTCGATATTTTGACATTATCATGTCTGATTTTATTTTAACATAATGGAATTTGCTTTTCAATATAAAATATATGAAAACATTATACGAAAATAGACTTTCTTTTCCTATGATACGAAGTTTTCTCAGACTGATTCTTATGTATTGCTTTTTGCTGTCGAACGCTTCTTTTTGCAGAGCATTATAACACCTACAACGGCAAAAACAAGCGCGAAACCTATCATTGCACCTGTAAAATCTATCAATACGTCGCGCACGGAACTTGTTCTGTCCGAAAAACTTTGGATAAATTCATCGGTAACCGCTACCGCCAGCACATAGAAAAAGCCATATCCCAGCATCTTCTTGCCGAACACCAAAAATACCGCCAAAACCGTACACATTACCGTTATTCCCAAAACGCAGAACTCCGTAAGGTGTGCGCCTTTGCGTACGATAAAATTAACGTTTGCGTTCGGGTCTTGCGTTACGGTGATTATGATGGGTTCAACAACTTCCTCTATAACTCCGCTGTCTTTGTTTGATCTTTCGCCGTCTTTCAACGAGTTGCTGAATATAAATGCCGTTGCCAAAACGACGAGCAAGCAGGGGATTATTATACGTTTTAAAGGTCTCACTTGATTCCTCCGATATGATTCCATTTTTTCACTTAACAAGTATAGCATAAAGTCCGCAGAACAACAATGATTTCTGCGAACTTCAGATTATTTTTTATTTGCCGATATTTGCGTCGTGCTGTTCAACGATCTTCATCTGTTCCTTAAAGGCTTCGCCTTTATGTTCGGAGCCGTGTGCGCCCGCAGGATGATATGTGGGAACAACGCTTGAAACAAGGTCGCGGATAATATCGTTGCGACCATCGTAAGCCGCTTTCATAAGTTCCTGTATCTGAACGAGGAATTTATCTTCGTCAAACGGAATGGGGCTGCCGATGTGAATGAGCTTATTGGGAGTCGTTCTCATGCCTTCTTCGGACATGAGCTTTTCTTCGTAAAGCTTTTCACCGGGGCGAAGACCCGTATATTCGATCTTGATATCGATATCGGGTTGCAGACCTGAAAGTTTTATCAAGTTTCTTGCGAGAGTGTCTATCTTAACGGGAGAACCCATGTCAAGAACGAATATCTCTCCGCCTTTTGCGTATGTACCCGCCTGCAAAACGAGCGAAGCCGCCTCGGGGATAGTCATAAAGTAGCGAATGATATCGGGGTGCGTTACCGTAACGGGGCCGCCCTTTGCTATCTGCTCTTTAAATCTCGGGATAACGGAGCCGTTGCTTCCGAGGACGTTGCCGAAACGTACCGCAACAAATTCCGTTTTGGCTTCTTTGATATCGCAAGCGATATCGCGAAGAGAGCCATATTCGTCATCGGAATGAACATAGAGCGGACGCAATTCGTTTGCTTTGCCTTCAGCTATCTTCTTTGCGAAAGATTGGATTATCATTTCGCAAAGGCGCTTGGAAGCGCCCATGATATTCGTGGGGTTTACCGCTTTGTCCGTTGAGATGAGTACAAATCTTTTACAGCCGTTCGCCATAGCGGCATAAGCTGTCTTATATGTGCCTATTGCATTGTTCTTTATGGATTCGCAAGGGCTATCTTCCATAAGCGGAACATGCTTGTGCGCCGCCGCATGGTAAACGACCTCGGGCTTATACTGCGCAAATACCTGGTTTATGCGTTTGCTGTCGCGCACGGAACCTATCAATACTTCAAGGTTCAAATTGGGGTATTTATCCCTCAACTCAAGCTGTATCGCGTGAGCGTTGTTTTCATAGATATCGAAAATGATAAGCTGTTTGGGGTTATGGTTCGCTATCTGACGGCAAAGCTCACTGCCGATGGAACCGCCGCCGCCTGTAACCATTATAACTTTTCCCGCGATGAAATCATATATCTCGTCCATCTGAACTCTTATGGGTTCTCTGCCGAGAAGGTCTTCGATAGCGACCGTTTTCATCGTGCTCGCCGTAACCGCGCCCATAACGAACTGATATATACCGGGCAATTTTTTAAGCTCGCATTTTGTTTCTTTGCAGATATTCAAAATGTCGCGCTGTTCCGCGGCGCTTACGCTGGGAAGCGCAAGATATATCTTCTCTATCTTATATTTTTCAACATTAACAAGAATATCATCTCTGCCGCCGACGATCTTAACGCCATCGATATAACTGCCCCATTTTGATTTATCATCGTCGATGATGCAGCAAACGACTTCGTTTACTTCCTGCGTATTGCACATATCGCGGAGGATCATCTGACCCGCGGAACCTGCACCGATGAGCATTACGCGGCTTGCCATAACCGTCTGCTTTTTGCTTCTTTCCAAAAGCACAAAACGATATGAAAATCTTATGCCGATAATAAGTACAAATTCAAATATCGCGCCGACAAAGTAATATGACATGGGCATTTTTTCGAAAAGCACCGTTATGCCGACGGAATGTACTACCGATGTCATCAAAACGGCAGCCAAGGCGCGTTTCAATTCATTGTAACTTGCAAATTTCCAAATGCTTCTGTAAAGATGGAGAAGTTTAAAGACCAAAAGCGTCAATATCGTGTTTATGGGCGCAAACTCGAGCCAAGCCATAAAAAATTCACGCGGTATGGACGTATAGTTGCAATCAAATCGCAACCACAACGCCAAAAAATACGCTCCGTTGATGACCAAAAGGTCATATGCGGCAAGCAACAATGTAACCATAAGATGCTTGCGTTTGCCCTGCAAGATCGAAGCTTGCCTATGAGCACCTTCTTTATTAACATTATTTTTCATAAGATTTCAGTCCTGACTTTATATGTATTTCAAAAATTTTGTCTTCGCAAAATGGCTTTACAACCGTTTTCGTACATATCGTAAAGAGTATCCTCGCCGAATCTCTTTTTGATATGTTCATAAGCCGTTGCCATATGAGGCGGACGGCTCGTCATATTATGGCAGTCCGAGCCGACGAAGCTTATAAGTCCGCTCTCCAAAAGTTTGAGCGCTTTGCGTCTGCTTCCGAACTCATTGAAAAAGCTTGCGTTTGACTGCATCAAAATGCCGCTCGAGGCAAGCTCCTCGAAAACGTCCATGTCGTTATATTGCATATATCTTTCTATATGCGCCAAAACAACAGTCGTGTCGTTGCCGTAAATAAGTTCCTTTACCTCACTGATAACGGATTCGCTCCATTTATGGAACGGCATCTCCAGCAAAAGCATATCCGTTGAACCTATCTTGAGCTTTTCCAAGCCTTCAAGATTGCTTATGCCTTGATAATATTTGACTTCTGCGCCGCATAATACCGTCGGCGCAGAAGCTTTTTTATTGAGCTTGAGTTTTTTGTATGCTTCCGCTCTTTTTTTCAAAAATTCATCTACGCTGTTTTCGTTAGCGTAAAAGTGCGGTGTAGCTATTACACAATCTATCCCCTGTTCGGACAAAGCGTCGAGCAACGCAAGGCTTTCGCCGAGGTCGCGGCTTCCGTCATCTATGCCGGGAAGTACATGAGCGTGCCAATCTATCATTTGTTGCTTCCTTTTTCGGAAGATCTTGCCGCGCCGTAATAACCGTATCCATAGTTTTTCTTAATAATAGCCATGTCCCGCTTTGGAATCCGTGAGGACACAACCGAGAACGTTTACGCCCGACTGTTTCAACTGTCTTGCTGTGCGGTCAAATTCTTTCTTTTCGGTATGACCCTCGCGTACAACGAGTATCATGCCCGTAAGATATTTGGATATAGCGACAGCGTCCGTAACGATATTTACAGGGGGCAAGTCAACTATGATGTAATCATACGAATCTTTAACGCTATCGAAAAATCTGCCCGTTCTTGCGGAACTCAAAATTTCGGAGGGGTTCGGAGGGAGCTTACCGTTGGGCATGATATGAAAATTCTCCATAACTTTATCGCCACGCTTAAATGTTTGAATGGACTGTATGCTGTTCTTGCTCGTCAAATAGTCCGTAAATCCCGTTTTGCCGGAGATATTCATCTTCTTCGCGATGGAAGAAAGACGAAGGTCGCCGTCTATAAGAAGGACTCTTTTTTTGTCTTCTGCCAAAACATAGGCAAGGTTTATTGCTGTCGTGCTTTTGCAATCGCCAGGCCAGGCGCTGGTAATGCCGATGATGGGGCATTGTACATCTTCGGGAATAGTGAAAGCAAGGTTGCTTCTGAGTATCTTATACTGTTCCAACGCGGTGAACTTCAAACCGTCGCACAATGTTGCGGGGTTCGTCTTTGCGGAATTTTTCTTATTTGATTTCTTTTTTAACAAATTCATTAGCTTATTCCCCCTGAATTATTTACTGCTCTTTTTGTAATATGCGTAACGTTTGCTGTCCTCAGCTGTCAAGTCGGGGATATTAGCCAAGATTGGGAAATCGTAATTCTGGCGCAAATAATCCTCGTTCGGAACGGTGCTATCGAAAATAACGATGAGGCACAAAACAGCCATCGCCAATACGGCACCAATGAAGAAACCGATGAGCGTATATTTGGCAACGCTGGGGCTTACTTTGTTTGTGTTTACGACAGCTCTGTCTACGATCTTTGTAGAGGAGCCTTCAACGATCTCCGCAATTCTTGCGGGGAGGATATCCGCGATGCAGTTTGCAATGTCGGCCGCTTCGTAAGCATCTTTGGAAGTAACCGTAACTTTCATAAATTCCGTGTTGTTAGAGGCGGACGCAGAGATCATTCCGGACAATTCATTATATGTATATCCGAGATATGCTTTATCTATGACTTCTTCCAACGTTGTGCGGCTCTTGAGGATTTCCTGATATGTCTTTACCAAACTCTGAGATGCCGTGATATCGGAGGAGCTTACGTTCGTGCCTGTGCTTACTGTTTTGTTGTTTACATAGATCAAGATCGATGAAGAATATGAGGGAGCAATAACTACGGCAGAAGCAAAAAAGCCGATAGCGGCAGCAAGGATTCCCGCCAATGCGATGACCCAAGCTTTCTTGCAGAACATACTCAATATCTGCATAAGATCGATGGTGGTTTCTTCTTTGTTGTTATCCATGTCTTTCTCCTTGAAAATAAATTTTTTTGTCTTATAGACATTTATATCCTCCAAAACAGCAAATATTCGCGGAAATATAAGGCATCTTGGAGGACAATAGTTCGGTTCTTTCCAGACCTGTTCCCCATGTTTTTAAATATAGGATAGATTATTATATATTCTGCTATTAGTGTATCATTAACAGTCAAATTTGTCAATATTTTCGTCGTATTTTGTCGCTTCCTTTTAATGCCATGTGGGACATTTTGGAGAGTCTTTGGGCTTTAAATAGACAGTTTGGAGATATAACGACGATATCGCGAGGATTCCGCGCAATCGCAAGAAACGGAAAAGAGAGAGTAACACGCAATATTTCTTTCGTATTACTCTCTTCTGCTTTTATCGTAGATTATGCTTCAAACGATATTATTTTTTACCGAGGCAAATTTCAACGACGAGCGTCTCGCCCGGCTTCGCGGGAACGATGTTGCGATCGTAATGAACTTCTTCGCCGTTTACCTTCATGCAAACGACATCGGAGCCTGTGCCGTCGCAAGTGAAGCGAACGTCATATACACAATCGCGGAATACTTTCTTGATGGAAGAAGTCTTCCAAGAAAGAGGCAAGCAAGGTTCGATCCTCAAGCCTTCCATTTCGGCGTGCATACCGAACACATACTCTACCATGGATTTGAGCATCCAGGAGCTGGACGCCGTTCTCCAGCTCTGACCGGGCGTACCCATACGGTAGCCTGTTTCGGGAGCGAAGTAGGAGTTGTACATAGCGTAAGGTTCGCCGCAAGTTTCGCCATATTCATGGTTGCCGGGAAGCATCTTTTTGATGCCTTCTTCTACCCTGTCGGGTCTGCGGAGCAAGGAGTCTACCGCGAGCTTCCAAGCGGAGGGGTGCAAGTAGATACCGCCGTTGTCCTGTACGCCGGGTTCTTTTTCAGCCATGGAGCCGATGTAGCTGTACTGATGAGAATATGCGGGGTAAGCAAGGCGGATACCGATAGGTGTTTCGAGTATCTCTTCCGCTTTATCCATAGCTTCTGCGGCATTTTCCAAGCCTGCAAACACGGACCAAAGCTGAGAGATGAGGAATATCTGACCTTCTTCACAATCGTGCGCGCCCATGATGATATCGTCGTCCGTGCGAGCGTAGATATAATATCCTGCTTCTTTGTCTCTGCCGTATTCTTCGATGCGGTCAGCCATTATCTTGCCGCGTTCTGCGGAAAGTTTTGCATCTTCGTCTTTGCCGAGTATCTTTGCAAGTTCGCCGAAGCGTTTGTTTGCATAGCACCAAGCGATGGAGAGCCATACGGAAACGCCCTTGCCCTTGAGACCTGCGTAGTTTACGCAGTCGTTCCAGTCGCCGCCCCAGATCTTAACAAGACCGTAAAGTCCCTGGAAATTGAAGAGGAAATCAACGCTGCGGCGGATATGCTCGTAAACTGTCGCAACAGTGCCGTTGTTGAACGGAACTTCTTCAAGGAGAAGGTCTTTGTCGCCTATCTCTTTTACGATGGTAGCAACAGCGGAAGCGAGCCATACCGTGTTATCCGCAAAGTTGCGGTCGCGGATAGCGCCGTCGATGAATGTGCGGGGCGCATAACCCGTGTCATACTGGAAAGAAAGGATACGTTTGATCCTTTCCCAAGCGAGCTTGGGGTTTACGGAAGCGAAACATTCTGTATCGCTCGTGAGGTCGCGGTAGCCGTTGTGTCTTACGCGTGCCCAACGGCTGCCCATATCGGCAGCATATTTGAGCCAACCGTTTACGAGGTTGTCAAGGTCCTCCATGGGAGTCTTTATCTCAACGCCCGAAAGGTCGTTTTCATATTTCGCTTTCATATCGGCGAAAGCTTTTTCGGCAAATTCAGCCGTGGGAGTAACTATCTCGTCCAACGAAACAGCCGCGCCTACGAGGTAATGTACTGTTTTCTTTTCTCCCGGAGCGAGAGCTATCTTATTTTCAAGCGCATAGCAGAGCTTTTCGGAATTGCAATCGGAATTTTGGCAACCGATCATCTTCGTTATGGCAACGGGGTGCTGTTCGTCGCCGAAAGGTCCGATGAATGCGTTGCGGCGAGCGTCGTAACCGTCGGCTTTTTCGGAGGAGGACATATATCCCCAAATATCGCGGTTTCCGTTGGATTCAAAGGAGCCGTATGCATGACCAAAAACAGCGTTCTTGTCCGCCATAAAGCCGCCTTTTGCAAGGTTATAGCACTGGGGTCTGTATGTGCCATCTATCTCCGTTTTAGCATACGCGATAACGGAAAGTTCTTTTGCTTCGGAAGTCGTATTTTCCGCTGTAACGCTCCATATCTCGTATTTGCCCTCATTTGGAACAAATATCCTTACGGCGCTCTTTACGCCTTCATATGTAAGAGAGATCGTGCTTGCGCCGTTTTCGTGAGCGCAAGTGTAATCCGTGTAGCCGTAATTTATCGGAAGACCGAAAAGGCTCCAAGCTTTGTCTGCGGATTTGAGGAATACGTTTCTGCCCGAAACAAGAAAGATCCTTCTGCCCATGCTGTCCTGAGCCAAACCTTCGCCAACGCCTACCTGAGAAGTGAATGCAACATATTCGTTGTTAAAAAAGTAGTTGTACCAATGTCTGGGAGTTTCAACATCTGTAATAACAAATGTTTCGCCATTTTTCGCAAAATGACCGTAGCTCTTCTTCTTCGAAATTTCTACCATGAGTATAATTCCTTTTTTGTTATAATATTCAGTTCCACCAAGGCAAATAAAGAGTCGGATCGACCGTGCGGTATACACCGAGCGAGGGATAATATTTTCTTATCTCGAAATGCAGGTGCGTTCCGGCATAGGGTCCTTGCGCGCTCGTATTGACGCGCCCCGTGTTGCCCGAATGACCTATTACCTGCCCTTTTTCAACCTTATCGCCGACAGAGACCGTGCGCGAGCTTAAATGAGCGTAATATGTTCTGTATCCCTCGTGTTGTATAACGACATATGTCCCATATGTCCAAAGGATATTGTCCTTTGAAAAATATCCCTCGTCATACGCGGCTATGACCGTGCCGCTCATGGAAGATACGATAGGCTCGCCGTAATATACGCCGAAATCCAACGCATTATGCCCGGAGCCGAAATATTGCGTTACCGAATAATCCTTTCCGCCGTGAGCCGCGTCCTTAAACGGCATACCGAACGAACCGTCATTCTTTTGTTCTGGTTCCTTCGTGCCGACGAGTATCACCTCGTCAACACGTTCGCTTATGCTCTCCGAAATGAGTATCGTCTCGGAAAGGACGCCGTGTTTATATATATATCGGAAGTTCCTTGTGGCAACGGAATTTTTGCCCTCTGTCTTTATTTTGGTAGTACCTATTTCCATAGTATCACATTCTTCGTAAATTGTCGAGTATTTTTCAACAGTTTCCGTAATAGTTTTTTCTTCATATGTGATGCTCGGCTTCGTTCCGCGCCTTATAACGCGCTCTTTGGAAAACGATATAGTCTCTCTTTTAGAGCTTTCGCTCTGCCATATCCCGTTTATGTATGTCGAATATATCGTTATCTTGACAGTGCCGTTTGCGCCCTCGCTTTCGACCACATTCTCATCATCGTAAAGCGAGTCGTCGTCGATATACACCGTGCGATATGGGATACTTTCAAAAAACACGCTTTCGCGTATCTCTGTCTGTTCTTCCATTTCTTCTTCCTCCGAAACGTCGGGAACTATAGGTGCATCCGTCTCAGTCGGCGCTGTCGTTTGCGGCGGTTCCTGCGGTTCGGGTACGGTAGCTTCGGTGGTTTCAAAGATAATCGTCGTTTGCTCATCCGAGACGATAGCCGAAGTCGTTTCTTTGCTTTCCGACGGGACTTTTTCCGTTTCCGCCGAGGTCTGCACCAAAGTCGAGCGAGTGGAGGTTTCGTCCGTATCGGTCGATCGCGCCGTACCGCACGCCGTCATCATAAGCGCAAAAGCAGAGGCGAGAGCCAACGCCGCCGTCTTTTTCTCAAATTCGCGAAACCTCAATATTTTATCTTTTTTAACAAGCTTGCTTTTTCGTTTATATCCGTTCATAAAAAGTTTTCCCTTTCGGTAAATATTTTCAAGGCAAAATCTCGTTGCCTTTGCAATATTATTATACTCTGCCATATCCTACCGAAGCAATAGGAGATGACTGGTACACTATCCATATAAACCATCTTGCGGTACTTTTTTCAAAAATTAGATAGGTACCTAAATATTTTTCTTGACTATTTGCCATAACGGTGCTATAATCTTATTTGTAAATAATCAACAATAATCAGGATTTCAGGAGGACTTTGTATGGGACCTATGATGGGACCGCCGCCCGGAGACGCGACGGACAAACTTAAAGAACCAAAACCGCAGAATATCAAAGAAGTTCCCGGTTTTTTGGTACGACTCATTAAAAATTTCTTTACCAGACTTTTCTATATTTTCGGATTGGTTTGGGAAACTCGCCCGTGGATACTCTTCGCGCTCTTGTTTATAGCGGTCATTCAAGGCGTTCTTCCCGTTATCAAGTCCTTGGTTGCGGCAGACATTATAAACGAACTGGCGGCAATCGTCGTCGGATTGAGCAAAAGCGAAGCCGTTTCGTTCGATGCAACGATGAAACTGCTTATAATTCAATTTGCACTCATATTTGCCACGAGCATCGTCGGCAACGTAAATACGCTTGTAATACGTGTTTCGGGTGAGCTTGTTTCAAACCATGTCAATGTAAAGATGATGGATAAAGCAAAAACTATCGATATTGCAAGCTTTGACAGACCCGAGTTTTACGAAAAACTCGAAAACGCTTCTCGTGAGGCGGGTAACCGCCCCATACAGATCATGCGTTCAACGTTTTCCATTATCAGTACGCTCATCAGCATGATCTCATTTATCGTGATACTTTCCGCGGTAAGCCCCATTGCACCGATCATAATGATAATAATCTCCATGCCCAGCGCGATAATCAGCTTTTCCTACCGCAAAAAGAATTTCCACTATCTCCGCAGAAACTCCAAAGCGCGTCGTGAGCTTTCATATTATTCGGGACTCACCACAAACAAGGATATGGCAAAAGAACTTCGCATTTTCGGACTTTATGACAATTTCCGTGAAAGATATCAGGGTATCTTTCGCGGCTACTTCAAGGGTCTGCGTAACCTTTACGTTAAGGAAGGCGCGCTAAATATCCTTATAGCTATCATTTCCGCGATAGTAAACTGTTGCTTGTTCCTTTTTATCGCGCACGGTGTATATACGGGCAATATGCTCGTCGGCGATTATTCGCTTTATACGGGTGCTCTCAACTCTATATCAAGCGGTATGACATCTTTTATCGAAACGATGGCTATAATTTACGAGGGAACCTTATTTATAGATAACCTTATCGCATTCATGGATGAAAAACAAACTGTCGTTCCGTTGCTCGCAGAACCTCTCAAAGCAGAGCATCATGTGGGACACAGAATAGAGCTTCGCAACGTTTCTTTCCGTTATCCCGGTACGGAACGCTTCGTTATCAAGAATTTTTCCGCAACTCTCGAACCGGGCGACACGGTAGTGTTGGTCGGCTTGAACGGTGCGGGTAAAACGACACTTATCAAACTTATCACAAGACTTTATGACCCCACCGAAGGTCAGATATTGCTCGACGGACACGATATCCGCGAATACGATCTCAAAGAGCTTTATTCTCTCTACGGTATCATATTCCAGGATTTCGGCAAATATGCCATGAGCGTTAAGGATAATATCTCGCTTTCTCTCATCGACCAAGAACCCGATCAGCAAAAGATCGAAGCCGCGGCGGAAAAAAGCTCCGCAACGCAGTTTATCGACAGATTGCCCGATAAATACAATACTCCGCTTATGCGAATATTCGAAACGAACGGCATAGAACTTTCTATCGGTCAATGGCAGAAGCTTTCTATCGCGCGTGCATTTTACAGCGATTCCGATATACTTATCCTCGACGAGCCGACAGCAAGCCTTGACGCTATCGCAGAGCAGGAGATATATAATCAATTCGACGATCTCCGCAAGGATAAGACGACTATCTTCGTTTCTCACAGACTTTCCAGCGCGACAGTCGCCGATAAGATACTCGTTATAGACGGAGGTGTGCTTACCGAACAAGGCTCCCACGCGGAACTTATGAAGAAACACGGCACTTACTACGAACTTTTCACAACTCAGGCAAAACGTTACATGGAAAAGCCGAACAGCGATGCAGATGGAGAGGACGCTCCTCCTCCGCCTCCCCCGCACAACGGCAGACCTCCTAAACGTCCCGAATTTTGATAAAATTCCATAAAATCAAGACCTTCGCCAAGAAAACAGACCTCGGCGAAGGTCTGTTTTTTATATTTATACGTATTTTTCTCCGAACAGCGAAAACAAAAGATTTTGAAATTTGTATGAATATTTATATAAAACGCTTGACAAATTATATATTTAGTGCTACAATGTTCGCATAGAAGAAACAGAGGTAGAACAAATGAAAAAAAGCGTTTACTCCGTCGTTCTTTCGGACGATGTCATAGCGGAAGTTGACAAACTCGCATATATCAAAAATACGAACCGTTCCAATATGATAAATCAAATATTGGCTGAATATTTGTCAATGACCACCCCCGAAAAAAGAATAAACGATATCTTCGACGATCTTGCCGCACGGCTCTATTCGGGCGAAACGTTCCGAGAACTTGCGCCGCCGACACCGTCGATAATGTCCTTGCGTTCCGCTCTTTCATATAAATATAATCCCACGGTAAAATATGCCGTTGAACTTTATAGGGAGCCGAAGAACGAGCAAGGCGAGATACGTGTCTCCACGAGAACGCAAAATGCCGCTCTTATTTTGGAGATGCTCCATTTTTATAACCTTTGGGCAAGCATTGAGGCTCGTTACGGTTTTTCGGGTCTTACCACTTTCGATGACGGCATATTTAAACGGCCGATAATCCTACGCAAGAGTCCGATAAACGGCAAAAAGAAAAAGACGGCGCTTTCCGCAGGCGAAATGATAGCTGAATATATCTCGCTTTTCGACAGCGCGATGAAGACATATTTTGCCGATATCGATAATGCTTTGAAAGATATCAGCGCAATGTATTATGATTATCTTGCCTCCAACGATGAGGTGATCTAGCATATATTTCCCTTTTGAGGGCGAACATCATATATCGCGGTGAGATAACATCGCCGCGCCCACATTCAAAAAGGAGGACTGTTTATGAACACAGAAAAACTTACTCAAAAATCTCTCGAAGCGCTTAAAAGCGCTCAAACAACAGCCGTTGAAAACGGCAATAATTCAGTAGAAGAAGAACATCTTTTTTATGCCCTCGTTTCTCAGCAGGGCGGTCTTATAAGCGAAATATTCAAAAACATCGGCGCATCTCCCGAAAATCTTGCGAGTGCGCTCGACGCATCGATATCCAAATTCCCCAAGGTGAGCGGCGGAGGTTACGACCCCAACAGAATATATATCTCCGCTTCCCTTGACAAAGCTCTTTCCGAAGCGGAAAAACAAGCCGAAAAGATGAAGGACGAATATATCTCAGTCGAACACCTTTTGCTCGGCATCATGGAACGCCCCACGGACAGCATCAAGCAGCTTTTCTCAAACCATGGCATCACGCTCGTAAAAGTGCTTGACGCGCTCAAAAAGATACGCGGCAATCAAAAAGTACAGAGCGATAACCCCGAAGACACTTACAATGTACTCAAAAAATACGGCGTTGACCTTGTGGAACGCGCTCGCGAGCGCAAGCTAGACCCCGTTATCGGCAGAGATGAAGAGATAAGAAACGTCATTCGCATACTCTCCCGTAAAACGAAAAACAACCCTTGCCTTATCGGCGAACCCGGTGTAGGTAAAACAGCTATTGCAGAGGGATTGGCGCTCCGCATCGTCAGCGGCGACGTTCCCGATAACCTTAAAGACAGAAGCGTATTTTCGCTCGATCTCGGTGCGCTCATTGCGGGTGCTAAATTCCGCGGCGAATTTGAAGAAAGACTCAAAGCCGTGCTTAACGAGGTCAGATCTTCCGAAGGCAAGATAATACTCTTTATCGATGAACTTCATACCATCGTCGGCGCAGGAAAAACAGACGGTGCGCTCGACGCGGGCAATATTTTGAAGCCGATGCTCGCACGCGGCGAACTCCACTGCATCGGTGCGACGACGCTCAACGAATATCGCCAGTATATCGAAAAAGATGCGGCTCTCGAACGCAGGTTCCAGCCCGTAATGGTAGAAGAACCTACCGTTGAAGACACTATCGCCATTCTTCGCGGTCTTAAAGAAAGATACGAAGTATATCACGGCGTAAAAATACTCGACAGCGCGATAATCGCAGCCGCAACGCTCTCCAACAGATATATACAAGATCGTTTTCTCCCCGACAAAGCCATCGACCTTATAGATGAAGCTTGCGCACTCATCAAAACCGAGATGGATTCCATGCCCACGGAAATGGACGAGATATCGCACAAGATAATGCAGCTCGAAATAGAAGAAGCCGCACTTTCCAAAGAAACAGATAAGCTCGCCATAGAGCATCTCTCGGAGATCAAAGAGGAACTTGCAAAGCTTCGCGAACAGATGAACGAGATGAAAGCGAAATGGGAGAACGAAAAACAGAGCATCGAAAAAGTTCAAAAGATACGTTCTCAGATCGAAGACGTAAACAGCTTGATAGAAAAAGCTCAAAACGAATATGACCTTGCCAAAGCGGCAGAGCTTAAATACGGCAAACTTCCCTCTCTTCAAAAAGAACTTGAGGAAGAAGAAAAGAAAGCCGAAACTCAAAAGAACACCTTGCTTCGCGACAGAGTAACAGATGACGAGATAGCAAAAATAGTTTCACGTTGGACAGGTATCCCTGTTTCCAAGCTCGTTGAAGGCGAAAGAGCAAAACTTCTTCACCTCGATGACGTTCTTCACGAACGTGTTATCGGTCAAGGCGAAGCAGTTCGCAAGGTAAGCGACGCTATACTTCGTTCTCGCGCAGGTATCAAAGACCCGCGCCGTCCCGTAGGTTCCTTCCTGTTCCTCGGACCCACGGGTGTCGGCAAGACAGAGCTTGCAAAGGCTTTGACACAAGCATTGTTTGATGACGAAAAGAGCCTTGTCCGTATCGACATGAGCGAATATATGGAGAAATACTCAGTCTCTCGTCTTCTCGGCGCTCCTCCCGGATACGTCGGCTATGACGAAGGCGGTCAGCTCACAGAGGCGGTTCGCCGCAAACCTTATTCCGTCGTGCTTTTCGACGAGATAGAAAAAGCTCACCCCGATGTTTTCAACGTACTTTTGCAGGTGCTTGATGATGGCAGGATAACAGACAGCCACGGCAAAACGGTCGATTTCAAAAATACGATAATCATACTCACGTCTAACCTCGGCTCAGACATCATTCTTGACGGCATAACGGATAACGGCGACATAAGCGCGGACGCTCGCGCTCGCGTAAACGAGCTTTTGAAACACAGTTTCAGACCCGAATTCCTCAACAGACTCGACGAGATAATATTCTATCGTCCGCTCACGAAAGAAAATATTCGCGGAATCGTATCTCTCAAGATAGACGAGATAGCCGCTCGACTCGAAGAACGCAGAGTAAAACTCGAAGTTCGCCCCGCCGCTGTGGAAGAGATAATCGAAAGATCTTACGACCCCATCTACGGCGCACGTCCCATCAAGAGATTTATCGGTGCCAATATCGAAACACTTATCGCGCGTAAGATGATAGAATGTGATATCGCGCCCGATACAACGGTCATCGTGGACTTCGTAAACGGAGCGTTCACCGCGGAACTTTCCGAATAACTATAATTACGCTTCGCTTAAAAAATATCAATAAAAATATGCTCGCTATGATACCATAGCGAGCATATTTTTGTTTATGCTATTTTATATTTTCATCTCGTTTTTTGAGGATCTTTTTGCACCATGTGCGCTTTTTGCAATCGGGACATTTTAAGTAGCGAGTCGTGCCGCGATGTGCCGCCCAACAAGCCTCCGAATATGTCGGTACTATCTCTCGGCCGCATTTTTTGCATTTGTATGCGCCAACGCTGACTTCAAGCTTCAGCGCAAAAGAGCACGGTATCAAAAAAAGCACGCATATTCCCAGCAATATCACTGTTTGCAATATTCCTTCGGGTACATAAAACGCCGTAATAAATATGCCCGCCATCATGGAAATACAGCTGACTATCATCAACACCCACATGGACGACCAAAGCCGTTTGTCTTTCTGCTCTATCTCTTTTGCCATTTCAAACAAGAGTTTTTCGTTTTTTTCGTTTTTGTTCTCCATACTTATCTTCTCCCCACATAATAATTCGTTTACCGTAATTCCGAGGATCTCGCACAGGTCGAGCATGAGAGAGGCATCCGGCAGTCCCTTGCCACATTCCCATTTTGAAACGGCTCTGTCCGTTATCCCAAGTTGTTCGGCAAGCGCCGCTTGAGTCAGATTTTTGCTTTTTCTTGTATGCGCTATAAATCCGCCTATTTTTATTTGGTCCATCGTTAAGACCTCCTTTTGCCTCTATTATAAACGAAATATTTTTAAATGTACACAAACCAACCGTTGAGTATGGAGAAAAACAAGTAAAAAAACGCACATTCTTATCGTTTTATCTTTAAAGTTTTAAGATATTGCTTTTTGTCATCGCTCACGCGATAGCTTTCGCAAGCTTTTTGTATCGTTTTATTGTGTATCCAAGGAGAAAGCGTGCAGTTTTCGATATATTTCACCGCGACATCATACTGCTTTGCGAGCGCCGTGGCAAAATACCACGCCACCATCATATTTATGTAATATTCTTCGCTTTTAATGTTCGCGACCATATCTGCATATTCCGTTAAAAAGCGCTCGTCAAGGTAATATCGCATAAGCATACCTATGCCGTATCTTACGGTGTAAGTTTTATCGGAAGATAACCAACATCTTATCTTTTCCAAAAGCTCATCGGGGTGTTTTGAGAATATCTTCGGCGCCATGCTGTCGCACGTTGCCCAGTTATCGACATACGGCAAAAATCTATCTGTTTCGCGGACGGCTTCGTCATAATCCTTTATCTTTTCCAAAAGAAAAGCGTGAAGATTATTTTCTTCGTAATATTTGTGAGGAAGAACACTCAAAAACTCCTCGGCAAGCGGAGTTTTTGCTATTTCCGCGGCATATCTTCGCAGCATAGGCGTTCTTACGCCTATTACTCTTTCGCTCTCCACTGTGGGCATGAGCGCGGAATGAAATCTTTGATATTCTTCATCTTTCATGGAAAAAAGCTTTTCTTCTATTATCTTTTCTGCTTTTGTCATATAAAACCTCCAAATAAAAAAGGACAAACGATTTGTTTGTCCTTTTTCTTGTGTCAAATATCAGTCAACAGCCCATTTGTCGATAGATTCGCCTGCCAAAACTTTTGTTGTGTCAGAAAGAAGTTTATCAACAGATGCGCGGCGGATATAAGAGCCGACTTTTTCATCAATTTCAAGTCTGTCCTCGGCGATCAACTCCTCGGAGCCGTCGGAATTGATACGATATGTCATTTCCGTAGCATTGGGTACAACGAGCATATATGTTTGGTTGAGTACCTTGGAAACAGTGCCGTCGGCATTTGTTACTTCGTCGTATATATCGTAAAATTCATATTCGTACTTCGTAACGGTGTATTCCGATGTCGCATCTTTAAGATCGAGGAATATCGGAACGAGAGTCGTTTGACCCTGTTCGTTCTCGGAATACTTGTAGTTTCTCGGTTTTGTTTCGCTGTCCGCGGTATCTACCGCTTTGACGAAATATTTGCCCGTCTTTTCGTCATAGTAAGCTTTATCATAAGTTACTTTTGTGTTACCGATATAGCCTTCGAGATTTGAAACTACGAGGTAACCGCCGGAATACAATACGGTTACATAAGAACTATCTTCAACCACCTTGGTGTTGCCATCGTATTTATAATACTGAGAACTCTTGTCGCGCGTCTTCACCTGCGCTTCTATCAAGCAAACAGGGGAAACAGCGTTGGAGATGATAACGGGATCTTCTTCGATGTCGAGCATACGTGTGATCAAAACATAGTAAAGGTCGCGGAAGTTTTCAAACTCACCCGTGTATGTCGTGTCGTACTTCGTGCGCTCATATTCTACGTCGAATATGAGGTCTTCACCGTCTTTTGTTTTGAGAGGTGTATTGCCCGAAGCATCTGTTGCTTCAACATGATAAGTCAAGGAAGAACCTGTGAGCGTAAAGCGAGCATCTACCTTTTTATCGGAAGAAAGGATAGAGAAATAGTCGAGCGAGCCGATAGATTCAAAGAACAATCTTGCACTCGTGAAGCTTGCCGCTGTCCAAGAAGCAAATTCGAGCGTTTCTTCGGCTACTTTCGTTATCGTCTGGTCGTCGGGAGAATATACGTAATAGCAGCTGGAACCGTCCGCAAGGAGCTGTTTTTCGCTGATATATATCGTATTTTCGTAATCCTCCGAATTGCTGTCAAGGCAAGCATAGCTCATCTTGATATAGTTCTTGTCCGTACCGTCGGCAATTCTGTCTTTGTCGATATCCAGACCGTATTTTTCGTACACTTCGGGGGTGAATATCTCATCGCCTAAAGCAACAACTTCTTCTGCTTCTATATAAGCGAGAACGGAGAGAACGGTATTCTGAAATTCGGTATCGTTGAGCATATATCCGCGAGGATATTTAAGCTCAAACGCAGAAGATGTTGCGCTTTCCGTATTGTCATTATCGGTTATCTGAACGATAAGTTCGCGTTCGCCGTCAACAAATCTGTGAAGTTCGAAATTTGTAAGGTAGTAAGCGCCGTTGCCGCAATATTGACCGACGATGGGGCTTACAAGAGATGTTTTGCCGTAGAGCAAAGATGCTGTCGTTGTGGGGTCGAGTACGTAAACTATATAATAAGAAGATGTCGTGCCGTCTTCGTTTTTAACGACATTCATTCTCGCTTCGTCCTCGATATAAGCGTAACGGTTCGTACCCGTGGGTATCTTATCGCCGATGAATATGCGGTAAGAAGAACCGTCCGTAAGCGTTACTCTGAACCAACTGGGGTCAGAAGCTTCGTCAAGACCGTATTTTGCAAGGTCGTCTTTGGTTGCGTATTCGTCCGCGCGATAATGTTTGCTGTCTGCTGCTACCGTGATAGGCTGACCTGCGGCAACAACTACGCCCGCAACCGAATATGCGTCCAAATAAACGCTTTCGGCGCCTTCCAAGGTATAATCCTTGGAAGAGCCTGTGCCTTTTTCGTTAAGCACATATATACCGTATGAGTTTTTGATCTCTATCTTTGCGATATCCGCACGTTTATACGGACCCGTAACATAGAGCGTCGTGCCATCGTAATATTCGCCATTGTAAACGTAATCAACGCCTGCGACTTTTTCAACGAGGTTGGGATATATCGCAAAATAGAATATCGCGAAGAGCGCCGCAACTATCACACCGATAATGATGAATATATATTGGCGCTGAAGAGTGGTCTTTCCGACCTTTGCGTTCTGTTCGTTTTTTCTCATGAATGTCTTCTCCTTACCCAAACAAATGTGCCTGCGGCGAGGAATGCAACGGGAATAGCGATAACGCATACTGCCATCCAAGCGTTTGTCTGCGCAGTAGTGACAGAAAGAGAGTTGTCGTCAAATGTCTTATATTTGATATCGTCAAACGTTACCGTGCCGCTCCACATCATGCTCAACGCATAGTATACGAGCATCTTATTGTAGTTGGAGCTGTCGTAATCGGAGTTTACAAAGTCAGAGGAACCTATGCACATGATGTAGTGCGTCGTTTCCGTACCCTGGTTTACGTCGCCCTCGATAAGAGTGATGGACGCAAGACCTACTTCGGCACTCTTGGGAACATCGCCCGCTACCGTTGCGGAAGAATAGGGGGCAAGAAGAACTTCGGAAGTTGCTCTGCCGTTCGTGGGTATCAATATCTTGGAATCGTCATAAACGTATACCGCTCTTGGGGAATTGAAGATAGTAGGCGCGCTGTTCGTTGTGGAAGAACCGATAACGCCTTTCAAAAGCTGAGGAGCAATGTTGCCCGTCGTGCCTGAATAGTCCGCAAGTATCTTTGTTGCGCCGGAACCCGAAACAGAATGTTTGTCGTCCGTGATGATGCCGCCCATACCGATGCCCCATTCGCTCATAAGGTTATTGAGAGAGGGGAGAGAGGATGTTTCCGCATCGATCGTCAAAAATACGTTGCCGTAGCTCGTTGCCGCAAAATTGCGGAGCTTTTTAACTTCGCTGACACCGCCTTCGGAGCTATCAACGAAAAGGTCTGTCTTGGGAAGATTGATAAATACGATAGAACCGTTCGTTATCTCGGAGGGGAAATCTTCGTTCAAAAGATTTATCTCTTTTACAACAAAGCCCGCATCGGTGAAGATATCCACCCAATCGCTCGCTTCGCTGAGAGTAGGTTCGCCATGCCCCTGGAGGTAATATACGATAGGAGCCGTTTCTTCGCTAACTTTACCTGTGAGCTGTGCAAAAACGGAAAGTATTTTTGCTTCCGCATTATATGCGAAAACTTCGCTCGTATCGGAGTCTATCATATAGAAAGAGTTTGCGCTGATTTTTTTATAGCCGAGTTCGCTTCTGGAGTTATGGTCCTTGTCCGCAACCTCGATGATAACGTCTGTGATAGAGTAGTTATCCGTGGAAGTTTTCTGGTAACGTGTCTTTACCAACTCGGGGTTCTGTGTGGAATTGATGGAAACGAGTTTTATATGGTCGTTTTCATTTACTACCTGCTTGAGAGAGCGGTAGATATAATATGTCGTTGTATTGTAATCTCTGAATGCGTCTTCGTCCATCAAAAGAACGATATTGAAATAAAGGTCGTTCTCTTCGGAATCGTCAAAGTTTACATCGAGAAGCTCGTTAAGATTCTTGTTGAAAGCGTCCGACATAGTGTAAACAGACGCGCCCGTAAGGTCGAAATACCACGAGAATGTGTTGCCCAAGCCTGCTATAACCATATTCAAGAATATAACAGCGGCAACGATGACCGCGGTAAATACAACGGCAACGCCGCCGTATTTAAGGTTTCTTTTATTTATTTTGTTTTTCATTAGATCCGGTCCTCCCTGTCTTATCAAGCCCAACGGCGGTTTTCAAGTACCCTTACCGTAAGGAAAAGGAACACACCTGAAAGAGAAACATAGTAGATGAGTGCGGGCCAATCGAATACGCCTGCGGCAAAGGAAACATAGCGCGACGTGATGGAAAGTCCCGAAAGGATATTGCGAATAACGCTGTTGTTGATATAGCTGTTAAGATAACTTGCAAAAATAAAAGGAATGAGCATAGCCATCGTGCTGAATGCTGCGATGAACTGATTTTCCGTAAGAGCGGAAGCGAATATACCAACAGAGATAAATACGCCGCCCGCCAAAAGAACGGCAAATACACAGCAGAAATAGATCACAGAGTTAGGGTTGCCGTAAAGAGCAAGGGGAATATAATATATAATGGAAGAAAAAAGGAAAGAACCGCCGAACACCGTGAAAGCGGCAAAGAATTTTGCCATTACGATGCCTGTCAAGGTAACGGGACCCGTTAAGATAAGCTGTTCTGTTTTAAGTTTTCTTTCTTCGCTCATCTGCTTCATCGTGAGAAGCGGAATGATAGCTATGAAAAGAATGAGTATCATCTGGAAATAGGAGCCGAAGCTGCTGCTTTCGCCCTGCTGGAGCGTATAGGACATGAAGAACCATGCGCTTACCGCCATGAACACGGCAACAAATATATAGCCGATGGGCGATGTGAAATAAGAGCGCATCTCGCGCTTATATATAGCGTTCATTTTTATTTATTTCCCCCTTTGGATTCTATATGGCCGCTCTCCTCAACAACGGAAAGGAACACATCTTCGATATTTGCACCCGGAAATTCGAGCGAAAGTATGGGCCATGAATTTTTCGCGAGCATATAGAACATAGGCTTTCTTATGTCTATCTCGTTTTTGCTTTCTATAAGATAGGAAGCTGTGCCGTCGGCATATTCCGCACCGATGCTTGCATAAACGACGCCCTGAAGCTTCTTTATCTCCGAAAGCACGCGGTCTGCGGGTCCGTCTACGCGCAAAGAGATGCGGCGGTTTCCGCGAAGTTCTGTGTCGATATTGCCCGTGCGCTGATCCGCAACGATCTTACCTTCGTTTATGATTATGATACGGTCGCATATGGATTTTACCTCGGAAAGGATATGTGTGCTGAGAATGACCGTGTGATCTCTGCCGAGTTCTTTGATAAGATTTCTGATATCGATTATCTGCTTGGGGTCAAGACCGTTCGTCGGTTCGTCGAAGATGATAACTTCGGGGTTGCCCACGATGGCGCCCGCAATACCCGTACGCTGGCGATAACCTTTGGAAAGGTTCTTGATCATTCGATTCTCCGTGCCTTCGAGTTTTACGACACGGATTATCTCGTCGATATGCTTGCGACGGTTGAGTTTGCATTTGCGAAGGTCATAAATAAAGTTAAGATATTCGCGCACCGTCATATCGAGGTAGAGCGGCGGCTGTTCGGGAAGAAAGCCTATCTTTTTCTTTACTTCCATAGGATGTTCAAGGATATCGAGTCCGTCTACCATAGCTTTGCCGGAGGTAGAAGAGAGATAGCCCGTGAGGATATTGAGCGTTGTGGATTTTCCGGCGCCGTTGGGTCCGAGAAAACCAACGATCTCGCCTTTGCCGACTTCAAAGCTGATGTCGTTTACGGCATATCTGTCTCCGTATTTTTTAACAAGGTGTTCTACTTTTATCATTCCGATAGTAGCCTCCCATTTTATTTTTCTTGTTTATTATTGGTCATTGAACAGCGTAAGTGATTTCTTTATATGTTAAAATGACAAAATAACATGTTTAATTATATACCCCAAAAGCGATTTTGTCTATACTTCTTCGGCACTTTTAGTTAAATTTAAGTCTGTTTTTACAAAAATTCAACAATAACATCGCTTCAAAAACAATGCTATTTGTAAAAAATGAAGCGTATATTCTCTTCCGCTAGCGACCTCGCCGCTCAAACGAGCGTTTTTTGGATTTTTTCGGAAATATAGGTCGGCTCGATCGACAAAACTATTGACAAACTTCTTTTACTGTGATAGAATATTATATAAGAAAAAAATCTTTAAGACGGTACCGTGAGACCGGTAAGATTGGTAGCTTATCTGTATTTATATTTCTTATATAAAGGCTATTTTTATGTCTTGCCGCACGGTGGCAGGGCATTTTTTGTTGCCCGGAAAAGGAGGATCCGATGAAGCTTATCATAAAAGGCGGAAATGTTTTCGCAAACGAGCAACTTTCTTCCCTCGATATCCTCATCGAAAATGGCTGCATTAAAGAAATTGCTAATAATATTGACGACAAAGACGCAAAAACAGTTGACGTTGGCGGACTTGCCGTCTTTCCCGGTTTTTCTGATGTTCACGTGCATCTAAGAGAACCGGGTTTTTTGTCGAAAGAAACGATCAAGACAGGAACGCTCGCGGCGGCACACGGCGGTTACACCGCGGTATGCTCGATGCCGAACCTTTCGCCTTGCCCCGACAGTATGGAGCATTTGCAGGTGCAGCTCGACGCGATAGAACGCGACGCTTGCATAGCGGTACACCCTTACGGTACGATAACCGTGCAGGAATGTGGCGAAAAGCTTTCCGATATGGATGCCATGGCGAACCATGTAGTTGCTTTCTCCGATGACGGTCGCGGCGTACAAAACGACGAAATGATGATAAAGGCAATGCTCAAGGCAAAAAGCCTTGGCAAGATGATAGTAGCACATTGTGAGGATAATTCCCTCCTACGCGGCGGATATATCCACGACGGTGAATACGCCAAAGCTCACGGACACCGAGGCATCTGCTCCGAAAGCGAATGGAAACAGGTCGAACGCGACCTTGAACTCGTTCGCAAAACAGGCGTCTCATATCATGTATGCCACATTTCCACAAAGGAAACGGTAGAGCTTATAAGAAAAGCAAAAAAAGAAGGCTTGGACGTAACGTGTGAAACAGGACCGCATTATCTTACCATGACAGACGCGGACCTTCAGGAACACGGCAGATTTAAGATGAACCCTCCGCTCAGAAGCGAAGAGGACAGAACGGCTTTGCTGGCAGGGCTTTTGGACGGCACTATCGATATGATAGCCACAGACCACGCTCCGCATACAGCAGAAGAAAAGAGCCGCGGGCTTGAAAAAAGCCCCATGGGCGTTGTCGGACTTGAAACAGCGTTCCCCGTGCTTTACACGGAACTCGTCAAGACAGGCATCATGCCCCTTTCGATGCTCATCGAAAAGATGAGCGTTTCGCCCGCAGAACGCTTCAAGCTCGGCGGCGGCAAAATAGCGGTCGGAGAAAGAGCAGACCTTTGCGTTTTCGACCTTGATAAAGAGTACATAATAGATTCTTTGGAATTTTTATCTATGGGAAAAGCGACACCGTTCGACGGAAAGAAAGTCTCGGGTCGTTCAAAAATGACATTTTTTGGAGGTAAAATAGTATGGCAGGAAAAATGAACAAAAAAATCGTGCTTGAAAACGGAACCGAATTTTACGGCTTCGGTTTTGGCGCGCAGGATGTTGAACGCGTTTGCGAAATGGTGTTCGACACATCTATGGCGGGTTATCAGGAAATAGTTTCCGACCCCTCTTATACAGGTGAGGCTATCGTTATGACATATCCCCTCATCGGCAACTACGGCATCACAGACGAGGATTTCGAATCCAAAACTCCTACAATCGGCGCACTCATCGTAAGAGAATACAATGATTTCCCCTCCAACTTCAGATATACAAAGACACTTTCCGAATACCTCGATGAAAACCACATTCCCGGTATCTACGGCATGGATACAAGAGAGATCACAAGAACCATTCGCGACGGCGGCAGCTGCAAAGTTATGATCGCGAACGCGGAAACTCCCACAGAAAAAGCTGTTGAAACGATAAAGAACACAGTTCTTCCCACAGACCTCGTTTCCATTGCAAGCTGCAAGAAAAAATGGTACGCTCGCACGGCAAACGCAAAATTGTCCGTTGTCGCTATCGACTGCGGTATAAGATTGAGCTTTGTTCGCACTCTTAACGAGATGGGTTGCAACGTAACAGTTCTTCCTTATAATACGACAGTTGATGATGTTAAAGCTTATGCTCCCGACGGCATCATCATTTCTCAAGGCCCCGGAGACCCCGCAAACGTTACAGGCGTTATCGAACTCATCAAAACGCTCCGCGGTAAATACCCCATCTTCGGTGTAGGCTTGGGTTGCCAGCTCATCGCCCTTGCATACGGCGCAAAAACGAACAAGATGAAATTAGGTCATCACGGTTGCAACCATCCCATCAAAGACATTGCAACAGGCAATATCGAAACTTGCACACAAAACCACAGTTACGTTATCGACGAGCAGAGCCTTTGCGGCACAGGTCTTGAGGTAACACATATAGACATCATCGACAAAGCAGTTGAAGGTATCAAATGCGAAAAAGATAATGTCATCGCCGTTCAGTTTGAGCCGACAACGATGTCAGGTCCCAACAAACGCGCAAATCTCTATGAACAGTTTATCGCTCTTATGAAGGAGGGCAAATAATTATGCCGAAGAGAACAGACTTAAAGAAAATACTTGTTATAGGTTCAGGCCCTATCGTTATCGGTCAGGCGGCTGAATTTGACTATGCAGGCACACAGGCGTGCCTCGCACTTAAAGAAGAAGGCTACGAAGTAGTACTTGCAAACTCCAACCCCGCGACTATCATGACAGATACAACTATCGCGGATAAGATATACATGGAACCTCTTACGCTCGAATATATTGCAAAGATCCTTCGCTACGAGCGCCCCGACGCTATCGTTCCCGGTATCGGCGGTCAGACAGGTCTTAACCTTGCTATGCAGCTCGAGAAAAAAGGCATCTTGCGCGAATGTGGCGTAGAACTTCTCGGCACGAGCAGTGAATCCATCGAACGTGCGGAAGACCGCGAAGGATTCAAAAAGCTCTGCGAAGAACTCGGCGAACCTGTTCTCCCCTCTCTCATCGCTCATACGATCGAAGAAGGACTTGCGGCTGCCGAAGAGATCGGCTACCCCGTAGTTCTCCGTCCCGCATTCACGCTCGGCGGTACAGGCGGCGGCTTTGCGGATAACCCCGAAGAATGCATCGAGCTTCTCAAGAACGGTTTGAAACTTTCCCCTGTTTCCGAAGTTCTCGTTGAAAAGAGCATCAAGGGCTTCAAAGAGATCGAATATGAAGTTATGCGCGACGCAAACGACACTGCTATCGCCATCTGCAACATGGAAAATGTTGACCCTGTCGGTATCCACACAGGCGACTCCATAGTTGTTTGCCCCACACAGACTCTTACAAGCAAAGAATGTAATATGCTCAAAGAAAGCGCGCTCAAGATCATTCGTGCGCTCAAAGTAGAGGGTGGCTGTAACGTACAGTTCGCGCTCGACCCCCACTCCTTCGAATATTACCTTATCGAAGTAAATCCCCGCGTTTCCCGTTCCTCTGCGCTCGCTTCCAAAGCAAGCGGCTATCCTATCGCAAGAGTTACGGCTAAGATCGCTGTCGGCATGACTCTCGACGAGATCAAGCTTGCAAGCGCTCCCGCAGCCTGCGAACCCACTATCGACTACGTTGTTGCGAAATTCCCTCGCTTCCCGTTCGATAAATTCGCCGCCGCAAACAACAAGCTTTCCACACAGATGAAAGCAACCGGTGAAGTAATGAGCCTTGGCAGAACTCTTGAAGAAAGCATACTCAAGGCTGTACGTTCACTTGAGATTGGTGTTTCTCACATCTATATGAGCAAATTCGACAGCTACACGGCGGACGAACTTATAGATTACATCGCTATCGGCACGGACGACCGCATCTATGCTATCGCAGAGCTTATCAGCCGCGATGTAGATATAAGCCGTATCGAAAGCGCAACAAAGATAGATATGCTCTTCCTCGAAAAGATCAGAAATATCGTTCATATGGAAACTACAGTTAAAAATGCCAAAGGCGATGTCGAAGTCCTCAGAGATGCAAAGAAGATGGGATTTTCCGATAAATATATCGCAAAACTCTGGAATTGCCCCGAAATCGACATTTACAACTTCCGCAAAGCAAACGGCATAGTTCCCGTTTACAAGATGATCGATACTTGCGGCGCTGAATTTGCAAGCTATGTTTCCTACTTCTACTCTACATACGAACACGAAAACGAATCCATCGTTTCCGACAAGAAGAAGATCATAGTTCTCGGCTCCGGTCCTATCCGTATCGGTCAGGGCGTAGAATTTGACTATTCTTCCGTTCACGCTATCAAAACCATCAAAGCTTCCGGCTATGAAGCTATCATAATAAACAACAACCCCGAAACAGTTTCTACGGACTATACAACGAGCGACAAGCTCTACTTCGAGCCTCTTACGGTCGAAGATGTTATGAACATCATCGACCTTGAAAAGCCCGACGGCGTTATCGCTTCTCTCGGCGGTCAGACAGCCATCAACCTTGCGGCTCCCCTTACGGAACGCGGTGTTAAGATAATCGGCACAGACGCAGAAGCTCTTGACAGAGCGGAAAACCGCGACTCTTTTGAAAAAGTTCTTGAAGAACTCAACATTCCTCAGCCTAAAGGCAAAGCCGTTACAAAGATAGAAGACGGTGTTGCGGCAGCGGCAGAGATCGGATACCCCGTTCTCGTTCGTCCCTCCTTCGTTCTCGGCGGCAGAGCTATGCAGATCGTTGCAAACGAAGAAATGCTCCGCCATTACCTCAAGACAGCCGTTGAGATAGACGAAGACAAGCCCGTTCTTGTTGACAAATATATCTCCGGTAAAGAAGTTGAAGTTGACGCGGTATGCGACGGCGAAAACGTATTCGTTCCCGGTATCATGGAACTCGTAGAACGCACGGGCGTACACTCGGGCGACTCCATCTCCGTATATCCCTCCTTCACACTTTCAAATAAAGTTAAAGAAACGATTCTCGATTATACAAAGCGCCTCGGTCTCGGCATCGGCATCGTAGGTCTTTACAACATCCAGTTTATCGTTGATAAAGAAGAAAAAGTTTACATCATCGAAGTAAACCCCCGTTCTTCCAGAACAGTTCCGTTCCTTTCAAAATCCACAGGTTACTCTCTTGCGGATATCGGTACTCTTGCTATCCTCGGTAAATCTCTCCCCGAACAGGGCATCACAACGATATACCCCGAAGAAAAGAAACGCCACTATGTAAAAGTTCCCGCGTTCTCCTTCTCCAAGCTTCGCGGTCTCGACGCTTACCTCTCTCCTGAAATGAAGTCCACAGGTGAAGCTATCGGTTATGACGACAGCCTCAACCGCGCTCTCTACAAAGCGCTCCAGGCTTCCGGTATGCAGGTAATGAACTACGGCACGGTATTGGCTACTATCGCGGACGCAGACAAAGAAGAAGCACTTCCTCTTATCCGCCGCTTCTACAACATGGGCTTCAATATCGAAGCGACAGAAGGAACAGCCGAATTCCTTAAAGAACACGGCATTCGCACTCGTATCAGAAAGAAGATAAGCGAGGGAAGCGAAGAGATACTCGATTCCATTCGCCAGGGCTATGTAACATACGTTATTAACACAAGAAACCTTGATGCGGCTACAAGCTCCAACTCCGACGGTTTCCAGATACGCCAGTGTGCAACAGAAAACAACGTTTCCATATTCACCTCTCTCGATACGCTCAAGGTACTCCTCGATGTACTTGAAGAGCAAACGATCTGCATCTCTACTATCAACTGAAAGGATACGAAATGACAGAAAGTATTTTTACGATAATATCGAACGAAAAGATCGCAAAAAACACATATAAAATGATGATCTCGGGCGCAGCGGACGGCTGCGCCCCGGGAAAATTCGTCAATATCAAGCTTGACGGACTTTTCCTTCGCCGCCCCATCTCCGTTTGCGATAACGACGGCGAAAAACTCACTCTTGTTTACAAAGTTGTCGGCGAAGGCACCGAAAAGATGTGCAAGATGGTAGCGGGCGAAAAGCTCAACGTGCTTGCATATCTCGGAAACGGCTATGACCTTTCCAAGAGCGGAGATGCTCCGCTCCTTATCGGCGGCGGCGTAGGCGTACCTCCTCTCTATATGTGTGCAAGAAAGCTTATTGCCGAAGGCAAAAAAGTTACCGTTATCCTCGGTTTCAACTCCGCGGAAGAAGTTTTTTATAAAGACGAATTTGAAGCTTTGGGCGCGCGCGTTCTCGTTGCTACGGCAGACGGAAGCGTCGGCACGAAAGGATTCGTTACGGACGCTATGAAAGAAGTTGAAGATTACTCCTACTTCTTCACTTGCGGCCCCGAACCCATGCTCAAAGCCGTATATAACGCCACGTCAACATCGGGTCAGTTCAGCTTTGAAGAACGCATGGGATGTGGATTCGGCGCTTGCGTAGGTTGCACGTGCAAAACAAAATATGGCAACAAGCGCATATGCAAAGACGGCCCCGTACTCGTTAAGGAGGAGATCATATGGTAAATACAAAAGTTTCGCTTTCCGGCGTCGAACTCGATAACCCCATTATCCCTGCCAGCGGTACGTTTGGATTCGGATATGAGATGGCGGAATTTTACGACATCAATATGCTCGGTACGTTCTCTTTCAAGGGAACGACGGCAGAACCTCGCTTCGGCAACCCCACTCCCCGCATCGCGGAGACTCCCTGCGGTATGCTCAACGCGGTAGGTCTTCAGAACCCCGGCGTTGACAAAGTTATCGCGGAAGAACTTCCGAAGATGGAAAAGGTGTTCCACAAGAAAGTTATGGCTAACGTAGGCGGATTTTCTGTTAAAGAATATGCCGAAACAGCCGAAAAACTCGACGCTGTTGACAGCGTAGGTCTTCTTGAAATAAACATCAGCTGCCCCAACGTTCACGGCGGCGGCATCAGCTTCGGCACAGACCCCAAAGCGGCTTATGAAGTTACAAAAGCTGTTAAAGCGGTAACCAAAAAGCCCGTTTATATGAAGCTCTCCCCCAATGTAACAGATATCACAGAAATAGCTCGCGCTTGCGAAGCGGCGGGCGCAGACGGTGTTTCGCTCATAAATACTCTTATGGGTATGCGTATAGACCTTCGTAAAAAAGCCCCCATCATCAAAAACAAAACGGGTGGTCTTTCGGGTCCCGCAATATTCCCCGTAGCGGTAAGAATGGTATACCAAGTATACGAAGCCGTTAAGATCCCGATAATAGGCATGGGCGGCGTACAAAATGCCGAAAACGTTATAGAGCTTATGCTCGCAGGCGCAACGGCTGTTGAAGTCGGCGCCGCAAACCTTGTTTCACCTTGCATTTGCCGCGATATCATCAACGATCTTCCCGCGGTAATGGAAAAATACAATATCAAATCACTTGAAGAGATCATAGGAGGCGCACACTAATGGGAAAAGACGTAATGATTGCCTGCGACTTCAAAAGCGCGGCTGACACATATGCATTTCTCGATAAATTTGAGGATGTTAAACCTTTTGTAAAGATCGGTATGGAGCTTTTTTATGCTGAAGGTCCCTCTATCGTTCGCGAGATAAAGAAGAGAGGTCATAAGATATTCCTCGACCTCAAGCTTCACGATATCCCCAACACGGTTAAAAAAGCCATGAGCGTGCTTCGCGACCTTGACGTTGACTTCTGCAACCTCCACGCGGCAGGCGCTTCTGAAATGATGAAATACGCTATCGAAGGACTCACAAAGCCCGACGGTACACGTACATCAAAGCTCATCGCGGTAACACAGCTTACTTCCACAAGCGAAGAAAGAATGCACAAAGAGCTTCTTATTTCCGAATCCCTTGAAAAAACAGTCATGAGCTATGCGCTCAACGCAAAAAACAGCGGTCTTGACGGCGTTGTTTGCTCCCCCCTCGAAGCAGGAAAGGTTCACGAAGTATGCGGTAAAGATTTCTTTACCATCACTCCCGGAATCCGCTTTGCAGACGGCGATAAAGGCGACCAGGTCCGCGTTACGACTCCCGCAAAGGCAAAAGAACTCGGCTCCGACTACATCGTTGTGGGCAGACCCATCACAGCGGCAGAAGATCCCGTTGCCGCATACAAGAGATGCGTTGCGGAATTTGTTGACTGATATAAGTTAATAAACAACAAACAGAAAGCCTGCTTTTCTTTCGAGGAAAGCAGGCAAAAGAATAATAAAATTTAAAAGGAGAAACAAAATGGAATCTTACAAAAGAGAATTTATAAAGTTCCTCGAAAGCGCAGGCGTGCTTAAATTCGGCGATTTTACAGCAAAGAGCGGTAGAAAGATACCCTACTTCATCAACGCAGGCGAAATAAAAACAGGCGAACAAATAGCTACTCTCGGCGAATTTTACGCAAAGAGCTATCTTGAAAAAGTAGGCAACAAAAAGACAGTCCTCTACGGACCCGCTTATAAAGGCATCTCTATTGCTGTTGCTTCCTCCATCGCGCTTGCAAAAGGCGGCCTTGACGTTCCCTTCTTCTTCAATAGAAAAGAAGCAAAAGATCACGGTGAAGGCGGTATATTCGTAGGCTACACACCCAAAGCAGGTGAAGAAGTCGTTATCGTTGAAGACGTTATCACAGCAGGCACAGCTATCCGCGAAAGCATGGCTAACCTTTCCACGCTCGAAGGCGTTAAGATAGCCGCTACATTCGTCATGGTAGACCGCAAAGAAGTCGGCAAGGGCGGCGTTAAATCCGCTATGGCTGAGATCGAAGAAGAATTTGGTTTCCCCGTTTACTCCGTAGTAGACGTTTACGACATCATCGAATACCTCGAAGAAGACAGCAAAAACGCGGAAAATGTTGAACGTATAAAAAATTACCTTGCTATAAACGGAGCAAAAGCGTAACTTTTTATCCTTATATTTTATTTGGAGATTAAAAAATGAGAAGTATTATTGATATTTTGGATCTTTCCGTAGAAGAGATAGATTCTATCATCGCAACAGCGGAAGATATTAAAGAGGATCCCGCTAAATATTCCGAGAAATGCCGCGGCAAAAAGCTCGCAACGCTTTTCTTTGAGCCTTCCACAAGAACGAGACTCAGCTTTGAAGCAGCTATGTACGAGCTTGGCGGCAACGTTATCGGATTTTCCGAAGCAAGATCTTCCTCCGCTTCCAAAGGCGAGAGCATGGCGGATACAGCCACAGTTATAAGCGGATATGCCGATATTATGGCTATACGCCATCCCAAAGAGGGAGCGCCCCTCGTTGCCTCTCAGCACGCATACGTGCCGATAATAAACGCGGGCGACGGCGGGCATAACCATCCGACGCAAACTTTGGCGGACCTTTTCACCATCAAACACGAAAAAGGCAGATTCGAAGACCTCACTGTCGGTCTTTGCGGCGACCTCAAGTTCGGAAGAACTGTCCATTCGCTCATCGCGGCGCTCTCGCGTTACACAGGTATCAAATTTGTGCTTATCTCTCCAGAAGAGCTTCGTATACCCAGCTACGTTAAACACGAGATATTGGGCAAAACAGACCTTGAATTTGTCGAAACGACAAGCCTCGAAGAAGCACTTCCCGAGCTTGACGTTCTCTATATGACAAGGATCCAGCGCGAGCGCTTTTCCGACCAAAACGAATACGAACGCCTTAAAGACAGCTATATCCTCACGGAAAAAATTCTCGAAAACGCAAAAAAAGACTTGTGCATAATGCATCCGCTTCCGCGTGTAAACGAAATTTCCGTTGCCGTGGACAAAGACCCGCGCGCGTGCTACTTCAAACAGACGCTCTACGGTAAATATATGAGAATGGCGCTCATTCTCTTTTTGTTGGGCGAAAAGAACGTGGAACCCAGATCAAAGCTTTCCGATAAAAAGCTTTCACATAAATATGTTTGCAAAAATCCCAGTTGTATCACATCTACCGAGCAGGAACTTGAGCAAACATTCTGGTGTGTAAACGAAGAAGAAAATATTTATCGTTGCGTATGGTGCGAAAGCAAAGCAAAATAAAAAATAAAAGGTCGAGATATTATCTCGACCTTTTATTTTTTAAAGTTTTATCGTTTTTACGTATTCGTCCATTTCGCCTGCTATCTTTGCAATAGCGCCTTCCTCATACGGAAGAACGAGACCTGAATTTTTAACGATGTCTTCAAATGTTTCCGTTCCAGCTTTATCGACGAAAGCAAGATATTTTGCCCAAGCTTCTTCGCGGTTCTTGAGCGAGAGCAGATAGAACTCGAAAGAGATCGTCTGCGCCATGCAGTAATCGATATAATAGAAAGGATACATATATATATGAAGCTGTCTCTGCCAGCCCGCACCGAGGGAATAGAACGGTATGCCGTCAAAATCGATATGAGGGCGATATTTCTTTTCAAGAGAGAGCCATACTTCGTCTCTTTCGGCGGGAGTAAATTCGGGATTTTCATACATTATATGCTGAAATTCATCGACCATGCAGCCGTAAGGAATGAATATCAAAGAATCTTCCGCGTGAGCAAGCTCATATTTTTTGGTATCTTTTTGGAAGAAAAGTTCATGATAAGGAGCCGTCAAAAATTCCATCGACATGGAATGACATTCACAAGTTTCCATGTTGGGATTCTGAAGTTCAGCAATGATATCCTTTCTCATTGCGCGGTAGCCCGCAAAAGCATGGCCCATCTCATGCGTAAGCACATCTACGTCGCCGCTCGTTCCGTTAAAGTTTGAGAAAACGAAAGGCGCTTTATAACCGGAGATCTCCGTGCAATAACCGCCGGGCGCTTTGCCGTCCTTCGCGAGGACATCGAAAAATTCTCCGTCATACATGAAGTCGATAAATTCTTTTGTTTCTTCCGAAAGTTCATGATACATCTGCTTGCCTGCGGCGAGGATATCTTCGCTTGTACCGTGCGGTTTTGGGTTGCCATCGGTAAACATAAAGATATCATCATAGAATTTAAGTTTATCAACGCCGATTCTTGCGCGCTGTCTTTCTTTTATGCCCGCAACGATCGGAACCATATCGGAAGCGATCTGATCGCGGAACGCGGCAACTTTTTTGCTGTCATAGCAGTTTCTGCCGAGACGGTCGTATGCAAGTTCAACGAAGTTTTTGTATCCGAGCTTATGAGCTATCTCTGTACGAACGCTTACGAGTTCGGAATATATTCTGTCAAATTCGGGTTTTCTTCCCTCAAAAGCTTTGCCTTCCGCCATGTACGCCTTCTTGCGGACTTCTCTGTCGGGATTCTGCTTATAAGGGGAAAGTTTCGTTATGGGAAGGACTTTGCCGTCTATCTCTGCTGTTGTTGTAGCGTAAAGTTTCTGATATTCTGTCGTAAGAGCATTTTCTTTCTGCAAGAGAGGGATTATCTCGGGAGAGAAAGTTTTTTTGTCTATCTCCATGTTTTTAAAAAGGAGAGTTCCGAATTTTTGTTCAAGTTCGGTTCTGAATTTAGATTCAAGTACCGCGTTCATAAATTCTTGTGCTTTCTCTTCGAGAACAGGACCGTTTTCATCAAAGAAATTATTTTCTTCTTCATAAAAAGCATCTCTTGTATCGATAGAATGGCGGATAGATGCGATAGTTGCGTTGGTGCCGAAATCGGAAAGAAGTTTTTCTTTTTCCAATATAAGATCTATCTGCGTTGCGGCATCGGGCGCAGATATGAATTTTTCCGTAAGAGCGCCGAATCTTTCGCAAATATCCGAAACATCGGGGCGCTTGTATTCAAGTTCTGAAAATTTCATGTGTTTCCTCCGTTTGATTTCAATTATCAAATACTATTTTATCACTATTGCAAAAGAAATAACAGTCTTTTATGTTAAATTTTTTAAATTTATTTGATAATTCTGTTGTTGGTGAAAATATTCACGAGTTTTCCACATTTCTGTTGATAAATATAAAAAAAGCTCCACGTTTGCGGAGTTTTCAATATGATATTTCGGTGTTGTAATTTGAAATAAAAAACAAAAAGACGGAGCTATAAGCTCCGTCGAATTTACTTATCATAGAAAAATCACTGAAAACCAAATAAAGAATAGAAACTCAAAGTAGAATATGAACCA
>CAZFTE010000002.1:0-12589 GCA_964521785.1 uncultured Lachnospiraceae bacterium
TTATCGGCACGGCAGAGTTTGGCCGTTTGCTCGGTGAGTATGTGGTTAAGCCCCTTGAAATAATAAAATATTCCGCGATATCGCCGCTGCCTTTATCTCCTATGCGACAATAATAAAAAAGGTTCCCGCAAGTTTTTTCACCTTGCGGGAACCTTATTTTATTTTAGAGCTGTCGTTGATTTTTACGGTGTTTTCGGTTCAAGCTCGTTTTCCTCACGGACTATCTTGCTCAAACGCGCAAATTCCTTTTTGAGATCATCTTCGGTCTTAGAAAAACTTTCAAATCGCATTATCGGCTCGGAACATATCTTCGGCGCTTCTTCATATAATTCATATTTGAAATAGTGCAATATCTCGCAATAAAGTATCGCGTCGTCTATCTCGCGCATCAAACGATATTCTTCTTCCGAAAGAGCGCTTCCCAGCCATTTTTTATCGATGATATTTTGCAATCTGTTTTCTATATCTTTATATTGTGTCAATACGCTTTTTACAGGTCGCGTAATATCCGAAAGATAAGCTTCGCTCGCATCATGGATAAGACAAGCCAACTGCATTCTTGCGGAATATCCTCGTGCGCGCGCTTCCTCGGCGCAATTCAATGAATGTATACCGACGGAATAAAATTCGGGAAAATGACCGTTTGCTCTGCACAAGAGCGAGAGCGCATGGGCAACATCGTCGATATCGATAAGTTTCGGATCGGGATCGGTAGGATCAAAACTTTTTCCTGTGTAAGTTGTTATAAACGGCATAAAAGCACCTCTTTTCTGCTTATTTTTTCTTATAATAATATCATAGATTCATCGATGTGTCAATATAACAAAAAACTCGGGTAACTGTCAAGTAAAAGTTGGCAGTTACTTTTTTCTCTAAACTCTTGAATTCTACTCGTTCTTCTGTTATACTCATTATACACACTTCCTTTTTTATTTTGTTTCTGCAAATCCATTATATCATAGGTTTGTGTGCGTTGGAACACTTTTTTACCCCAAACTTCTTTCTTTGCCTATTATTATTTTACACTAAGAAAACTCGCGTGAAATATATCCACGCGAGCTTTTAGTATTAAATCACATAAAATAATATTCCGAAAAATTGCAATAAGCTTCCCAATACAACGAAGATGTGGAAAACGGAATGCATATAACGGTGCTTTTTGCCCAAGCCGTAAAGAACAGCTCCGACGGTGTAAGCTATACCGCCTACCAATATCCACATCAAGCCTGCAAAAGGTATCGCATTTATAGCGGGTTTTGCCGCCATCACTATGCACCAGCCCATGCCGATATAAAATATCATCGCCATTTTGGAATATTTTTTCATATCTATCGCCGTAAATGTTATGCCGAGCGCGGCGAAGCCCCAAACTATACCGAATAATACCCAACCCCAAGCGATCGAATATTCTCTTATCGCACAAAGCGCAACAGGTGTGTAGGTTCCCGCGATCAGCAAAAATATCGTGCAATGGTCGATGACCTGCATAACTCTTTTACCCATGTTGAGATGCAATCCGTGATAAACACTGGAGACAGAATAAAGCATTATCATCGTGGAGCCGTATATTGCGGAACTTACCACCGCCCACGGGTCTCCTTTAATGGCGGAAAACACCACCGTTAATACAAGTGCAACGATGCCGAACGCACCGCCGACAATATGAGATACCATATTGAATATCTCTTCGCCTTTTGTGTAATCTGGCATTGCCCTATCTCTAAATTTCGTCTTATTCATTGTTTTACCTCGTTATGATAACTAGATTATGCAGATATTATGCCATATATTATCGAATTTGTCAAGAGGATAAATGATTTTTATATGATTTTTTGTAAAACAAAAAGCGTGAGCTTTCGCTCACGCTTTTATTAAACTTATATTAGTCAACAAGTTTGATGATAGCTGTTTCAGCAGCATCGCCACGACGAGGGCCGAGCTTGTAGATAGCAGTGTAACCGCCGTTTCTATCAGCATATTTGGGCGCGATCTCGTCAAAGAGTTTCTGAACAACTTCTTCTTTTGTTATGAAAGCGAGCGCCTGACGACGAGAAGCAAGTGTATTCTTCTTGCCGCAAGTGATCATCTTCTCTGCAAGAGATTTAACTTCTTTTGCACGAGTAAGAGTCGTTTCTACCGAACCGTTTTCCAAAAGATAAGTTACCATGCCTCTGAGCATAGCACGTCTGTGGGCAGTAGGTCTGCCGAGTTTTCTGGTTCCGGGCATTATTATATTCCTCCTTTACCGAATTTAAAAAGGATTATATCCGTGAAATTTTAATGTAAATTCCTTCGGAAAGATTATTCTTCTTCTTTCTTCAAGCCAAGGCCGAGAGAATCGAGTTTATGAATAACTTCTTCCAAAGATTTTTTGCCGAGGTTTCTGACTTTTATCATATCGTCTTCAGTCTTACTTGTCAGATCCTCGACGGTATCGATGCCTGCGCGCTTCAAGCAGTTGAAGCTACGAACAGACAAGTCAAGCTCCTCAATGGTCATCTCAAGGACTTTTTCTTTCTTGGTTTCTTCTCTTTCAACCATTATCTCTGCACTCTTCGCTTCGTCGGAAAGATCAACGAAAAGGTTGAGATGCTCGTTGAGTATCTTGGCTCCGAGCGATACAGCTTCTCGTGCGGAGATAGTACCGTTGGTCAAAACATCAAGAGTGAGCTTATCGAAGTCTGTGATATTACCTACACGGGTATTATCGACCTGATAGCTTACATTATATACGGGCGTGAAGATCGAGTCAACGAAGATAACGCCCACCTGTCCCGATGAGTAAATCTGCTTATTTCTTTCTTGCGTAACGTAACCGCGACCATGATCGAACTTGAGTTCCATGGTGAAGCGAACGCCTTCGCTTACTGTCGCTATATGGTGTTTGGGATTGAGAATAATGAGTTCATCATCACAAATGATGTCTCCTGCGCAAACGTCCTTACCGCCTGTTACATCAATTCTAACATCTTTGGGACCTGCGGAGAAGAGCTTTGCTGTGATGCCCTTAACATTCAAAACGATCTCGCAAACATCTTCTTTTACGCCGGGGATAGTAGACATTTCGTGAAGAACATCTTTGCCGCCGCCGGAAAGTTTGATGCTGACAACAGCAACACCGGGGAGAGAGCTGAGAAGTACACGACGGAGAGAGTTACCGATAGTTGTACCGTAGCCTCTTTCGAGAGGTTCTACGATAAAGGAACCGTGTTTTCCGTCTTCACTCAAATCTACTGCTGTTATATTAGGCTTCTCTATATTCATTCTAATTAACCCTCCTGTAAAGATTAAACACAACAATTATTGAAGTTGAAGTGCGCTGTGATGCCCAAATATCAAAACGAGCCGCATTACCGCCCGATGATATATGGCATCGGGGGTAATTATTATTTGGAATACAACTCGACGATAAGGTGTTCCTGGAACGGGAAATCGATGTCTTCTCTTGTGGGAAGAGCAACAACTTTTGCGCTGCAGTTTGTCTTATCAACTTCAAGCCATTTCGGGAATGTCTTAGCATTCATAAGCTCAACAAGGGATTTGATCTTTTCGGAATCACTTGCTTTGAGTGTGATAACATCGCCAACCTTAACAAGGATGGAAGGAATGTTTGCTTTCTTGCCGTTAAGTGTGAAGTGAGCATGAAGAACAAGCTGACGAGCTTCCTTGCGGCTTTCTGCAAGACCCATTCTGTAAACAACGTTATCGAAGCGGCGTTCTACGAGGCAGAGAAGGTTTTCGCCTGTCTGACCTTCCTGTTTGCTAGCCATTTCAAAATATGTTCTGAACTGACCTTCCTGAACACCGTAATATCTCTTAGCTTTCTGTTTTTCACGAAGCTGCATATTGTATTCTTTGTTTTTTCTGGACTGCGCCGCGCCATGCTGACCGGGAGCTGTTCCGCGTCTTGTTACGGGGCATTTATCTGTAAGGCAGCGTTCGCCCTTGAGGAAAAGTTTTTCACCTTCACGGCGGCAAAGTCTGCATACAGCACCTGTATATCTTGCCATTTTATCAGTACCTCCTTTATAGAATTAAACTCTTCTGATCTTAGGCGGTCTGCAACCGTTGTGCGGAACCGGCGTTACATCACGAATGAGTGTAATTTCAAGACCCTGTGTCTGGAGAGCGCGAATAGCGGACTCTCTGCCCTGACCGGGACCTTTTACGTATACTTCTACTGTCTTCATACCGTTGTCAACAGCGATCTTTGCTGCTGCTTCAGCAACTGTCTGAGCTGCGTAAGGAGTAGATTTTCTAGAACCCTTGAAACCAAACTCACCTGCGGAACCCCAGGAAATTGCGTTACCGGCTGTGTCAGTGATAGTAACGATTGTGTTGTTGTAAGTTGCACGGATATGTGCTACGCCTTTTTCAACGTTTTTACGTTCGCGGCGTTTTCTTACTACTTTTTTTGCTGTAGCGTTAGCCATTATCTATCACTCCTTAATTATTTCTTCTTATTAGCGATGGTCTTTACGGGACCTTTTCTTGTTCTTGCGTTTGTTTTTGTTCTCTGTCCGCGAACGGGAAGACCTTTTCTATGTCTTGTGCCGCGGTAGCAACCGATCTCGACGAGTCTTTTGATGTCAAGAGCAACATCACGGCGAAGATCACCTTCAACTTTGTGGAAATCCTGGATTTCATCACGAAGCTTGGAAACTTCATCTTCTGTAAGATCTTTGCAGCGTGTGTCGGGATTGATACCTGTTTTTTCAAGTATCTTATTTGCTGTGCTTCTGCCGATACCGAAAATGTATGTGAGACCGATCTCTACTCTTTTCTGGTTAGGCAATTCAACACCTGCTATACGTGCCATTTAAAAAACACCTCCTTAGTAAGTTAAAAATTAACCCTGTCTCTGTTTATGCTTAGGATTTTCGCAGATCACCATTACGCGACCTTTTCTTTTTATAATTTTGCATTTATCGCAAATTTTCTTAACGGAAGGTTTTACTTTCATTTACTTGACCATTCCTTTCATTAGATATGACATGATTTATTGGGTTTCGGCAATCATTCGCCCTGGAGTCTCCATGTGATACGGCCTTTGTTAAGATCGTATATGGAAACCTCAACGGTTACTTTGTCGCCGGGAACTATTTTGATAAAGTTCATTCTGAGCTTTCCCGAGATCTGAGCCGTTACTATATGCTCGTTGGGAAGCTTAACTTTAAAGGTCGCATTGGGCATAGCCTCAATGACAGTACCTTCAAATTCGATAACATCGTCCTTTGGCATTAGTGTACCTCACAAAAATACTTACACATTTGTTTGTGGTCTAAAAACGTTTAAGAAACATCGGTGAGCAAAATAGGTTCGCCATCAGGCGTTACCAAAACCGTATGTTCGTAATGAGCAGAAAGTTTGCCGTCGCCTGTTACGACTGTCCAGCCGTCTTTAAGCTCTCTTACTTCATGCGTACCTTGGTTTATCATAGGCTCTATCGCGAAAGTCATACCGGGGAAAAGACGTGCGCCTCTTCCGGCTGTACCGAAATTCGGAACTTCGGGGTCTTCGTGCAACTCGTGGCCGACACCATGACCGACATATCTGCGAACAACGCCGAATCCATTGGATGTAGCGTATTCATATACCGCAAAACCTATATCACCTATGCGATTTCCCGCAACAGCCATTGCCGCGCCACGATGGAAAGATTCCTTCGTAACATCGATAAGTCGCTGTGCTTCATCGCTTATCTTGCCAACTCCGAATGTCTTTGCGCTATCGCCGTGAAAACCTTGATAATACGCGCCAACGTCAATCTTGACTATGTCGCCTTCGCGAAGGATCTTATCCTTGCGGGGGATACCGTGGATGATCTCATCGTTAAGGCTTATGCAAGCACTTCTGGGAAATCCGGCATAGCCGAGGAAAGAAGGTTTTGCACCGCATTTCTCGATATAATTACGAATGATCGTATCGAGTTCCAGTGTACTTATTCCCTCTCTTATATGCTCTGCCGCGGTGAGTAATGCCTCACCCGTGATTCTGCCGGCTTTACGCATTATAGCCACTTGTTCGCTGTTTTTTACTTGAATCATTTAGAATCAGCCTCTTATGCTTTCAAGTTTATTCTCGATCTCGGCAGTGATATTCTCTATGGAATCCATGCCGTTTACAAGAACGAGTTTACCGCTTGCTTTGTAATAATCTTTAAGCGGCTCTGTTTGTTTGTGGTAAACCTCAAGTCGAGAGATTACCGTTTCGGGTTTGTCATCTTCACGCATGATGAGCTTGCCGCCGCACGCATCGCATATGCCTTCCACTTTCGTGGGGATATGAACTGTGTGGTAGGAAGCGCCGCAGTCAGCACAAAGTCTTCTGCCGCCCATACGATTGATGATAGCTTCATCCGAAACTTCGATGCTTATAACAAGATCCATCTTGATGTTCATCACGTCGAGAGCTTCTGCCTGAGGCACTGTTCTCGGGAATCCATCAAGGATAAAACCGTTTTTGCAATCGTCGTCGTTAAGACGTTCTTTAATGATGCCGATAACAACATCATCGGGAACAAGGTTGCCTGCGTCTATAAAAGACTTAGCTTTCAAACCAAGCTCTGTTCCCTCTTTCATAGCGGCACGGAGAAGCGCACCTGTGGAAATAGTGGGGATAGAATAATTCTTCGCAACTATCTCTGCCTGTGTTCCTTTACCTGCGCCGGGAGCGCCGAGAAACATAAGTTTCATAATTTTTATCTCCTTTTTAATGAATAAAGTGTTGTCTTTTCACGCCGCGCCTTGCGGCGTGAAAAGTTGTTTTATTATTCAAGGAATCCTTTGTAATGACGCATCGTCATCTGAGCTTCAAGGTCGCGAACTGTTTCAAGGATAACACCAACTACGATGAGAAGTGTTGTGCCGCTGAAAGAGATGAGACCGAGCAAGCCTCCGGAAACCGCATTGAGTATATGAGGTACGCAAGCGATGATCGCAAGGAAAAGTGCGCCCATAAGAACGACTTTATTAAGAACCTTTTTGATATACATTGCTGTGGGTTTGCCGGGACGGATACCGGGGATAAAACCGCCCTGCTGCATAAGGTTGTTTGCAACCTCAACAGGATTGAAAGATATAGAAATATAGAAATAAGCAAATGCTATGATGAGTACCAAAAGGAGCATGATGTAGAGGGGGCTTGTAGAACCGAAGAGGCTCTTCAAAACCGCGCCGAAGCTACCGGATGCGAAACTCTTTCCTCTGATTGTTTCGATAAGAGCAACTATCGTAGGAACGAAAGAAACTATCGTGCTTGCAAAGATGACAGGCATAACACCGGACATATTGAGCTTGATCGGGAGGTTGGAGCTCTGACCGCCGTACATTTTGCGGCCAACAACTCTTTTTGCATACTGAACGGGGATTCTTCTTTCGGCGTCTGTCATATAGATTACAAATACAAGAGATGCAACGATTATGAGAAGTGTGCCAATTCCGAGTACCCATTTGAGCCATGTTGCAACGCTTTCGTTAGAGGAAAGCGAATTAACATAAGTAACAATATTGTTAGGAAGAGCAGCTACGATGTTTGCAAAGAGTATCATGGAGATACCGTTGCCGATGCCCTGTTCGTCGATCTTTTCGCCGAGCCACATTACGATGCAACCACCCGCAGTGAATGCGAGAACGATCGTAGCGGCGCGGAAGAACCAATGAACATCAGATGTGGCGATAACGTCAAGCTGGGACATGATAGCATAGTAGCCGATTGACTGTATGACAGAGAGGATTATCGTAAGACCACGAGTGAGTCTTTCGATCTTCTTTCTGCCTGATTCACCGTCTTTAGACCATCTCTCGAGAGCGGGTATAGCGACGGTTAAAAGTTGAATGATAATCTGCGCGTTGATGTAAGGTGTTACAGAAAGCGCAAATAACGTTGCGGAAGAAAGAGCACCGCCGGAAAGTATATCAAGGTAACCAAAGGCACCGTTTGTGAATATACTGTTCGCAGAATAGCTAGCGAGTGCTGTGAAATCGATAAATGGAACAGGTACAGCAGTACCGATGCGGTATAACGCGATGATCAAGAGCGTGAAAAGAATTTTCGAGCGAAGCTCGCTAATTTTCCAAGCGTTTCTAAGCGTCTTGAACAAGTTATACCACCTCGCACTTTCCGCCTGCTGCTTCTATTTTCTCTTTTGCGGAAGCAGAGATTTTCGTAGCTTGTACAGTTACTTTCTTTGTGATTTCGCCGCGACCGAGAACCTTAACTCCATCCAAAAGTTTTTTAATAACGCCGTTTTCGTAGAGTGTCTGAGCATTAACAACAGCACCGTCCTCGAAAACATCGTTGATCGTCTCGATATTTACGATAGCATATTCTTTAGCGAATACGTTATTGAAACCTCTCTTAGGAAGTCTTCTGGAAAGCGGAATCTGACCGCCTTCAAATCCGGGACGTACGCCGCCGCCGGAACGAGCATTCTGACCTTTGTGGCCTTTACCTGCTGTTTTACCGTTGCCGGAGCCTGCGCCTCTACCTTTACGGAAAGATGCTTTAACGGATCCTTCTGCTGGTGAAAGTTCATGAAGCTTCATTTTGGGTTATCCTCCTTACACTGTGAATTTTTTAATATAAATTAAACTTTAACGAATCGAGCAAGAACTCAATTACGCGTTTTCCACCTTGACAAGGTGAGATACTACTTTAACTTTTCCCAAAACGGAAGCGTCATTGTTCTGAATTGTAGAATCGCCAATCTTTGAAAGTCCGAGAGCTTTCGCAGTTGCTTTCTGTTTGGGGGAACCGCCGATAAGGCTATGAACAAGTGTTATTTTGATCTTTTCCATGTCCGCTGCCTCCTCAGTTATTTTCCTTGTTGAAGCTTACACCGCGCATTGCTGCAACCTGTTCAGCTGTGCGAAGTGCTTTAAGACCTTCAAATGTTGCTTTTACAACGTTTGTGGGGTTGCTTGAACGCAAGCATTTAGCACGAATGTCTTTGATACCTGCCATTTCAACAATAGCACGTACTGCACCGCCGGCGATGACACCTGTACCGGGAGCAGCGGGTTTAAGAAGAACCTTTGCTGCGCCGAATTCGCCGATGATTTCGTGGGGGATTGTGTCTCCATTGAGGGAAACTTCAATCAAATTTTTCTTTGCATCTTCGATACCTTTGCGAATAGCTTCGGGATATTCAGATGCTTTTCCAAGACCGTAGCCAACGTGACCATTGCCGTCGCCTACAACCATGATTGCAGTCTGGCGTGCGATACGACCACCCTTTACGGTTTTGGAAACACGGTTTGTCGCAACAGTTCTTTCCTGAAGTTCGAGTGTTGCGGGATCAATAATTTTAGCCATGTTATTCCTCCTCCTCAGAATTTGAGGCCGCCTTCGCGGGCGCCGTCTGCAAGTTCTTTTACTCTACCTGTGTAAACATAACCACCGCGGTCGAATACTACTTCTGTGATACCAGCTGCAGTAGCGCGTTCAGCGATGAGCTTACCGATAGTTCTTGCTGCTTCTTTGTTTCCACCGTTTCCGGTAAATGTGCTTTCAAGGGTGGAAGCAGATACAAGAGTAATGCCCTTTGTATCGTCGATTACCTGTGCACGAATATTAGCGAGGGAACGATAAACGCAAAGACGAGGTCTTGCAGCTGTTCCGGATATTTTTGCACGAACTTTTTTATGACGAGCAAGTCTAAGCTCGTTGACGTCTCTTCTAGATACCATGTTACTCCACTCCCTTCATTATTTACCGGTCTTACCGGCTTTGCGGCGAATGTGTTCGCCTTCATATTTAACACCTTTGCCGAGGTACGGTTCAGGCGGTCTCTTTTCACGGATCTGAGCTGCGATAGCACCAACGAGCTGCTTGTCGTAGCCTTTTACGATGATCGTGGAAGAATCGGGTACTTCGAATGTGATATTGTCATCTTCATTGAATGTAATGGGATGAGAATGACCGAGGTTGAGAACGAGAGATTTACCGTTCTTAGCAACCTTGTAACCAACACCAACGATCTCGAGCTTCTTGGAGTAGCCTTCTGTAACACCAACGATCATATTGTCGATGAGTGTACGTGTAAGACCGTGAAGAGATCTGTTCATTTTGTCATCGTTGGGGCGTTCAACTTTGATAGTTGTGCCGTCAACTGTAACTTTCATATTTCTGTGAAGTTCGCGTTCCAAAGTGCCTTTAGGACCCTTAACAGTGATGATGTGTCCGTCGAGTTTAACTTCAACACCTGCGGGAACGGTAATTTCTTTTCTGCCTATTCTTGACATTTCCGTTTACCTCCCATTACCATACAAAGGCAAGGATCTCGCCGCCAACATTAAGGCTACGAGCCTTTTTGCCGGTCATGATACCCTTGGATGTAGAAATAATAACTGTTCCAAGACCGTTCATTACGTTCGGGATATCTTCGCAGTTAGAGTAGATACGAAGACCCGGTTTGGAAATTCTACGGAGACCCTGGATTGTTTTTTCTTTGCCGCGGCCGTATTTAAGAGTAATTCTGATGATACCCTGTTTGCCGTCTTCGATGATCTGGTAGCCTTTGATGTATCCTTCTTCAACGAGGATATCAGCAATAGCTTTCTTTACGCCCGAAGCAGGAACATCAACTGTTTCGTGTTTTGCGTTGTTTGCGTTTCTGATACGCGTAAGCATATCAGCGATTACGTCTGAAATCTGCATTTTGAATTTTCTCCTTATTTTTATGCAAGTTATTTAAAGTTTCGGGAATATTCCCTTGCGCTTAATCCTTGCTGCCGAGCTGTCGCTCGGCGGCATATCGGTGGTTAAAACCCTTTCGGGTTTTCCTTCCGGTAAGATTGGAGCTTTGTTTTTATATGATTACCAGCTGGATTTCTTTACGCCGGGAATCTGACCTTTGTATGCGAGCTCACGGAAGCAGATACGGCAGATGCCGAATTTGCGGAGGTAACCATGGGGTCTACCGCAGATCTTGCATCTTGTGTATTCTCTTGTGGAATACTTCTGGGGTTTCTGCTGTTTGAGCTTCATAGAAGTTTTTGCCATAATTCAGTCTCCTCCGTCATCTTGCAAAGGGAGCGCCCATAAGTGTGAGGAGCTCTTTTGCTTCTTCGTCGTTATGAGATGTCGTTACGAAAACGATGTCCATACCGCGAACCTTGTCAACTTTATCGTAGTCGATTTCGGGGAATATGATCTGTTCTTTGAGACCGAGGGAGTAGTTACCGCGGCCGTCAAAAGCGTTGGGGTTGATACCCTTGAAGTCACGTACGCGAGGAAGTGCGATGTTGAAGAGTCTATCCATGAACTCATACATCTTGTCACCGCGAAGTGTAACTTTAACGCCGATCTTCATGCCCTTTCTGAGTTTGAAGTTTGCAACGGATTTCTTTGCAAATGTGGGAACAGGCTTCTGACCTGTGATTGCTGCGAGATCTGCGATGATGCTGTCGATAGCTTTTGCATTATCTTTAGCTTCACCTGCACCAACGTTGATAACAATCTTATCAAATTTGGGGATCTGCATAGGGCTCTTATAGTTGAATTTCTTCATCAATGCAGGAGCGACATCCGACTTATAAAATTCTTTCATTCTTGCTGCCATTGTCCTTTACCTCCGCATTAAATTTCGGCGCCGCATTTTTTGCAAACGCGAACTTTTTTGCCGTTTTCTGTTTTATATCCAACGCGAACGCCCTTGCCGCATTTAGAGCAAACGAGCTGAAGCTTGGATGTGTAGATAGCGCCGTCAACGTCAACGATGCCACCTGTTTCGCCCTGTCTTCTGGGCTTCATGTGTTTTTTCTGTTTGTTGATGCCTTCAACGATGGCTTTACCTTCTTCAGGGGATACCGCGATTACTTTGCCCTGCTTGCCCTTATCGTCGCCGGAAAGAACTATAACGGTATCATCTTTTTTGATATGAACTGTCTTCATCTTTTCGATTCCTCCATTAAAGTACTTCGGGAGCGAGAGAAAGGATCTTAAGGTAATCTTTCTCACGGAGCTCTCTTGCTACGGGTCCAAATATACGAGTTCCTCTGGGTGTTTTATCGTCTCTGATGATAACTGCTGCGTTTTCATCGAACTTGAGGTAAGAGCCGTCTGCGCGGTGTACGCCCTTAACGGAACGAACAATAACCGCTTTAACAACTTCACCTTTTTTAACAGTACCGCCGGCTGCCGCCTTCTTAACGCAGGCAACAACTACATCTCCGATATTGGCATATCTTCTGCCGCTACCGCCGAGCACACGGATACACATAAGTTCTTTTGCGCCGGTGTTGTCGGCTACTTTCATAAGTGACTGCTGTTGTATCACTCTGCTTTCCTCCTAAACCATTCATGCCGTGCGGACTTATTTTAATGTGCCGCACGAAATGAAATAAAATTATTTTGCTTTTTCAATAATTTCAACAAGTCTCCATCTCTTATCTTTAGAAAGAGGTCTTGTTTCCATTATTTTAACTCTGTCGCCTACAGCGCACTCGTTGTTTTCATCATGCGCTTTGAATTTTGTTGTTCTTTTAAGAATTTTGCCGTACTTAGGGTGCTTTACATTATCTGTAACAGCAACTACGATCGTTTTATCCATCTTGTCGGATACGACCAAACCTACTCTGGTCTTTCT
>CAZFTE010000002.1:12599-80702 GCA_964521785.1 uncultured Lachnospiraceae bacterium
CTCAAATTTCTTGTAGCTTCCATGACTTTTCTCCTCTCTTACAGCTTATTCAGCGTTCTTCTCACGAAGAACAGTCATAACTCTTGCAATATCATGCTTAACTTCCGTGATCTTGTGGGTGTTTTCAAGCTGATTGATTGCATTCTGGAAGCGAAGGTTGAAAAGTTCGCCCTTGAGTTCTTTGAGCTTAGAGGTGAGTTCAGCGGAAGTCATGCTTCTGAGTTCTGTTGCTTTCACTGTATTATTCCTCCTCTACGTCTTTTACTACGAATTTACATTTGATAGGGAGCTTATGAGATGCAAGACGCATAGCTTCTCTAGCAATCTCTACGTCAACGCCGCCCATTTCAAACATAACTTTACCCGGTTTAACAACCGCTACCCAATATTCGGGAGAACCTTTACCGGAACCCATTCGAGTTTCAGCAGGCTTTTCTGTGATCGGTTTATCGGGGAATACTTTGATCCAAACCTGACCGCCACGTTTGATATAACGTGTCATAGCAATACGAGCAGCTTCGATCTGGTTGCTTGTGATCCATGCGGGTTCTGTTGCTACGAGACCGTACTGACCGTAAGTGATCGTATTGCCTCTGTAAGCTTTACCCGTAAGTCTGCCGCGGTGAACGCGACGATATTTAACTCTTTTCGGCATTAACATATTATCTTCTGCCTCCTTCTTCTCTGGAACGTCTCTGACCCTGAGAATTGTTATGTCTGCGACGGTTGTCGCGGTCATTTCTTCTGGAGTCGCGAGGCTTTTCAACCGGAGCGGAAGCGTTCAACTTCTTGTCGGCAAGAACTTCACCTTTGTAGATCCATGTCTTAACGCCGATTTTACCGTAAGTTGTATCAGCTTCAGCAAAACCGTAATCAATGTCAGCACGAATCGTCTGGAGCGGAATTGTGCCTTCATGATAATGTTCAGATCTTGCAATTTCCGCACCGCCGAGACGACCGGAAAGTGTGATCTTGATACCCTTTGCGCCAAGGCGCATTGTTCTGCCGATAGCCTGTTTCATAGCGCGGCGGAACGCGATTCTCTTTTCGAGCTGAGCTGCAACGCTTTCAGCAACGAGCTGTGCGTTGAGATCAGGAGTTTTAACCTCTTCTACGTTTACTGCAACAGCCTTACCTGTCATTTTTTCGAGTTTAACGCGAAGCTTTTCAATTTCAACACCGCCGCGACCGATAACCATACCGGGTTTTGCGCAGTGGATAAGAACTTTAACGCCGGCGTTGTTACGTTCGATCTCGATCTTAGGAACGCCTGCAAGCTTGAGGTTTTCTTTGAGATATTTTCTAATCTTATAGTCGGATACGAGTGTGTCGCCGAAAACTTCGTCTTTAGCGAACCATCTTGAATCCCAATCTTTAATTACACCGACACGGAGACCGTGCGGATTAACTTTCTGACCCATCTTAATTAACCTCCTTCTTTAAGCTTCTTTTTCTTTGAGAACCATTGTTACATGGCTTGTTCTCTTAAGAATTCTATCTGCACTGCCTTTTGCTCTGGGCATGATTCTTTTAAGAGTCGGGCCCGGGCAAACGAAGCATTCGCTCACATAAAGCTTGCTTACGTCCATGCCGAAGTTATGTTCAGCATTAGCGATAGCGCTCTTCAAGAGCTTTATGAGATATTCACTCGCAGATTTAGGAGTGTTTTTAAGAATTGACATTGCTGTTCCCGCATCCTTACCTCTAATGAGGTCAAGCACGATCTGTACTTTGCGCGGGGATATTCTGGCATATTTAAGATATGCTCTGGATTCCATTATAAATTGCCTCCCTTCGCTTTGGTGCGAGATTATTTACCGTTATTAGATGTTTTAGAACCGGCATGACCTTTGAATGTTCTTGTGGGTGCAAACTCACCGAGTTTGTGACCAACCATATCTTCAGTTACATATACCGGAACGTGTTTTCTGCCGTCGTGAACCGCAATCGTATGACCTACGAATTCGGGGAATATTACGGAAGCACGGGACCAAGTTTTAACAACCTTCTTTTCGCCCTTTTCGTTCATTGCTTCAACTCTAGCAAAGAGCTTAGCTTCAACGAAAGGTCCTTTTTTAAGGCTTCTGCTCATTTTCTATATGCCTCCTTCTATTATTTACCGTTTCTGTGTCTTACGATGAACTTCTCAGTTCTGGACTTCTTGTTTCTTGTCTTGTAACCCAATGCAGGTTTACCCCAAGGAGTTACAGGGCCGGAACGACCGATAGGTGCGCGTCCTTCACCACCACCATGAGGGTGATCGCAGGGGTTCATTACGGAACCGCGAACTGTAGGACGGATACCACGGTGGCGTGTCTTACCGGCTTTACCGATCTTAACGTTTTCGTGGTCGATGTTGGAAACCTGACCGATCGTAGCGTGGCAGTCAAGGCGAACGAATCTTACTTCGCCGGAAGGAAGTCTAACCTGAGCCATGCCATTTTCTTTAGCCATAAGCTGAGCAGCTGTACCAGCGCTTCTTACGAGCTGTGCGCCTTTACCGGGGTAAAGTTCGATGTTGTAGATGAACGTACCAACGGGAATTGCGGAAATGGGAAGTGTGTTGCCGGGTTTGATATCGGCATGCTCGCCGCAGTAGATAACGTCGTTATCTGTAAGGCCTACAGGAGCGATTGTGTATTTTTTCTCGCCTGCTTCGTTCTGAACGAGTGCGATGTATGCTGTACGGTTAGGGTCGTATTCGATACCGATAACTGTTTCAGCACCGTCGTTAAAGTTACGAACAAAGTCGATCTTTCTGTATTTCTGTTTATTGCCGCCGCCATGATGACGAACAGTGATTTTGCCATAGCTGTTTCTGCCGGCATGTTTCTTCTTAGTTTCAATAAGGCTCTTTTCGGGAGTGAACTTAGTGATTTCTGCGAAGTCCGGAACGGACATGTTACGTCTGGCGGGAGTAGTAGGTTTATACTTGATAGTAGCCATTATTCGTACTCCTCCTCATCAAATCATGCCATCGAAGAATTCGATGGATTTAGAACCGGCCTTGAGAGTAACGATAGCCTTTTTCCAAGACTTTGTGTAGCCGGAATGTACGCCGAGTGTTTTCGGTTTTCTCTTCATATTGATTGTGTTAACGTCAGCAACCTGAACGCCAAATACTTCTTCAACTGCTTTTGCAATTTCGGATTTTGTAGCTTCGGGAAGAACTTCAAATGTGTATCTGAGGTTCTTTGTAGCTTCAAGGCTAGCTTCTGTGATAACAGGTCTCACAATTATATCATGTGCAAACTTCATCACGCATACACCTCCGTAATTTTCTGTGTAGCGGCTTTCTCAATTACAACTGTGTCGCAGTTGAGAATGTCGTATACGTTAAGAGTGTTGGTGTAAGCTGTCTTAACACCGGGGATATTCTGGCAGCTGCGAACCGCCATATCGTTCTTTTCAGCGAAAACGATGAGAGCTTTTTTACCTGCGTTAACTGCTTTGAGCATGTCCGCCATAACTCTTGTCTTGTATTCTGTAGCTGTGATAGCGTCGATAACTTTGAAGTTGTCTTCAGCAACCTTGCCGGAGAGAGCGCCGAGAAGAGCGAGTTTTTTAACCTTCTTGTTGAGGTCTGTGCGATATGTTCTGGGCTTCGGGCCGAGAGCGATACCACCATGTGTCCACTGGGGAGAACGTGTAGAACCCTGTCTTGCACGACCTGTACCCTTCTGTCTCCAAGGCTTCTTACCGCCACCGGAAACTTCGCTTCTTGTAAGTGTGGACTGTGTTCCCTGTCTCTGATTAAGAAGGTAAGCTCTGACAGCAGCATGGAGAACATCGGAGCTTACTTCAACAGCGAAAACTGCGTCGTTAAGTTCGAGTGTGCCAACTTCTGCGCCAGCCATATTCAAAACTTTTACATTAGCCATTGTCTATTTCCTCCTTCTTAAGCTTTAACAGTGTTGCGAATGAACACTATACCGCCTTTAGCGCCGGGAACGGCACCTTTAACAGCGATGAGATTTTTTTCTGCGTCTACGCGAACAACATCGAGGTTAAGAACCGTAGATGTTTCGTTACCGTAATGTCCAGGCATCTTCTTGTTTTTGAAGATTCTGGAAGGAGTGGAGTTGGAACCTACAGAACCGATGTTACGGTGAACGGGACCGCCGCCGTGTGTCATTCTGAGGATGCGCTGATTCCATCTCTTGATTACGCCTGTATAACCGTGGCCTTTTGTGATACCTGTGATATCAACTCTATCACCTGCTGCGAATGCATCTGCAGTGATGATGTCGCCAACGTTCATGTTTGCTGCATCTTCGAGTTTGAACTCTTTAAGATGTTTCTTAGCCGCTACGCCGTTTTTAGCGAAATGGCCTTTAGTAGCTTTGTTAAGCTTCTTGTCAGCAATATCTTCGAAGCCGAGCTGTACGCTGCTGTAACCGTCGTTTTCAACAGTTTTCTTCTGAGCTACAACGCAGGGACCGGCTTCAATTACTGTAACCGGGATGACATTTCCGTTTTCGTCGAAAATCTGTGTCATGCCGATCTTCTTGCCTATGATACCTTTTTTCATTGTTGTTTCCTCCTGTATTAGTTATTGGTCGACCATACTTTGAGCGGGTCGACTTGACCAACCGCTGTGCTTTTCTATATAATCAAAGGTAGGCGCCTTTAGGATTACTTTGCACAGTACGCGAAATCAAATATATTTAATGATTAAAGTTTGATTTCAACTTCAACTCCGGCCGGAAGTTCGAGACTTGTGAGCGCTTCAACTGTCTTCTGAGAAGGTTTGATAACGTCGATGAGTCTCTTGTGAGTTCTCATTTCAAACTGCTCACGGCTATCTTTGTATTTGTGAACCGCGCGAAGGATCGTGATGATCTCTCTGTCTGTGGGGAGCGGAACGGGACCGGATACGGTAGCACCGTTTCTCTTAGCTGCGTCAACAAATTTCTCTGCTGCTGCATCGATAAGCGCGCTGTCATAGCTCTTCAGTTTGATTCTGATTTTTTCACTAGCTGCCACTTGATTTGCCTCCTGTAATATTTTTGTTGCGGCGACCGAAGAATTTTTGTAACACTCAGCCGGGCGTTTCCACCGTGGCCATATTAAAAACCGGAATTGCCAAAGGGATAAAGATTCTTTTTCCAAGGGTTCCGGTGGTAATACGCTTCTTCCTTAATCGGATTGACAACCGCACGCGGTGCAATATCCGGAATTACGCAAAGTGTTCTAAAATGTTCTCGCCCGAATCGTTTCGGACATACTCAGCGGAAATAACCTGCTTTCGCAGCAACCTCCCGCGTCATCGCACATCAAGCATAAATATAATACTATATTTTTTCAAAAAATGCAATAGTTTTTTTAAAAAAATATAGCCAATTTTCAAAGTTTTCGAACTCTCGTTTTATGCTATTTGCACAAATATGCTTTTTTACAGCAAAAAGGCTTTAATTCTGCAAGGAAATATGCTATAATATAAAGGTATATTAAATGTCGTTCCCAACATTTCCACGTGGAACTCCATTTGATATGTTTTATGGCATAATATAATAAATTGAGGTAATTGAATATGTCCAAGCAATTTACATATACGCCCAAAGGCGTTTGTTCAAGAAAGATATCTTTCGAGCTTGACGGCGAAACGATCAAAAACGTTCGTTTCGAAGGCGGTTGCCACGGCAACACTCAGGGACTTGCAGCTTTGGCAGAGGGTATGTCCGCAAAAGATGTTATCGCGCGTCTTTCGGGTACCGATTGCAGAGGCAAAGGCACTTCCTGCCCCGATCAGCTTGCAAAAGCTATCGCGGAAGCTCTTGAAGAAAACTGAATCTAACAAAATACAATGTCGAAAGACATTGTACCTCCACCTTTAGCTCAACTGGATAGAGTATCAGATTCCGATTCTGACGGTTGTGGGTTCAATTCCCACAGGGTGGGCCAAAAACGACAAGCTGAAGCTTGTCGTTTTTTTATGTGTTCCAAACCATTACATAATATTTTAAATAAAAAAGCTCGTTGAATTACTCAACGAGCTTTTTATCTTAATATTCTATTTCAACAAGTTTGCCATTGCCGATCTCGAATTTTGCAAATCCGTTCTCGTAATCGAAGCAAACATCAGCACCGTCAACTTTAACAGCTTTGGGTGCGTTGTGCAAACGAACATTTGCTGTATATGTTCTGTCTTTTGCCATACCGTCGAATCCGCCTTCGCGTTCGCCGATAACAAGTTTGCAACCTTCACGTGTATCTGTCATTTCAAAATGAGTAGATGCACGTTCGCCTTTTTCATAGTTAAATGTTACACCGTCATCTTCAAAGAGAGTGTATTCGCTCTTACCGTAAGGATAGAGGTTGAGAATGATGTTAGCTGTGTTGACATCATCTTCGTACATCTTCGGTTTTTCCGTGGGGATGATAGCACCGCCGCGGATAAAGAGAGAACCGCCGCGATCTTCAGGAACTTCCACTGCAATTTCCTGACCGCCTTCATATTCCTTACCTGTCCAAGCGTCGAACCAAACGTTGCCCTGAGGCAAATAGATCTTGTCGGAGAATGCGCCTACAAGGAAGTTGTCGCCAAACATATACTCTGTTATAGCGTTGCTTGCAAGTTCATCGTCAAAGATAAGAGGAAGCGCACGGCAGATAGGAGTACCTGTTGTGTTTGCTTCAATGGAAGCGGAATAGATATAAGGCATGAGCGCATAACGCATCTTATCGTAGAACGTAAAGAAGTTGCAGTATTCTTCGCCTGCCCACCAAGGATGTTCGAAGCCTGCCCAAGAGTTGAGCTGGCACCAGCCGGTAAAGAATGCGTAATGGATACCTTCTTTGTTGAAGATGTTCATATCGCAAGTAATGTTAGAGATACCGGACATACCGCAGTTAAGTATCCATGCAAGAGTATTGAGGCCGCCGCCCGTATCACCTGTGTTTGTCGCAGTAAGAGCGCCTGTGCCTGTAAAGCCGCCGCAGTAATGGTGCATAGGACGAACATTACCTCTGTGCTTTCTTGCGCCGTGATACATTTCTTTAACAAGAAGTGTCTGGAGCAAGCTGTGCATTTCAGCTTCGCTTCTGCCGTTTGCATAGATCTTAGTTTCATCAGATGTATCTACCATACGGCAAGGATCGACCTTGTAGGAGTCTGCACCATCGTTGCAGAACTGTTTCAAATGATCAAAGAATGCAGGGATCTCAGGCGCACATTCGGTGTTGCCTATAAGTCTTTCTTCATTTGCTGTGAAGTCGAACTGACAGCACATCCAAAGGTGAAGTCTAAAACCTGTGCGTTTGAGTGCCGCAGAGAAGAAGCTGGGGTTGGGTTTGTCGCCGCGTGCCCAGTCATTTATATAATATCTGTCTCTGTTCCAAACTTTTTCCGTAGAGAAATCGTAACGTCTTACAGTCCAGCCGGGTTCCAAACTGATAGCGCTGCAAGGGATACCGAGTTTGCGGAAGCGTTCAGCATCGTTCATAACGTCGAACTGTGTTGCCTGGCAAAGTTCGATAAATGTAAGACCGTAAGCCCACTTAGGAAGAAGTACGGGACGACCTGCAACATATGTGTATCTTTCAAGAAGCGCGCGCATATTGTCGCCCGAGAATATCATAAAGTCGATATCGCCCTGAGGAAGATACCAAACGATCTCGTCGTTCTTTCTCGCGCAAACGTCGATACCATGCCAGAAAGAAGTGTTGGCAAGGATACCATAGCCGCTGGGAGTCATAAGATAAGGGATCGGAATCTCGTATTTCTGGTATACGACACGTTCACGGTATGTTTTGCCGTTAAGGATAAGACGGTCTGTGTTGCTTTCGCCAAGACCATAGAAGATATCGTTTTCTGTTTTTACAGTGATATATTTGGGTTCTGTCTGGAACTCTACCGTTTTGGATTCGAGCTGTTCTTCGTCCTCGGAACCGATGATGACAACGTGTTCATCATGGAAGCCGTTGAGGCGAGTATTCATATAATCCTTTATCTCGCTTACAGCGGAATTGTCAAGATCGATAACTCTGTTAAATTTATCGGAAGAAAAGTTGATCTTTCCGTCCGCATATGTAACCTTGAGTTTGCCCGTCTGAACGCCGTTTTCGATATTTTCGCCTACTTCGTCGGGCTTTCTGTAAATATTGTAAGTTTCAAAAAGAGTAGGTTCAAAGTTTTCGCTTACTCTTACGCGGACGATATTTTCCGCATAAACAGAAATCTGTAATTTCTTGTTTTCGAATATGGTCTCGAATTTAACCATAATTTCCTCCGTTCAATTCTTGTATTCTGCGGCGCAGGCGGAACAGGGGCTGTACCCATCATCGATAGCCGCGCTCACGTTTGAATACAAAAGCGTCTTTTTATTTTCGTTTTTGATATTTACGGCATATCGGCAATCTTCATCAAGATGAAATTTACCCGAAGAAATATTTACCGTTACGCAAATATACTCTGCCGTATCAACAGCCGTCGTACAATATCGTTCTCCGTGTGAAACGACCATATCGGCATCATCGCAAGAAGTCAACATCGTTATAATAAAGATTATACACATAAAAAATGAAAAAGCAAGTCTTTTTTTATTTTTCATTGCGTGTTGTCTTCATTTTCGGCATAACGCCGTATTTCACATCATTTTTTATTTTGAAGCAATGTGCGCTCATGCTCTTTATATCGAACTTGTTTCCTTCACGGCAATAGAATATCTCTTGCGCCGTGCTTTCGGCGGTAAACGTATAGGACGTCTTTGAGCGATTCACAACAACGACCAAAGTATCTTCGCCTTTACGTCTCTCGAAAACGAGTATCGCGCTATCAACATACATTATCTCAAAATCGGCGTCGGCAAACATATCTTCGCGTCTTCTCATTCTTCCGACCTTGCGGAAATAACGCAAAAGTTCGTGATTTTCCTGACCCCAAGGGTACGGTCTGCGGTTAAACGGATCCTTTTCGCCCTCCATACCTATCTCGTCGCCGTAATATATGCACGGCACACCGGGGATTGTCGCCAAAATGAAATATGCAAGCTTCAATCTTTTGACACCTGTCTTATATTCTTCCGATGTCATTCGTTTGCAAGCGAGCATATCGGAAGAAAGCCCTTCGCTACTAGAACCCGCAAGCATCGTTATAGCTCGGACCGTATCGTGCGAACCGAGCATATTGAGAAGCTGATGTGTCATCTCTCTCGGATAATTATAATAGAGCGAATTTGCCGTGCGAAGGAATTTCCATCTGTCGCCGTGGCGCACGTATGCGATTATCGCATCGCGCATCGGATAGTTCATTACGGAGTCAAGTTCCTTGCCCGAAAAATACGAACGGCGTTTGTTATATGAAACTTTATTGGAAGCATCCTCCCAAACCTCGCCGATTATTATCGCATCTTTCTTCTCTGCCCTTGCCGCCGCAGACAATTCTTCCAAAAATTTATCCGAAAGTTCGTCCGCAACGTCAAGTCTCCAACCGCAGGCGCCGTCGCGGATATATTTTCTTATAACGCCGTTCTCGCCGAAGAGGAACTTTTTATACGATGGTGTATCGCTCTTTACGCGAGGAAGCGTTTCAAATCCCCACCAAGATTCATATTCGTTGGGGAAATTCGTAAAGTTATACCATTCATAATATGGTGATTTCTTTGATTGATACGCGCCGACGGAATCATAATTGCCGTATTTATTAAAATAAACGCTGTCCGCGCCCGTGTGATTGAAAACGCCGTCGAGAATAACGTTGATATTTCTTTTCTTTGCCGCCTTCATAAACGATTCGAAAGCTTCCGCTCCGCCGAACATGGAATCTATTTCCATGTAGTCGGAAGTATCATATTTATGCGTGGAGGCGGAAGAAAATATCGGGTTGAGATATATAGTCGTTACACCGAGGGATTCTATATAAGAAAGTTTCTTTTCAACACCGGGCAAGTCGCCGCCGAAGAAAACGTTATTCTTAAAATCCTTGTCGCCCGGTCTGTAATAGACGGGCACACCGTTGTACCAATCGTGGTCGATCTTTGCGCCGGACTTTATCTCTTCGTTGCCGCCGCGAAAAAATCTGTCCACAAATATCTGATAGGCAATACCGCCGCGAAAAAATTCGGGATACTGTTCCCTTTTTTCATAGATAAGAAGCTGAAAACGTTCGTCGTATTGCGGCTCCTTGTCTATGATTTTTTCCGTGAAATCCGCGTTGTCGCGCACGACAAAAAAATTGCCGTGCGCGTTTGTAAGCAAGTATTCATAAAAGAACAAGCCGCTTTTCGGGGATATCTTCTTCATCGGAATATCGACAAAAAAGTTTCCTTCGGAATTTAAACTCATCTTAAATTCTTTTCTTGTGCCGTCAGCGGCGGAAATGAATATCATTTTCGCATTTGCGGCGGAAATTTTTATATCAAGAATAAATCTTACGACGCTGTCGAGCTTGAAAGCTCCGCAAAGTCCCGTTTCTGTCGCTTTGCCGTCGGATACGATCATTTTCTTTTCTATTCTGTTCCAAACCTTGGTTCCCTTTATAAAGCTTGCCATAATAAAGTTATTCCTTTACAGATTTTAAGTTCCAAATGTTTTCCGCATATTCGTTGATGCTTCTGTCGGAAGCGAATTTACCTGCGGAAGCGATGTTGAGGAGAGAACGCTTCGTCCAAGCGTCTCTGTCAGCGTAATCGTTGATAGCGATTTCGGCTGTCTTTGTGTAAGATTCAAAGTCTGCAAGGCACATATACGGATCTGCGATCTGACCACCGGAGAGGAAGTAATTTACGATATTCGTAAAGTCATTTCCGTTAAATCCGCGAGCGATACGATCGATAGCAGCTTTAAGTCTTGTGTTTGTCTTGTAGTAGAGCATGGAGTTGTAGCCGCGCTTCCAAAGATCGTCTACTTCCTCAGCTGTGAGACCGAAGATGTAAATGTTTTCTCTGCCAACAGCTTCAGCCATCTCAACGTTAGCACCGTCGAGAGTGCCGAGCGTCATAGCGCCGTTGATCATGAACTTCATGCAACCCGTACCGGAAGCTTCTTTACCTGCAAGAGAGATCTGTTCGGAGATATCCGTTGCGGGCATAAGCACTTCTGCTGTGCTTACGTTGTAGTCTTCGAGGTAGATAACGCGAAGCTTTTCGCGGATCTTGGGGTTCTTGTCTATCTCCTGACCAAGAGACCAAATAAGTTTTATGATATCCTTGGCGAAATAGTAGCCGGGAGCCGCTTTACCGCCAAAGATGAATGTCTGGGGAGGAATGTTGATGTCGGGATTAGCCAACAATTCATCGTAGAGAGCAACTATTTTAAGCACGTTGAGGAGCTGACGTTTGTATTCGTGCATACGTTTTACCTGAACGTCAAAGATGGAGTGCGTATCGATAGCGTTGCCTGTGAGAGCGTTGTATCTTGCCGCGAATCTTTCCTTGTTGTGGTGTTTGATAGCGCGGAGCTGTTCGATGACCGTTGCATCGTCTACATATTTTGCAAATTCGGAGATCGTCTGAGGAGCTTTTCTGTAATCCGTGCCGATAGTGTTGTCAAGAAGGCTTGCAAGCTCGGGGTTGGAGAAGCAGAGCCAACGACGATGAGCGATACCGTTTGTAACGTTCGTGAACTTTTCGGGAGTATACTTGTAGAAGTCGTGGAATACAGTCTTTTTGAGTATCTCGCTGTGAAGAGCGGAAACACCGTTCGTCATATGCGAGCCTGCTACGGAAAGGTTAGCCATTCTTACCTGACCGTTTCCGATGATAGCCATGCGAGAGATTCTGTCCCAGTCGCCGGGGTATGCGTTCCAAAGGTCTGCACAAAGGCGACGGTTGATCTCGCAAACGATCTGGTGGATTCTGGGGAGACGGAGACGGAAGAGGTCTTCGTTCCAGCACTCAAGAGCTTCGGGAAGAACAGTATGGTTCGTGTAGGATACCGTTTTTGTAACGATGTCCCAAGCAGATTCCCAAGAGAAAGAGTATGTGTCCATGAATATTCTCATAAGCTCAGGTATGCAAAGCGCGGGGTGAGTATCGTTGATGTGGATAGAGTTCTTTTCCGCAAAGTTTGAAAGTGTACCGTAAACATCAAGGTGATCTGCGATGATGTTCTGGAGAGAAGCAGAAACAAGGAAGTACTGCTGTGTAAGTCTGAGGAGCTTACCTTCCATATGGTCGTCGGAGGGATAAAGTACTTTTGTTATCGTCTCTGCGTCTGTGTTCTGCTTAACAGCCTGCATATACTGACCCTGTGTAAAGAGCTTCATGTTGAAGTTCGTAAGGTCATGTGCGCGCCACAAACGGAGGTTGTTTACAGCAAAGCTGTCATAACCTGAGATCATCATGTCGTAAGGAACGGCTTGAACTTCTTCGTAATCCGTGTGAACGATGTTGAGATGATCGTCTTCCCATTTTTCAACGAGCTTGCCGCCGAAACGAACAGTGAATGTCTTATCTGTTCTGGGAACGAGCCAACCTTCGCCGGAGGGCATCCAAACATCGGGAAGCTCTACCTGATCGCCGTCGATGATCTTCTGTTTGAAGAGACCGTATTCATAGCAAAGGGAAAATCCCGTTGCGGGGTAATCGAGAGATGTGAGAGAGTCCATGAAGCAAGCTGCAAGTCTGCCGAGACCGCCATTACCGAGACCGGGGTCGCGCTCCATTCCGTAGATCTCGTCTATTTCATAACCCATATCTTTAAGCACTGCCGCATATTCGTCCGCTATGCCAAGGTTGCGAAGGTTATTTCTCAAGGAGGGTCCTATAAGGAACTCCATGCAAAGGTAGTATACACGTTTTGCTTTTTCGTTTTTAACTGCTTTGCGGTAAGCGGATCTGCCGCTTGTGAGCATATCCTTTACGGTAAGGATAACTGCTTTGTAAACCTGATCTTTGGAAGCGTCGTCTGCCGCCACGCCGAAATAACGTGAAAGCTTGTTTTCAAGCGCCTCCTTTATTTTCTGCTGTTTGATAGAATCTGCCATTTTGTTTTTGTTCCTCCGAATTTATTGCTTTGTCGGTGATATTTTTTCGTACATATCGGCATATTTGCTTGCCGATGTTTTCCATGAGAAGTCGATCTTCATGATCTTCTTAACGAGTTTTTCCCAAGCTTCTTTGTCCTCATAAACGTGTTCCGCTTCTCTCAAAACATGAAGCATATCATGCGCATTATATGCGGCAAATGTGAAACCGTTACCCTTTCCGTCGCCGTAGGGCTTGATAGTGTCGTAAAGACCGCCCGTTTCACGAACAACGGGAACGGTGCCGTAACGAGAAGCTATCATCTGTGCAAGACCGCACGCTTCGGACTTGGAGGGCATAAGGAACATATCCGCGCCGGAGTAAAGGAGCTTTGAAAGCTTGCGATTGTACGCGAGCTTTATGCCTGCTTTTCCGTGATGACGTTTTCCGAAGCCTTCGAAAAATTCTTCGTAATGGGGTGCGCCCGTTCCGAGGAGAACTACCTGTACATCGTCTTCGATAAGTTCGTCCGCTATACGGCAAACAAGGTCAAAACCTTTATGCTCCGCAAGGCGGGATACCATAGCGATAACGGGTACATCGGGATCTACTTTAAGACCGAATTCCTTCTGAAGTTCTTCTTTGTCTTTCTTCTTACCTTCGAGGTCGGAATCGCTGAACTGATAAGGAATGTCCGTATCTGTTGCGGGATCGTAGACGGATTCGTCTATACCGTTGATGATACCCCCTATCTTATAACCGTAGTAGTTGATGATGTAGTGCAGACCGTGAGAGAAATATTCTGTTTTTATTTCTTCCGCGTATCTGGGGCTTACCGTCGTAACGAAATCGGAGCAAACGATAGCGCCCTTTGTGAGGTTGATATCACCGCCATATTCAACGATGGAAGCCTGGTCATTTTCAAGACCGAATATGTCGCCAAGGAGTCCCATGCCGTAAATGCCCTGGTAATCGATATTGTGTATAGTATATACGGCTTTTACGTCTTTATAACCGGGCATAAGTCCGCGTTCCTGCTTGAGGACGATAACGGAGAGTGCCGTCTGCCAGTCGTTTGCGTGGAGGATATCGGGGTAGAAATCCATCGCTTCCATCGTGTCGAGTATCGCACGCGAGAAAAATGCAAAACGTTCGTGATCGTCCAAGAAGCCGTAAAGGGCTTTGCGTTTGAAGTAATATTCGTTGTCAAGGAAATAGAACGTTACACCGTTATATTTGAGCGAATATATACCGCAATACTGTTCGCGCCAAGAAAGCGTTACCGTCATGCTCTTTTCAAACGTCATTTTTTCGCGCCATTCAGCGCCTACCTGACCGTATAACGGCATAACCACTCTGATATCCCAATCGGGGTGAACAGCGGCAAGTGAGGCAGGAAGCGCGCCGAGAACGTCGCCAAGACCGCCGGTAGCCGCAAAAGGCATTACCTCAGAGCCTGCAAAAAGTATCTTTTTCATTTTATTATACCTCTGTTTTTAAGTTAAGATCAAACCGTTCTTCCCTTATCAAGATAGAAAGGAATGGACGGTGCTCCCGAAAGCGTTACACCTTCGTGAACGACTACGTTCTTGTCGGAAATAACGCAATTAAGCGAAGCATTGTCGCTTACTATCGTATCCTGGAAGAGGATAGAGTTCTTAACGACAGCACCCTTGCCAACGCGAACGCCGCGGAAAAGGATACTGTTCTCTACCGTACCGTCGATAACGCAACCGTCGGCGATAAGGGAATCCTTAACATCAGATTCTTCGCTGTAATACGTAGGGGGCGAGTTGCGAACTTTTGTAAGTATGGGTCTTTCCTCTATCTTAAAGAGAGAATCATATTTTTCGGGATCATTGATAAGGTCCATGTTGTTTGCAAAATATTCTTCCAAAGAAGAGATCGTTGCCGCATATCCTTCGTGTCTGTATATTTTATATACACGACGATCGAGGTTTCTCATAAGCACTTCTTTTGTAAGGCTCTTGTAATCGTGAGCGATGGAATCGAGTACCATCTGCTGGAGATATCTGCGGCTGCAAACGATGGTGTTGAGGAGGATATCGGATTCTCCCTCAAAGTTGTTCGGATGATCTTCGATATCAACGATATAGCCGTCAGCGTCTGCTTTTATAAGAGTGTTCTTCTTTGCGACTTCTTTTGTGAGCTGTCTCTTCTGAACGGCAAATGTCATTTCAGCGCCGCTCTTGATATGCTCATCGATCATATCGTTGAGGTCAACGTTGCATATAACGTCGCAGTCGGACATAACGACGTAATCTTCCGTCATGCCGGAGATAACGTGGTTGATGCTCTTGAGCGCTTCAAGACGTGTGTGATAAAGCTCGTTCCGGTTGTTTGCGAAAGCGGAGATGTAAGGGGGTAATATCTTGATACCGCCCGAACGACGAGCCATGTCCAAGTCCTTACCTGTTCCGATGTGGTCCATGAGAGACTGATAATTATAGTGTGTGATAACGTTTATCGTGCTGATATTGGAGTTTACCATGTTCGACAAAGCAAAGTCTATAAGTCTGTATCTGCACGCAAACGGAATAGATGCCATAGTGCGAACTCTTGTTAATTCGGAAATATTTCTGTCGTGAATGTTGGAAAAAATAATACCTACTGCTGACATATCTTCTTCATCCTCCTCAATCCTGCGCTTCAAGCATAGCGCCGTTTTCAACCGTAGCGCCGTCCGCAACTTTGCTGCCCGCGCCGAGAACGGTTATCTTGCAATCATCTGCACGTCTGCCGCCGACAGTTGCGTTCTCGCCAATCACCGAGTCATGGTCGATGATCGCATATTCGACTTTTGCGCCTTTTTTGATAACTACGTCGCCCATGATAACGCAATCGTTTACATACGCTCCCTCTTCAACGATAACACCGTTGGACAGAACGGAGTTTCTTACTTCGCCGTTTACTACGCAGCCTTCCGTAAGCATAGCGTTGTATGCTTTGCCTGTTGCGCCGAGTTTGTGCGGCGGTTCTACGTTATGGCGATAGAATATGCGCCAATTCTTGTTATAAAGGTTAAATTCGGGGTTCTTGCCCAAAAGGTCCATGTTTGCTTCCCAAAGGCTTTCGATCGTACCTACGTCTTTCCAATAGCCTTCGAAGAGGTAAGAATACATCTTCTTTCCGTCCTTGAGCATATTGGGTATGATGTTCTTACCGAAGTCGTTGCTGGAGTTTTCGTCCGCTTCGTCCGCCTTGAGGTATTCAATAAGAGTTTTCGTATTGAATATGTAGATACCCATGGAAGCATTGTTGCTCTTGGGGTTCTTGGGTTTTTCTTCGAATTCGTATATGCTTCCGTCGGGGTTCGTGTTGAGTATACCGAAACGAGAAGCTTCTTCCATGGGAACTTTAAGCACCGCGATCGTGCAGTCAGCTCCCTTTTCTTTGTGTTCGCGAAGCATACGGCTGTAATCCATTTTATAGATATGGTCGCCGGAAAGGATGAGCGTATATTCGGGGGAATAGCGCTCTATAAAATTGATGTTCTGATAAATAGCGTTAGCTGTTCCGCGGTACCATGCAGAAGAAGACTTTGCCTGATAAGGAGGAAGCACGTGAACGCCGCCCGATGTACGGTCAAGATCCCACGGTTCGCCGTTACCGATATATTCGTTAAGCACGAGCGGCTGGTACTGTGTAAGTACGCCGACCGTATCTATACCCGAGTTTACACAGTTCGACATAGGAAAATCGATTATCCTGTATTTTCCACCGAAAGGAACAGCCGGTTTTGCTGTCTTTTCCGTCAAAACATAAAGACGGCTTCCCTGTCCACCTGCCAAAAGCATTGCTATACATTCTTTTTTTTTGTACATAAATCTTTGTCCTCCGCTTTGTTATTTTGGTTATGATAGTTCTTGGTTATTGCCGATATAATGCCGACTTTATTTATCCCAATTTTTGAATTTTTGATACAAATATTGTCATAAAATATAAAGTTCAACATTATTTTTATGTGTACTATCTCAATTTTATAATTATTATACTATATTAAACTGGTAAATTCAAGCGCAAGAAACGAGATTTTCAGCGTTTTTGAACTTTTTGTTAAATATGTGAAAATTATTATCCTCTTTCCGTCATAATTGTCAAAACAAACAGCGAAAAGATGCCCCCGTCAATGTTTCTAAACCAAAAATATTTTTCTTTTTTTGTTTTATATATAGTCAAAACGATTTTTTTTTGGTATACTTATTCTGTATAATAAAAACAAAGCACAAAGGAGAAGCTATGGAAGATAATGTTTTTTTCAACAAAGCGATGTCTGTTTGCGCAAACGTCAAAAAAGACGTAATATTGGCACCTTACAGCACCTTCAAAATAGGAGGCGCGGCTGATATCGTCGCGTTCCCGCAAAACAAAACGGAGCTTTGCTCGCTCGTATCGCTCGCGCAAGAATGTTCCGTGCCTACGCACGTTCTCGGAAACGGCTCCAATGTGCTTTTTGAAAGCGACGGTGTAACGGGACTCGTAATATTCACAAAGGATATAAAAGATGTCTGCATTGACGGCGAAGTCGTTCGTTGCGGATGCGGCAAAGCTCTTACTTCGCTTGCCGCCGAACTTGCAAAGTTCTCCCTTTCGGGGCTTGAATTTGCTTACGGTATTCCGGGAACGCTCGGCGGCGCCGCATATATGAACGCGGGCGCTTACGGAAAGGAGATGTCCTCCGTCATCGTCGAAAGCGATTGCTTCGACCCACGCACAGGCAAAATAATGACTCTCTCGCTTCCCGAGCATGAATTTGCTTACCGCAAGAGCGTATTTAGCAAGAGCGGCTTGATACATCTCTCTTCGACTATGCGCCTTCACAAAGGAAACATAGACGAGATAGAAGCACTCATGCAAGAGCATATGCAAAAAAGGAAAGCTTCTCAGCCCATCTCGTATCCGAGCGCGGGCAGCGCGTTCAAACGACCCGAAGGAAATTTTGCGGGAAAACTCATCGAGGACGCAGGACTCAAAGGAATGACCGTGGGCGGCGCGCAGATATCGCAAAAGCATGCGGGGTTCGTCATCAACATCGGCAGCGCCACATCCTCCGACGTAAGAATGCTCATGGAAGCAGTCAGATCGAAAGTATTCGAAAGGTTCGGCGTTATGCTCGAATCGGAAATAATATATATAAAGTAAAGGATAATGACCCATGTCTTTTTCAGGCCATACAAAGGCGTCCGTATCTGTAATACCGCCGGAAAACGATTGCTGTGCCGCCGCACAGCTCCGCGCAATGTTGTCTTACAGTTCATCGTTCGATAAAAACGGGCTTAAATTTATAACCGAGACCCCCGAGGTCTCCGATATGTTGACCTCTCTCTTGCTCATCTGCACAGATATCGCGGAGACACCCGAAACGATGCAGAACAAAAAAATAACCACTTATAAAACAGAGATAACCGATAAAGCGGAACTCGAAAAGCTTTTCTCTCTTTTCGATGGCGCACAAAATGTACATAAGGTAAACAAACACCTTTTTAAATGCAAAAAATGCGCCGTTGCATATATCCGCGGCGCATTCCTCGCCGCAGGATTCGTAAACTCCCCCGAACATTCCTATCATTTGGAGATATCGTCGCCGCACGCGGATCTCGCTGTCGATACGGCTGTATTGCTCTCCGAAAAGATAGGTATGCCGAAAATATCGGCTCGCAAATCGAATCAGATAATATATTACAGAGAGAGCGCTTTGGTGGAAGACTTCCTCACGTTCATAGGCGCCTCAAAAGCGGCTATGGATATCATGTCAGAGCAGATAAAGCGCGAGCTTCGCAACCAGGCAAACCGACAATCCAACTTCGAAGTAGCGAACCTCGGCAAAACGATAGATGCCGCCAATACGCAAATAAACGCCATAAACGAATTGAAAGAGAACGGCGGATTCGAGCAGATGCCGCTTCAGATGCAAATGCTCGCCGAGCTTCGAATACAAAATAACGATATGTCGCAAAAAGCGCTCGGTGAGTTGATGCAACCGCCAATCTCAAAATCTCAAGTCAGCAAGATACTTGCAAAGATAATGAAGTTCTATGAACTTTATAAAGAAGGAAAATAATCTCAAGGAGAAAAACAGTGTCTTTCGTTCATCTTCATCTTCATTCCGAATACAGTTTGCTCGACGGCGCCTGCCGTATCTCCGAGATACCGAAGACAGCCGCCAAAAACGGACATAATGCCGTTGCCATAACCGACCACGGTGCCATGTTCGGTGTCGTGGACTTTTATCGTTCGTGCAAGAACGCAGGCGTAAAGCCGATAATAGGCTGTGAGGTATATGTTGCCCCCGATTCCCGCTTCGATAAGAACAAAAACGACAGCTCATCTCGCAACCACCTCATATTACTTTGCAAAAACAAAGAAGGATATAAAAATCTTTGCTATCTCGTTTCAAAAGGATATACCGAGGGTTTTTATACAAAGCCCAGAGTCGATATAGAGCTTTTGAAAGTGCACAGCGAAGGGCTTGTATGTCTTTCTGCTTGCCTTGCGGGATATATTCCAAGAGCGATACTTTCGGGAGATATCGAAAAAGCAAAAGAACACGCACTTTTGCTCGACAGCATATTCGGCAGAGAAAATTTCTATCTTGAACTTCAAGACCACGGAATAAGCGGTCAAAAAGAGGTATGCGATTCTCTTCTTCTTATCCATAACGAAACGGGCATACCGCTCGTTGCAACGAACGACGTGCATTATCTCAACAGATCGGATGCGGATACGCAAGCTGTGCTTATGTGCATACAGACCAACTCAAAAATATCCGACGGCAGACCGTTCGGATTTGAGACCGACGAGTTCTATTATAAAAGCACGGAGCAGATGCTCGCCCTATTCTCGGCTTACCCCGAAGCTTGCGAAAATACGCAAAAAATCGCGGATATGTGCAACTTCGATTTTGAATTTGATAAGCTGTACCTTCCTCGCTTCAGACCCGAAACAGGAGAAGCCCCCTGCGAATATCTTTCAAGGCTCGCAAACGAAGGCTTTGAAAAGAAGGTATCTTCGGGAGCCATCGAGTTTACGGAAAAGCACCCCGAAAAAGAATATCGCGAGCGCATGGAATATGAGCTTTCCGTCATATCGCGCATGGGATATTCCGAATATTATCTTATAGTAAATGACTTTATAAATGCCGCCAAGATAAGGGGCATTCCCGTAGGTCCAGGCAGAGGTTCTGGCGCGGGAAGCCTTGTCGCTTACCTCTGTGGCATAACCGATGTTGACTCCATCAAATACGATCTTATGTTCGAGAGGTTCTTAAATCCAGAAAGAGTCAGTATGCCCGATTTCGATACGGACTTCTGCTATGACCGCAGAGGCGAAGCGATAGACTATGTTATGGACAAATACGGTAAAGATCACGTTTGCGGCATAGCAACGTTCGGCACTCTCTCAGCCAAAGCAGTCATACGCGACGTCGGCAGAGCGCTCGATATGAATTATGCCGATGTCGATGCGGTCGCAAAAGCTGTTCCGAACGACTTGCATATCACTCTTGCCGAAGCCATGAAAGGCAAGATAGGCGAGATGTATAACGCGAGCGCCGAAGTAAAAAGGCTCATCGACCTTTCCATGGCTTTGGAGGGTATGCCTCGCCACGTTTCGGCTCATGCCGCAGGTATCGTTATAACGGACCGCCCGATATATGAATATGCTCCCGTCGTCGTTTCGAGCGATATGATGTTGACACAATTCACGATGGATACGATAGCATCTCTCGGTCTGCTCAAATTCGACTTTTTGGGACTCCGCTATCTCACGATAATCTCAAATACGGAAAAACAGATACGTGAAAACGATCCAAATTTCGATATAACGAAGATACCGCTCGACGATGCGGCATCTTATGAGCTTTTGGCACAAGGAAAAACAGAGGGTCTTTTCCAGCTCGAAAGCGCTGGTATGCGAAAATTGCTGGTCGGTATGCAACCGAAAAATATCGAGGATATCGTGCTTGCGATAGCGCTCTACCGCCCCGGTCCAATGGATTCCATACCGATGTTTTTGGAAAACAGACAGCACCCCGATAAAGTTACTTATAAGTGCGAAGCGCTCCGCGATATACTCTCCAATACTTCGGGCTGTATAATATATCAAGAACAAGTAATGCAGATATGCCGTTCACTTGCGGGCTTCTCGTTCGGAAGAGCGGATATCGTTCGCCGCGCCATGTCAAAAAAGAAAAGCGGCGAAATGGAAAAGGAACACGATGCTTTTATCTACGGCGAAAAAGACGAAAACGGAAACGTGCTTTGTACAGGCGCTCTCTCCGCCGGTCTTTCCGAAAAGGACGCCGAGGAGATATTCGAAAATATGGCTTCGTTTGCAAAATATGCATTCAATAAAAGTCATGCCACGGCTTATGCCTATCTGTCATACCGCACGGCATACTTGAAAGCGCACTATCCTTGCGAATACTTTGCTTCGCTCATCTCTTCCGTTTCTGATAATCTTACAAAGAGCGCCTCCTATATAGACGAGGCAAAAAAGATGCTTATCGAAGTTTTGGGTCCCGATATAAACGAGAGCCGAAAGACATATCACGTTACTCGTTCCGACGACGGCAAAAGCTCCATACGCTTCGGTCTGCTCGGAATAAAGAACGTCGGCGATGCTTTTCTCTCCCAAGTCATCTCCGAAAGAGACGCTTGCGGCGCTTACACGAGTTTTGTTGATTTTGTAAAACGAATGAGCAAATATGAGATAAACAAACGCCAAGTCGAAGCACTCATCGGAAGCGGCACATTCGATTCTTTGGGAACGAAGAGAAGCGCTCTTTACAGCTCATACGAAAACATAATAGATGTAAACCTGCGCTTGATAAGAGAGCAAAACGCAGACCAGATAAACCTTTTCAACCTCGATAATCTTGCCGCGCGCAAAGCGTTCGGCGAAGAAAAGCCGTATGAATACCCCGATATACCCGAATTTTCCGTGAAAGAAAAACTTCGCCAAGAAAAAGAATACACGGGAATGTACTTTTCGGGTCATCCGCTCGATGATTACAACGAATATATCGACGAGATCATTCCCATGCCGATAGGCTCCATATTGGCATCGTTCTCCGATGAAGAGCAGGACGAAGATATGATACCTTTTGCGGACAAGCAAAAAGTCAAGCTCTGCGGCATTATAACGAGCAAGACCGTTAAGCATACACGAAACGGCGCATCCATGGCATTTCTGACGCTTGAAGATAAGACAGGCGAGATAGAGCTTGTGGTTTTTCCGAAAATATTCGAAAACACTTCTCATCTGCTTATGAAAGATACCGCGATATGCTTGCGCGGCGAAATATCCGCGGAGGAAGAAAAAGCCCCGAAGATACTTGTTTCGTCCACCGGACTCATAACCGAGGGTCTGCCCGAAGAAGCACCCTCTCGCCGCGCTTCAAATACATATGCCCGCGAAAATATTTCCGATACGGCAAAAGCGGAGCCTGCAACTCATCAGCCCCGCGAGACGCCATATGCTCAAAAGCCGAAAAAAATATTTTTGAGAGTTCCCAACAAGGAATGTGATGTTTTCAACAAAGTAATGAGCGTCATCTCCATCTTCGAAGGCTCGACGGAAGTAATATTGTATAACGAAAAAGAAAGCAAATACGAAAAATACAGCGTCGGCACGGATATACGACCGAATATGCTCGCATATCTCAAAAAACTTTTGGGTGCCGACAATGTAGTGTTAAAATAATATCCGTATCTTTAAAATATCCGTGTCAAAAGAGCGTTGACTCGGATATTTTTTCGATTTATTACCTATTTATTAAAATTATTAAAAATCATTTAATTTTCTCGTTTCCCTATCGACAACGCTGTTCCATCGTGATATATTATAGATAACAGATATTTTTATATATTTTAAAAGGATATTGTCCCTTTCTGTCGTATAATATACAAAATACAGATATCACGAGGTGAACACGAGCAAAAATGGATATCAAAGGAAAAACGACAAAAAAGCAAAAGATCTTCGTCGGCGCAGCCTTGGTTACGGCGTTGGCGCTGTTTATCTTATTGACGGTGATCATCAGCCTGCCAATAGTCAAATACGCCGCAAGACCCGAACTTCTCAACGATAAGATAAGTGCGCGCTTCGGCAAAGAAAGCGAGAAGCTTAAAGATATCATATCGGATCTTGACTTTGGCAGCAAGCTCCTGTATATCGGCATAAGCGCGTTGCAAGTCATCATCGCTTTGATACCGGGTGAACCCATCGAGATATTGGGAGGATATGCCTTCGGCGCTTTCGAGGGTACATTGTTGTATCTTATAGGCGCATTTATCGGAAGCATGGCTGTTTTTTGGTTGGTCCGCAGATTCGGCAAAAAGATAGCAAGCATCTTCTTTTCGGAAAAGAAGATCGCGTCTTTGCGATTCTTGCGGTCGTCTCCGAAAAAGAACGTGCTTTTGATAACCGTCTTTACGATCCCCGGCACACCGAAAGACCTTATCGCTTATTACGCGGGTCTTACGGATATAAAAACTTGGGTCTGGGCGCTCGTCTGCTTTTTCGGCAGGATACCTTCCGTCATCACATCGGCAATAAGCGGAAGCGCTTTGGGAGATTCCAAGTTCTCCACCGCCATAGCCACGGTGATAGTAACATTGATAATAAGCGCCGTCGGTCTTTTGGTATATAAAATGATTTGTCGAAAAAACACAACTATACTTTTCGGAGAAAAAAATGAATAAGCACAGTAAAAATTATTATAAGAACAACCCTTGCCTTGAAAGTTTCGTTTGCTCCGTATGCGGAAAAACGATATCCCCTCACGGAGCCGCAAGCAGACATCGAAACCATTGCCCCTATTGCCTTTCGAGCGTACATCTCGATATCACACCCGGAGACAGAAGCGCCGATTGCGGCGGCATAATGGAACCGATCGCCGTATGGGTCCGCGCTGACGGTGAGTGGGCGATAATACATCGTTGCAAAAAATGCGGCGCTCTTTCGCAAAATCGCATCGCAGCCGATGACAATATCGCAAAGCTTCTTTCCGTTGCCGTGCGTCCGTTGGCATTTCCGCCGTTTCCGCTCGACAAGCTGGAAGAAATGATAGATATACTGCAAATGCTTTTAACGGCAGAGTTTTCTCTGCCGTTTTTTCTTGCAAAAGAGCAAAGTTTGCTTTGAATATTTCCAAAATGCAGAGAAAACTATTGACTTTAAACCAAAAAAATATTATAATATACTCTATTAAGTAGAAAAATCCCAAAAGCGCTGACGAAGACAGTAGTGCACAGAAGAAGCCTTTAGCGAATCGGGGACGGTGTAAGCCCGACGGTGGAGTAAGCTGCATGAATATCACTTCCGAGCCGCGCAGGCGAACGGTCTGTTCCCCCATTAGCTTGCGACGTGTCGCTCCCGTAAACGAGCGCGCATATGTTCGTATGTTGAATGGGTGGTTTATCGAGGTATTCTTCCTCGTCCTGTTTGTACGGACGGGGAATTTTTTATTTTTTACAACTATTTTTTCAGGAGGAAATGACAAATGTACGAAAAAGTTTCACCGAGTACGAATTTTGTCGAAAGAGAAAAGAAGACCGTTGAATTTTGGAAAGCAAACAAAGTCTTCGAAAAAAGCATAGACAGCCGCGCAGAAGGCGAAAATTACACCTTCTATGACGGTCCCCCCACAGCGAACGGTAAGCCCCATATCGGCCACGTTCTCACTCGTGTTATCAAAGATATGATTCCGCGTTACCGCGCTATGAAGGGTTATCACATCCTTCGTAAAGCAGGTTGGGATACACACGGTCTTCCCGTAGAGATCGAAGTTGAAAAGAAGCTCGGTCTTGACGGCAAAGAACAGATCGAAAAATACGGCATGGGTCCTTTCATCAACGAATGTAAGGAATGTGTTTGGAAATATAAAGGTATGTGGGAAGATTTCTCTTCCGCGGTAGGTTATTGGGTAGATATGGATAACCCCTACATCACATATGACAACAACTTCATCGAATCCGAATGGTGGGCTCTTAAAGAAATTTGGGATAAGAAGCTCCTTTACAAAGGCTTCAAGACTGTTTGGTACTGCCCTCGTTGCGGAACTCCCCTTTCCGCTCAGGAAGTTGCTCAGGGCTATAAGACCGTTAAAGAACGCTCCGCTATCGCCCGCTTCGTTTACCCCAAGGAAGAAAAAACAGCATTCCTCGCTTGGACGACAACACCTTGGACTCTTCCCTCCAACGTTGCGCTCTGCGTAAACCCCGCAGATGAATATATCAAAGTAAAAGCTCAAGACGGTTGGACATACTTCCTCGCTTCCGCTCTTGCGGACAAAGTCCTCGGCGAAGGCACATACGAGATAATCGAAACGATGAAAGGTGCCGATCTTGAAGGCATGGAATACGAACCTCTTTACAAGTTCGTTGAACCCGACAAGAAATGCTGGTACGTTACTTGCGACAGTTATGTTACTATGGGCGACGGTACAGGTATCGTTCACATCGCTCCCGCATTCGGTGATGATGACTCTCGCGTAGGCAGAAAATACGATCTTCCTTTCGTTCAGCTCGTTGACGCAAAGGGTAACATGACAGACGGCGAAAAATGGAAAGGTCTTTTCGTTAAGAAAGCCGATCCCCTTGTTCTCGCCGACCTCGACGAACGTGGTCTTCTCTTCGAAGCGCCCAAGTTCGAGCATGAATATCCTCACTGCTGGAGATGCGATACTCCCCTTATCCAGTATGCGCGCTCCTCTTGGTTCATCAAGATGACAGCTGTTAAGGACGACCTTATCAGAAACAACAACACAGTAAACTGGATTCCCGAATCCATCGGTAAAGGCAGATTCGGCGACTGGCTCGAAAACGTTCAGGACTGGGGCATCTCCAGAAACCGTTATTGGGGTACTCCTCTTAACATTTGGGAATGTGAATGTGGCAAACAGCACGCCATCGGTTCCATCGCAGAGCTTAGATCCATGTCTAAAAACTGCCCCGAAAACATCGAACTTCACCGTCCTTTCATAGATGAAGTTACCATCACTTGCCCCGATTGCGGAAAAGATATGCACCGCGTTCCCGAAGTTATCGACTGCTGGTTCGACTCCGGCTCCATGCCTTTCGCACAGTGGCACTATCCTTTCGAAAATCAGGAACTCTTCCATTCTCAGTTCCCTGCGGACTTCATCTCCGAAGCTGTTGACCAGACACGTGGTTGGTTCTATTCTCTTATGGCTATCTCCACGCTCCTCTTCAACAAAGCTCCTTACAAGAACGTAATCGTTCTCGGCCATGTACTCGATAAAGACGGTCAGAAGATGTCAAAATCCAAGGGCAACGCTGTCGATCCGTTCGAAGCACTCGAAAAACACGGCGCAGACGCTATCCGCTGGTATTTCTATTCCGGAAGCTCGCCTTGGCTCCCCAGCCGCTTCCATGACGATGCTGTCGTTGAAGGTCAGCGCAAATTCATGTCCACACTTTGGAACACATATGCGTTCTTCGTTCTCTATGCTAACATAGATGAATTTGACGCTACAAAATATACTCTCGATTACGATAAGCTTTCCGTAATGGATAAATGGGTACTCTCCAAACTCAATACCGTTATCAATTCCGTTGATAATTGCCTTGAAAACTACAAGATCACGGAAACGACAAGGATCCTTCAGGACTTCATCGACGACCTTTCCAACTGGTACGTTCGCCGCAGCCGCGAAAGATTCTGGGTTCCCGGTATGCCCCAGGATAAGATCAACGCTTACATGACGCTCTATACTTGTCTTGTAACATTTGCAAAAGTATGCGCGCCTATGATCCCCTTCATGGCTGAAGATATCTATCGTAACCTCGTTTGCACGATAGACAAAGAAGCTCCCATCAGCGTTCATCTTTGCGACTTCCCCGTTGCCGACGATAAGCTCATCGACAAAGACCTCGAAGACAACATGGATAAGGTACTCAAGATAGTATTCCTCGGCAGAGCTTGCCGTAACGGTGCCGCTATCAAGAACCGTCAGCCCCTTTCCAAAATGTACGTTTCCGCAGACTTCTCTCTCCCCGAATTTTTCACGGAAATAATCGAAGACGAGCTTAACCTCAAGACAGTAGACTTCAACGCAGACGTTTCTTCCTTTATCAACTATGCGTTCAAGCCCCAGCTCAAGACGGTAGGTCCGAAATACGGCAAGTTCCTCGGCGGTATCCGCACTCACCTCGCCGAAATAAACGGAAACGAAGCTATGGCAGAACTTAACGAAAAAGGCGCTCTTACTTTCGAAGTAAACGGCACAGAGATCTCTCTTACAAAAGAAGACCTTCTCATCAGCTCCGCTAAGATGCCCGGTTATGAATCCATGTCCGATTACGGTATCACGGTAGTTATCGACACGAACCTTACAGAAGACCTTATCGAAGAAGGCTTCGTTCGCGAGATAGTTTCCAAGATCCAGACTATGAGAAAAGACTCCGGCTTCGAAGTAATGGATAATATCAACATCTATATCACAGGCAGTGAAAAAGTTGTTGCCATCGCACTCAAGAATGCTGACGCCATCATGGGCGATACACTCGGCAAGAACCTTTCCGCAGAAGCAAAAGACAACGCTAAAGAATGGGATATCAACGGCGAAAAAGTTATGCTCGCAGTTGAAAAGCTCTGATATATCGTTGCTCTGTACAAACTTAAACCTTGATATAAAAAAATAATGGAGGAATCTTTCCTTCAGTATTTAATAGGTGAAATGTATGAATAAAGAAGCAAAAAAACAAACGATTATTGAAAGCCTCAAACAAATGGAGGCTGAAAACAATGCTCGCATAGATGCTCTTTCCGATAGATGCTCTATTCGCGATTATGCTCACCTTGTACGCGAAAGCGAACACGGAAAGATCTGGACAGATGCGCTCCAAGCTGCACTTCGCGAACATGAGATAGTTGAGATAAACACGTCCAAAGAACCGTATTATATCGATGATACCGTCGTGATACCCTCGAACAGACGTATAATCGCTTGGCGCGCAGTGATAAGGCTCGTTCCGAATTGCGAGGTTCTTATGCTCCGCAACGAACACGTTAAAGACGGCACTCATGCGCCTTTCGACAGCGACGATCATGACGAGAACATATCCATCGTCGGCGGAAAATGGGAAGAGAGCCATTCCATGAGAAAGGGTTACGGCGCAAGCGGTCGCTTCGCTCGCAAAGATAATGACGACGGCTCTTTCCACGGTGTTTCCACCTGTATGCTCTTCAACAACATGGAATATCTCAACCTTAAAAACGTTACTTTTTCGCATACAGCGGGATTCTCCGTTCAAATGGGAAATGTTAAAAATTCCGTTTTCGAAAACATCTGGTTCAACGATTGCTACGCGGACGGACTTCACTTCGGCGGCAACTGCGAAAACATCTTCGCTCGCCACCTTTACGGCGAAGTGGGAGACGATATTTTCGCTATCAATGCTTACGACTGGCAAAATTCAAGCGTAACATTCGGACCCATCAAAAATGTTTTCTGCGATGATATCAATCTCTCCCCCATGGGTTGCTATAAAGCTATCCGCATCGAACCGGGCACATACACCTACGACGACGGCTCCAAGGTGGACTGCTCTATTTCCGACATCATCATAAAAAATGTACGCGGTATAAAAACATTCAAAATGTATTTCCAAACTCCCGCCTACACATTGGGAAAGGAACCCGAACGCGGCGAAGTCGGAAGCATGAACGATGTCTTTTTTGAAAATATAACCATCGACCTTGATGCGCCAATCGACCCCTTTAAAGCATACTGCGAGAGCGATCCCGTGCGCGGAGCTTTCGGGGCATTTGAGATAGGCGCAAACACAGGATATATCTCTTTCGAAAATATCGAATTGACCTCGCATAAGGATATATATCCGCTCTCTTACCTTGTGTGCATCGGACCGAAATCCATCGTTTGGAAGGATAAGGAGATATTCGATCCTTACATCAGTTGTTCGGTAGATACCGTTGAATTAAAAAATATCATTGTAAACGGCGAAAGATCTTTTGATAAAGACGCTCTCGTTCGCGCGGTAGAATTTAACGATATTAATAATGACGGCGCATCTACCGCAAGTGGTAAGATAGCCGAAATAAAAATCTCGTAAATAATTTTTTTACCTTTATAAAGATACGGCGCAACTCAAAAATATGAGTTGCACCGTATCTTTTTTGCGTTTTAAAGAATGGAACAAATATCTTACGATATAATATCGACCTCGATATCTTCCATCGGTTTTTCGCGGAAGACGATCTTCCACTCTACATCGTCTTTGGGTTCAAAATGCAGGGCCGAGAAAGCAACGTGAGGCACTATATTATCTTTGCTTACGTTAGAGAGCATCATTGCCGTAGGACCGTCAGCTCCACCGATAATTCCAATGCAGGCATCATAGCTTGCTTGAGGTTCATAAAAATTCATCTGTCTGCGTTTCGACTCATCATTATCAAGGCAATCGCTGATCCGAAAGTCCTTATTCGACAGTTCAGGCTCTACTGTGTAGGTCATTGCTGTATGATGTGTCGGGAACTCATATTCTTCGTTAGCAAATGCCTTTGAAGAAAGTTCTTGTTTCTCATATTCAAGAACAGTCAGAGTATGCTTCTTATGAGTGGTGGGATGCATAAAGGTTATCTTATTGCCAACCGAAGGATTTCTAAAATGAATACCGTATATATTTTCAGGACTGCGTTCCAACCTTAACTTGAATGACTTTATTTCAGGCTTTTTGACCGTTGCCCAAGGACACGACCAACGATGGAACGACCACGCCTTTGTTGCGTCCAATCCGTAATGCTCAATCATCTGCTCGGCTTCTCTTGGATTTTCCGTACCATCGGCAATACAATCCTCGGGAACCCGGTTGATACCGCAACCGTGCTTTGCTTGTAAAGCCTTTCCGTTTATGAAGATATGGGGTCTGAAATCTATTGATAACGGATTTTCTTTATCGAGTTCCTCTTGTATCTCACGAGGGAGTATGGTATCGCCCTCACAAATTGGCGACCATATATCAAGAAAACTCCTCATTCGTTCGGGGTCGATCTCAACACAAAAATCTACGACCAACCCTTTTGAACATGAATATATCGCGGGAATGTGCCAAATTTCCTCTCCCCAAGAAAACGAACTATTAAGAGCAATCTCTTTGCCTGCACGACCTTTGCCGTTATTTGTCCAATATCCGCCGTCAAAGAATACCTTCCACTCTGTATGTCGTTCAGGTGCCGTGGGGTTCATTTCGATATCATAATAATCCTCTGTATAAGGTATTTTGGAATGATCAAATTCCGATTGCAATTCTTTTACATAGGAAAAAGCATCTTCAATGGGAGCAAGTCCCAATTCATTGCGAAGAGAATCCAAAACTTCCTGTTGTTCTTTTGTTGCAGGACAGTCAATAAGGAATTTGTTGTATCGTTCTTCGTCCCAAGCGTAGCATTGCTCTAATGCCGCCATATCTACACAAGAAAGGAGCAACCGAAGCAGATCTTCAAAGGAACGCGCGATAGGATGCACAGGATCCCCGAAATTCATAGGACTTACCGCGAATATCATCTCGCCGAAGTTGGGAACAGTACAATAATGGATACCGTCAACACCCGAAGTTGCAAGTATCTTTGCCTTTTTCGGAGTACAATAATAAAGCACGAAGTCTCCGTTCTGTTGGAAACCGAGCGGTGCAAGATCGATGTTCTTTTTTATAAATTCCGAATATGTAATCATTTGGTATAACCATGCTCCTTTGTCAAATTTATATTTATCTCAAGTGTTTTTCAAAAAATACCCTTTCTTTTTTCTCCTCAAAAGATTTTTTAACATAAAGACCGTATGCAGGTATGTCCTTTTCTGTAAAAAGAACGATTCCTACAATATCTTGCTTTTTTATAAAATCTTCAATCATATCTATAAACCCGGAACCATATCCATGTCCCTGAGCTTTTGGAAGAATTGCCAAATCATCGATCCAATACTCAGTTCCTGTATACCAGTGTTTTATCCTTCCGAGCGAAACGCCTATTAGGTTATTGTCATCATACAACCCAAGTGATAATGAATTTTTATTGTCTATCAAATCAAGAATGTAGGAATGAAATTGTTGCTCATCGCTCCAATCATCATTCCAAGGTTGTTTGGAAAAAGTTTCCTTTATAATAAATTTGATTTCTTCAATACTATCTGTGCTTAATTTTCTGATTTCCATATTAAAACTCTCCAAAATTTATTTTCTGTATCTTTGCAAATTGGAATTTACCAATTTTCGTATATCAAAGTTTCCGGATGTGAAAAAAACAATTTGATATTCTTCTTGGGATTCAGCAACAACATCAATGTGCCTTGTTCCTTTGTCTCCATTTGCGTTGTCATAACAAGCGAACGATATGGTTTAAAGCCACACTTTATCTGAACTCTTTTTGATCGTTCATTAAAGTTATAGTAACCGCAGATCAGAAAATCATAATTCAGTTCGTTAAATAATCTTTAACTGCATTTACAGCTTCGGGCATAAGTCCTTTTCCCCAATAGTCTTTACTCAAAACATACCCTAATTCTCTACCAGAATAATCCTTGAATTCTGTTAAAGCATCTTCCAACCCATAGTTTTCTATGCCGACAGTACCGATTACTTTATTGTTTTCTTTCAAGCAAATTGCAAACACTTTATCCTTGCTGATAAATGAATTCATAATACTCTGAGTTTCAGTTTTACTTTCATGATGTTTCCAACCTGCCATCTCACCAACACCTTCGACAGACGCATACTCATAAAGATCTTCCAAATCTGTTTGCTTAAATGGTCTAAGAAGGAGCCTTTCCGTTTCTATTACTTTTCCGTTTATTTTGAAATCTGCATTCATATTCTTACGCTCCTTATAAATTCCGATCTATCTAACTGTTCTCAGTTTCCAATTTATCTTTTTCAAACTTGCGGACGGCAAGTCCACAAGATATCGCCGCTTTAGCGATGCAATACTACCTTGACGCACTACTATCCGACAAACTGAAATTTATTAATCAACGATCTCATATCCTGCTACTCGAAGAACGTCTAAGCCCTTTTGATAATTTTCTTTTTTTATCAGTACATAATCTGTGTTGTAGGTGGATACCGCAAAAATTGAAATCCCATTATCGGCTAATACAGTAGCAATTTTAGCCAGTATTCCAATTAGTGAAAAATCCAAAATTCCTTGAATACGAAAAGCTTTCCAACCATCATCACGTTTAATCGTATTTGTCGGAACTTCACTTGTAATGCATACCAAGGATTTTTCCTCATCGGTTCTCCCGATAAAATTGTATTCAGAATCTAAGTTTACAAGTGAATAATCTTCTACCTGACATACTGAGAAGTTTTGATGAATCTTTTTTATTTTCATAATTTTGTCTCTCCGTAAATTCAAATTTTTCTCGCTCTTTTGCTGAATAAAGTATATCAAAAAATTATGAATAAATCTACCATCTGCAAAAGAACCGCCCGAACAAAAAATGTTCGGGCGGTCTCTGTGCAATATACTATCTTTGTTATTCGGTTACTTTATCGGCATATGTTTCATAATAAACATTTCTGAGGTTTATATGAACTTTGTTCGTCTCGCCCGATGGCCAATTAAGCATATGCTGAACGAATACCATGCTTATCCCGTTTTCGGGATCTGCCGTAAAGCAAGAACCTGCCGCACCGTCCCAACCAAATTCGCCTATGGGGCATTTCGAACCAAAAGAGCCGTCAACAAGCGTACGAACGCCAAGACCGTACGTATATCCGTTGCCTACGCAAGACGAAAATGATTCCGGGTGTTCTATAAATCCCGCAAGCGCATCTTTTCTGATAAGATCTATGGTCTCTTTTTTCAACAGTCTATATCCGTTTGCCGCTACACCGCCGCAAGCCATGGCATCTGCGAATATGGCATAATCGCTCGCGCAAGTAATAAGTCCCGCGCCGCCGCAATCATATTCATCTGTGAAAACATAGCCGTTCTTCTTGGAAAATTCAATAATCTTTCCTGCGTCCCATTTATAAAGACTTGCCATTTCGGATTTTTTTTCTTCGGATATATGGAAATATGAATTTTTCATACCGAGCGGATCAAAAATATTATGTTTCATAAAATCCGCAAATCTTTCGCCCGAAACAACTTCTATAACGCAAGCCAAAACGTCATGGCAAAGGCTGTATTGGAATCTTTCTCCGGGTTCGAAAGAAAGAGGGGATTCGATTATGGCGCGGAGCATTTCGCGTGTCGTCGCTTTGCCGTCGGAGGCTTTTTTCGCGGCTTTGATAGGCTCGGAATTTACATCATAGTTAAATCCCGCAGTCATCGTAAAAAGATGGCGGACCGTCATAGTGTTCTTCGGTCTTACACGCTCGCCGTCTTTTATAAGAAAGACATCGGCGATCTCGGGAAGATATTTTTCAACGGGCGCGTCAAGATCGAGCAGACCTCTTTTCCAAAGCATCATACCCGCCGTTATCGTCATGGGCTTTGTGCATGAATACATGAAATAAAGCGTTTTGTCGTCTGCTTTTTTCGTTTTCTCGGAATCCGCATATCCCGTAAAATAATCATATATCTTTTCGTGATCTTTATATATGATAAAGCCGCAAGAAGGTATGCCCACCTTCTGCTTGAGCGCTTCTATATGCTCGGTTATCTTAGGGAATTTTTCCATATAAGTCTCCTTGCTCTATATTATCTTTATTGTAACTTCTTTTGATATATCCGCAACGTCTTCTTGTCTGAGAGGTTTAGTTCCCGAAGTAAGGCACGCCGCCGTGCCGTAAGACACCGCCAACGCAAGACATTCCGCCTTGCTCTTTCCCATGATGTATGCCGCGCAAAAGCCCGCAACACTGCTGTCGCCCGCTCCTATCGTGGATATAACTTTCACATCGGGTACGGAAGCGATACACTCCGCTTCATCGGAAACAAGCACCGCTCCCTCGCCGCCAAGGCTTACGATAACATTGTCTATTCCCTTTTCATGAATGAGCCTTGCCGCGCAGATCGCATCTTGTGCGGTGGATATCTCTCTTCCCGCACACGCGGATATCTCCTCCTGGTTAGGCTTTATCAGCCAAGGCTTGATAAGCGCGAAATCTTCCATGGAAAAAGAGCTTGAATCTATCGCGAGCTTTGCTCCGCGAGATTTTATCTCCGCAAGATAAGGCTCGACATCTTCAACGGAAAGCCCCGTGGGCATTCTGCCGTTGAACGTAACTATCGTCTCTTCATCGCAAAGCGACAAAACATTGGCAAAAACATCGTCAAGGGATTCTTTGGAGACACGACAGCCCTCAAAACTTATTCTCGTTTCCTTGCCGAGATCGGGGTGTACCGTTATATTTTCGCGTATGCGACCGTCAACATAAAACGGAATATATCTTATTCCGCTCGCGGCAAGCTCATGTTCGAAATCCGCGGCATTGTCTTTTCCCAAAACGATAAATGCCGTGCTTTCTATGCCGCACGCGTGAAGTGCGCGAGATATGTTTACGCCCTTGCCTCCGATGTTTCGGTCATAATCTTTCATATGATTTTCACGTTCGGGAATGAATTTTTCCACACCGCAATGTATATCGAATGCGGGATTGAGAGTGATCGTTATAATTTTCATTTTTACTTTAAAAGGACTCCGTAAGTTCATTTCAAAAATTTTTGAATATACTTCAAAACTATAATTATTTGTGCGGGAATGCCCGCTATATAGAACATCCACAGACCGTAGCTCATAAATTGCAAGACAACGCTCGTTATGAATGTCCAAAGAAATATGGATTGGATTATCATATTTGCCGTTCTCGGGAACCAGCCCTTGCCCATACGCAATGATGCGATGCAAGATGTCGGTATCGCCCAAATAAAAGCCACCCATATATTTTTGCTGTGCATAGTGTTGCCGTAAATAAATATCATCGTGGCAACGAGCCACACCATCGTTACCGCAAGAGCAAGCACGACGATATTATTTATCAGAAATTTGTAATTTTGCTTTTTATCTTGGATAGGCTCGTCATTTATCTCAATTTCTCCTTTTTTGACGAGAAGGTCAAGTGTTACACCATAAAAATCACAAAGTTCGCAAAGCACATTTATATCGGGAAGCGTTTCGCCATGTTCCCAACGGGAGATAGCTTTATCGGAATAATCGAGCCGAGCGGCAAGCTCCGCTTGAGTTATCCCTTTGTTTTTGCGAAGAGCCGTAAGGTTCTCCGCGATGATCGGTTTTACATCTTTAGTTATCATACGAGAAGATTATAACTCTTTTCGTCAAAAAAATCAATATTTTTCGCATAAAATAAGCGATTCCACAAATAGTAGAGTCGTTTTCTCACCCATGTGGAGCAGTAGAATCTCATTCTTTTATCTGTATACCGCCCTTACACCAAAAGTTCTTTGATTTTATCGCCGATGTGTGATAAAATCAAGTAGTGCCGATCTATGCGCCATTCCAAAAAACAAGGAGCGTTTATCTTGAAAAACAACGAAAAAGAAAAGAAGATAATTTATTATACCGATGAATTGAACGACGATTTTGCTGGCGTTGGCGAACGCCGCAAAATAGATATCGATGAAGATTTTCCTTATATAAAAAAGAATATTTTTTTCAAAGTAGCAAAATTCATAGTTTACCGTGTATTTGTTACTCCGTTCGCTTTTCTTTTTTGCAAATTCAAATTCGGCATGAAAATAATCGGAAAAGAAAAATACAAATCGTTTAAAAAGAGCGGCTCTTATCTTTACGGTAATCATACGCAGATACCGGGCGATGGATTCATACCCAATATCATAACACTCCCTCAAACTACGCATATTATCGTAAACCCCGATAACGTCGCGCTCAAAGGCACTCAAAATATAATGATGATGCTCGGCGCTTTGCCCACACCGACGACGCTTAGAGGCTTTGCTTCTTTCGAAAAAGCAATATCCGCGCTCATATCGCAAAATAAAGCGATAGTCGTATATCCCGAAGCGCATATTTGGCCATATTACACGGGCATACGTCCCTTTCCGTCAACATCATTCCGGTACCCTGCCAAGGACAAACAGCCTGTATTCGCTTTCACGGTAACATACAGATGCTCAAAACGCGGCAGACCTCGTATCATCGTTTATATAGACGGTCCTTTTTACAGCGAAAAAGAAAGCGTTCGCGAAAGAGAAAAAGAGCTTCGCGAAATGGTATACGGTGCCATGTGCGAGCGCGCCGATTCAAATGAGAACCATGCTTTTATAGAATACAGAAAAAAAGAGGAGGATAAAAAATGATCTCTCTATTATACAGCGGAAACGATAAGATATTCAAAGGACTTTTGATATCCATCGTTTCGATAGCGGAAAACACATCGGAAGCTTTGGATATCCATATCCTCACAATGGACCTTTCGGATATCAGAGCGGATTTTCGTCCCGTAGATCAAAACCAAACGGCTTATATCGAAAAGATAATACAACAGTACAACCCCGAAAGCCGCATAACGCTCCACGATATTACGGAAAGATTCAAACGTGAAATGCTTTCCTCCCCCAATATGAAAAGCTTTTATACTCCGTATGCTTTCCTTCGCCTTTTTGCGGACGACACGCCGATACCCGATAAAGTGATATATCTTGATACCGACACCGTGGCTCGCGGCGATATCGCCCCGCTCTTCTCTTGGAATCTTAACGGCGCAGAATTTGCGGGAGCGAGAGATTACCTCGGCAAAGTATTCATCTATCCGAATTATATAAACTCAGGCGTATTGCTCCTAGACATGGCAAAGATAAGAAGAACTTGCTTTTTCAAGAAAGCTCGTCATTTTTGCGCCACAAGAAGATCTCCTTTCCCCGATCAAGACGCAATAAATCATTACGCAGAGAAAAAATGCTTTTTGCCTTCCCGCTTCAACGAGCAACATTCGGTCAAAAAAGATACCGTTATCCGTCATTTTTCAAAGACGATATCCCTCTTTCCTTTGCTCCACACGGTAAACGCGAAACCCTGGGACATAGACGGAATACACAAAAAACGCAAAACATTTGAATTTGACGATGTTATATACAGATGTCTTGCATATATCGAAGATTTCAACAGTCAGAACAAGTAAAGGTGGACAAACAATGAGCAGACGCGACGTCATCTCGGCAATGCGTGAGTGTGAAAAAAACGGAACGTTCGATTCACACGTCGATCCCATTCCCGAAGAATTGATAATCCCCGTAACGGAAGATTATCATTACCCTTGCAACAGAACATTATTTGAAAAGATAAAATACGGTCTTCAAAAAACATTTATCGTAAGACCGTTTACCATATACAACAGCAAAGTTAATTATAAGCTCAAGGTCGTTGGAAGAGAAAACTTAAAAGGGCTGAAAGGAGCGGTGCTTACCTGCAATCATGTCGATAAATTCGACTGTCTTGCGGTAAAATACGGCGCAAGAGGACATAAGACATATGTCGTTGCCGCGCCGTTCAACAACATGAAAGGCTTCCTCGGCGAAATGATGCGCGCAGGCGATATGTTGCCTATGAACACCACGGTACACGGCACGGCTATGTTCAACAAAGTCGTCGAAAGAGTCATCGTGAAAGAAAAGAATTTTCTTCTCATTTACCCCGAAGCGTCAATGTGGTGGCATTACAAAAAGCCTCGCCCCTATAAAGACGGAGCATTCTATATCGCGGAAAAATATAACGTGCCGATAGTACCTCAATTTCTGACTTATCGCGAAAGCGGAAAGCTTGACGAAGAGGGTCTGCCTATATTATATTACACTCTCCACATAATGCCCCCGATATATCCCAGACCCGAATATTCAAAAAAAGAAAATATAGCTTACCTTCGCGAAAGCGCATACGAAGCCTGCAAAAACACCTACGAAAAAGTATACGGCACAGAGCTTAAATACGAAACATCCGCAGAACAGGAGTAAACCATGGATAAGATATCGGTCATAGTACCCTTTGGAAACAACGCAAAGACATTGGAAAGATGCATTTCGAGCATATTGGCGCAGACATACACAAATTTCGAATTGATAGCGGTAAGCGACGGCTCGACCGACGCTTCCTGCGACATAATAGAAAGATACGCCGAAAACGACGATCGTATCAAACTCGTCAAAAAGGAACACGGCGGCGTTTCTGCCGCAAGAAACTGCGGCTTGGATAATGCGAGCGGCGATTATATCCAATTCATCGATGCGGACGATTTTATAGAACCCGAAATGTTCGAAACGGCGATCGATGCGATGAAATGCACAGGGTCTGATATCGTAGTCTGCAACCACACCCACCCCTGCATAGACAACCATTTGGGCGACGCCGTTATAGACATGACAACGACAGAAGGTGTTCAAACATTTTATCAGCACACGTTTGCGGCTCTTTTGCCTTGGAACAAGCTTTGGAAAAGAGCTTGCATAACGGACAAATTTGACGAAACGACAAGCTTTTGCGAAGATGACCTTTTCTGCCTTTCAAATATACGCAACGTAAAAAAACTCGCAAGCATCGGCAAAGTGCTTTATAATTATTATTGCGCCCCTGCCGACGCGCCCATAGAAGAAGCTTCCACAATAAACAAAATGGCAAAAGCGCCCGATTTTTGGATAACAAAAAATACTTTTTGGTATATGCGCGACAGCCTTCGCCCCATAACTCGCGAGATAATAGCAAAGCATTTCGACGAAAAAGACAGAGAAACTTTCGAATATATCCGCATATTCGATTTTATGATAATCGAGATAGTCATACTCGGCGCTATGGACGTTGACAGATACGGCTTGACAAAAGAGATGCAGAACATCTTTTCCGAAGAAGATTTTCAAAAGAGTATTCGCCTTAAAGAGCGCTACGGCGTAAGATTCAGATCTCTTTCCGTAGAAGAAAGAAACGCTCTTGTCGAAAAGTTTATCGAACTCGGACTAAAAGCCATAAAAGAGATACATAGTAACGGCAAAAAATTGATGCCTTATTATGTTATAATCGATCTTTTCTCGTCTATGTTCATAGACGCGAACGAAAACGTTGATACGCTCGATTTCGTTGCGCGCTCCGTTTCGGATATGCGCTCGCTCTCCACGGCGGAAGCACGTTACGTTCACAAACTTTTGGCTTAATAATTTAAATCATATGCACAGGTCTTTTCGGACTTGTGCATATTTGATTTTTCTGCTAAAATTATTGTAAGATTTTCAGTTCTTGAAAGTCTTATAAGCAAAGGAGGTAATGACGTGCGGGATTTTGAACAAATATATAATATGTACTTCAAAGATGTATATTTATATATACGACGACTCTCGGGCGACGAACACATCGCCGAAGAGATCACCAGCGACACTTTTTTCAAAGCGATGCGCTCGATAGACGGCTTTCGCGGCGAATGTGATATTCGAGTTTGGCTCTGCCAAATAGCGAAAAATTGCTATTATTCTTACATAAAGAAAAAAGGAAATAATATTTCCTCTCTCGACGATGAGATATACGATATCCCCGACCGTTCGCTCGATGTGGCTGAAGAATATGCCGCAAAGGAAGACGCTTCGCGCATACAAAAAATACTGCACGATATAAACGAACCTTACAAAGAAGTGTTCATGTGGCGCGTGTACGCCGAAATGAGCTTTAAAGATATTGCGAAAATATTCGGAAAAACGGAAAATTGGGCTTGCGTTACCTATCATCGGGCGCGAAAAATGATAAAAGAAAGATTGGAGGAAACAGACCATGCAAAATAAATGCAGTATCATTCAAGATCTGCTTCCGTTATATGTCGAAGGAATGGTAAGCGAGGATACCGCTCGATATATCAAGGAGCATTTGGCAGATTGCGAAAAGTGCAAAGCGGAACTTGAATTTTTGCAAAGCGATAGACCCGCTTCGTTCTCGGTACCAAACGAGGAGAGCGCGGCTCCGCTCAAAAAGATAATGCACCGTATCAACAGGAAATTTTATTCCATGGCATATCTTTTAATGATATTTTTGATATTTCTCGGATTTACGTGGACGGATAACGGCGAATATATGATGTATAACAGCCTTATCATGCCGATAGTTGGCATATTCGGATATTATGTTTTCAGGCTCAAAGCGATATACAAGATACCGCTCTTGCTTACCGTGATCGATATTTTGATATGCCTTTTCAAGATAATAGAGATGGATATCTACTCCGCTCTTATGTGGACGCTTATTTACAGCATATTCGTCTTTATCGGCATAGCCATCGCATTTTTGCTTCATTTCGCTTTCAGAAAGGATGACAGATAATAATGAAAAAAAGAATATTGAAGATCATATCTCTTTGTCTTGCTTTGACGCTCATTGGTCTTATATGTTTCTTTGCCAATTCTCTCGTCGGCAACCCCATTTCGAAGCTGTTGGCGACAAAAACAGCAAAAGAATATATTGCTATTGAACTCGACGGCACCGATTATGAGCTTAGCAGTGTATCATATAACTTTAAAGACGGCGGCTATCTTGCCCATATAAAATCCCCTTCTGGCATTGACGACAGCTTCACTCTGCACATCAAAAAAACAGGAAAGATATACTTCAACGACTATGAAATAAGAGTTTTGCAACATTCGAATACGGCATACAGACTGATCTTCGAATATCGCGAAGTTGTCGATTCCGTTTTTACAAGTTCGTTTTTTCCATATAAAATTGAAATGTGTTACGGCGACTTGGAATTTCAAAGAAGTTCGTATAAACCGACCTGCCCCGATGCGCTCAAAACCACAGACCTTGTAAACAACAAATTATACGATGTCAAAAAGCTCGGAGCCACCAACGGCGAACTCGTTCTTTATGTCAATGACGATGACGTGAGTGTCGAAAAAGCGGCGAAGATATTGCTCTGCGCAAAGAATCTTGCGCAAACAGCGGATATTTCGTTTTATACCGTTTCGTTCTGTTTACAACATCCACCGTATGACACGGTAACTTACAAGCGCCCCGAAGGACGCGTATATATCAGCAGTATGCTGTTCTCGGAGATATACGAAGAAGATCTTACCGAACGTATCGCAGAATATATAAACGAAAGTAAACAAAACGAATATGAATACAAATTCGGCATAGACGCTTCCGTTACCGATTGAATCGAATAAGCTCTTGAATGATGTTCAAGAGCTTATTTTTGCAACAAAAAATATATCCGTCCTTTAGTCTGTCTTTAGGCAAAAGCTATATAATTTAGGTATATCAAAAAAAGACAGGGGGATTTTTATGGCGTTTCAAACAGTGTTCAAGCGTTATGAGCTTAAATATATGCTTACGCCGCAACAAAAAGAACGGATATTGGAAGCGATCGCTCCTTATATGGCTTTGGATAAATACGGCAGAACGACCATACGAAATATTTATTTTGACACAGACGACTATCGTCTGATAAGGCGTTCCATCGAAAAACCGATCTATAAGGAAAAATTGCGTATACGAAGCTATTCGCAAGCGCAAAGCGACAGCACCGTGTTCGTTGAACTGAAAAAGAAATATGAAAAGGTGGTCTATAAGCGACGGATAGCGTTTGAAGAACAGAGTGCCATGGATTGGATATTGCAACGAGCAAGCTGTCCCGTCGATACGCAGATATCAAGAGAGATAGACTATTTCAAAGCGCATTACGGCGGACTGTTCCCCGCGGTGTTCCTCACATACGAACGAGAAGCTTATTATGAAAAGAACGGCGGCGATTTTCGCGTTACATTCGACGATAATATATTGTGTCGCCAAAACGATATAAGCTTGACTTTGCCTGTATACGGCGAGCCTATATTGGGAAATGACAAAGTGCTTATGGAGCTTAAATGCTCGGGCGGGCTCCCGCTTTGGATAGTTGATGTCCTTTCGCGAGAGCATATATACAAAACATCTTTTTCAAAATACGGCACAGCTTATGAAAAGCTGATATTTCCGAATACTGAACGAAAAATATCAAACAATATAAAGGAGAAAGTTATCTATGAATACAATATTTAAAGGAATATTCGACACAGGACTTGTCAGCACGATAAGCATAGGCAAATTTTTGCTCTGCATAGCGGTATCGCTCGTCCTCGGTCTTATCATCACGGCATCATACACATGGAAAACAGGATATACGAAAAGCTTCGCTATGACATTGGCGCTCTTGCCTTCTGTGGTGTGCGTCGTTATCATGATGGTGAACGGAAATATAGGCGCAGGCGTCGCTGTCGCGGGCGCATTCAGCTTAGTTCGTTTCCGCTCGGCTCAAGGCTCCGCAAAAGAAATACTTGCCATCTTCCTCTCTATGGGTACGGGCTTGATAACTGGCATGGGCTATCTCGGATTTGCCGCTTTGTTCACGCTCATCATGTGCGCCGTTTTCATGCTCTGCAACGCTTTTGCCAAAGACAGTAACTCTTCCAACCATCACAAAACGCTCAAGATAACGATTCCCGAAGACCTCGATTACTCGGACGTATTTAACGATATCTTCGCCGAATACACCAAAACTTCCGAACTCATCAAGATAAAAACAACGAACATGGGAAGTATGTTCAGGTTGACATACAACATAACTCTCAAGGACGTTTCCAAAGAAAAACAAATGATAGATAAAATACGCGAACGCAACGGAAACCTCGAAATAATGGTATCCAAGCAAGAGATGCGTTCCGCGGAACTTTAAAACGCTTTTTATAAGCAAGGAGTAAATTTATGAAGATAAGATTCACGGCGCTTCTGTTGTGCCTTGCAATGATACTTTCCTCTTGCGGCGAAAATACCGTAGATAATACGACGACCGACCAAAACGAAACCGCCGCAAGCGCGCCCTCACTCGATGATATGGGCATTTACGACGGCATATTCGAAGGAGAATCCTCCGATATAGATATAGTCTGCTCTTCGGGTACGCAAGGAGCATACACTTTGGACGGCACGACGCTTACCTTTACATCGGTATCCGAAGACACAGTATATTACGTTTCGGGAACGTTCAAAGGAAATATCGTCATCGATGTCGGCGATGATTTCAAATTCGACCTCGAACTTCACAATTTCTCGCTCATATGCGACTATATAAATCCTATAACCGTTTTGAGCGGAGATGAAGTTACGATAAAAGCAAAAAAAGATACGGAAAATTACATCTACGATACAAGAGCGGCTATCGACAAAACAAACGATTCGCTCTACTCGGGATCCATACATTCGAAAGTAGACCTGGAATTATCGGGCAAAGGTAATTTGACCGTCGTTTCCGAAAACAACAACGGCATACACACAAAAGACGACCTGCAAGTTAAGAATCTTAATTTGATCGTATCTTGCGTTGACAATACGCTCAAGGGCAATGACAGTGTTGAAATGACCGACTGCAACACAACACTCATCGCTACAAACGGCGACGGCATAAAAACTTCTTCAAGTGATGTTTCCAAAAAAGGCAAACAGCGCGGCAATATCTCCATTTCGGGCGGCACGCACAATATCTACGCCGCTTTTGATGGCATAGATGCCGCATACGACGTCATAATAGACGGCGAAACTACCGTGATAAATATCTGCACAAATAAGTATTCATCTTATTCAAGTGAAAATTCGGAAGCGTCATCCGACAACGGCGCCATCAGCGGACAACCCGACAACGGTTTTGATTTTGGCGGTATAAACGGCGGCTTTGGCGGCGATATGCCAAACGATATGCCCGATATGCCCGACGGCTTCGGAGGAGATATGCCGAACGATATGCCCGATATGCCCGACGGTTTCGGCGGCAATATGCCGAATGATATGCCCGGCGGTTTCGGTGGTTTTGGTGGAAATGTCTCAGAAGAGATCGGCAATTTTGATTCCGTAGCAAGATTCGGCGGCTTCGGCAGACCTAACGGTGGCATGGGCGGCGGTGGTTTTGGCGGCTTCGGTGGAGGCATGAATGACGGCAACACGGACAAAAGCTCCGAATCCACCAAGGGAATAAAATCCGACAACGAAATAATCATAAATAACGGCAATATCTCCATACGCTCTTACGATGATGCTATCCATGCCAACAACGACGTAACACTCGAAAACGGCGAAACTCCTATCGGAAATGTAACAATAAACGGCGGCAAGCTTTCTCTTTTCAGCAACGATGACGCTATCCATGCGGACGGCACCGTCAATATAACGAGCGGAACGATAGATATTTCGGGAAGCTATGAGGGTATCGAGGGCGAGAGAGTCAATATTTCGGGCGGCGATATCTCCGTAATAGCAACAGACGACGGCATAAATGCCACCGCAACGAGCGGAGAGGGCGTTGTCATCGGCGCAGGCAATATATATATCTATTGCACAGGCGACGGTATAGATGCCAACAGCCGCACATCATATAGCGGTATAGTATTCTCGGGCGGCAACGTGGTCATAATTGCAAATTCGAGCATGAACTCCGCGATAGATACGGAACAAGGCTACAGTTACAGCGGCGGCAATGTCATCGCGATAATGCCTCGCAGCGGTATGACGAGCGAAGCAACAAATTGCAAAAACTTCTCAAGCATCGGCACAAGCTCTCAAATATCGCTCAACAGCGGCGCATATCTGCAAGTTAAAATGGCTGATACCTCCGCAACGATACAGATGCCCACATCTATGTCGGCGAAGGTGATCATCCTTGGCGATAAATCGGCAACCATCACGACAACGACCTCGACCTCGGAAACACTTAACGGAAACGGCGTTGCATGGAACTGAAATTTTTTGCTTTCGCTTGATACAGAAGCATCAAAATGATATAATTACAATAAAAGAAAGTCAAAAAGGAGTACATTTTATGCGACTATTGGTAGCGGAGGACGATGCAAAGCTTCTCAAAACTCTCACTCACCTGTTCAAAATGAATCATTACCTTGTCGATGGTGTCGATAACGGCAAAGATGCCTTCGATTTTGCCATGACTGGCGAATATGACGGTTTGATACTCGATATAATGATGCCGTTGATGGACGGAATATCCGTGCTGAAAGCATTACGCGCAAACGGAATAACGACCCCGCCCTTTTCCTCACCGCCAAAACGGAAGTTTATCAGCGGATAGAGGGACTTGACGCGGGCGCGGACGATTACCTGCCAAAGCCTTTTTCCACAGCGGAACTGCTCGCTCGTGTACGCGCGATGCTTCGCCGAAAAGACAATTTCACGCCCGACTTGCTGACGCTCGGAAAAATGATATTGAACCGTTCCACGTTCGAATTGTGCTTTGAAAAAGAGAGCCTCTCACTCAGCGGAAAAGAATTTCAAATAATGGAGATGCTCATGCGACGCCCGAATATACTCATTCCCACAGAGCAATTCATGACCCATATCTGGGGCTGGGAAACGAGCGTTGACACGAGCGTCGTATGGGTGCATATCTCAAACCTTCGCAAAAAGATAGACGCCCTCGGCGCACCCGTTCGCATACGGTTCGTGCGCAACGCAGGATATATCCTGGAGGACGACATATGATATATCGACTTCAGCGAAAATTCATATTTATCTGCACCGCGTCCGTTTTGGCTGTTATATTTCTCGTGTTCGTGCTTATAACTTCGTTCAGCATATATTCGATGAACAAAAACCTTGATATTTTAGCAGATGGGATCTCGGCGGGCGGTGGACGTTTCCCCGAACATTTTCAAGATATCCCGCCGAAAAAACATTCGCAAAACGATAAAAACTTCGATTTTATAACGACGGAAACTCCGTTCTCAACACGTTATTTTACAGTTTGGTTCGATAACGACGGTGAATTTTCGCGAGTAAATACTGACTTCATTCATTCTGTAACTCAGTCAGAGGCTGTCTCTCTCGCAAGCGAGATTATATCAAGCTCTCGCGATCGCGGTTGGGTGTCAAATTACCGATTCAAAATATTCTCCGACGAGAGTGGAAAAGCTATCGTCTTTATCGACGGAAGCATGAACCGCTCGCAGGCAGTGCAATCGATAACGATATCCGCGGCGGTCTTGATAGGTTGTGCCGCCTTGGTGATATTGCTCGTGGTGCTTCTTTCCAAGCGAGTCGTAAAACCAATAGCGGAAAGCTACGAAAAACAGCGCCGCTTCGTTACCGATGCAAACCACGAACTTAAAACTCCGCTTACGTTGATACTTGCCAATCTCGATATCGCGGAAGCGGAACTCGGTCAAAACGAGTGGCTCGATGATATACGCTCCGAGGGGCAACGAATGGCTGATCTTGTCGAACAGTTGGTGGAGCTTTCCCGCATGGACGAAGAAAATGCGCAAATGAACACTTCTCTTTTGCCGTTAGGCGAAATAGTTGCGGATACGACAGCGGATTTCAAAGCTTTGGCTGAGAGCCGAAACAAAGCGCTTTCATCGGAGATAGACACCTCTGTCGTATACAACGGAGACGAAATGTTACTTCGCAGGCTCTTATCCGTCCTGCTTGACAATGCGTTGAAATATTGCGACGACGGCGGCAAGATATTCGTAAAGCTCGAAAAACGCAGTCGCGTTATATTGACAATTGAAAACACATACAAAAATATCAACGATATAGAACTCGGGCATCTGTTCGATAGATTTTACAGAGCAGACAGATCGAGAAAATACATCGGCGGCTTCGGCATCGGACTTTCCATTGCAAAAGCGATAACGGATAACCATAAAGGCGAGATATCGGCATACAAAAAAGGCGATTCTTGTATCGGTTTCAAGGCAGTATTATAGGGTCTTCCCTGTAATACTGCTTTTTTCGTTTATTTATTTTAAATATCTTGCATTTTATATAAAACCATGTTATAATCATTTAAAAATATTGTACATAACTTTACATGGAGGGTAATATCGTGCAAAATATAAGCAAAAAAGAATATGAGGATCTTATCGCTTCTTCAAGAGACGAACGTATGGAATGGTACAGAAACGCTCGCTTCGGAATGTTCATTCACTATGGACTTTATTCGAGTCTCGGCACGGGTGAATGGTCTCAGGCGAACCAGAACTATACAGTCAAAGAATACGAGCAATTTGCGAAAAATTTTGTCCCAAAAGAGGGTTGTGCGCGCGAATGGTGTGCCATGGCTAAAAAGATGGGTGCAAAATACGCTGTTTTGACAACGCGCCACCACGAGGGATTCTCCCTTTGGGATTCAAAGGTAAATCCTTTCAATTCTATGAACGCTTGCGGAAGAGATATGGTTCGCGAATTTGTGGAAGCTTGCCGCGAATACGATCTCAAGATAGGTCTTTATTTCTCTCTCATGGATTGGCATCATGAAGATTCTTGGCGTTGCGCCAACGACCCCGAGGCAAGAGCGCGTTTCCTTAAATACCTCGAAGATCTTTTGCTCGAACTCATGACCAATTACGGAAAGATAGATATATTGTGGTATGATGTTTCCTGCCCTATGACGAGCTGGGAAAGCTGGGATTCCGTAAACCGCAACCTCAAGGTGCGCGAGCTTCAGCCGCATATCATCATCAACAACCGTTGCTTGCTCGACGAAGACTTCGGAACGCCTGAAGAAAAGATAATCTCCGAAAACCGAGATTGGGAAACTTGCATGACGTTGACAGGTCTTGCATGGGGATATGTCGATAATGAACAGGCCAGCCCGTTCATGCTCAACGCAAAGCAGATACTCAGAAAGCTTCATCTTTGCACGTGCGGCGGCGGCAATTACCTTTTGAATATCGCTCCCATGCCCGACGGTTCCGTGGCAAAGCACGACGAAGAGGTTCTCACTCAGGTCGGCGATTGGCTTAAAATAAACGGTCAGGCGACATACGGCAAAAAGTTTAAAACAGGACCCATATACAGCGCCAATACGCTTACAGCCGTTTCTGCGGAGCCTGATTGCAAAACGTTCTACCTTTGGAACTGGGTATGGCCATCAAACGGTCAGCTCATGTTTGGTGGATATGAAGATGCACCCACGCGCATATCATATCTTGCAACGGGCGAAGAGATAGATTTCGAAGTGGACGGTCATCGTATATTCTTAAAAGGTCTTCCCAAAGAAGTGCCCGATAAGATAACGGGGGTTACAGTTCTCAAGATGGAATTTGAACATATGCCCAAACATCATTTCCGCAGTTATTATCCTCAGATGTGGGAAGGCACAGACCTTTCTTGCGGATTTCAAAATTGGTAAATGTCAAAACAATTTAGAAAATATAAAAATAGCACCACATAAGTGGTGCTATTTTTATATAATTTATCAAGAAGTCTTGTTTCGACAGCTATTGTTTTTTCTGCCTTACTGTGTTATAATAGGGGTAGTCGGGGAAGTAAGGCTTCCCCCGACGCCCTTGTGGCTTGTGAGTGGTTTGCTGTGGTAGGTGGGATCACTCACTTTTTATTTGTCATCGCTCATTATGCGTTTTACGCTTTCGCGATATTTTTCCCAACGAGATTAAAACTTTGAACTATTCTCTCTATCCATTATAGGGCTTTCGCCCATTAGAATCTCCCACGACAAAAAATAAAAAGAAAAAGCTCCACAAAAGTGGTGCTTCCATTTTTTGGTGACCCACAACAGAGTTTAAGCGAACATTATCACATAAACTCTGTTCCACATCGTCCATATTGATTTCAACATCTTCGGTCGTATCATCGTTAAAATCAAAGGTAAGTGTAATGTGGTCGTCGTAAAGATATACCGCCTTTACAAACGTATCGAACAATTCCTTTTGGCAATCTTTATTTTCTATGTCTGCGGATCTAAAATGCTCCAAATACGCAAGCAATGATTCTCTTGTGACGGCTTTTCCTGCTTCTGCTTGGGCTACCAATATCCGAGCGTCAAGTTGTGCTCGTTCCGATTCCAAATCCTGCAAATGCTCCTTGGTGGAGGCGGTTATGATGCCTTGATCAATAGCAAGCATAACATTTGCGATTGCTTTTTTGATTTCCTTATGCCGCTCTTGCATATTTGCGATTTCGGTCTGCCTGACATCGCCCTTTTGAAAGTCGAGCACTTGTTGCACGATCCACTCCATCACATTCGGATGCAGGATATATTGACGTATCGCTCTCGCAATCTCGTTTTCCAAAAAGTCGCGGCGAACGGCTTTTTTATCGCACTTTCCGTTGGTACGCTTTTCGTTGCAAATGTAATAATAGTGGCTATCGCCGTTCTTGGATGTTCCCGACATTCCGATCATATGGGATTTGCACTTTCCGCAGAATAACTTGCCTGTCAAAAGGTAAATACCGTCATCGGCTCTTTTTCGCCCTTGCGGATTCTTTTTTGTTTTCATAATCTTTTGTACCCGATCAAACAGGCTCCTTTCTATAATAACTGGCATACCGCCCTCAATGCGTACGTCATTGAATATATAAACACCTGTGTAACGCTCATTATGGAGAATGGAAAAGAAAGAGCTTTTTCCCCATTCATTGCCGTTCTTGGTCTTTATGCCGCGTCTGTTTAGATCCTCGCTGATTTCAACAAACTTTTCGCCGTTCGCTATGCGGTTGTAGATTTCCTGCACAATAGGTGCTGTTTTTTCGTCAATGGCAAACTTGCCATCCTCGCCCGTTTTATATCCATACGGTGCAGGTCCGTTGGCTCGGCAGTTCAGAGCATTATCAGCTTGGTTGCGTTTTATGTCCTCCGCCATATTCTCCGAAAAGAATTGATTTACATTCATCATTGTTCGGAGCGCGAAACGTCCTGCGGCATTGTTGCCGAACTCTTCCTTTGCGTACACCACCTTGATGCCGAACTTATCCATCTCGTTTTCAAACATCAGCGCATTGAGGATATTTCTTGCTATGCGGTTCGATTTGTATGCGATAATGTAATTGAAGCCGCCCTTTGCCGCTTCGCGTTGCAACTTCTGAAATTGCAGTCTGCGGTCGGTTCTGCCACTCTTTGCACTATCGGAATAAATGCCGACAATGGTAATGCCGGAAACGGCGGCAAATGCCTTGCACTCGGCTACTTGTTGCTCTATACTTTCTTCACGCTGATTGTGTGAGGAAAAACGAGCGTATATGACACCTGTTGCCTCTGGTGTGTTTATAGGTTTGCGTGCCACAAGCTCGCCTCCTTTAATATTGTAATATCACAGTTTGAAAGACAAAGCACTCCGATTATAGATTATAATGTATTTTCTTGTCAATATCACACGAATGTTATAATATATCAAAATCAAGACAAAACATTTGAATCGTGTTATAATGATTATACTGCCGGTAGCAACACTAACGAAAGGAGCAAGGCAATATGGAAGAAAAGAAAACTACATATCCGAATGAAATGACAGATAAGCAAGTCAACGCAGAACTGATGGAAGCTGCAGATCTTTTCTTGCGGCTTTCAGCAGAAACACAAGATGCCATACTCGAATTGCTACACTCGATGCTCGATGAAGAATAATATGCTTCCACCGTCTCCACAAGGCGGTGGAATTTTCAATGCGTGCTTTCTAACGTTGAATCTGTTTGTTCGCCGGCATTTTGACAGATTGGGCAAATAAACGATTTGTTGCCAACATAAACTTTTAATTCTGTGTTGCAATAAGGACAATTGCCGATTTGCGACAAACGTTTATACTTAAAATACTGAACAAAACACCACAGACCGGCAAGAATAAATATCACTCCTATAAAAATGGTAACCAACGGAATTCCGATTATGAGACAGCCAATGCCGCCTATCAACTCTCCGGTGGCTTTTTTCTTGTCTTCCGGAGTTAAGGCGTGAACTGATAGATGAGATACTTTTTTCTTAAACTCATTTGCTTCGGATTGCTTCATTATATATCCGCAATGAGGACACGAAGAAGCAGTTGTAGATATTTCTCGTGTACATTCCGGGCATTTTATTAGTGCCATAATTATACTCCTTTTACTCGGACAAAAGCCCTTTCATTTGCGCAACTAACATTTTGCGTTGCTCTGTAGAAAGCTTTGAAAACAAGGTGAGAAATTCGGTTGTCTTACTATCAAACGATTTAAGACCGACCATATGATCCAGCGAGGAGCCTAATTCGTCCGCAATGTTGCAAGCCTCGGATAGCGATATCGGAACATTTCCGCTTGATACCGATTCTATACGATGTATATCTACACCGGACGCTTCAAGGTCGGCTTTATCAATTATAGCTAATTCTTGTGATAAAGATTTGCAAAAAGAAGAGGACCATTCATCTTGACTCGCATTCCACCCCATTAAATAGTCCGGTGTTGTTCCGAGAATAGCTGCCAATTTAGCAATCTTATCACGACGCATATTTTCAATCATTCCGTTTTCCCATTTGCGGACAGTAGACTTACCTACACCTACATAATCTCCAACTTGTTCAAGTGTAAGCCCCCTTTGAAGTCTTAACGCTTTAATTTTCTCATTCATTTCCAATGGAATCACCTCGCACATATCATAGGTACATTATAGCACATAAGTGTCCAAAAAGCAATATCAAAACAAAAAAAAGATAAAAAAGTTTCCGAAAATACCGAAAAGGGGTTGACAATCACGTTTTAGTGTGGTATTATATAAGTGTCCTAAACGACACAATGGCAAATCGAAAGGAGGTTGCGGATTTGAATAAGGCACTATTGGAATACGAAATGAAGAAAAAGGGCTACACAGCCACAAAACTATGTAGCGAAATCGGAATTAGCGTATCTGCATTTTATAAGAAATGTAGCGGCAAGTCCGAATTCAAGCAGGGTGAAATTGCAAAAATTGTTTCGGTCTTAAAGCTCGATTCCCCTGTAGCAATTTTTTTTGCAAATTAAGTGTCTTTTAAGACACAAAAAGAAAGGAGCGCAAATGAAACTTTGCTTAAGTGGTGTGCAATATGGAACAAAAAGAAATCGTGATTGACACATCAAAAATTTCTCCTTATCGAGCAAGAGCGATTGGCAGAGCGTTTTACCATGCCTATATGGATTTCATCAAAGATCCCGAAAACGAAAAGATGATTGAAAAACGATCCCAAGAAATACGAGAGAGGGAGAAAAAAGAAAAAGCGGCTCTCGCCGCAAAATAAGAAAAGGAGCAAAAATGAAGAAACTGAAGTACATAGCAAAGCGCATCGGCGATTGGCTGATGTTCCTGCTAACAGGCAAAGGCGAAATTGCAAATGAAGCGGTTGACGCTGGAATTTGCGATTTCAGCGGACAAGGTCGCGACAAGTACGGTCGCTAAATCGAATTTGAAAGGAAGCAAAAATGAAAAAGGGAAAACTCTCAAATGGGTTGATTTACTACGAAACAACAGCGGCAGAAACTTGTCTAATTGGCGGCTTGGGTATCTGCGATGATTGCGGAGAACACGATTTCAAAGGCTATCTCGTGCCGGTGCTAAACCATTGGATGTGCACCAAGTGTTTTGACGATTGGAGCAAGAGAGCCAAGCACTACCCCGAAGACGATCGCATTGAACGCAAACGCGCTGCATATTACGAAGCAATGATACCCTGCGACAACGCAGACGAATGAAAGGAGTACCAAATTGAAACAAGGCAGAACCTTACAAGAGCTTGCCGTTGAGATTGACAGGCAGGCGCGAACGAAAAAAGATTTTCTTGTGGACACTACCGCAATGAGCGTTATTCCGCAAGATGACGGTATCAGAATTCAAGCAGACGGTATGACATCCGACTTTGGTATCAATGATATCGCACATTCGCAAATCGGACAGTATCTTGAAATTCCCGCTCGCTACTATGAACGTATGAGAGCGGAAAGTCCGGAATTGCTTTCCCACAACATCAACCATTGGCTACATAACCAAAGCACACCGGAACGCAGAATGCTCCGAATACTTGACGGAAACCTCCGAGCGTTCCTCTCGGCAAAGTACAGACGCATCGACAATATGGAGATTGCCGAAACGGTCTTGCCGATTATCTCACGGATGGAAGGCGCAAAGGTGGAGAGCTGTCAGATCACCGACCAAAAGATGTATATCAAGGTCGTCAATCCTCGTCTTACAACAGAGGTACGCAAGGGCGATATTGTACAAGCAGGTATCGTTATCAGCAATTCAGAGGTCGGTATGGGAAGCGTAAGCATTTCTCCGCTTGTATACCGTCTTGTGTGTTCCAACGGTATGATTGCCGCACAGCAGGTGCGGAAGAACCACATCGGCAGATTGAACGATGCCGATATAGATATGAGCATATTCCGTGATGAAACAATCGAAGCGGACGACAAAGCGTTCCTTATGAAAGTACAGGACGCAGTAAACGCGGCGGTTGATCAAACGGTTTTTGAAAAAATAGTCCAGCAGATGCGCGATGCAACCGAGGCAAAGATTGAAGCCGCTTCCGTTCCAAAGGTGGTAGAGCTTGCGTCTAAGCAGTTCCACATTTCGCAATTTGAAAGTGAGGGCGTTTTAGGACACCTTATCGGTGGCGGAGACCTCTCCCTTTACGGAATGGCAAATGCGGTTACTCAGTATGCCCAAGACGTAAACAGTTACGACAGATCCACCGAACTTGAACAGATCGGTTATAGTGTTCTGACCGTAGCGCCTACGATTTGGAAAGGGATCCTCTCTGCTGCGCGAAAGGAGGTGTGATTATGGCTAAATACAAGACCTGCTCTGCTTGCGGTGCTCATCTTGATTTTGGCGAAAAGTGCGAATGCAACGGAAAAGGGCTGCCCCACTGCAATGGAAACAGCCCCGAGAATGGTTCCTCAACCACCAATATTGTACCACACAAACCGCAAGATGTCAAGACAGAACCTTTAAGAGAATTGCGCATTTGCAAACAAATTTCTGCAAAGGAAATGGTTGAAGTCGTGCGAGCGATTTTTCCTAAGTACGATAAAATGCTTCAAAGCAAATGCGAGCGCAGTTCCGAATACGGTGTGCGAATACGTCCGGAGGCTATGGACGCGCTTATTGCAAAATACGCTCCCGAAGAACTTGAAAAAGTTAAGCGCAAGCGCAGAGGCGGTCATAGATTAACGTGCAGGGTTTCCTGCCGATTGGAAGATGCGGAATATGCTGATTTCGTCAAGCTCGTTCGCGAGGACGGCTTCGACACCATTCAAGCGTGGCTTGCTTTCGATATTCGGAAGCATCTCGCCGCCAAAAAAGCAACTCAAAACTGATTTTTGAAAAAGAAAGGACAAAAAACAATGATTAAGCAACCTATCGACATGACGTTCAACGACAAGAAATTTTCGATGATTATTTACGGCTCTCCCGGACTTGGCAAGACTACTCTTGCCCTCTCCGCTCCCGATCCCATTCTGATTGACTTTGACAGAGGTATTTCTCGTGTCAAGGCATATCACCGCAAGCCGACAATCGTATGCTCCACCTACGAAGAGGTGCTTGACGATATTCAACTGCCGGAAGTCAGAGATTGTCAGACGCTGATTATCGACACGGGAGGATCCTTCGTTACATATCTGCAAGACTGGGCAATGCGTACCAATCCTACGGTCAACAAGCAGAAAAACGGCGCACTCTCGCTTAAAGGTTTCGGTGCGGTCAAGCAGGAATTCCAACGCTTCACCAATCACGTCCGCGATGTCCTCAATAAGAACGTGATTTACATCTTCCACTCAGACGAGCAGAAAGATAAGGACGGCAACCCTCAGCAGAGATTGCAATGCGAGGGTGCTGCAAGAAACCTTGTATGGCAACCGTGCGATTTGGGCGGTTATATGCAGATGATCGGCACTCGCCGCACCATCAATTTTACACCTACCGACGAATTTTTTGCAAAAGGCTGTTACCCGAGCAGGGACAGAAAATATCCATTGACGACGGCGAGGCTCTTGGCGAAAAATTCTTTGCCGATTTCAAAATAGTCACCTCGATGTGCGTTGACGGAATGGTGAGTCTTGAATTGGAGGCATACGATGAGTGATGTTTCTATCGGAAGCGGAAATAAAGCCGCAAGCCTATGGGTTGATGATATCGGCAGCAATACGCTTGACCGTGCGCGAAAACTTTTGGCAGGTATTCCGGGCGGTGTAAATAAAGCAGTCGGCTCTGCTTTGAAAAGAGCCGCATCGAGCGGCGAGGCTTATGCCGCAAGAGCCGTACGCAAGGAATATCTCGTCAAGGCTTCCGATTACAAAGAGTTTACCTCGTCAAAACGGCACATCGAAACAGACGCTTCCGGTGCAACGGAGGTAAGTATTGAGTTTAGCGGCTATCACATTCCGCTGATACGATTTGATTCGACCTTTGGCAAGGATGGACGCATCACCGCAAGAGTGCGGCGCAGTTCGGCTAAGCAAACATTGGAAAATGCGTTTGCCGCAAAGCTCGGCGATCGAACGGGTATCTATGAACGTATTGGGGATAAACGCTTTCCGATACGTCAATTTTGGGGACCTTCTACCACGCAAATGATGGATTCCAATGACGATGTTGCGGAAGATATTGCAATGCACATCAGAGATACGTTTGACAAGCGTATCGAACACGAGATAACACGCATTTTGAACGGCTGGGGAGGATAACTGTGACAAAAGAACAACTACTTGAAGATTGCAAAGCATTCCTTGAGAATGTCACAAAAAAATATGTTTTGCCTACGGCGATTCAAAAAGGCGATACCGAGCAGGTCTTTCGTGCTCCCGAAATATTCAAAATGCGGTTGCCAAACAGCAACGATGCCAAGAAAAAAGCACCGTATATTATCGTCCAATACATAACAGGCAAGGATTATCACAAATCGTTTCAGCAAAATCAATCGAATGCGGTTATCCGTTGTGTGTTTTGTTTATACGATAAGGACGAGCAAGACGGTGCGCTTGCGTTGCTCAATGTTATGGAAACGGTACGTATGGAATTGATGAAACAAATACGTATCGGAAAGTGTTTTAAGGTCGATGAAGACGCAGGTGTGGAAAGTCTTGTTTATCCCGAAGACACAGCGCCGTATTATGCCGGTGAAATGATGTTTACCGTACTCGTTCCACCGACAGAAAGAGAGGTTTTTTATGGGTAAGCCATCTACCGTTAAAGACGGTGTTTTTATCTATATCGGACCGTCGATCAGAGGTGTTATTCAAAAAGGCAGCATTTATCGCGGTACACGTGCAAATGTTCTCGCCTCGCTTGCTTTTGCAATCGAAAAATATCCCAAAATCGAGCGTCTGATTGTTGCGGACACGGATATCGTTTCCGCAAAGCAAAAAATAACTGTCGGAGGCAATTCTTTAAGCAATGCTTACAGAACGCTTTCCGATGCACAAAACTAAGGAGGAATAAGCTATGCTTAATCACGGCATCAATACATTTAAGTCCGATACGGATTTTTCGGCGGTCAAGACCGCCGGTGTCGGCATTCCGTTTTTTGTCGGTGCGTGGCCCTGCCACACCGCAGGCGGATTTACAGGCAAGCCTCAGCTCGTGACGAGCTTTGGTGAAGCCAAAGAACTCGGCGGATATTCGACCGAATGGAGAGATGCAAACAAAGCACCCAAGTGGAATCTTTGTCAGGCGATGTATTCTCATTTCAAACTGTTCGGAATGACCCCCGCCATTTTTTATAACATTTTCGATCCTTCCAAGCACAAGAGCGCAGTTGCCGCCGCAGACGTAACGGTATCGGAGCATACGGCAATGATTACAGGCGATGCCATTAACGACAGTTCTTTGGTCGTAAAGGCTGATACCAAAACGCTTGTTAAGAATACTGATTACGAAGTGTTCTACGAGGACGATAAGTGCGTAATCGAGCTTCTTGAGGGTAGTGCGTCGTATTCCGCAACAAAGCTTTCCGTCGCTTATAATGCGGCAAAGGTCGATGCAATTACTGCGACCGACGTTGAGGCGGCTATTGAAAAGATTGAGGAATGCAAATCTCTTTTCGGCATCGTTCCCGATCTTATCTGCTGTCCCGGTTGGAGCCAAACACCTTCCGTTGCGGCGGTGATGGCGGCTAAGGCACCGAGCATTAACGGTCTTTTCAAGGGAAAGGCGGTCGTTGATATCGACACCGATACAACCAGCGGTGCGGCAGTCTATTCCAAAGCTGCTGAGTGGAAGAACAAGAACGGCTATACCGATGAGAATATGATCGTTTGCTGGCCTCTTGCCAAAGTCGGAGATTATCTCTTCGATATGTCCGTTATCGCTTGCGGTGTTATGGCAAGCGTGGATTCCGACAACGGCGATTGCCCTTACGAATCTCCCTCCAATAAGAGCCTGTCGATTACAGGTCTTTGCACAAAAGACGGAACAGAGGTCAATCTGTCCATTCAGCAGGCAGACGTTGTCAGTTACACCTCCGGCATCGTAACGGCTCTTAATTTCAACGGTTGGGTGCTTTGGGGCAATTATACGGGTTGTTGGCCCACAAGCTCCGATGTTTCGGACTATTTCATCTGACCCAACAGGCTATAAGTAATAAAATCACCTATAACGTAATGGGGCGGAGTTCATCTGCACCAATCGTATGATGGACTTTGTTTGCAATACGTTCGTCAATACATATTGGTCGCACCTTGACCGTCCTCTCACAAGAGTGAGAATTGACGCTATCGTGAACAGCTTCAATTCTTGGCTCAATGGTCTTACGCATGAGGGCAAACTTTACGGCGGTCAGATCGAATACGTTGCGGCAAGCAATCCTACCGCAAATCTCATTGCCGGCAAGTTCAGACTTGACACAAGAATGGCTTCTCCTGTTCCGGCGCAGGAAATCAATATGTACGTAGAGTTCGATGTGGATTATCTCACGTCCGCTCTTAACGCATAAGCAAGGAGGAAAGTAAATGAACGCTGGTGTTATCAATTTTGCCGTGTATGAGAACGGCACAGAGTATCTTGGCCTTGCCAAACTTACTCTCCCCGATATGACAAACAAGACGCTCTCTGTCAACGGTGCAGGCATTCCGGGCGATATGGATATTCCTGTTCCCGGACACAGAGATGCAATGAGTGTTAAGATCGAATTCATTGACGCACCTCAGGCGGCATATACGCTCGCGGAGGAACGTCAGCATGTCCTCGATTGCCGTGCGGCACACGAGGATTACGATGCAACTACTGGCACGATCAAGGTAACTGCTTATAAGCATATTCTTACCGTATTCCCCAAATCTCTCGGCGGCGGTACGGTCGGTCCCGTGGCGGCACAGGCTGTTTCGGGAGAGTACAGTTGTTTCGCAAGAAAGGACTATATCGATGGCAAGCTTATGCTTGACTACGATCCTGCAAACTTTAAGGATGTGGACGCTTCCGGCACGGATAGACTTGCCGCTGTTCGTTCTGCACTCGGAAAATAATTCAAAATATAAAAGAGAGGGCGATTTTATAACAGTCGCTCTCTCAAATTTTAGATAAAGGAGATCACTATGGAAAACACCGAAAAGAATACTGCCGTAGAAAATGTTGCGGTAGACGAAAAAGAGTTGGAAACAGCACGCGAAGAGGCTCGCAAAAACGACAGTTCGCTTTTTGAGATTGAATTCAAGAAGCCTGTAAGATATAACGACAAGGAATATACAAAGCTTGCGTTTGATTTTGATAAGTTGACCGGTATGGATGGATTGGCTATCGAGGAGGAACTTCAGATGCTCAATAAAGCCGTCATCGTTCCTGCGCTTTCCGGTGAGTATCTTATCAGAATGGCAGCGAGAGCCTGCACCGAAAGAGTTGGCGCGGACATTTTCAACTATATGTCTCTCAAGGACTACAATCGCGTTAGATCTGCGGCACGCTCTTTTTTACTTCTGTCGGAGTGACCGTAGGAGACGGCGGGCGGTGGATAAGACGGCAAAGTATGCGCCTTGCTCAAAACTATCATACCCCCGTGTCCTTTTGGCTCTCCGAGCCATACAAACGTCTATCGGCGTGGATTCGAGATAATAACGAACTGGTAGACGAACAGCAAAACAAAAGATAATGATTGAAAGGGGTGGTTGAAATGGCTTCAAGAAACGAATATGAAATGCTATTTAAGCTGAGTGCACAGCTTGGTCAAAATTTCAACGGTACGTTTTCTTCGGCTCAAAAGACACTCGCGGCAACGCAAAAGGAAATTCAATCGCTCAACAAGCTTCAGTCGGATATATCCTCGTACACAAAGCAACAGCAGTCGGTCGATACGCTGAAAAACAAACTTTTGACATATCGACAGCAACTGCAAAATGTGCAGAAAGAAATCGCCGCGTCCGGTGAATACAGTTCCGAACTTGCGAACAAAGAGCTTGACTTAAAGCAAAAGGTCGAGCAAACCGAAGCATCGTTAAAGCAGAAAACGGAAACGCTTCATCAGATGGGCGATTCTCTTTCAAAAGCGGGTGTTGATACCGCCAATCTTTCAAAGGAAACCAAACGTCTTGGCGAAAGTATAAACGACCTTAAGAGCAAAGAAGAAAAAGCGGTAGAGGAAGCCGAACAGCTTGGCAATGCCGGCGCAGGCGCGATGGACGCTATTTCCGGCGCTGTTATTGCTTCCGGTGCATTGTCTGCCGTCAAAGCGTTGTACAATGAATTTACCGCTTGCATTGATGCCGCTATCGAATTTGAAAGCACAATGACCGGTGTCGCCAAGACGACCGATTTTTCAAGCAGCGAACTTGAAACGATGTCGCAGGAGATCAGAAAACTATCTCTTGAAATTCCTGCAACGACAAAAGAATTAGGCGCTATTAGCGAAACCGCAGGTCAGCTCGGTATCGCAAAGCAAGATTTGCTTGAATTTACCGAGATAATGGCACAGCTCGGCACCGCAACCAATATGACGTCGGAAGAAGCGGCGACAATGCTCGCTCAATTCGCTTCGATTACAGGAATGAATCCGTCATATTACGGTAATCTCGGCTCCACTATTGTTGCTCTCGGAAATTCTTATGCAACGACCGAAAAAAACATTGCTCAAATGAGCCAAACCGTTGCGGCGGCAGGCTCTATTGCGGGAATGTCGGAAGCGGATATTCTTGCTATATCAGCCGCTGTTACATCATTGGGTATTTCCGCACAAAACGGCGGTACTCAAATGACAAAATTGATAAGCGATATCAATTCCGCAGTTTCCTCCGGCGAGGATTTGGAGGATTGGGCAGCCGTTGCCAATATGTCGGCAAGCGAATTTGCAAGCGCATGGGGCAATGACGCGGCAGGGGCATTAAACGCTTTTATTGTCGGCTTGAACGAATCCTACGAAAGCGGAGAGGATGTCTATTCCATACTTTCGGATTTGGGCATTTCCGAAACCCGTATGGTAACGATGATCACCTCTCTTGCAAAGTCCGGCGACAGATTGACGGAAACCCTTGCAACATCAGGTGCAGCGTGGCAAGAAAATTCCGCATTGACCGAAGAGGCGGAAAAGCGTTATGCTAAGCGTGCAGTTGCGACAGTCATTGCGGACGAGTTGACAACGCTATATAAAAATAATCGCCTACTCGCCCTATACACGAGAATCGACGAGCTTGACGAAGCATTGCTGGATATTCTTGCAAAAGATTTTTCTGTAAGTTGGTATTTGTACGATGGCACAGTAAAATCCAAACGAGCACAGATAAAATCGTGCTTCTATGTGCATCGGCGATTAGGTACAAAAAGCGCAATGATTACCGCTCTGTCAGACCTGTGTCCCGGTTCTGATGTGTTTGAATGGTTTGAGTACGGCGGCGAACCGTATCATTTCCGTGTCCTGCTCGATGTAACGGAACAACGAACGCCGATCAAGCAGAGTACTGTTGAAACATATATCAATATTTTCAAATCGTTGCGCTCCATTTTGGAAAATGACGAAATTATCTACCGTTCCAGAAACACGGTTGCTGTTGGTGTGAGCGGCAAGTACGTCTTTTACACGGCGCGGCTTTGCGGGACGTTCCCGGAGGCAGCCGTGCAAGGTCGCATTCAGCAAGATGTGATTATTGTATCTGCTGACGGTGATTCCGTTGCATATACCGTACCGGCGACAGGCGAAATAAAAACAGGCACATTCCCAATCACCGCTGTACAAGGCGGTATAGAGAATGGCGATATCAGTATGGGGACAAGCGTTGGATCCGCTTCGTACAATTCTCGTATGTGCGGAACACCGCTCGGCTCACTAATATGAGGAAGGAGAAATACTATGGCTCTTGCAAACGCGGCTTTGACAGACCTTCGGAATTATGTCAAAAGACGGTGCGGATATGTAAAATACCGTATCGGTTCTACCTATTATCAAGTTCCGATAACCGATGTGCAAATGCTAAGTGATGGCGTTGTACGCGTGCAGGTCTCAATCGTTCCGGGACCGTCCACAATCAATCGCATTGAGTTGTATAACAACAACGGCGACCTGTGGGCATATCAGGACGTAAGCATCACTTTCAGCAATGTACAGACGGGTGTTCTGTACTGGTTCGATTTCACCATAAAGGAGGGAGAATAAATTGTACAGTCGTACTTATTGGGTTGACCACGCTTTGAGTGAAACCAACAAATTCACAATTACGCAGGTCAGCGGCAACATTAACACCATTGTCCCCTACGGAACAGTTATGCAGCAGGGTGTTCCGCAGGACGCAAATCATTTTAACAATATTGAGGAAGCCGTTTCCGCACACGATATGGCAATCGGTCTACATACGAATGCGCTTATACAACACAAGAGCCAACTCGATGCAAACGAAAAAGAGATAGCCTCTCTTGAAAATAGCGTAGACAAGCTGCATACGGTTGAAACAGGAACGGTTACATTGACAAATTCCGCAAAATATCCGTTCAACAACTCGCAAAAGACAGTTTCGCTTTCGGCTACAAGGAATACCCCTGATTACGTTGTAATCACAGAGGTTAAGTCTTTTTCCGGCAATGTTGGCGAAATTGTTGTAACGGACATTCTCGCCAACGGCTTCAAAATGGCTTTCACCGGAAGCGCAACAAGCGTTACGGTGGGATATAAAATTTTAGGAGGATATACACGATGAATGTAATTGAAAAAAACGAGGGTGTAAAAATTCCGTATGAGGTGGTCGGCACCAAGATTTGCTTCGATGACGACCTCACTATCAATCTCGCCAAGCGTGAAGAGGATGACCCTGTTCACATTGACGTATGCCACGATAATGACGGTACGCTCGTTATCGGTGCGGCGGCAGGCAGAATGTACGTTGCTGAGATTGATATACCGGCACGAGCCTATACCGAAGCGCCGATTGAAAACGAGGAACACGAGGAAACCGCTCGCGAGCCTCTTCCGTTGGATATGAACAAAGTAACGCTCACACTTTGGGCGATTGAATAAGGAGATAGAATATGAGTAATTTTGATGTCGCAAATATCGCGCTTAAGGCAGTTTGCCCGAGCAATGAAATGATTGTTGACGATAAAGGAATGCCGTCTGTTATGGTTAAGATACCGAAATGCACATGGGCGGATCTCGGTATCGGAACAAGCACAGAAACATTCCCCGCATTCATTATCAACGGAAAAGAGGTTGATGCCTTTTATTTCTCCAAATATATGAATGTTGTGCAGAACAGCCGCGCTTATTCGCTTCCGGGTGAAGATTATGCCAATACCATCAATTTCGACAATTCAATCAGTCGCTGTACTGCCAAAGGCGAAGGCTGGCATTTGACAACAAGGCTTGAATGGATGGCTGTTGCCCTTTGGTGCTTAAAGAACGGAACGCTTCCAAAAGGCAACAACAATTACGGCAAAGACCATAGCGAAACAATCTATCAGGCAATTCCTGTTACAAAAGATGCCGAAGGAAAAACATTACACGTTGCGGGCGGTACAGGTCCTTTGTCTTGGTCGCATAACGGTCAGCCGGACGGCGTTTGGGATTTGAACGGAAACGGACATGAATGGGTAGGCGGCATTCGCCTTGTCAAAGGAGAATTGCAGGTCATCTCCCACGACGGAGTAACATTCGGCAATGATGCAGCCGATCCTGACAATAGCCAAAGTTCCACATCTTCTTTGTGGTATGCCATCGACGGCACTACCGGTTCACTTATCACACCGAACGGTAGCGGCACTACAACGAATAGTGTTAAGGCGGATATCGTTGATAGTAAGTTCAAATGGATAACAGGAGCCATTACGTTTCCGAAAGATGAGTGGCATTCGACCATTTTCGGAGCGATGACGGCAGATACTACGATTTGCGATGCGGCAAAACATATTCTTCAAGCATTGGGAATGCTCCCGCCTGATGGGTATAGTTCATCTGAATTGGGTAACGATTACATTTATATGAACAATGCCGCCTCCGAGCGCTCGTTCTACTGCGGCGGCAACTGTGACAGCTCGTCCGGCGCCGGTGTGTTCTACGCCGACGGCGGCAACTCTCGTGCCAGCGCGAACACGTACATCTCGCTGCGCTCCGCTTATGTAAAACTGCCTACTGCTTAACTGTGTACTGTCGGCTCTGCGGTAGCAGAGCCACATCTATACCGCCGTAGGCGGTCGCACGATTTTTTCAAAATAACGTATTGCGTTATTTTCTCTCTTTTTCAAGTTTTCCTCCAAACATTTTGGTATAATGCTATAAATGCGTTATTTCGGGAGGCGAGCGAAGTGTCGGAAGAACTGAAAATACTTCAAAAGGTCTTTGATATGATGGAGTATGGTTATCTGGCACTCGCTCAATTTCCAAAATCCGAAAAATATGCTTTGGCAACAGACATTAAACATTGTATGGATATTATGCTTGAACGCTGTATCGAAGCACAGAAAAAGTATTACAAAAAAACTACATTACAAGAGTTCGATGTCGAAATTACAAAACTGAAAGCATATTTGCGCCTGTCCTATAATCTTGGCTTTCTGCCTCTGAAAAAATATGAGGTGTGGAGCGAAAAGGTTGTAGAAATAGGAAAGATGCTTGGAGGATGGCTGAAAACCGTTAACAGCCACTCTGCAACATAAGGAACAGATCGTTGCGCTCGTTCTACTGCGGCGGCAACTATAACAACTCGTCCAACGCCGGTGTGTTCTACGCCAACGGCAACAACTCTCGTGCCAACACGAACACGAACATCTCGCTGCGCTCCGCTTATCCTCCCGTCAGATACTGTTTACCTATTGGGTAACTCTCAGCACAAGGATTATAAGGGATCTGTTTCTTCCGCTTTCGGTTCTTCCGAATGGGGATAAATATTCAAGGCATGTATACCGCCTTTGGGCTGTAAAGCATGGCTAAAAGAGGAGCTGTATATGGAGAAGCACAGTCACGTTTTCGAACAATTTATTCAATGGGAAAACTTGTATAACGGTTATATTCTTGCACGGCAGAACAAGCGGTACCGGAATGAAGTGCTATCCTATATCCGCAATGTTGACGATATGATATTTATGGTACCGAGCAAGGAGCAAGCGCACGAGGTTCTCGGCAGAACGGCAGAATACCTCTATGACAATCTCGGTTTGCAATTCAATTCAAAAACCGCAATAATGCCGTATGATGCCGGTCCTGAATTTGTCGGACGGCGAATATGGCCGCATAAAATTCAAATAAGACGTTCCACCTCATTGCATATGAAACAGCACTTGAAATATGTAATGGAACACTATTCTACAGGCGAACTTGACCTTGATTACTGCTTAAGCGTCATTCAAAGCTATCTTGGCTATATGAAGCATTGCGACTGCGACGCATTAAGAAATAAGGTTTTGGAAGATTTCGTCTTGGTTCGGCACTATGCCGAAGAAAATAATCACGCCCCGACATCTGATTGGGCGTTAGAGCCACAGTGAAAACTGCGGCTTTTTTATTGCAAAGGGCGCAACAATAAAATGATCGGAGGCATAAATTTTGATTACTTGGCAGGCATTTTTAGATATGTTCGGCGACATCACGGTTTTAGATGTCGCTATTTTTATTGCGGCAGTAGTGTTCTTGGTCTTGTGTTATCGCAAGGTCAAGGATTATCTTATTGCCAAACACGACGCGGATAAGCTTCGCGATGAACAGTTGCAGGAGGCTTTAACAGCCGTACGGAAATATCCCGAATACCGCAAACAGAGCATTCAGATCCAACACGAGCTTGAGGACGAAAACGGCGCGGTCAGAAAGGACATCCAGGCACTCGCCAAGCGCATTGAAAAAATGGAAGAGGACACCAAGCGCCGTGAGCGAAACAAGATCCGCGACAGGCTCTTGCAGAATTACAGGTATTATACCAATATCGAAACCAACCCCACGCAATCGTGGTCGAGGATGGAATCAGACGCTTTTTGGGAACTCTTCAAGGAATATGAAGAAAACGGCGGAGACGGATATATGCACAAGGAAGTACAGCCGGCAATGAGCAAACTCACAATCATAGAACACTAAAAAGCGATAATTAGAGGGTGCACACTCTGATTATATAAAATCAAAAGAAAGAGGTAAAAACAAATGTTAAACTACTCGGCAATCCCTGTTATCGTGGTAATTTGCTATGTGGTGATTACCGCAATCAAGTCCACAAAGATCAACAGCAAATTCTATCCGTTGATCTCCTGCATTCTCGGTGCTCTTTTGGCATCGGCTATGTTCTACATTTTCCCGGAATTTATCGGTGCGGCATCGCTGACCGCCGCTATTGTTTCGGGAGCAGTTTCCGGTCTTGCGGCAACAGGTACCAATCAGGTATTCAAGCAACTGCTTAAAGCCGCAGAGAATGGTGAGGATCTGTCAAATATAAATACATCTGCAAAGCCCACCGATACAGATACCCCGAACGATACAAAGTAACCTCATAGACACGGAATCCCCTTGGCAAGCGTAAAGGCTCGTCAAGGGGATTTTTCTGTTTATTCGGTTGTCTGTGTTCGATTATATCTCCCGTTCGTTGCAACTCGTTTTTTGAGGCTCTGCGTGGGTGATTTTAGCGGTGAAACATTCTCCATTCGGTTATGTCATCCGCGTACCCTGTGGCATCTCTCAACGCTTCTACCACTCCGCAATTCTCACATACATAGATGTCGGCTCGTCTGCTCCACGCATTGTAGGTGAGTCTTTCTTTTCTCATTGAGTCCTTACCACAGCGTGGGCAAGTGTCGAAGCGTGATGCTGCTTGTCTTGTTGCTCTGAGTGCAATCGCCGCATTGAAGAGCGGTTTCTTCTCAAAGTTAAATTCATCATAGCCCTCCGTTATTGTTGTGAGATATGCGGCACCGGGCTGTCCGAGAGGTCTGCCCTCGGTCATAACATATGCCATAGCGGTTATCGCTTTGCCGTTCAACTCGATTTGGAAGTCTTGCTTTATGTAGAGATGTGGATAACCTTCGTAACGGTCAAGTGCTCTCTCGTCAGACGGCTTAATGCTCCACACGAGAACAGGAACGCTCGCGCCCTTTTTCTTTTCAATCGTAGCAACAGCGTATGAGTGAGAGCCTTTGAACACAATCTCGTAGTCTTGGATAGTGGCGGTACCTTCCGCAACGGCGGTCGGACAACGATGCGCCATCTGTGTTGTATTGATATTGCTACCGTAGGCGATATAGTAACGCTTTGCGGTCAAAAGTTTGTCTATCTCAATGATAGCGCATACCTTGTGGGAGGCGGTTAAAATAACATCGCCGTGAGGCTCTCCGTCATCGGTGAGTTTATAGACCTTCCACGTTCCGTTGTTGTTCGACAATCGGAAGCCTCGATAATTGTATTCGCCTGTGATGTACTGTCCGTTCTCGTTCTTTATTTTCTTTGCTCCTGTGGTATTCATTGTTTCCTTTCTCCCCGTGTAGCCGATAGGACAGCTCAACTTGACGGCAACTTGCTTATGCCGCTTCTTCGGTTGCGCTTGTAAACGCACTTGTGAGGTGAAGCCTTGCTGTTTTGAATTCTGCTCCGGTCATTTTCAGGCGGCGGGTGAGTACGCGGAGCATTAACTGTTGCTTTTGTTCTCTTGTGTACGAAGCGCAAGATTTGTAATACATATTGTCCTCTGCATTGATTGCCCATGCGCTCATTGCCAAGCAGAACTGAATATACGCTTTAATTTTGCCTGCGTGTGTGGTACCGTTGAACAGTCTAAATTCGACCGTTCCTTTGGTAAAGAATGCGTGGAGGTTGATACCGTGATACCTTGTGGAATTGTAATGCCGATGGTCGATACCTCCGATATAATCATCATTCACGGAACTATACCAAATTGCCTCCAATTCGGCTTTCGTCATTTGCTTGTCCGATTTCATTGCATTAAGAAGCCGGCGCGACATCTTTTTGCACCAGCGGTTTGCGCGGTCCTCGATTTGCAAGGCTTCGTAGAAAAGGTCTTGTCTGCCGATGGCAAAGTTCATAAGGCGCGTTAGGCTTTGCGGTGTATGGTTTGCGCCGTCTACGTGTACGTGAATGCCGCAAGAAGAATTGGAGAACGCACCTTTTTCAACAAGGGTGCGAATGATATTCTGTAAATCCTCGATGTCATCATACTGAAGAATCGGTGTTACGATCTCGCAACTGTACTCGCTGTTCGCGGGTACCTTGCGACCGTCAACCTTACAATAGGTTTTGATACTTGCATCGCTCATAGCCTTCCACGTTCTGTTTTTTCTGTCGGTTGCACCGTAAGCATCATAGCCGGCGCCAATGTATCTTGAAGAGGAACCGTAATATCTTGCGATAACTGCGGCGGCTTCTTTGCGTGTGATGCCTGTTAATTCGATTTCGACACCAAAATTTTGATTTTGAATTTCCATTTTTCAAATACCCCTTGTTTTTTCTGCCTTACTGTGTTATAATAGGGGTAGTCGGGGAAGTAAGGCTTCCCCCGACGCCCTTTGGGTTTGTGAGTGATTTGCTTTGGTCGGTAGGTCACTCACATTTTATTTTTCATCGTTCATTATGCGTTTTACGCTTTCTCTAAGTTCTTCAAGCGTTTCGCACTTTTCGATGAGTTCCAAGATTGCTTTGAGCAATGCTTGCGTAACATTCATCTCATCCATTTCCTCACTTCCTTTCTTAAGAGGTTTGTTCCCTCTGCCTTACATATATATTATACACTAAAAAGTGTATAATAAGGACGATAGGAGGTGTGGCATTATGGGAATGGCAGAAAAAATCAGAATTATGCGCGTAAAGCGCGGTAATCTTTCCGAGAGGGATTTGGCGGCAAGGATGGGTGATACCCCACAAAACCTTAACAACAAAATGAAAAGAGACGATTTTAAAGAGAGTGAACTGAGAAAGATTGCCAATGCTCTCGGTTACGAACTGGTAGTCAAATTTATTGATACCGAAACGGGCGAAGAAATTTGATAAATAGAAAATCCCCTGAACTACGGCTTTGCGGTTCAGGGGATTGGAACATAGTCAATCGTCATATTTATGTTTTGGTACTCCGTTA
>CAZFTE010000003.1:0-78144 GCA_964521785.1 uncultured Lachnospiraceae bacterium
AAGAATTTGTAAAAAATCTTCAAAATCTTTTAGTCCTTACTTGACAGCGGCTGATAGAGGAATAACCGGCACCAGTGTCAAAAAGCGTGAAGAATTCAACAAAATGATCCGCCTGTGTAAGCAAGGCAAGGTCGACATGATCATCTGCAAGTCCATTTCCCGATTTGCCCGAAACACCGTCGATTGCCTCAAATATACCCGAATGCTGAAAGACCTTGGTGTGGATGTGTACTTTGAGGAACAAGGTATCCACAGCAGCCAAAACGGTGCGGAGTTCTACATCACCATCTACGGCTCTATCGCCCAGAGCGAGTCGGAAAATATCAGTGCCAACATAAAATGGGGCAAAGCCCAAAGTGCAAAAGAAGGTAAGGTGTCCTTCAATTACAGCAATTTCCTCGGCTACAGACGAGGTGCTGACGGCAAGCCGGAGATCGTTCCCGAAGAAGCCACTGTAATTCGATTTATCTACGAGCAATTCCTCGCAGGCAGCAGCTTCGGCAATATCGTCCGGCTGCTGGAAGAAAAAGGGGTAAAATCCCCCAGCGGAAAAGAAAAATGGAGCTATTCCACCGTCAAGTCCATTCTGACCAACGAAAAATACAAGGGCGATGCCATCATCAACAAGACCTACATCACCGACTGCCTGTCGAAAAAGGTCAGGGTCAACAACGGCGAACGCCCAAAATACTACGTGGAAAATAATCATCCTGCCATCATCGACGGTGCGACCTTTGGTCGGGTGCAAGAAGAACTGGCACGGCGAGCCGGAAAGCCGAAAGTCAAACAAGTGGGCACGAAAACCGAGCAGGGCAAATATTCAAGCAAATACGCACTGACGGAAAAGCTGGTGTGCGGCGAGTGCAAAACCCCGTACCGCCGATGCACATGGACGGTCAAGGGCAAAAAGAAAATCGTTTGGCGGTGTATCAGCCGACTGGACTTTGGCAAAAAATACTGCCACGACTCGCCAACCATTGAAGAAAGTGTACTCCACGAAGCCATTATGAGAGCCGTGATGAGAACGGCACAGATGAACAGCGATGTGCTGAATACGCTGAAACTGCACATCGGCATGGCACTGTCCACCGAGCAGAGCGAGGACGAAAGCGTTGCCATCCAAATTCGCATTGCTGAAATAGACGCAGAATTCAACGCTATGCTGAAAAACATCTCCTCCGACTCGGTAGACAGTTTCGATGAAAACCGAGCCAAAGCCCTTATGAATGAGAAAAGCGACCTGCAACAGCAACTGTCGCAAATCGCAGACACCAAGCAAAAACGAGAAAACACCCAGTCCCGACTGGATGATATTTATACCATCCTCGATGGCCTCAAAAACCATCCGATGGAATACAATGACCGCATCGTTCGGCAAATCATAGAGTGCGTGATCGTCGAATCCAAAGAAGAAATCAAAGTGATATTTATCGGCGGGTTGGAAACGACCGAGAGGTTGAGAACAGACTGCGCACAATGACCGCAAGGGTTCAAATCTCTAACACAAAACCGCAAAAATATCTTTTTTATAGTCCACTGACAACGACACGACAAAGTTCGCAAGAATTTCGTCGTGTTTTTTTGTTTTTCTTTAATCATTCTCGAAAAACATCTTTGTCAAATAACCGAAGCGCAAGCTCGGTCTTTTTTGTTGCCGTTCGTTTCATTCGCAATATTCTATCCGCCTCAATCACATCAAATCGCATTGACAATTTATTCTTTCTAATATATAATGAATTTATAGATTTGGAAATTCCAAGACTTAAATAAATTCAAGGAGGAAATAAAACATGGATATTATGCATTCAGAGTGGAAAGTCCGCATCGAGAACTGGATTGCCGTTCTCAAGCAGGAATTGTATCAGCCTATCGGCGAGATCTCCTGGACTACCCACAAAACAAAAGAATATCTTACACCCGAGCAAGCGCTCAGCAGTGATTTCGCACCTGTTGACACAGGCTACACTTGGGGCGAAACTTGGGAATATTGCTGGTTCAAAGGCAGCATCGTTCTCCCTCAGGGAGTTGACGGCAAACGCATCGTTATGAACCTTCAGCCAGGCGGCGAATCTACGCTTTTCGTAAACGGAAAAGCTTTCGGTACTTACCGTGCCGACTGGATAAGCGACGAGCATCACTTCATGGTAGATAACTATTTGACAAGAGATGCCAAAGCAGGCGAACGCTATGACATACTTATGGAAACATACGCGGGACATTACTACGCAACGGCAGGTTACGGTTGCTATACAGGTCCCGTACTTCCCGACGGCGAACAGTTCGTCGATCCGCTCAAAGAAGGCGCGCGCAGAACTCTCGGCAAATGCACATACGGCATTTGGAACGAGGACGCATATCAGCTCTATATGGACGTTGATACGCTCTATAAATTGTTGCAGACATTGGACGACACTTCCCTCCGTGCTTCCAAGATATGCGACGCATTGGAGCAGTTCACTCTTATCGTAGACTTCGAACAGGACAGAGAAACAAGAAACGCATCTTACAAAGCGGCTCGCGAAGCTCTTCGCCCCGCTATGGAAGCGGTAAACGGCTCTTCCGCACCCGTATTCTACGCCATAGGCAACGCTCACCTCGACCTTGCTTGGTGCTGGCCTCTTGCGGAAACATACCGCAAAACAGCACGTACTTTTGCGGCTCAGCTTCGTCTTTTGGACGAATACCCCGATTATAAATTCTTGGCGAGCCAGCCCGCTTGCTACGAAATGGTCCGTGAGCATTACCCCGAATTGTTCGAAAGAATAAAAGAAGCCGTTAAAGCAGGAAAATGGATCGCAGACGGCGCCATGTGGGTAGAACCCGATACAAATATGGCAGGCGGCGAAGCACTCGTTCGTCAGCTCTTGTACGGCAAACAGTATTATAAAGATGTTTTCGGCGTGGACTGCGAATTGCTCTGGCTTCCCGATACATTCGGTTACACAGCGGCACTTCCTCAGATACTTAACGGTTGCGGTGTTAAATACCTTGTAACTCAAAAGATATTCTGGTCCTACAACAAAGGCGAACCTTTCCCCTATCATTACTTCAACTGGAAAGGCATGGACGGTTCCGAGATAACATCGTTCCTCCCCACAAAATACGAATATCCCACTCATCCTATCGAAATAAACGGCGTATGGAAGAACAGAAGCCAGGCAAGAGACCTTGACGCATTCTTGTATCCCTTCGGTTACGGCGACGGCGGCGGCGGCCCCACAAGAGACCATATCGAATACGCTATCCGTCAAAAAGACCTTGAGGGCGGCGTTAAGATAAAGATTGCAGATCCCGTTGAATTTTTCGAAGATATGCAGGAGCAAAAAGGTGCGCCCAAGAACACATACGTCGGCGAACTTTACTTCACCGCACACAGAGGCACATACACTGTTCAAGCTTCCGTTAAAAAAGGCAACAGAAAATGCGAAGAAGCATTGCGTGAATTGGAATTTTGGGCTGTTCCCGCTTCCCTCGCGGGCGGCGAATATCCCGCTAAAGAAGCCGAAGCCCTTTGGAAAGATGTTCTCTTGAACCAGTTCCATGACATTCTTCCCGGCTCCTCCATCGCAAGAGTTTATGTCGAAGCGGAAAAATTGCACAACAAAGTGCTTGCCGAAGCAGCTGAGCTTTTGAAAACAGCGCAGAACAAACTTATCGAAGGCACGGCAGATACTTCCGCCGTTACGGTGTTCAACTCTCTCGGATTTGAGAGAAAGGCTCTCGTAATATTACCCGAAGGCTTCGCAAACGGTGCCGTAACAGTTGACGGCAAATATATCCCCGTAAGCAAAACAGCAGAGGGATTGAAAGCCGTAGTTACGCTTCCCGCTTGCGGTGCGGCTTCCTTCGTTCCCGCAACAGAAGCCAAAGCCATCGAAGAAGGCAACGTAGTCCTCACAAAGACAGGCGCTTCTTATGTAATGGAAAATGCTCTTGTCAAAGCAGTCGTAAACGAACGTGGCGAAGTTACATCTTTCGTTTTGAAAGAAAGCGGCAGAGAATTTGCCGCAGAAAATATGAACCGCTTCCGTCTCTTCAAGGACGTTCCGAGAAGATGGGACTGCTGGGACATCGACTCCAACTATGTATATCAGGAGATAGACGGCGCATACGATATCTGCGTAGAGCCTGTATCTCAGGGCGTGGAAGCCGTATTGAAAGTTACGGGTAAGCTCCTTGATTCCACATATACTCAGTATATTCGCCTTGCGAAAGACTCCAAGAGAATCGAATTTGAAACAGAAGTTGATTGGAAAGAACTCCACAGACTTCTCAAAGTCGGCTTCCCTGTTGACGTTTACGCAGAAAACGCCATCAATGAAATGCAGTTCGGCTATGTAGAACGCCCGACTCATCGTTCCAGACTCTACGATAAAGAAAGATTCGAAGTATGCAACCACCGTTACTCCGCTTTGCGCGACGGTTCTCACGGTGCGGCTGTCATGAACGATTGCAAATACGGTATCTCCGTAAACGGCAACAGCATGGAGCTTACTCTCCTTCGTTCAGGCGCTTGCCCCGACCTCAGAACAGATAACCGCGTTCATAACTTCACATATGCTTTCACAGCTTGGGAAGGCGATTTCACTTCCTCAGATGTCGTTAAACAGGCATATGAAGTGGGTATAAAACCCGCTGTCGTAAGTGGCGGTGCGCTCGACGCAAGCTACCTCAGCGTAGATAACGACAATATCATCATCGATACTGTCAAACTCGCAGAAGACGGAAGCGGCGATATCATCGTTCGTCTTTACGAATCCAAGAAAGCAGCCGTTACCACGAAATTCCGTCCCGCTTTCGCGGCAGACTTCAAAGCTTTCTCCTGCGATATGCTCGAAAACAAGCAGAAAGAGTTGGCTGTTGAAAACGGCGCCGTTGAACTCACGTTCAGAGCGTTCGAGATAAAGACTATCCGCATCTCTCTCAAATAATATTTCGTATACAATAGTTTGAAATAACAAAATGCACTCGAAAGGTCTTCGCGCCTTCGAGTGCATTTATTGTTTTTAGATTAAATTATTTTGTGCCAAAAAGTCTGTCGCCTGCATCACCGAGACCGGGCAAAATGTAGCCATGCTCGTTCAAGCATCTGTCCAAAGTGGAAACGTAAACTTCAACGTCGGGGTGAGTTTCCGCAACACGAGTTACGCCTTCGGGAGCCGCGATGATAGCCATAAACTTAATATTCTTGCAACCTTTTTCTTTCAAAAGCTCGATAGCGTCGCAAGCGCTGCCGCCTGTTGCAAGCATGGGGTCTACTACCAAAACGAGCTTATCTTCTATGCCTTTGGGCAATTTGCAATAATATGTTTCGGGTTCCAACGTATCTTCGTTACGGCACATACCGATATGACCTACTCTGGCTGTGGGGAACAAAACGTGTATACCGTTTACCATGCCGAGACCTGCTCTCAATATCGGAACGATAGCGATGGAATCGTCTTGAACTACTGTCTGAACGCAAGTTTCAAGGGGAGTCTTAACGACCTTCTCCGTTGTGGGAACGCCTTCTTTGAGCGCTTCATATGTCATAAGGGTAGTGATCTCTTCGACTATTTCTCTGAATTCCTTTGTGCTTGTTTTTTCATCGCGAAGGATGGTGATCTTATGTTTGATCAAGGGGTGGTCGAAAATAACCACATTATCATAATGCTTCATATTTTTTAGCTCCTTTGCTGTTATTGTTACGGGAATCATTCTTGTCTATCATTGTAGCACATACGCGCAAAAAAGTCAATCGAATAGTAAAAAGTCGAATACTGTCATTTTAATTTTACCCCAAATATACCGTCGGAACGTCGCCGACAACGAGCATTTCGGCAATATTAACGCTCGTTGAAACGTTCACCTCGTCGTTCGTGATGAGCATTATTGCCATAACACCCACGTTCACGCTCATATTTAACTTATAATTCGTTTGATTTATACCGACGGAAACAAATTCGCTCTTTACATCAGTCTCTATCCCTCCGACGGGTACGACATCGACGGTGAAAACATAAGTCGCATTTTTAAGCAATATCGCATCGTCGAAAACGTTTGATATATCGACGTCAACATAAAATTTTTCCATCGCATAGAGCTTTTCGGAAATGCGCAAGCTCACGTCCGCGCGAAGCAGATTTATCTTTACGCTGTCCGCTGTCATGCTCCTCACTCTGCCGTCGCTCGCATATGTTATGCGTAAGATATCTTTGTAATCCCCCTCTCTCATGCTTTCGGCGACCGCCTCGTTTATCATCTCCGTTATAGTGTTTTTCAAGCCCTCTTCCACCATATCCGTTACTATCTCATCGAGTTTTCCGTTAAGATATTTGACCGCAAACAAAATAAACATCAACAAAGCAAAAACAGCGACAGCAACGCGAAAAAATATATTTTTCTTTCGTTTTCTCACATAAACCAAATACTCTCACCTCAAAGGCATTATATGTTGCCGTTTATATCGAGGTGAGAGTATCTGCATCTGTTTTATTTCTAATAATTATTTTATAGCATCAAAACCATGCTCAAGGTCGGCTATGATATCGTCGATATGCTCCGTGCCGATAGACAGACGGATAGTGTTCGACTTTATACCTTGGTCGGCAAGCTCCGCCGCCGTAAGCTGGCTGTGCGTTGTCGTGGCGGGGTGTATAACAAGGCTCTTGACATCGGCAACATTCGCAAGGAGCGAGAATATCTGCAAGCTATCTATAAATCTGTGTGCTTCCTTTACGCCGCCCTTTATCTCAAACGTGAAGATAGATGCGCCGCCGTTCGGAAAATATTTATTGTAAAGCTCGTGGTCGGGATGGTCCGGCAAAGAAGGGTGATTTACCTTTTCTACCAACGGATGGTTCGAAAGGAACTCTACGACTTTTTTTGTGTTCTCCACGTGGCGCTCTATGCGAAGCGAAAGCGTCTCTACGCCCTGCAAAAGTAAAAAGGCTGAAAAAGGAGATATGGACGCACCAGTATCGCGAAGCAATATAGCTCTTACGTACGTTACAAAAGCGGCGGCACCTGCGGCTTTCACAAAAGAAACTCCGTGGTAACTGGGATTAGGCTCCGCAATGGCGGGATATTTGCCCGAAGCGCTCCAATCGAACTTGCCCGAATCGACGATTATGCCGCCGAGCGTCGTGCCATGACCGCCGATAAATTTTGTAGCGGAATGAACAACGATATCCGCGCCATGCTCGATAGGTCGGATGAGATACGGAGTACCGAACGTATTGTCTACGACCAAGGGCAAACCGTATTTGTGAGCCAAAGCGGCAAGCGCATCGATATTCGGAATATCGCTGTTGGGGTTACCGAGAGTTTCTATGTATATAGCTCTCGTGTTCTCTTGAATCGCGCTTTCCACCTCGTCAAGATCGTGTATATTTACAAAGCTTGCGCCGATCCCAAAATTCGACAAAGTGTGAGCAAGAAGATTGTAGCTTCCGCCGTAGATGGTCTTTTGAGCAACAAAATGACCACCGTTCTGTCCGAGCGCCTGCAACGTATATGTAATAGCCGCCGCACCCGATGCCAAAGCCAATGCCGCAACACCGCCCTCAAGCGCGGCTATTCTCTTTTCAAACACGTCTTGCGTGGAGTTCGTCAATCTGCCGTAGATATTGCCCGAATCAGAAAGATCGAAACGAGCCGCCGCGTGTTCGCAGTTGTGGAATACATAAGAGGTCGTTTGATATATCGGTACGGCGCGAGAATCTGTTGTGGGGTCGGGAGATTCCTGACCTACATGGAGCTGAAGAGTTTCAAATTTATATTTATTGGACATAATAATATTTTCCTTTCGTTATCGAATGTGTTTATTTTTTGTTTGTTTTTCAGCAAGAAACAATATCACATTCGTCCGAAACGAAAATTCGCTCTTATGAGCTTTTCAAAATAATTTTTCATACGTTTGTCTGTTCTCCTCTGTCGGAAGTCGGCATTAAATAAAAAGCATTGCCTTGCCAAACTTGATGAATGTATTCTATCACAATATACCTACTTTGTCAATAGGTTTTAAAGGAATTAAGAAAAAATTTATACCGCCACGCAAAAAGCACGGCGGTATAAGGATATCGTCAATATATCATTTCTTTCTTGCAAGCAAGAATATCGCAAGTTCTTTGAGCGTTTGGCAACCGTCAAACGGTTCTATTGCCGAGATAGCCTCGTCGGTGAGCTGTTGTGCATAAGCTTTTGCTTCGTCTATGCTCATAAAAGAGAGGAAAGTCGTCTTTCCGAGAGCCGCGTCCGCATTTGTCGCTTTGCCCAAAACGGAAGCATCGCCCTCCACATCGAGGATATCGTCAACGATCTGGAACGCTATGCCGATACCGTAAGCGTATTTTTCAGCCGCTTTGTATCTTGCATCGTTCTCGTCCGTGATACCCGCCGCAATAGTACCGAGCAAGCAGGAAGCTTTTATAAGAGCGCCCGTCTTCTTTTCGTGCATCTTCATAAGCGTTGCGAAATCGGGTTTGTTTTTCTCGGAAATAAGGTCTATCTCTTGACCGCCCATCATACCGACAGCGCCCGCTTCGCGCAAAAGCATAGCCACAGCGCAAAGAGCTTGATTCGGTGCGACTTCGCTGTTTCTCGCCGCCATCTCGTAGCCGCGCGTGATAAGCGCGTCTCCGCAAAGAAGCGCGATATCTTCGCCGTAAACGACGTGATTCGTCGGTTTTCCGCGGCGCATATCGTCGTTATCCATACAAGGCATATCGTCGTGAACGAGAGAAGAAGCGTGAACATATTCTATTGCACATTCAAAAGGTATAGCCGCTTCGTCCCTGCCGCCGAAAAGACGGCAAAATTCCGCTACCAAAAAAGGTCTTATGCGTTTACCGCCAGAAAGAGCGCTGTATCTCATGGAATCGTAAAGAGTTTCAAGTTCGCGCTCGGGAGTTTTCAGATTTTCGGCAAGATAGATATCTACCTTTTCCGTATTTTCAGATAAAAGTTTCAAAATATCCATAAGTTCACTCTGCCGCCTTTACATTAAAGGGCGCTTCTTCAAGTTCCCCGTTTTCGTCTTTTTGCAAGATCTTCACCTTCTGCTCTGCAGTATCGAGCGCATTGGTGCAAAATTTAACAAGACCTATGCCCTCTTCAAAAAGAGCGAGAGAAGAATCGAGCGGTGCGTTTCCGCTCTCCATAGCGCGCACGATCTCTTCGAGCCTTAAAAGTGCGCTTTCAAACGTCATTTTTTTAACAGCCATATTATTTTTTCCTTTCTTCTCTTTCCACCGTTTTAACCTCGGCGGATATCTTACCGTCGGTCAGCATAAACGATACCGTTTGACCGACCTTTGCTTGTTCAACGCTTTTGATAAGCTTACCATCGTCATCGAAAACGGCGCTGTAACCGCGCGATACGACCGCAAGCGGATTGAGCGCATCGAGCTTGGCCGTCGTCGCTCCGAGCAACGCTTTTTTGCGTTCCAACACTTTCTCCATGCGTGCCGCGAGTTTTTCCTCCGCCATGCTCAACATCATGCGCTTGTCATCGATAAAATTCATCGGTGTAGTCAACGCGCGAGAGGACGCAAGGCTTGAAAGCTTTTCTCTCGAAAGCTTTATCCTCTGTGTGCAAAGAAGTTCCATTCTCGTTTGAACATTGCATATCTTGCGTTTAAGCTCCGCGCTTTCGGGAACAGCAAGCTCGGCCGCCGCGGACGGTGTTGGTGCGCGGACGGAAGCTGCAAAATCGCAAAGAGTAAAGTCCGTCTCATGTCCCACCGCAGATATTATCGGTATCTCGGAAGCGGCTACCTTACGGCAAAGTTCTTCGTTGTTGAACGCCCAAAGGTCCTCAAGCGAACCGCCTCCTCTGCCAACTATAATAACATCGACGTTCTTTTGCTCGTTGAAATGATCGATGCCCGCGATTATCTGGGTCGGAGCGCCGTCGCCTTGAACGAGCGAGGGGTAAAGTATCGGCTTGCACAAAGGAAATCTTCTGCCCAAAATGTTTATTATATCGCGTATCGCCGCGCCCGTCGGTGATGTGATTATGCCTATCCTCGTGGGTATTTTGGGAATAGGCTTCTTTTTAGAGCGGTCGAAAAGTCCTTCCGCTTCAAGCTTCTTTTTGAGCTGTTCGTAGGCGATATAGAGCGCACCCACGCCGTCAGGCTCCATAGTCTCTATATATATTTGATACTGACCGTCGCGGACATATGCGCTGACCCTGCCCGTAACGATGACCTTCATGCCGTTTTCGGGCAAAAACTGCAATTTAGAAGCGTTTCCGCGGAACATCACGGCCTTTATAAGACCGCCCTCATCTTTCAACGTAAGATAGAAATGACCAGTTTTATAGTGGTTCGTAAAGTTGGATATCTCGCCTCTTACGCAAACAGACATAAGTATCTCGTCATGATCCATGAGCAATTTTATATATTCGTTCAGCTCGGATACAGTTATAACTTGTCGTTCCGTACTACCGCCTCCCTTTTAAACTTTTCAAAACCGAGGTATCCCGTGCCGACTGCATTGTCGGATGAAAGTTCCTCGCCCGAAAAATATATATTATCTATCTTCTTCGCTATCTGCGCGCGAATTATCTTGTTTCGCATAACGCCGCCCGCAAATATTATCGGAAGATCGGGATATTTTTCCCTTGCCGACTGCGCGAGCGATATGACGTTCTTCGCGACAAAATCGAGCGTAAAATAGGCTATCTTACCCGGTGCTATGCCTTTTGCGACAAGCTCCCTTATCCTGTTCTCCGCACCCGACATATTACATTCGCCGTTGCGGACGGTAACCTTTATCGGCTTTATGCCATCTGCGTTACCTTCGGCTGCGGCGAGCTTTTCAAGTTCGGCACCGCACGGAAACTTCAGCCCGAGCATTACGCCCGCGCGGTCAACGAGCTGACCGGCGGAAATATCCGCCGTATCGCAAACGATTTTTGCCGAATATCCGATCTCGTCATCAGCTCTTGCTCGAACCAGCTCCGTCGTGCCGCCCGAAAGATGGAGAGCCAAAAATTCGTCGCCTATCTTCTCCTCCGCGCCGCAAGTCTTCACCGCCGCCATTATATGCCCTGCCTGATGAGAAAATCTGTATATCGGCACACCGAGTGAGGAAGCAACGGCGCTTGCCGCGCTCTGTCCTGCCAAAAAGCACGGCATATACGAGCCTTCGGCATCTCTCGGATACGCGCTGTACGCAATAGCGTCCATCTTTGCGTCCTTGCCGTATCTCTCTCTGTAATTCGAAAACAACTGCGGAAAAAGTTCGGGCAGGTTCACCGTATGCAAAAAAAGTGCGTCGCTTTGTCTAAGCCCGCACTCTCCTTTTTTTACATCTAATATACGGCGAACGTGAACAAAACCTTCTTCCCCCACAAGAGAGAGAGATGTGGTATAGTTGCTCGTGTCGATACCGAGTATTGTCATTCCGTTCTGCAACCTTTCGCGATGGCGTTGAGGACACCGTTTATAAACGAAGGCGCATCGTCCTTATCGAACTTTTTGTCTATCTCCAAAGCTTCGTTGATTGCGATGGACACGGGAACATCCGTAAACATAAGCTCGTAAGCGCATATTCTCATTACAGCCAAAGAAACTCGTGAAACACGAGAAAGCGACCAACCGCGAAGATTTTCTTCTATCTTTGCGTCGATCTCCTCTATATGTTCGAGAGTACCGTTATAAAGCGATCTTGCAAATCCGTTTGTTTCGATTTCGGCTTCTTCCGCTGTGGAAGCGAAAAATTCTTCCTTGTTCAATTCCTTCTGGAAATCATATCCGTACATTATCTGCACAGCACCTTCGCGTGCCGCGCGGCGTGTTATATATGCCATATTAGCTCCTTAATATTATGTAGATCGAAAAGCTTTTTTTCATTTAATATATAAATTATACCGCGCATACAATAAAAAGTCAACTTTTTTCATATCTCTTGCGCGAAATAATTTTAAAAACGCAAAAAATATCCGTTGTCATTTGCAAACAACGGATATTTTCCGTATCTCGGGTATATTCCGAAATATTTTTATTGCGATTCAGTTCTCGTCCTTATCGGATCTTTTGGACGTATCGCCGAACTTTTTGAGTATGACCACAGCCAAGATGATGACCGCGGTAACGATGAATATGCCGAGCATACCCATGCCCATTATGGGCAAAGTCGTGAGCAATGTTTCGGGATAAAAACCGAATTTTGTCTTAACTTCGTCCTCTTCTTCGCCCGCATCGATATCGATCTCTCCGTTTACGTCGATGACATCGGGTTCATCGACTGTATCGGCGGAAATAGCGAACACAGCAACGGACAAGGAGAATATCATAAGAAGCGCGAGTGTGAAAACCAAAAATCTTTTCATGATCTTTCTTCTCCTTTCATTTTGCAATAAGATTGAGGATAAGACCGCCCGCTATAACGGAAGCGATCTGACCGGAAACGTTTACACCTATGGAATGCATGAGCAAGAAGTTTGAATCATCTTCTTCCAAGCCGAGCTTATGTACTACGCGCGCGGACATGGGGAATGCGGAGATGCCCGCCGCACCGATCATGGGGTTGATCTTTTTATCCTTGGGCAAGAAAAGGTTGAGTATATTTGCGAAGATAACGCCGCCCGCAGTATCGAATATAAATGCGAAAAGACCAAGACCTATGATGAGCAATGTTTCCCATGTAAGGAAGTATTCCGCCTGCATCTTTGTCGCGATGGTAAGACCGAGGAACAAAGTGATGAGGTTCGCCAAAACTTTCTGTGCTGTTTCGGAAAGACTGTTAAGCACACCACATTCACGTATCAAGTTACCGAACATAAGGAAGCCGATGAGCGGAGCGCTCTTGGGCGAAACGATACCCGTGATGATAGTGATAACGATGGGGAACAAAATGCGCGTGGATTTGGAAACAGTGTTGTTGCCTGTTACCATGCGGATGCGACGTTCGTTTTTCGTTGTGAGCGCCTTGATAACAGGGGGCTGAACGAGCGGAACGAGCGCCATATACGAATATGCGGCGACCATTATCGCGCCCATATACTTGGAATCGAAGAAGTTTGCAACAAAAATTGCCGTGGGACCGTCAGCCGCGCCGATGATGGCAATGGAAGCGGCGTCTTTGATATCAAATCCGACAAGACCCGCCAAGCACAATGTTACGAAGATACCGAACTGTGAGGCTGCGCCGAATATCATAAGTTTAGGGTTGGAAAGCAACGGTCCGAAGTCTATCATAGCGCCGATGCCGACGAAAAGGAGCAAGGGAAAAAGCTCGTTTGCGATACCTGCCGCAAAAAGCACGTCGATGGGACCTTCCTCCAAAATGCCGTCTACTATCTGATTTACCGCGCCCGAATTTGGGAGGTTTACGAGGATAGCACCAAAGCCCATGGGAAGAAGGAGCGTGGGTTCCATGTCTTTTTTGATAGCCAAATAGATAAGCACGCCACCGATGATCCACATGATGATCAATTTGATGTCGGCAAGCTCGGCAACGTTAGAAAACAGGTTCCCAAGTTGTTGAAAGAAATTCATTTGTTTTACCTCTCTTTGATTTTTTCAAAAAGGAAGCGCAAAAAACAAAAAAGACTTTTACCGATGCTTAAATATCGAGCATCGGTAAAAGTCTTGCTATTTCATCTTTGTGCGGGTAGATACCGTATTGACGCACGAAGCACGGCAAAGAGCCGTCAGCTACTCCCTTTTATCGGTCTATATATTAACACTATTTTAACGTTTTGTAAAGAGGTTTTTAAAAATTTCTCCAAATTATTTTATTTTTATACAGCAAACGATACATTTTCAAAAAAATCGGTTGACTTTTCGCTTTTGTATATGGTAGAATAACAAAAACAAATCGTGTGGCTTTAAATGCGTAAATCCAGGTTTAAACTTGGGTCTACGCATTTTTTGTTGCCGATATTTCATATCAAGAAAGGATAATTCATGAAAAAAACATCTTCTCAAAACAAAATGGCGGAAATGCCGCCAAGAAAATTGCTCATCTCGCTCGGATTGCCGATGATAATCTCCATGATGCTCCAGGCACTCTATAACATCGTGGACAGCGCATTTATCGGCGGCATGAGCGCGAACAGCGAAAGCGCGCTCAACGCGCTTACTCTTGCATTCCCCGTTCAAATGCTCATGGTAGCCGTATCCATCGGCACAGGCGTCGGTGCAAACGCGCTCCTTTCCAAAACTCTCGGTCAAAACGACAAAGAAAAAGCAAGCCGTATAGCGGGAAATGCAGTTTTTCTCGGCTTGGTCATATGCGCCGCTATAATGCTTTTCGGTATTTTCGGCGTTGAGATATACATAAACTCCCAAACAAAGAACGCGCTCATAGCTGATATGGCTTCCTCTTATCTTCGCATATGCTGTATAGTGTCTTTCGGTTCCGTGTTCTTCTCCATCTTCGAAAAACTTTTGCAGTCAACAGGTCTTTCGCTCTTCTCCACGATAGCTCAGATAGCAGGTGCCGTCGTAAACATTATTTTTGACCCAATATTTATCTACGGCATCGGATTTGTACCCGAAATGGGCATAAACGGCGCCGCTATCGCAACAGTTATCGGACAAATAGTTTCATTTCTTCTTGCATTTTTCTTCCACTTGCGATATAATAGGGACATAGACAATAAGATCTCATATATCAGACCCTCTTGGTCTTTGATAAAAGCGATATATACTATCGGCTTCGCCGCTATAATAGCGCAGGCTTTGACTTCGTTTATGACATACGGCATAAACATCATTTTGGGTCATATCGACGAAAGCCTCGTTACCGCTTACGGACTTTACTATAAGATACAGCAGTTCGTTATATTCGCGGCATTCGGCTTGCGCGATGCAATGACTCCCGTAATATCCTTTTCTCACGGTATGCGAAACGGCAAACGTGTAAGCGAAGGTGCAAAATACGGCACGATATACACTTTGGTCATAATGCTCTTGGGAACGATCGTATTGGAAGCGTTCGCAGGACCTATCGCATCTATGTTCAACCTTTCGGAGGTAACGGAAGGGATAATGACGCTGGCTGTTCGCGTTATCTCCGTGAGCCTCGTATTCGCGGGATTCAATATAGCTATGCAAGGCGTATTTCAAGCGCTTGACGGCGGTATCGCTTCGCTTGTCATCTCCGTTTGCAGACAGTTTTTGTTCGTTATCCCCGTGGCTTATGTCTTCTCTCTCTTTGTAAAGCCAGATCTTTCAAACTCTATCGTACTTTGGTTCACATTCGTGATAGCGGAAGCGATCTCTGCGGCGATAGCTGCTTACTTTTTCTTCAGAATATACAAGAAGACTATAAGACCTCTTAAATAAAAATATTTCAAAGGAGCCTTTTTATGATAGAAAAATATCTTGATTTTGCAAAACAGATTGCTCTTGATGCAGGTAAGATCGCCGAAAAATATTTTTACAGCGACAACGGCGCAAGCTATAAACTCGATAAGACCATCGTTACAAAAGCCGACACAGAGATAAATTCTTATCTTATAAGCCGCGTCAAAGAAGAATTTCCCACTCATTCTGTAGACGGCGAGGAAGAGCAGTTCGGCACTTCATCACTCGTTTGGGTCTGCGACCCGATAGACGGAACGGCAATGTATGCGCGTCATATTCCGGTTTCGGTATTTTCGCTCGCACTCGTGGAGAACGGCACTCCGATAGTTGGTGTGGTATACGATCCTTTTACAAAAAATATGTATCATGCAATCAAAGGAAAAGGCGCCTTTCTCAACGAAAAACCGATAAACGTCAACAACAACGAACTCGACAATATGCAGAGCGTAATGAGTCTTGATATGTGGCCCGCCGCAGAGTATAATCTATACCCCGCTTACATGGAGATCGGACTCAGAGCATATTCTGTTGATATAGGCAGTATAATAAGAGCCGCAATATGCGTCGCAAGCGGAGATTTCACTCTTGCGATATTCCCCGGCACAAAACATAAAAATTGCGACATTGCCGCCGCAAAAGTAATTGTGGAAGAAGCAGGCGGCAAAGTTACGGACCTTTTCGGAAACGAACAAAGATATGACGGCGATATAAACGGCGCTGTCATCAGCAACGGAAAGATTCATGATGAAGTTCTTGCCATTTTGGCAAAACATATATGATTTCTCAGAAAGGAAGATTTTATTATGAGTAACAAAATTATCACTATCAGCAGAGAATACGGCAGCGGCGGTAAATATATCGGCGAGCTTGTAGCGCAAAAGCTTGGCATTCCCTTTTATGATAAAGAGATAATGGAAAGGATCGCAGAAGAAACAGGCTTCGTTAAAGATTTTATCGAACGTCTTGCGGAATATGCACCCTCTAAGAACATCTTCTCTTATGCGTTTGTCGGCAGGAACAGCGTTGGCGAATCTATGGAAGACTATATCCAGAACGTTCAGCGCAAAATAATCCTCGATATTGCCGAAAAAGGCTCTTGCGTTATCGTCGGCAGATCCGCAGACTATATCTTGAAAGGCAAAGCAGAGACCATCGACGTATTCATTCGCGGCGACATAGACGAAAAGATCCAGCGTATCTGCGAATACCGCGGTGTTTCCGAAGCGGAAGCTGAAAAGCTCATTCGCGACACGGATAAAAAACGTAGCGTAAACTATAAATATTACACAGGTCAGTCTTGGGGCAATATCAAGAATTACGATATAGTTCTCAACAGCACAAGCATCGGTGTTGAAAATTGCGCCGATATCATCGCAAAAACATATAAGATATCTTAAACATTCATTTTAAATAATATCTTTGGGTGTTATCGATATAACATCAACCAAAGCGAAAAAAGAGAGTTTAGCGTAACATCACGCTAAACTCTCTTTTTCATTTTGACGATATCGCCGTTCAAGCAAAATATCCCTGCGTTGAAAAATATCTGTCTCCTCCATCGGGGAGGATAACGACGATACGCTTTCCGCTGTTTTCGGGACGACGCGCAAGTTCTATCGCCGCCCATGTCGCCGCGCCTGACGAGATGCCGACAAGTATGCCTTCGCTCTTGCCGATAAGCTTGCCTATCTCGAATGCATCTTCGTTGGAAACGGCGATTATCTCGTCATATATGTCGGTGTTCAACACATCGGGAACGAATCCCGCTCCTATACCCTGTATCTTGTGCGCTCCCGCAACTCCCGTTGAAAGGACCGCGGAGGAAGCAGGCTCAACGGCTACAACTTTTATATTTTTATTCTTCGATTTCAAATATTCGCCTACACCCGTGATGGTACCGCCCGTACCCACGCCCGCAACGAATATATCGACATTTCCGTCTGTATCTTCCCATATCTCGGGACCTGTCGTGTCGATATGCGCCTTGGGATTGGAGGGATTTACGAACTGACCGGGAATAAAGCTGTTCGGTATCTCCGAAGCAAGAGCGTTCGCTTTTTCGATAGCGCCTTTCATGCCCTTCGTGCCCTCCGTCAAAACAAGCTCCGCGCCGTATGCTTGCATGATGCGGCGGCGCTCAACCGACATCGTTTCGGGCATAACTATTATTATATGATATCCTCTCGATGCCGCAACGGAAGCAAGACCTATGCCCGTATTTCCCGATGTCGGCTCTATAATAACAGAGCCTTTCTTGAGCTTTCCGCTTTTTTCGGCTTCGTCTATCATCGCCTTTGCCACGCGATCTTTAACAGAACCCGATGGGTTGAAATATTCCAGCTTTGCAAATATCTTTGCTTTAAGTTCCAGAGCCTTTTCGATGTTCGCAAGCTCCATTATCGGGGTCTTGCCTATCAATTTATCTGCGGATGTATAAATATTAGACATAACTCTATTACCTCTTTATATCAAAATTTTTCGTCATATCGGCGGCGTGATCGTCGTTCTTCATTTCGATAACGCTATTATACATCTAAATTCATACTTTGCCAATAGGTTTAATATATATTTCTTGTTCTCTCGAAAGATTTTTTCAAAAAGTCTCTTGCTTTTCTATTATCATTCGCTCCAATTCCTTTGCGGGCAAGCTCATGATATTGTCCTTACCCGTTATAAGGCATATATCCCTTTGCGGTATACTTTCTTTTAAAAATATCCTGAAAGCTCCGTCTCCATCATCTTTTAATATATCCGACGGTACGAATCCGATTCCGAGATCGTGCTTTACCATGAGCATTATTCGGTCCACGGTATCAGCCTCTATATCGGGCGAAAAAGCCGCGCCGTAGCGTTCAAAAAGTTCTTCGTAAAAAAGATATGTGCCGCTTCCCTCGCTGGGAGATATGAACGGAAGCCCCGCGAGTTTGGAAAGCGACACCTCCTCGTTACCAAGCTTTTCCTTGTATACCTTTCCGCTCACAAGCACGTCGGATATCTTTTTAACTGTCCTCACTTTCATCGAACCGTTCTTCTCGAACGGTGTCGTAACGACGGAAAAATCGACCAGACCGTTTTGAACGAGCAATATCGCATTCGGCGTGGATATATTCGATATCTTCAAGCGCACGTTAGGGTATTTCTCTCGAAATTCATTCAATATCGGCAGCAAAAAGCATCTTAACGATATCTCCGTTGCTCCTATCGATACAACACCTTTGTTTAGGCTCTTGTTCATGGCGATCTCTTCTTCCCCTGCTTGTATATGTTCTATCGCGAGCGATACATGAGCATACAGTTTTTCGCCCTCGGGAGTAAGATCCACCCCTTTGTTGGAGCGCACGAACAGTTTGCAACCAAGCTCGGATTCAAGTGCTTTTACCGCCCTTGTCAAGTTGGGTTGGTTTGCAAAAAGAGCTTCAGCCGCACGTGTAAAACTGCCGTTCTTTGCCACGTAATAAAATATCCTGTAATAGTCATAGCTTATATACATACGTTCTCTCCATATCATTATCATATAATTAAGATATCAATTATACATTTTTAATATGTATATATCAGTATTATAATTATTAACGAAAAAAAGTCAATAGACAACTTTTATAACATTGGGAGGAAACACAAATGAACAAAGACTTGACCGTCGGAAAACCTTCGTCGGTGCTTTGGAAGTTCTGCTTGCCGCTTTTCGGAAGCGTCATCTTCCAACAGCTCTATAATTTGGCAGACAGCTTTGTTGCGGGTCGATTTATCGGCGAAGCGGCGGCGGCATCTGTCGGCAACAGTTACGAGATAACGCTTATATTCATAGCGTTCGCTTTCGGTTGCAACATCGGCTGCTCCGTTATAACATCGAAATATTTCGGTGCAAAACGCTATGCCGATCTCAAAACCACCGTATATACAACTCTTATCGCGAGCGGCGTGCTTTGCGCCGTGATGATGCTCTTCGGATTTTTCTTCGGAGGAACGCTTTTGGAACTTATCAAAACGCCCGCTGACGTTTTCGATGATTCTCTCGCTTACCTTGAGATATATGTACTTAGCTTGCCGTTCGTATTCTACTATAACGTGGCAACGGGCATATTCTCCGCTTTGGGAGATTCCAAGACACCGTTTATATTCCTCGCTTGCTCTTCCGTTGCAAATATCGGTGCGGATATCCTTTTTGTAGCCGCATTCGATATGGGCGTTCCCGGAGTTGCTTGGGCAACATTGATCTGCCAAGGTATAAGCTGTATCCTTGCGATAATATTCGTATTGAAGCGTTTCGAAAAAATACACGCAGAGAAAAAAGCAAAAATATTCTCTTGGCGTATCCTCGGCGAAATATCGATCGTCGCCGTGCCCAGCATCTTTCAGCAAAGCTTCATCTCCATCGGCAATATAATAATCCAGGGCATAATCAACGGCTTCGGTCCCGGTGTTATGGCGGGATATTCCGCGACCGTAAAACTCAATAACCTCGTTATCACGTCCATGACGACCATCGGCAACGGTATCTCAAACTATACGGCGCAGAACATCGGCGCGCAAAAGACGGAGCGCATCAAAGAGGGCTTCCGCGCGGGCGTAAAAATGGTCTGGACGATCTGCGTACCGCTCGTACTCATCTATCTTTTGGCGGGCAAATATCTTATCTATGCATTTATCGATTCCCCCAGCGACGACGCTCTCAACACAGGCATTGCATTCCTTCGCACGGTCGCACCGTTTTATTTTGTAATAGCTTTGAAGATGGTTTCTGACGCTATCCTTCGCGGCGCGGGCATCATGGATAAATTCATGATAGCGACATTTACCGATCTTTTGTTGCGCATAATACTTGCAAAAGTATTCTCCATTCCGTTCGGTTCAAACGGAATCTGGCTCGCTTGGCCCATCGGTTGGACTGTCGCCACGATACTTTCCACGATATTCTATCGTATTCAAAAATTCGATAAGATAGTTTCAAAGCAAGAAATGGCAAAATAAAGCTGAGGATATCTCGGTTCAGGAGGAATATAATATGTGGTTCATACTTGCATTATCATCGGCGATATTCGCCGCTCTCACATCGATATTGGCTAAAGTCGGCATAGACGGCGTAAACTCCACATTGGCAACAGCCATCAGAACATTCGTAGTGCTTATCATGTCATGGGGCATGGTCTTCATAACGCATACGCAAAGCGGTCTTTTCGATATAAGCCGAAAGAGCTGGATATTTTTGATATTATCGGGTCTTGCGACAGGCGCATCTTGGCTTTGCTACTATAAAGCGTTGCAGGTCGGCGACGCATCGAAAGTCGTCCCCATAGACAAGCTCAGCGTTATCATAACGCTTATTTTGGCGTTTGTATTTTTGAAAGAAGATTTTACACCGAAATCATTGATAGGCTGTATCTTGATAGGTATGGGAACGCTCCTTATGGTAATATGACCAAAATAAATATCGCCCCAAAGCGTCAGGACAATGCGCTTCGAGGCGATATTTTATATTTGAGATGTAAGCTGTTTTATTTTCCGAGACGTATCATCTCGTCAACGCATCTTCTTGCGGAAGCAATCAGCTCGTCCGACATGATCATCTCTTCTCCTCCCTCTCCTTTGACGCAACGCAGAACATCGGCAAGCGTAGTTGCGAACATATTGTGGCAAACGCAATCTTTGGAAAGAGGAACAAAGGTTTTTGTGGGACATTCGAATTGAAGATGCTCCACGATGCTGTTTTCGGTACCTATTATAAAGCTTTTGTCGTCGCTCTTTTTGGCAAAATCCATTATCTCCGTCGTACTGCCGACAAAATCGGCTTGTGCCGTAACCGTCGGCAAACATTCGGGGTGAACGAGCAATCTTGCTTGCGGATATTCCTTTTTTGAGCGTTCGACATCGCGAAGCGTTATACGCACGTGAGTGGGGCAACCGCCGCGAACGAGTTTAAATTCTTTTTGTGGCAACTGTTTCGATACCCAATCTCCCAAATTGCAATCGGGAATGAACAATATTTTGTCGTTTTCTACTCGGCTCAGTATCTTGACGGCGGAAGACGACGTTACGCAAACATCACACACGGTCTTGAGCTTCGCCGTCGTATTTATATATGCCGCCACCGTATGATCGGGCATACTTTCTTTAAGTTCGGATATCAGTTCCACGTCCATCTGCTCTGCCATGGGGCAACTCGCCAACGGATTTGCAAGGAACACTTTCTTTTTCGGCGACAGCATCTTCACCGTCTCTGCCATAAAGCGCACACCGCACATTATAACGATATTAGCTTTCGTTTCAGCCGCCTTTTGGCTCAATCCGAACGAATCGCCCACATAATCGGCTACCTCCCAAATGTCATGGCGCTGGTAAGCGTGCGCCAAAATGCAGATATTTTTTTCTTTTTTCAGTTTGATTATTTCTTCGTGTATCTCGCGAACAGTCATTTTCGTCTCCAACATGATTATGCCTAGCGTTTTGATAAGTATTATACTGCATAAAATCTACTATGTCAATAGGTAAAATCATATTATATATCCATATTTCGACCAAATAAAATAAAGCCATGACTTCGAAAGGTCATGGCTTTAAAAATTCAACACATTATATTAACGAAAAACAATATGATGTTTATACGCGATTCAATGTAAATACGAACGTTTTGAAGTCTTCCGCTTTGTTCGGAAGTGTGATTCCGACGTTCATTATCGTTGCGCCGCTGAGGTCGATATCCAATTCTTTGATATGATAAACGGCGTTTTTGTCAAGTCCCTTTGGATAGATGCGTTTTACTTCGTCATTGGGAATACAGAGCGCACGCATAGCCGTAATACGAGCCTCGCTCTTATCCTTGGAAACGATGGCAACGGCAAAATAATTGCCTTCGCAGGTGTTCTCTATTCTGTAAAGATCGCCTTCAAGCATCAATCTTTCCATTGAATGATAATCCTCTACCTGACCGCGGATCTGCTCTATCTCCTCCTGCGTGAGCTTCTTTGTATCAAGCTCATATCCCGTAGCGCCGAGATGAGCTATATCCGCACGGGTCTTAAAGGATACCGTGCGTCCCGACTGGTGGTTCGGGCAGATAGAAGTGTGGCAGGACATAACGGAAAGCGGATAGCATATCGATGTGCCATACTGTATCTGCGTTCTCATATATGCATCCGTGTCATCGCTGAGCCAATACTGCGGGAAATAGTAGAGCGAGCCAGGGTCCATTCTGCCGCCGCCGCCTGCACAACCCTCAAACATGATGTTCGGGAAACCGTTTACAAGTCTTTCGCACAGATTGTAGTATCCAAGTACAAAACGATGATGGACCTCCTGCTGCCTTTCAGCGGGCAATGCCACAGAATAATTTTCCGTAAGTACACGGTTAAAGTCCCATTTAACGTAATCTATCTCGTGTTCGCGCAATATCTTGGACACAGCCTCTACTATATAATCGCGAACTTCTTCTCTGGTTATATCAAGCACGAGCTGCTGTCTTGCCAAACACGGTTCCACATTAGGCACCTGTATTGCCCAATCGGGGTGAGCGCGGTAAAGATCGCTATCAGGATTGACCATTTCAGGCTCGAACCAAAGACCGAACTTCATGCCTGCTTCGTGACAATAGTCGATTATCGGTTTAAGACCGCCTTTTAATTTTTCGGTATTGACGAACCAATCTCCAAGACCCGATCTATCGTTGTTTCTGATGCCGAACCAGCCGTCATCGAGTACGAACGTATCTATACCGCTTCCTTTTACGACATCTATGATGCCTTTCAATCTTTCATTGTCAAAACTGAAATATGCCGCTTCCCAGCTGTTGATAACAACTGGTCTGCAAGAATTTACATAGCGAGGATTTATAAGATATTTTCTGTATGCGTCGTGGAACGTTTGGGACATATTATTAAGACCGTTCGAGGAATAAACGATGACCGCTTCGGGCGTTGCAAACGTTTCGCCCGCATCAAGCTTCCATGCAAAATCGAAATCATTGATACCGCCCATTACACGAGAGCTTCCTTTGGAACCGACCTCTGCTTTCAGGGCATACGAACCCGAATAAACAAGATTTATGCCTATTGCCTCTCCGTTATATTCATCGGTATTTTTATTAAGTATCGCCATAAACGGGTTAAGTCTGCTCGAAGAAGAGCCTGATTTACTGTCTATCGATACGACACCGTGGTGGAACGGTATACGTTCGGGTATGCGTTCTCTGCCCCAAGCGCCGTGGAGCGTGAGCATCTCATAATCGTTTCTCGGCAATTCGAGGGTAAAGCTGTATGCTCTCAATATCGTGATATCCTCGTTCGTGCCGTTGATGATCTCCATGCGACGGCAGATGACATCTATATCATCGTAAACGGTATAAAAAAGATTTACTTTTATATCGGAGTTCTTATCCTTTACGACCAATTTCAAAGTCTGTCCGCCGCGCATAGACGGCATACCGCTTATCTTCGGTCTTTCGGAAAGTATCTCATATGAATCATATAAAAATTCATTTATACGGCTTCCGTTCGCGAATCTTATCTGTACCATACATTCGTGATAATCGCTTGCGCCGTAAGAAGATATCTCCGCGGCATAATGGTTGTATGATTTACGCCAAGACGCACGAAATTCGCCGGGTATTGCGGCTTCCGCCCAATCTCCGCCCTGTCCGAGCGAATAGCGCAAATCGTCTCTGCCTATCTTTTCGCCGAAATAGTAATGCTCAGGAAAATTCGTCTCATTTATACCGAATACATAAGAAATATTCTTTCCTTCAAGAAAAAACATTCTTGTCGATTCATCAAAATAAATTGCCATTTATAAAATACCCTTTCAAAAATATTATTATGTTTTAAGTATATCATCATTGCATTGCATAGTCAACATCGACATCGCAAAAAAATATTTTAAAAAATCTACAAACTCATTGCATAACTTAATTTTATATGATATAATATACGCAGAAAAATTTGTTTTTTAAAAACAAAAATTATTACATGGAGGATTGATCACAATGTACAGAAATACAGATGCTCTTCAGCCCGATAAACTCGAGGAAATACTTGCTCTTCGTCCCGAAGGCGCAAGTGATGAAGGTAAAAAGGTTGATAACCTTGAAAACAGAATGAAAGGTGCCGTTATCGGTCGTTTTGCAGGTTGCGTTCTCGGTATTCCCGTTGAACTTTATTCCGTTGCAAGAATGCAGGCAGTTGCGCTTGAATCCGGCACGACATTCCCCCCTCAGACATACTGGAAAGGCACAGACCAGCCCGAAAAGATCCACTACCAGACAAACGTAAGAACAGATTATCTCGAAGAAAATATCAACAAAGTTCCCGTTGACGACGATATCACATACGTTATCCTCAACCTTCTCTGCCTTGAAAAATACGGCAAGAACTACACAGTAGAAGATATGGGCAAACTTTGGCTCGATATCCTTCCCATCGCTTGCACAGCAGAAGACGAAGCTCTTCAGCAGATGCGCGCAGGCACAAGAGCAGAATGTGCCGCTAACTTCAACAACTACGTTGAATGGATCGGTGCTGCTATCCGTGCTGACGCTTTCGGTTACGCAGAAGCAGGTAACCCCGCTGCTGCCGCAAAACTTTCCTACAATGACGCATACCTCACACACAGAAAGAACGGTATCTACGGCGAAATGTTCTGCGCTGCCGCTGTTGCTGCCGCTTTCACAGCTGAAACTCCTCTTGACGCTGTTAAAGAAGGTATGAAACAGATCCCCAAGGATTCTGAACTTTACCAGGCTCTCGAATGGGCTTTCTCTGTTGAAGATCAGGTTACAAACTACCTCAGAGCACGCGAACTCCTCGATGAAAAATTCAAGAGAATGCACCCCGTTCACACTATCAACAATATGTGTGCTATCGTATTCGCTCTTATGCTCGGTGGCAACGACTACCAGAAGTGCATCAGCGAATGTGTAGCTATCGGTCTCGATAACGACTGCACAGGTGCAACTGTTGGTTCTATCGCAGGTGCTTGCCTCGGCTTCGACGCCATCCCCGAATACTGGTACAAGAACTTCAACGATACAGTAGGTACATACCTCACAGGTTATGCTGAAGTTTCTCTTTCCGATGTTATCAACAGATTTATCAAGCTCAACGGCTGATAATAATGTCTTGATAAAAACATAAGTTTTTTCGCAAAAGCGATGCTTGCAAAAGCATCGCTTTTGTTTTCTGCATAAAAATACCACACATATGCTTTTTATCGCATATGTGTGGTATTTTTTTATTATTTCATCAAGCCGCAGATAGCGTTGCTGAGTTCCGTGGGGTTCTCAACGGGAAGACCGCTGATAAGACGCGCCATGGTATAAAGTATCTTTGCGTATTCCGCAACCTTGTCTTTTTCGCCTGTTGCGAAAAGACCTTTGAGCGTTGTGGCTACGCTGTGTCCGTCGTTGATCTCGAGAACTGTTTCCGCTTTGGGAGCGTTTTCGTTGCCGGGCATCTGAGAAAGAACTTTTTCCATCTCCGTGGAGATGCCGCCCTCACTGGAAAGGCAAACGGGGTGTTCTTTAAGCGTATTTGTGAATCTTACTGCCGTAACAGAAGCATCTCCGATGCTGTCTTTCATAAATGTGAGGAGGTCTGCCGCGTTTTCGTTTTCCGCTTTGATCTGCTCTTTTTCTTCATCTGTGGAGATATCAAGTTTGTCATCGCAAACGTTGATGAACTTCTTGCCGTCATATTCGGAAAGAGCGCGGAGAGCAAATTCGTCTATATTTTCAGTGAGGTAGAGGACTTCAAAGCCTTTTGCTTTTACGGCTTCTGTCTTGGGGAGCATATCGATAAGGTCGATGCTGTCGCCGCAAGCATAGTAGATGCTGTTCTGACCCTCTTTCATTCCGTTTACATATTCTTTAAATGTAACGTATTTCTTTTCGTTGGACGATCTGAACATCACAAGATCCTGCAAAGTATCTTTGTGTCTGCCGAAATCGGAGTAGATACCATATTTGAGCTGTGCGCCAAATTCCTTGAAGAACGCTTCATATTTTTCTCTGTCGTTTTCAAGCATCTTGAGAAGTTCGTTCTTTATCTTCTTCTCAACGGATTTTGCGATAGCTTTGAGCTGATGGTCGTGCTGGAGCATCTCACGGGAGATATTGAGCGAAAAGTCTTCGCTGTCAACAAGACCTTTTACAAAGTTGAAATAATCGGGAAGAAGATCCGCGCATTTTTCCATTATCATTACGCTGGAAGAATAGAGTTGCAGACCTTTTTCGAAATCTTTGGAGTAATAGTTGTACGGCGCTCTCTTGGGGATAAAGAGAAGCGTTTCATACGATACAGTACCCTCGGATTTGGAACGAATAACTTTTGCGGGAGCTTCGTAATCATAGAATTTTTCCTGATAGAAGCTTGCGTATTCTTCTTCCGTAACTTCGTCGGAAGATCTGTGCCAGATCGGAACCATGCTGTTGAGCGTTTCAAGTTCCGTGTATGTTTCATATTTCGGCTCTTCTTTGTTAGCTTCAACGGCGTCTTCATTCTCCGTCTTGATAAGGCGAGTTTTTTCAACGTCCATCATGATGGGGTAACGGATATAGTCCGAATATTTTTTGATAAGACCGCGAATGCGATATTCATCGAGAAATTCGCTGTATTTTTCTTCTTCCGTGTCGGGCTTTATGTGAAGCACTATCTCGGAACCGTAGTTTGCATAATCGCAAGGTTCGATAGTATAGCCCTCAGCGCCTTCGGATTCCCAAACGAACGCTGTATCGGCGGCGAGCGCACGGCTCTTTACCGTTATCTTGTCGCTTACCATAAATGCGGAGTAAAAACCAACGCCGAACTGACCGATTATATCAAATCCGTCCTGCTTTCCATTCTCTTTCTTAAAATCGAGAGAACCGCTCTTTGCGATAGTACCGAGGTTATTTTCAAGCTCATCATATGTCATACCGCAACCGTTATCGCGGATAGTAAGCGTATTTGCTTCTTTATTTCTTTCGATCTCTATCTTGTATTCGCTTCTGTCAAGACCGAGCGTGCTGTCCGTAAGTGCGCGGAACGCTCTTTTGTCGATAGCGTCGCTTGCGTTTGAGATAAGCTCGCGAAGGAATATCTCCTTATGAGTATAGATGGAGTTTATCATCATATCAAGCATTTTTTTGGATTCTGTTTTAAAGGCTTTCTTTTCCATGGTTATATCCTCTCTGAAAAATTTAATCTTTGTAATAGAAATTGTAGTCCTTTTTATATAAAAAGTCAAGCGACTTTCGCATTATTTAAATCTTTGTTTACAATTAGGTCAAAATTTCGTATTAAACAGCGGTGTGTCGCCGCTGTTATCGGCGCAACACCGCTGTTTTTTAATTATTTATTTTCGTTTTTCACCGTGGTGAGCATCAACAATTCCAATATTTTTGCAACGCAGCCGCGAACGGAACTTTTTTCGAGAGTGCCGTTGTTCATAGCCTCCACAACGCTCTTCGGGTCGCCGAAGTGCATCTTGAGATCCTGTCTTGCGATAAGTTCCTTTACGTGGTCGGAATCGTTCGCAAAGTCGGACATTATCATTCCCTTGAAGCCAAAGTCGTTGCGAAGCACTTCCGTGCAATAGATGGGATTTTCGCTTACCTTTATGCCGTTTATGTGGTTATATGAGGTCATTATGGAATACGGTTCGGATTTTTCTATAACAAGTTCGAACGCTTTCATATAGATCTCTCTCATAGCGCGTGCAGAAACGCGGCTGTTAGATTTCGCACGCTGATATTCGGTATTGTTTGCCGCGAAATGTTTTATCGTTGTCGCAACGTCAAATTCCTGAACACCTTTTACGATGGCGGAAACTATCTCTGCGGTGATATATGGATCTTCGGAAAGGTATTCGAAGTTTCTGCCGCAGCAAGGGTCGCGGTGAATGTTCATTGCGGGAGCAAGCCAAACGTCAACATTATAAATGTTCGCTTCCGTACCGACAGATCTGCCGAAACGATAAGCAAGCTCTTCGTTCCATGTAGCTGCTACCATGGTTGCGGAAGGATATACCGTTACTGTGTATTCCTGACGGAATCCTACGGGACCGTCCGACCAATAGCTTTCGGGGATACCTCTTTCGGGCATATACGCTATCTGTCCGTTTACGTTACCGCAAGTAAGCGCGGCAAGCTCATCATCGGAAAGGTCATTTATAAATTCGTCGAGCGTTATCTCTCCGCTCAAAACGTTTCTGAGATCGTATCTGTTGGAAACAGGAGGCAACGTCTTGCGAACAAGTATGCCGTTATTTTCTTCCGCATTATCGGAAACGCTTTCGGAGCCGACTTCCGATCTTTTCTTTTCCGCAAGATGAACTTCTCTTGTGCTGGGGGTCAATTCCATATAAGCGAGCAAAGGAGTGTCAGTCGTAAGAGAAACTATCTTGAGGTAAGCCTCGCCCGCGGGAAGCGCCAATCGAATAGGCGCTGTCGTATTATAAGAGGAATGTCCTTCTTCCGTATTCGTCTGAGCAAGTTCGACAGATTCTATCTCTTGCGTAACGTTCGATACCATAAAAGAATATGTATCTTCAAGTTTGCGCGTGGGCTTTGATGTAGTATAGCGCAATGTTACATCGTAAAATCCCGCTTTTTCAACCTCGAGCTTATACATCGCATTTCTGCCGGGAGTATGCATACGGAATAGACCCGTACCCGATTTCAATATTCCCTCTTTATCCTCAAAGCGGCTCGCGATAACATAGAGCGCACATTCGGAGAATTTGCCGCCCTCAATTATAGAACTGCCTTCGGCGGAAATGTGTATGGTATCATCTTTCTTTTCGAAAGAGAAAGAAACTTTCGGCGCTTTTTCCTTACCCACAAACGTAAATTCGCACGTTGCGGTAATAAATATCATTTCGGAACCGTCGGCTGTAAAGAATTTTTCAAATTCAGGCAAACAGCGACCGCCGAATCTGACTTCCGCGATATCCGTATCGGCGCAAAGCTTTATCTTGTATGTGCCTGCGTTCGTAACATTTATTTTGTATGTCGAAGAATTATCTTCTATCGAACAATACTGTTCGCCGTCGATAGCCATATTTGCAAAAGGTCCTATGAGTATGCCTTTTGTCGTATCGGGCTTGATCGCGTCGAGCTTTTCATAGGAGCCGTCTACCGTCAAGCGCTTGTCAAGTTCCGTGGGAATATGAGCGCATTTTTTTATTATCGTATATTCGGGATTTTCAAAATTACCCGCAAGATCAAGATGATCTGCGTCGCTTCCGAAGTAAACGTCATATCTTCCTTTTGCCATTACCCAAGCATCGGCTGTGCCGAGTTTTCCCTCATCGTCAAACGAAGCCATGCGAGATATCGGGTAAGATATCGTAAGAAGCTCTTCCTCACCGGGAGCAAGCTCTTTTGTCTTTTTGAATGAGCGAAGTTCATATTTAGGCGTTCCGAGTTCGGAAACAGGCGAAGAGCTGAAGAGCATCACTGTTTCTTTGCCGCAGTATCTGTCGCCGATGTTCTTAACGAGAACTTTGACGCTGATATCGTCAGCCGTGCCGTTTCCACATTCGAAAGAAACCAATGTTTTGGAAAAATCCGTATATGAAAGACCATGACCGAACGGATAGATAACGCTCTTGTCCGCGCCCTCGAACGTCTTAAAATAGCGATAACCCACAAATATATCTTCGTAATAATTTTGGATAGTACCAGCTTTTTTGCCGAAATAAGCGGACGAAGGATAATCGGAATAGTGGCGCGCGATAGTATCGGTGATCCTGCCCGAAGGAGAATATTTACCGCAAAGTATATCGCCGAGCGCGTTGCCGCCCTCCATACCCGGGAGGTTGAGCAATATGATGGCTTTTATCTCATCACATTCGGTAAACGAGAAATCTATAAGGTTGCCCGAGTTTACGATAACGGCGATACTGCTGTAATATTTCTTCAATTTATCGAGCATAGCCGCTTCGTCGGGCGAAAGAAGAAAATCGCCGTCAATGCAAGACGTATCGTCGTTTTCGCCCGCTGTTCTGCCGATGACGAAAACAGCTTTTTCGGTCCTTTCGGCAACGATCTTTATATCTTCTTCCGAAATGGGCATCTCGGGGTTGACATGAGAGCCACTTCCCCACACGCTGAACGAAGCTATCGTATTTTCGGCGCACCATGCACGGTAACGCGCGGCAAGCTCCTCGTCAACGCATATTCCCGCGTTCTCCATACCCTCGAGTACATTTATGCAATAATCGCTTTTGCAAAACGCGGAACCCGTGCCGCATTTTATCGTATCTACCTGTGTTCTGCCGAACACTGCAACTTTTTCTTTTCCGAAAGGAAGCATATCTCCCTCATTCTTGAGCAGAACTATGCCCTCTCTTGCAATCTCTCGCGCCAAAGCGCTTCTGTTTGCGGAATCCTTGTAAAAATCCATGAACAAAAATCCTCTTCCTTATTGTATATTATCTCTTTGCGAGATATCCATGATTATTTTGTACCATATAAAAATCATTTTGTCAACATAAAACCGTATTTTAGTTAGATTTATACATATTTTGTTCAATAAATTTTATAAAATCGCACTTGTTTTTTTATTTATATTGTTGTAAAATAGAAGCAAGATAAGCTTAATCTTTTCTTAATTTATTTTTAATTTTCCCGGGAGAAATATCATGACAGATAAATACGAAAATTTTCTCGATCTTATATTTTATCAAATATATCCTCGTTCTTTCAACGACTCGAATAACGATGGAACAGGCGATATCAAAGGCATAACGCAAAAGATACCTTACCTCGTTGACCTCGGCATCAATGCCGTTTGGCTCTCTCCTCATTACAAAAGCCCCAATAATGACGGCGGCTATGACATCTCCGATTACAGAGCAGTACAAAAAGAATTCGGCACGATGGACGATTTTCGAGAGATGCTCGATGAGATGCACAAAAACGTAATAAAACTTATCGTTGATTTCGTTCCGAACCATACTTCAACAGAGCATTATTGGTTCCAAGAGGCAAGAAAATCCAAAGATAATCCTTACAGAGATTTTTATTTTTGGGCTGATGAGCCTTTGAACGATTGGGAGGCTTGTTGCGAATCCGCTTGGAAATATGACGATGTTGCGGGTCAATATTATCTCCACTGTTTCGACCCCACTCAGGCAGATCTGAACTGGGAAAACCCGAAAGTTCGCGAAGAGATGAAAGCTGTCGTTGATTTTTGGACAGACATCGGCGTGGACGGCTTCCGTTGCGACGTTATCGACATGATATCGAAAGACTGGGAAAATAACCGTGTAAACAAAGGACCTCACCTCCACGAATACATAAACGAGGTATTCGGCAGAGAGAGAGCCGCAAAGCTTTTCACTGTCGGTGAATGTTGGGGTGCAAACATCAACAATATCAAAAATCTCACAGATGCAAACCGCGGAGAGCTTTCCACGGTATTCCAATTCGAACATATCAACAGAAACTGCAACGGCAGATTTACGCCCAAAGATTTTTCTCTTTCCGAATTTCACGATGTTTTCGCAAAATGGCAGAACGTGATGCAGGAAAACGACCTTCTCTATACGCTGTTTATCGAAAATCACGACCAACCGAGATGCGTTTCCCGCTTCGGAAGCGACAGAGAACTTCGCTATGAATTCGCTACGATGTTTGCGACCATGCTCTACGGTATGCGCGGTATCCCGTTCATATATCAGGGTCAGGAGATAGGCATCTGCAACCCCTATTTCGACAAAATAGAAGATTTCGACGATATGGAAACGACTGCATATTACAGAGCTTATAAGGACAGCTTTGAGCATGAGGAACTTTTCGACAAGCTCAACTTCGGTTCGCGCGATAATGCTCGCCATCCCATGCCTTGGAACGACAGCATAAACGGCGGCTTTAACGAAGGCGCAAAAACTTGGCTCCCGCTCTATCCCGATTACAAAGAGATAAACGTCGAAGCCGAACAGAAACGCGAAAGATCGGTCTACCGTTATTATAAAGAGCTTTTGGCTTTGAGAAAACAGGAAGCCACGCTTCGCCGCGGCACATTCGAAGATATGACGGGAGACGCGAAAAATCACTTTATGTATTCTCGCGAATACGAGGGTAAAAAGATGATCGTCGTTTGCAACTACACAGAATGTTCCGATATCCCCGTACCGAAAGGCGCCGTTCGCATACTCGGCAACTACCCCGCACATGACGATGACCACTTTGCTCCTTACGAAGCGGCGATATATGTTATTTAAATTATCCGAAATAAGGAAGATATTATGCATGAAGAAATAAATCACGAAGAACAGCGTCCTCCGATGCAGGACGATAACAGCGCGGAAAAAGCATTAACGATAAAAAATATGAAGCGTTGCTTCAATTCGTGCGGCTGGGCAATATTTGCGATGATGCTATGCTGGTTCGGAGCGATAATCATAGCTCAAGCGATCTTTATCTACCTCGATGGAGCGAACATCGTTTCATATGATATCTATAACAAATATTATATGATTTTCAACGATATAACCCTCGCTTTCGGTTTGGCAATAGCTTGGCTCATAATGCGCCACATACCGAAAAAAGAATTTGCAAAACAAAAGATATCGCTCGAAACTTTTATGATACTTTTCTCGTTTTGCATGGCGATAGGATATATCGGCGACATTATCTCCGATCAGTTGATAAGCGTTTGGAACTTTGTTACCGGAAATGAAGTTACAAACTCCGTTTCCCAACTTATCGCTTCGTCCGACATTTGGGTAACGTTTATTTTCGTCGGTATAATAGGACCGATATTGGAAGAGTTCTTCTTCCGCAAGGTCTTGATAGACCGTATGCACCCCTATGGCGAAGTGCCGACGATCATCATCTCCGCATCGTTTTTTGCTATGTTCCATATGAACTTCAGCCAGTTCTTTTATGCGCTGGGCATAGGTCTAGTTCTTGGTTTTCTTTACTGCCGTACAGGAAATTTCTTTATCACCACAGCGCTCCACTCTTTATTCAACATGGTAATGAGCGTTATACCGCTACTCTTCTATCCCTCTTTGATAGATCTGCTCATAAAGCTCAGGGATATGGGGCTTGAAGAAGACATATTGCCTCTCTTGCAAGAATATGCCGTACCGCTGATACTTTACACTTTGTATTTGTTGGCGACATTCGGCTTGATAATAGCGGGAATCGTCCTTTTCTGTATAAATGTAAAGAAGATAAAGCTTCGCAAGAACGAACATTCTCTGGAATTTTCGGATTACAAAAACACACTTATCAAAAGCCCCGGTGTTATATGTGCGGTAGTGCTTTTGGCAATACTTATGATATCAAGTCTGCTTTAAGATAAAACTGCGCATACAATAATTGAAAAAAATAAAGACAGAGCAACGCTGATTGCTCTGTCTTTTCATACCATGCGTGATGCTATCGATAAGCATCACGCAATTTTTTTACTTAGCCGATCTTCTCTGAATGAATTTTACAAGTTCAACTATCGGGATAACGCAAATGCCAAGACCGATGGCGATAGCGTATTCTTTGATGTTTACAGGAGTAAATTCAAATGCAGTAGCAAGGAACGGCACTTCGCAAACGACAGTCGTCATAAAGAGTGCGGCAACCGCTGCACCGATAAGAAATTTGTTCTGCGAGCCGAGCTTGAATATACTGCCTCTTTGAGAGCGCATATTGAAGCTGTGGAATATCTCCGCCATACACATCGTAAGGAATGCCATCGTTACACCGTGATCGCTGTTGCCGATGCCCCACGTGCCAAATTCGATAAAATGACCGATGAAATAGGATATAAGGACAAGTATCGATACCATTATGCCCTGGTAAGCAACGTCCGTTCCGAGGCCTTCGGAGAAGACGCCCGATCTTGCGGAGCGAGGCTTGCGCTCCATGATCTTCGGCTCTGCCTTTTCAACGCCGAGTGCCAAAGCGGGAAATGAGTCTGTTACAAGGTTTATCCAAAGCAAATGAACGGGGTGCAATATCGTAAAACCGCAAAGAGTTGCTACGAATATACTTATGACCTCGGATATATTGGAGCCGAGCAAGAATTGGATAGCTTTTTTGATGTTATCGTATATCCTTCTGCCCTCTTCAACGGCGCCGACGATTGTCGCAAAGTTATCGTCCGCAAGCACCATATCCGCAACGTTCTTTGTAACGTCCGTACCTGTAATGCCCATGCCGACACCGATATCCGCCGCTTTGATAGAGGGCGCATCGTTTACACCGTCGCCTGTCATGGCTGTTACAAAGCCCGCTTTCTTCCAAGCGGTTACTATTCTTGTTTTATGCTCGGGCTGTACGCGAGCATAAACGGAGATATTTTGAAATTCTTTTTCAAATTCTTCGTCGCTCATCTCGCTGAGCTGAGCGCCGGTGATAGCTCTCGCGCCGTCATCGAGTATTCCAAGCTCTTTTGCGATGGCAACTGCCGTGTCAACATGGTCGCCCGTTATCATGATGGGACGAATACCCGCACTGCGGCATTTTTCGATAGCCACCTTAACTTCGGGACGAACAGGGTCTATCATAGCGCAAAGACCGATAAAGCAAAGCTCTTTTTCGAGGTTTTCGGGTTCGTAATTATCGGGTTCCGTTTCCCACATTCTCATACCGCAGGCAAGAACGCGAAGCGCTCTGTCGGCAAAAGCTTTGTTCTTTTCCATTATCTGCTCGCGGTATTCTTCCGTCATCGGAACTATCTTTCCGTTTTCGATATGATGAGTGCAAAGAGAGATGACCACATCGGGCGCGCCTTTCGTGTACTGAACGAATCTGCCGTCTGCAGGATGAACGGAAGACATCATCTTTCTGCCCGAATCGAAAGGAGCTTCGCCGCTTCTGGGCATTTTTTCTTTAAGTTCTATCTTGGAGATGCCTATCTTCTTCGCCCATTCTACGAGTGCCGCTTCCGTCGGTTCGCCGGTAACGGTGCCGTCGGAATTAAGCTCTGCGTCGGAGCAGAGCGACATAGCGGAAGCAAGAAGGATATCGTTTTCACCGAAAGAATCAACAACGGTCATCTTATTCTGAGTAAGAGTACCTGTCTTATCGGAGCAGATTATCTGCGCGCAACCGAGCGTCTCAACAGCGGTAAGCTTGCGGATTATCGCGTTGCGCTTGGACATATTGCTCACTCCCATCGAAAGTACGACGGTAACGACCGCTGTCAAGCCTTCGGGGATAGCGGCAACGGCAAGTGATACCGCGACCATGAACGAATCCATAACGGCTTCAAATGTAAAACCGCCCGCGCGCCAAAGTTGCACACCGAAAATAACAACGCATATTCCGAGAACGAGCCATGTAAGCGCCTTTGAAAGCTGCGAAAGCTTTATCTGCAAAGGTGTCTGACTCTCTTCCGCTTTTACGAGGGCGGAAGCTATCTTGCCCATTTCGGTATCCATGCCCGTCGCCGTGATAACAGCGATGCCGCGACCGTATACAACGGTCGAACCCATATATACCATGTTGGCTCTGTCTCCCAAAGGAACATCTTCTGATGTGTCCTTGAGATTTATAATATCTATAAATTTGTTTACGGGAACAGACTCGCCCGTGAGCGCGGCTTCTTCTATCTTGAGGCTCGCGTTTTCGATAAGTCTGCCGTCCGCGGGAACGGAATCTCCCGCTTCGAGAACGACGATATCACCGACAACGAGTTCTTCGCTCCTTACCGAAACGAGCTTGCCGTCGCGCAATACCTTCGATGTCGCCGCCGCCATCTCCTGCAACGCTTCGATAGCTTTTTCGGCTTTGTTCTCTTGATAAACGCCGAGGATAGCATTGAATATAACGACCGCCATTATGATGATAACATCGGCAAAGCTGTCCCCATCGTATACCGCGAGGACACCGCTTATGAGCGCCGCTACCAAAAGGATTATCGTCATAGGCTCCGCAAGCTGTTTGAAAAAGCGCATTATGAGCGGCTGTTTCTTTCCTTCGGCAAGCTTATTCTTGCCGTTTTCGAGAAGTCTTTTTTCGGCTTCCGCAGAAGAAAGACCCTGCGCCGAACTTTCAGTCTGTTTAAGCACGGCGTCGATATTTTCGCAATAGTACTTCATGATTTCCCTCCATTTTTATTTTTGCCTATCTATGTAAAAAGACCCATAGATAGGACTGAGCCTATCCATGAGTCTGGTCGTTCTTTCAATATTACAAGCCAGACCTTTTTGGTCATGTATGTTGACTTGTTCCGGGTCCATGCCCCGCGACTACTCCCTCAGGATATGTTGTTGAATATTGCGCCAAGAATATTTTTCCTTGATATATTTCGATTATACCTAAATCCGACAACAAAGTCAAGTGATTTTTATAATTATTTTCTCTTTCTCTCGCGATTTATATCGTTTTTTGACTTATTGGATGGAAATTTCATTGACAAGGAATATATCGGATGATAAAATACTAAGACGGTCTATCTGATATGCATCAATGATTTAGGTATAATGCACTAATCGATAACATAGCGGATATCATTTCTTAGTCTATACTGTATCAACAAATAGATGATACGGTATCAGCAGTTTCTTACAATATCAAAAAATAAACATCAAGAAAAGGAAGTGAAAAAGTGAGATTTTTACTGAAATACTTAAAACCGTTCTTCGGCAGGATGTCCGGCGGCATGACCATAAAGATATTCGGCACCCTCGTCGAACTTCTTATCCCCTTTATCTTGAGCCACATCTTGGAAAACGTTGTCGTTACGCAGGACGTAAAGCAGATAATCTTTTGGGGCGTTATGATGATAGTCTGTGCGGCAATAGCATTGTTATGCAACATCGTTGCGAATCGCATGGCGGCAAAGGTATCGCGGCTCTTTTCCGAAAGAGTGCGTCGCGATCTTTTTTCGCGCACCATGCGCCTTTCCTCGGCTCAGATAGACAGATTCACAATACCATCGCTCGAATCCCGCATCACCACGGACACATACCATGTTCATAACTTCGTCGGCATGATGCAAAGAATGGGCGTTCGCGCCCCTATGCTCCTCGTCGGCGGCATAGCGATAACTCTTGTTATGGACAGGTTCCTTGCGCTCGCAATGATAGCCATACTTCCTTTTATATTCATAACAGTATATTTCATTTCGCGCAAAGGCGTTCCGCTCTATTCAAGAGTGCAAAAAGCGACCGACAACATGACGCGCATAGTGCGAGAGGATTCGCAGGGTATCCGCGTTATAAAAGCTCTTTCCAAAACGGAACATGAACACAGAAGATATGAAAAAGCGAATAACGAGCTGTCGCAAGCGGAACAGCGCGCAAGCATAACTATGGGCGCGGTGAATCCAATAATGACATTGCTTATGAACATGGGATTGGTCATGGTCATCGCGATAAGCGCTTCCCGCGTGGCAGGACATCAGTCCTCAGCTTCGACGGTCATCGCATTCATGCAATATTTCACGCTCATCTCAAACGCAATGATGTCCGTAACACGTATATTCACGATGTATACGAAATGTTCCGCTTCCGCTCGCCGTATCGCCGAAGTAGTCGAAGCCCCCGAGGATCTAACCTTGCAAAGTGAAAAAGAGTATCCCTCAAAGCAGAACGGAGCGCATATCGAATTTGAAAACGTTTCGTTTTCTTACAACGGCACAAAGAACGACCTTGAAAACATCAGCTTTTCTCTTCCTCACGGCGGAAGTCTCGGCATAATCGGCGCGACGGGCAGCGGCAAATCGACCCTTATCCGCTTGCTCATGCTTTTTTACGATGTAAACGATGGCGCCGTATATATCGACGGCAGAGACGTCCGCACCATTCCCGCGGACGAGCTTTACCCCATGTTCGGCGCGGCTTTTCAGCATGATTTTCTTTATGCGGACACCGTGCGCGAAAACATCGACCTCGGCAGACATCTTTCCGACGAACAGATAATAAGCGCGGCAAAGATAGCGCAAGCGCATGATTTCATCTCCGCTTTCCCCGAGGAATACGGTCATATGCTATCGCAAAAAGCCTCTAACATATCTGGCGGTCAAAAGCAACGCTTGCTCATTTCAAGAGCGCTCGCCGCGCGCCCGAAAATATTGGTCCTCGATGACAGCTCCTCTGCGCTCGACTATAAAACAGATGCCAACCTCCGTGCGGCATTGCGCGATAACTTGAAAGATTCCACCGTAATCACGGTGGCACAGCGTGTAAGCTCCATCAAAGACAGCGACCTTATCCTCGTGCTTGACGAGGGCAAGGTGATCGGCATGGGCAAACACGAACAGCTTCTGCACTCATGCGCGGAATATCGCGAGATAAGCGAATCACAGATGGGAGGTGCTTTCGTTGAATAAAAATCCCAACAAACACGCAGAAAACCAAAAGCTCGACAGAAAAACGACAAAAAACATTCTCGTTCGACTTTTCGGCTATATAATGAAATATTGGTACCTTTTCGCGATAGCGCTCGTTTTGACTCTGTTTTCAAACCAACTCTCTTTGCTCGGTCCGACTTATTCGGGCGAAGCGATAGACGCTATCGCAAACGAAAACGGCGTGGATTTTTCAGCCGTAAAAGAAAACATCCTCAAGATGTTGATATGTTATGTGCTCTCCGCGGTGATGTCGTATATGCTCTCCGTCTTGATGGTGAAGATAAGCCAAAAGATCGTTCGCACCATGCGAAAGCAAGTGTTCGAAAAGCTGACTTCTCTTCCTGTGGGATTTTTCGATACGACCGCAACGGGCGATATCATAAGCCGTATATCTTATGATATCGCCACGGTAAATTCCTCTCTTTCACACGACCTTATCCAAGTCATGACAAGTATATATACGGTAGTAGGCTCATTTATATTCATGTGGCGCATATCGAAACCGATGATAATAATTTTCGTTATAACGGTCCCGATATCCATAATCTTTACAAAATATCGCTCCAAAAAAGTGCGTCCGCTGTTCCGCGCTCGTTCGCGCAAGCTCGGCGAGCTTAACGGCTATGCCGAAGAGATGCTCTCCGGTTGCCGCACGATAAAAGCATATAACCGCGAAGACGAGATGGACGTGCGCTTCGGCGAGCGCAACCACGAAGCCATGGACGCTTACTATAACGCGGAATATTACGGAGCGACGCTCGGTCCTTCCGTAAACTTCATAAATAACCTTTCCATCTCTTTGGTCATGATATTCGGTGGCATACTCTATATGTATTCGCAAAGCGGCACTGTCTTGGCAGGTTCTTTGTTCTTCATAACGCTCGGCGGTGTTGCTAAATTCGTTCAATATTCGCGCAAATTTGCGGGACCTATCAATGAATTTGCAAATATACTCCATGAATTTCAGTCGGCATTCTCCGCGGCAGAGCGAGTTTTCCGCATAATCGACGAAGAACCCGAGACCGCGGACAAAGAAGATGCCGTGTGCCTTACGGACGTTAAAGGCAAGGTCGATTTCGATAATGTTACGTTCGGCTACACGCCCGAAAAGACGATATTGCGCGATATCTCGCTTAAAGTAAGACCCGGGCAGACCATAGCGATAGTAGGACCCACGGGCGCGGGCAAAACGACCATAATCAATCTTTTGATGCGCTTTTATGATGTGAACAGCGGCGAGATACGTGTTGACGACGAAGAAACGCGCAATATTACCCGCTCCTCGCTCCGTCATGCTTACACGATGGTATTGCAGGACACATGGCTCTTCCACGGCACGATATACGAAAATATCGTCTACGGCAAAGAAAACGCCACCATGAAGGAAGTCAAAGCCGCTGCCAAAGCCGCAAGGATAGACAGCTATATCGAGCATCTGCCCGACGGCTACGACACCGTGCTTTCCGACGACGGCATAAACATATCAAAAGGTCAGCGACAGCTCATAACCATCGCAAGAGCCATGCTTTCCGATTCACCCATGCTCATACTCGACGAAGCCACTTCAAACGTAGACTCGCGCACGGAGATAAAGATACAGGAAGCTTTGGGCGAACTTATGAAAGGCAGGACGTGCTTTATTATCGCGCACCGCCTTTCCACTATACAAAACGCGGACCTTATCCTCGTTATACGCGACGGAAAGATAAGCGAACAGGGCAACCACGAAGAGCTTTTTCGCCGCGGCGGATTTTACAGTACGCTCTATAATTCTCAGTTCACCTGAGACATATCAGATATGCAAAAAAATTCCGAGAGATCGGAATTTTTCTGCATATCTTCTCATAAAAATCAAACAGTAACAACAAAATAAACGCAAGCTCTGCGGATTTTATCGAAAAAAGCAGTTTACTTTTTCGTTTTACTGTGCTATACTGAATTTATATATAATTATAATTTTTCTTCGGAGGTTTTTAATATGAAAGCAGTTATTTCCGTTACGGGAAAAGACGGTGTAGGCATCGTTGCAAAAGTAAGCGCAGAATGTGCTAAGTACGGCGTTAATATCGCCGATATCTCTCAGACAGTTCTTGACGGTTACTTCGTAATGATCATGATCACAAATGTTGATGGTCTCAACGTTAAATTCGGCGACTTCGTTGACGCTATGTCTGAATTTGGCAAAGCAAACGATCTCCAGGTAAACACGATGCACGAAGACATCTTCAATTCCATGCACAAAATCTGAAAAAACTGAGGTAGTATAATGTCTATTTTAACCACAAACGATATTCGCGAAACGATCAATATGATCCAGAACGAAAATCTTGACGTTCGCACAATCACAATGGGTATTTCGCTTTACGACTGCGTTTCCGATGACGTGGACAAGCTTTGCGACAATATCTACGATAAGATCACGCACAAGGCGGAAAACCTTGTAAAAACAGGCGAGGATATCAGCAAAAAATACGGTATTCCGATCGTAAACAAGCGCGTTTCCGTTACTCCTATCGCTCTCGTTGGCGGCAAAGCCGACAGCGACGGTTATGTTAAGATAGCAAAAACTCTTGACAGAGCCGCAAAGACTCTCGGCATAAACTTCATCGGTGGTTTCTCCGCTCTTGCTCAGAAGGGTATGTCCCGCGGCAGTGAACAGCTCATCAAGGCTATCCCTCAGGCTCTTACGGAAACAGATTTTCTCTGCTCTTCCCTTAACGTTGCTTCTACAAAAGCCGGCATAAACATGGACGCCATCTACATGGCAGGTAAAGCTATAAAGGAAATGGCTTACCTTACAAAAGACCGCAACTCCATCGGTTGCGCAAAATTCGTTGTTTTTGCAAACGCTCCCGAAGATAACCCCTTCATGGCAGGCGCTTTCCACGGCATCGGCGAACCCGAATGTGTTATCAACGTCGGCGTTTCCGGTCCCGGCGTAGTTGCCGCAGCTATCAAACGCGCGGGCAACTGCAATTTCGGCGACCTTGCTGATACTATCAAGAAAACGGCATATAAGATAACGAGCGTTGGTCAGCTCGTTGCAACAGACGCGGCAAAAGCCCTCGATGTTCCTTTCGGTATCGTTGACCTTTCTCTCGCTCCCACTCCCGCTATCGGCGACTCTGTTGCAAGAATACTCGAAAACATGGGTCTTGAACATTGCGGTACACACGGCACGACTGCCGCTCTTGCCATGCTCAACGACGCAGTTAAAAAAGGCGGCGTAATGGCAGGTTACTCTGTCGGCGGTCTCTCCGGCGCGTTCATTCCCGTTTCCGAGGACGAAGGCATGATCGAAGCGGCTGAATGTGGCGCTCTCTCCCTTACAAAGCTCGAAGCCATGACAGCAGTATGCTCCGTCGGCCTCGATATGATAGCTATCCCCGGCGACACTCCCGTTGAAACCATCTGCGGTATCATCGCGGACGAGATCGCGATCGGTGTTGTAAATACAAAAACAACAGCCGCTCGTCTTATTCCCGCATACGGAAAGAAAGTCGGCGACAGCGTTGACTTCGGCGGCTTGCTCGGCACAGCGCCCATCATGGACGTAAGCCCCTACTCTTGTCGTGATTTCGTGCTTCGCGGCGGTCATATCCCCGCTCCCATGCACAGCCTTAAAAACTAAAACTTTAACGAGGAAAAATGAACAACGATAACAGAAATCAAATTGAAGATAAAAACGAAGATCGGTTCGCCACGCTCGATATAGACGGTATAAACGACATATATTACGGCAAGACGACAAGATCGAAGCCTTCTTCAAAAAAGAAAAATTCGCACAATGTTTCGCGCGATATGTTAAAGATAGTCGCGTTGCTTGTAACGATAATTTTTCTCATAATAATTTTATATACTGCGGTCGTTGGAATTTTAGGCTCAGGATATAAAATATTCGGTCCTTCCTCCACGGATACGACTCAAAGCACCGTTTCCACAGGGGAAGAGACCACAACGCCGATAACGGATACTTCCCTCTCCGCAACAGTCCCCGTCATCATCGGAACGAGTAGCGCAGTAACATCCGCTATCACTTCCGCCACGACATCTCAAGCCCAGACATCCACGACGACAACGTCTACCGAACCCACATATAAAGACGCGATAATCTTTATCGATGCAGGTCATGGCGGCAAAGACCCCGGTTCTTTGGGCGAGCTTGACGGCACGACATACAACGAAAAAGACATCAATCTTTCCGTTGCTCTTCGTGTCCGCGAAGAGCTTGAAAAGCGCGGTTTCACCGTTGTTATGTCGCGCGATACGGACGTTTTCGTCGAACTTGAGGACAGAGCGAAACTCGCTTTGGCAGCAAACGCGGATATGTTTGTCTCGTTCCATTGCAATTCTTTCACGAAATCGAGCGTTGCAGGACCCAGAATGTATTACACAGATCGCGAAGGCGTTACATACGACCCGAAAGCGTTTGCAAAATATTTTTCCAACGCTTTCGATACCGTCAAGAATACAACATCGGGATCGGGTCAGATAGCTTATCCCAATATGAAAAAAGCCAATATCTACTCCGATTCGAGCGTTCTCGGCAAAGACAAGCATTATGCTGTTCTCTGCAACACGAATATGCCCTCTATCCTGTTGGAGATGGGATTTATCACGAACGAGAACGACTTGAGAATGCTCACAAGCACTTGGTGGCAGACTTTCGTTGCACGCGCCGTTGCAGACGCTATCGAGAGTTCCTATAATGACGGTTTTGTAACAAAATAATCTGCAAAGGACAAAAAGATCATGGTTGATAACAAGATCACAAAATTTTTCGACAAAGGCGATATTAAGATCGTTTACGTTGGCGGCTCCATAACGGAAGGCGCAGGCGCTTCCGACAAGAGCCGTCGTTGGACTACTCAAATAACGGCTTATCTCAACTCGCTTCCGCTCGGAAATACACGTTTTTTTGAAATAAACGAAGGTATCGGTGGCACGGAGTCCACATATGGCATGATGCGCGTTGAAAGAGACGTTTGCGCTCACAAGCCCGAGATAGTTTTTATCGATTTCTCGCAAAACGACAAATGCATCTCAGAAGAGCTTTCGGCTGTTATGTACGAAGGCATCATCAGACGCCTTATGAAGCTGGACAATGTTCCGTATGTTATATGCATCGGCGTTACGGACAACCGTAACGAAAGCAACCGTTCCGATATACACAAAAAGCTCGCCGCACATTACGGACTTTGCTATATAGACGTAAGAGACGGCATGGATCAAATAATGGGCAAAGCCGACCTTATTTTGAATACGGCTCGCAATGCCCTTTTCCGTCCCGATAATACGCACCCCGTCGAAAAAGGATATGATTTCTATACCGAATATATCAGATCTTTCCTTAACGACGACGCTTTCGCCAAGCCTTGCGGCAAACCCATGCGCGATGATTTCTGCGATTTCAGCGGAACATTCATAAACGCAAGAGAGTTTGACAAAACAGGCGATTGGAGCGAATACGGCGAGGGCGATTGGAACGAAAAGAACCTCGGAAGAGGCGGTTCGGGTCTTATATCTTCGGATCGTAACGCTTCTCTTTCGATAAAATTCCGCGGCAAAGCGTTCATGCTCTGCTATCGCCTCGGCAGAACGTTCGGCAAGATGTCCGTAACGTTCGACGGAAAAGAAGAGATACTCGATCTTTACTACGAAACAGATAATCAGCCCGTTACGGGAATATCGAATTTCGCGCTCGAGGACACCGAACACACTTTGGTGATAAGACCTTTGGGCGAAAAGAACGAGGAAAGCACTTCCTGCGATATAAAGATAGATTTCGTAATCGTTCCGAATATCAAATAATATCAAAACAAAAAATAGTATGTCGCTATAAAAATGACATACTATTTTTTATTTTTATTTTTTTACTTTGTTCCCGTGGAACCGAAACCGCCGTTTCCGCGTTCCGTTTCGGAAAGTTCGCTTATCTCGGCAAATTCAGCCGTAAAATAAGGTGCGAACACCATCTGAGCTATTCTTTCGCCGTTTTCGACAACAGCATCGCCTTTGCCGTGATTATGGAGGCAAACGATTATCTCACCGCGGTAATCGGAATCGATAACTCCGACTTTGTTTGCGGGAGCAAGGTCGCGCTTGCAAGCCATACCGCTGCGAGCATAGATAAGACCTACGACACCTTCGGGTATCTCAAGAGAGATACCTGTGTGAATGAACGCGCTCTTGCCCGCGGGGATAGTAAAACTTCCGTCGCAAAGCGCGTAAAGATCGGCACCTGCTGAATACGGCGAGCCGTATGTGGGGACTTTTGCGTTTTCGTCAAGCTTTTTAAAGCAAACATTTATTTTCTGCATATTATTTCTCCGATATATTAAAGCAATATTATATTGTTTTCTTTGCAGATGCGCTTAGTCTCTTCGTCCCAAATAGATACCTGAACTTCGCCTATATGAGCTTTCTGCAAAAGAAGCATGGAAAGACGGGACTGACCTATACCGCCGCCCATAGTAAGCGGAAGCTCGTCATTGAGGAGCGCTTTGTGGAAAGGAAGTTCTTTTCTGTCCTCGCAACCGGACTCGCGAAGCTGACGTTCGAGAGCTTCTTTGTCTACGCGGATACCCATGGAAGATATCTCAAAAGCGCAACCGAGTATCTCGTTCCAAAACATGATGTCGCCGTTGAGCGTCCAGTCATCATAGTCGGGCGCTCTGCCGTCGTGGCGTTCGCCGGAGCGGAGCTTACCGCCTATCTGCATGATGAATGCTGTCTTGTATTCCTGCAGCAGAAGCGTTTCACGCTCTTTTGCGGTCTTGCCGGGATACATATCTTCGAGTTCTTGAGTCGTTACAAACTTCACGTTTCTGTTAAGTTCGAGCGTAAGTTCGGGGAAATATGTTTTCAAAAAATCGAGAGTATCGCACATAGCATCGACCTCGCTCTGAACGGTAGCTTTGAGGTAATCGATGTTTCTGTCCTCTTTCGTGATTATCTTTTCCCAGTCCCACTGGTCCGTATAGATAGAATGGAGGTTGTCCATCTCTTCATCGCGGCGTATAGCATTCATATCCGTGTAAAGACCTTCGCCCGCGGAGAATTTATATGTATGTAACGCCATGCGTTTCCATTTTGCAAGGGAGTGAACGACTACCGCGTCCGTTCCCGTTTCTTTGATATCGAATCTGACGGGGCGTTCAACGCCGTTAAGATCGTCGTTGAGACCCGTATTCGGATCTACAAAAAGCGGCGCCGAAACTCTTTTAAGATTAAGAGAATCGCAAAGCTTTCTTTCAAATATTTTTTTCAGCATACCGATAGCGGTCTGCGTTTCGTACATACCCAAACGGGATCTGTAACCTTTCGGAACAATTACCTTGCTCATGTTAATCCTCTTTCAATAAATTTTTTATAAAATCATTTTTCATTGTATCATTTTACAAAGAAAATGTCAACAGAAATATAGGTCCTTCAATATTTTTGCACGAATATTAAAAAAATCATAAGGAATTTTTATACATATGCAAAAAACATTTTGGTTAAAAGTATTGTTTTATTTTTAATTATATGATATAATATCTTAATATACGAAGTTTCATTTTTTTGCAAAACTTCTTCTTGCCGTTTTGTATCTTCAATATCATTCGAGCAAGACAAAATATCGATAATAAAAATTCAATATATATATTATGGAGGTGTATTTTGAACAACAATCCCAACCAGAACGACAGGCAGCAGCAAAACGGCAGCAGACCTGCACAAAGCAATGCTCGCTCGGCGCAAAACAGCGCTCATCAGACTCAAAACGGCGCTCGTTCCGCACAGCAGAACGGCAACAGAGCCGCACAAAGCAATGCCCGTCCGAATCAAAACAGCACCCGCCCCGCACAGCAGAACGGCTCTCGCCCTGTGCAGGGAAACAAGCCTTCAAACAAAAAAAGAAGGATCTCTTTTCAGCCTAACCGCGACGGTATCATGGCGGCTATCACATTATTGCTCGTCATCATACTCGTTGTAACTATAATCGTATGTGTCGTAAAAGCCATATCAAAAGCCGCTTCCGGCAATGAAAGCACAACGGATACGACCATCGCAGCAGAAACAACAACAGAGATAACGACAGAGCCTCCCGCGACAGATTTTGAAACTACCGCTCCCGTTGTGGGTTCTTGGAACGAAGGTTATGTACTCGAAAAACTCTCCAACACGAAAATATACGAGGGCGACCTTGTACTCGTAAACTACGAAAACGAATATAAGTTCCCGGCCGCTATGGAGAAAAAGCTCGATAAGATATACGGCAAAACGGGTTACAGCTCCCTTTATGTACTCAGCACGACGGAGACTATGCTCAATATGTCGATGTACTCCGACCTTGTTCAATTGCTCACGCAAATGAAGACGGAAAATTACGCTACGCTCAACGACGGCGACAGAATAATCATCAATTCGGGTTACAGAACTCTTGATTATCAGCAGGGTCTTTACGACAAAGCCGTTTCAAACGGCACGGAAGGCTACTCCGCGAGAGCGGGCTACTCCGAACATCACACGGGACTTGCTTTTGATATCAAGATATATACAAAAGCAAACAGAATGATAGATCTTCGCACGAGCGAACAGGATTGGCTCCTTGCAAACTGCGCGAAGTACGGATTTATCCTCCGTTACCCCGCAGATAAGACGGATATCACACAGATACTCGAAGAATCTTGGCATTTCCGCTATGTTGGCGTCCCCCATGCTCAGTATATTATGGAAAACGACCTCTGTCTTGAGGAATACATAGATATGCTCCGCAACGACCACGCTTACGGTCAGGCAGAACCGCTCAATTACACAGCTGACGGAAAAGATTATATAATATATTACGTTCCCGCAAGCGTTGTGAACGATACGACATATGTTCCCGTTCCCGCTTCGGGCAATTACACCGTATCTGGCAACAACTCGGACGGCTTCATCGTTACAGTAACTAAATAACGAAAACAAATGCATGGCACATCAATGATATGCCATGCATTTTTTGTTTTTGACAAAAAATCTTCGAAAAATATTGACAAACTATACTATGCGTAGTATAATATTATGCGAAAGGAATTATTCGAAAGGAACAAAGTATAATGGATATACAGCTCAAGCGCGGAATATTGGATGTTTGCGTCCTTTCCGTCCTTAATAAAGGGGATTCTTACGGATATCAAATAATAAAAGACATGAACGACCATGTTCCGATAACGGAATCCACACTTTACCCCATCTTAAAAAGACTTGAAGCTTCGGGGTGTTTGACCGTCTATTCCGTCGAACATAACGGCAGACTTCGCAAGTTTTACAGCATTACTCAAGCAGGCAGACAAAAGATAAGCGATTTTATCGAAAATTGGCAAGATGTCATGGCTGCATATAAATTCATCGAAGAAGGTTGGGACAATAAATGAAAAAGCAAGAATTTGAAAGCAGGTTGCAAAATATCCTGCGTTCCCACGGTCTTTTGGAATCCGAAATAAAAAGATCTACGGAATATTACCTTGAAATGATAGACGACCGTATCGAGGACGGCATGACGGAGGAAGAGGCGGTATCCGTCATAGGAGATATCGAAAAGATAGCCAAAGATATCCTTTTTGACGCGCCTCTCGGTGTATTGGTCAAATCAAAGATAAAAAAAGAAAAATCTCGTTCAAAGCAAAACGATCTGCTCATAGCGTTGCTGATAATATTGTGCTTCCCTGTTTGGTTCCCACTGTTGGCGATATTGTTCTCGGCAGTCATCGGAATATATGCGGTGATATTCGCCTTGATAATAGCGGCGTTCGCAGTAGTCGTAGCGCTCCTTATCGCCGGTGTCGCGCTCATTCCGATCGGTATCCTTGCAGGCTCACTCACCACGGCAGGAACACTTGCAACGATAGGCACGGGACTTTTGCTCATCGGAATATCGCTCTTGCTCGTAATACCCGCAAAATATGCCGCCAAAGGGCTTATAGTCCTCATAGGCGTCATCATTCGCGGTATAAAATCATTATTCATCGGAAAAAGGAGTTGACAATATATGAAACGTTCTACCATCATCATTTTATGCGTTGCATTGGCTCTTGTAATATTGGGGGCAGGCTGTTGCTTTGCCGCCTTCTGCATCGGAGGGACAGATGTTATGAAACAACACGAATACACTCAAAAAACAGCTGAATTTAACATCGGCGAAATCAGCGAGATAAAATTCGACGGCACTTCGGATAATATCCGCATACTTCCGTCGGAAGATGGAAAGATACACATCTCCTATTACGAAAGCGATAACCATTGTTATGGGATAGCAACGGTCGGAAATGTACTGTCCATGAAAGACGACCGCGGCTCCGCTTGGTACGAAAACATCAGCTTCTCATTCTTCGGCAACGCGATAAGCAACAAAGAAGTCGTTATCAATATTCCCAAAGAGATACGCAATATCGATATCAAAACGATGTCGGGAGATGTATTCTTCTATTGCGGCAATGAATTTTCAAACGCAAATGTCTCTTCTATGAGCGGCGACATTGAGTTAGGTAACTTCCGCGCCGAAAATATCAAAGCAACGACTGCAAGCGGAGATATCAACATAAGCGGCATCGTTGCCGTAGAAGCCGAATTTGAAAGCACAAGCGGAGCGGTAAAGGTCGCCAAGACCGTTTCCGATACGCTTAAAGCAAAGACGGTGAGCGGAGACATCAAGCTTAACGATACGACAGCAAAAGTGAAGCTTTCCGCCACTTCAACGAGCGGTGATATAGACATCGTTTCCGCAAACGAGTTCGGCTCCGTCATGGCAGACAGCACGAGCGGCGATATAGATATAGACATCAGCTCCTGCGCCGAAGCCGAGATACGTTCCACCAGCGGAGACATAGAAATGCGCGTAAACGATATCGAAAAATATCGAATCACCACATCAACGACGAGCGGCAAAGTTTATGTTGACGCTTCCGCGCACGGCGCAAAAGATATCTATGCAAAAACGGTAAGCGGCGATATCACCATAAAATAAAAATGAACCGATGGTAATGACACCATCGGTTCTCTTTTGGTCATACGTAAGACCTGTCTATATTGACAACGGCAAAATAATTTTTATCTATCGTTTTAACGATAGTTTTAACATTTTCTATTATCTCGTCATTGCTCTTTCTTTCGTCGAACGGCACAACGAGGTCGAATATCACGTTCGTATGTGTGGGACCTGTTACCATACGAAAATCATGTATTGTAAGATTACGGTCGATGCATTTGACAAGAGCATCTATCTTCTCCTTGACCTCAAGCGTTACGGCATCGTCCGTTATAATTGGGTCCATATGAATGACCGCATCGCAATTAAGCTTCTCGCGCAGATCTTTTTCGATGTTGTCTATCATATCGTGTGTCGCGAGCAGATCGGCATAAGCGGATACCTCAGCGTGGAGAGATATCATCGTTCTTCCGGGACCGTAATCATGAACGATAAGGTCGTGTATTCCCTCCACACCTTCGTGAGAGAATACTATACCCGATATCTTGTTTATCAATTCGGCGCTCGGCGGTTCTCCCAAAAGAGGGTCCATCGTCTCTTTCGCGGAGCGTATGCCCGAAAAAAGAATGAATGCCGCAACGGCAAGACCGCAATAAGCGTCTATATCCACATCGAAAAATTTAGATATCAAAAGGCAGATAAGCACCGCACTCGTGGCGATGCAGTCGGATAAGCTGTCTGTTCCCGTCGCTTTCATCGCTGCGGAAGATATCTTTTTCCCAACGCTGAAATTATAAAAAGCCATATATGCTTTTATGATTATCGACGCTATCAAGATAACGACGGTAAGCGCGCTGAAGCTCACGGCTTCGGGAGATATTATCTTTTCAACGGAGCTTTTGCCAAGTTCAAAACCAACAAGGATTATGAGCATGGAAACTATCAGCCCCGAAAGATATTCTATCCTGCCGTGTCCGAAAGGGTGATGCTTATCGGGTTTTTGCTCCGACATACGAAAACCGAGCAAGGTTATGACAGATGAACCGGCATCGGTAAGATTATTGAATGCGTCAGCCATGATGGATATCGCACCGCTCAATATTCCCGCGAATAATTTTATGGCAAAGAGCAATATATTTAAGCATATGCCCATCACGCCGCATATGGTTCCGTATATACCGCGCACTTTGGCGGGATCCGCATCTTCGCCGTGCTTTATAAATATTTTAGATAAAAGAGTTATCACATATACCTCCAAAAAAAGACCGAAAAAGTTTTGCTATATCAAAGATAATTGCTTATAATGGTATCATATTTCAAATATAAAATCAAGTTTTGCGTGATGTTATATTCAAAAAAATTCAAAAATATCTTTTTAAACATCTTTTTTGTTTACAAAAACGAAGCTTTGTGATATTATATAATATGTATACTTATTTCGAAAGGAGCTTCGCATGGAAAAGCTTTTACCGTTGCTCATGTGTATAATATTCATAGCCATCGCTTTTTGTTTATGGAAAGCGGCAATAAAGATCAGCTCCTTTGCGGCGCGCCGAAAGATACTTTCGTACAGTCGCGCGAGCAAAAACGCAATAAGCGTACTTCTCATCTCTTATTTTGGGGATCGCGCGGTCAGACCAAACGTATATCTTCCCTGCCGCACAACAAAAGGGGTCGTCTATACGGATATAGACGATATCATCGTTTTGCCCACGTGCATGATCGTTGTTGAAGTAAAAAGCATGAACGGTCAGATATTCACGAGCAAGAATGATAAATGGCACCAAAGCTTAAAGCTTAAAAGCGGCGCCGCTACCGAACTCGATTTTGAAAACCCCATTTTAAAAAATGAGCGTAATACGCAGATATTGACGGCGATATTGGAAAAAGAAAAAGTTCCCGTTCCGCCCATACATAACATCGTAATGTTCTCTACGGACAAAGTCGTATTTTCCGAGGAATTCCCCGAGGTCTATAAACTCTCCGCAGCCATCGAAAAAATAAAGATGCTCTCCAAAGGCAAACGCTTTTCCCGTAAGGAACAGCGCCATTACATAAAATTGATAGATAAATATTCGACAAGCGCCGAAAACGCTCGCGCTCATAACGCAAAAATCCGCAAAAAAGCCGAAAAACACGTCAAATAAATTATTTTTTCGCTTTTTAAAGCGACCGTTTTTTCACATATCTTGCTGTATCATATTCAGTAAGGAAAGCACCCGCTTTCAAAAAATATGTGAAAGGACGAATAAAAATGAAAAAAGATCGCTCTATTTTTGCAATCACCGCCGCTTGCGCCATAACGCTTACCGCCTGCATCGTATTCTCGCTGTTGTTCAACACCGAAGATGCAAGTGCGATAGTCTTACCTTCCGATATTTCGGAAAGCTTTGCTCTTGACGAGATAACTTATCTCGTTTGCTCGGGCATACTGGAACCATCTGTCGTCAACGACGAAGTATTGTTCTTTCCGAAAAGCGACACGACGCGCGAATATTTTATTTACGCGCTCGTAAAGCTTCTGGAAACAGACGTATCTAAATATGCCGATGAAGATATGAACATCGCAGATGAAAACGATATATCGGAAAAATATCGTCCGTTCGTCCGCGCCGCGCTTGCCGCGGGCATAGTATCGCCAATTTTACATAACGGAGAAAATTATATTTTTCCGAACGAGCCTATAACTCGTGAGGAAGCCGCGGACATCATCGGCTCTCTTTCAAGTGCCGTCATAGCGACGACAAGATCGGAGGATTTTTCCGACCTCGACTCCGCGGAAACTCAATATTTGAACAACATAAAAAAGCTTATCGACCTTGAGGTGCTTATCGGTTACCCCGACAGCACGATAAAGCCGAAAAATTTTTTAACGCGAGAGGAATTTGCGCTCATACTTTACCGTATGGCTCAAAACTCGACTTTTAATAAAACAGACTGAAAAAGGAAGACATTATGCCGATAAAAGAAGCTGAAAAATTCGCCGATTCCTCTTTGATGGAGGGCATAACATCTATCCGCGCCGTTATTTCGGGCGCGGAAAACGGTGTGAATGACAGAAAGATAGAAAAAGTGCTTTTTGACAAAGCAAAAGAAAAAAGCAAGATGCGCGAACTTTCGTATCTGCGTGAAAAAGCAAAAACGCATGATTTCAAAATAGAATTTACCACCGCGGAAAAGATAGATTCCCTTTCCATCGGTCAGAGCCACGGCGGTATACTTGCATATACATCGGGCAGAACGATCAAAAACATTCGCGAAGCAAATATTCGTGAAAACGGTTTTTATGTATTTTTGCAAGGCATCGAAGACCCTTACAACTTCGGCTATTCTCTGCGTTCGCTCTATGCGGCGGGTGTTGACGGTATAGTGCTTGAAAAACGCAACTGGATGAGCGCGGCAGGCGTTGTCTGCCGTGCTTCCGCAGGCGCTTCGGAGCTTTTTGAGCTTTGCCGGGGCGAACCCGAAGATATAGCGGAAATATTCCACAGCAAAGGCTACACCATCGTTGCCGCAGACAAAACGAAAGAAGCGGTATCTGTTTACGACACGGACATCTCTTTCCCCGTCCTTCTCGTTGTCGGCGGCGAAAAAAGAGGAATCTCAGGCGCATTTGCCGAATTGTGCGATAAAACGGTCATGCTCGATTACGGCAGAGAATTTCGCGCCGCACTCTCCGCGGCGAGCGCCTCTTCGATAATCGCGTTCGAGATATTCCGCAAAAACAGGAACAAGGAGGAAACATGAGCCTCCCCGAACAGATAAACGACAACGTTTCGCTTTTCCAAAACGAAGGCTCTCTCGCCTTCGGGACCGATGCATATCTTCTTTCAGCATACATAAAAAAACAGCCGCGCGCACTCGCGGCTGAATTTGGCGCGGGAAGCGGAGTCATATCGCTCCTGCTCGCCGCTCGAGGAAAGCTGAACAAGATAACCGCATTTGAAGTGCAAGAAAAAATCGCTGCCATCGCGGCGAAAAATGTCGATCATAATAATTTTTCGGAGAAGATAGATGTGATCTGCTCCGATATACGAGAGATCTCTAACGAGCATTTTGGAAGATACGATGTCATTTTTTCGAATCCGCCTTATATGAAAACAGATTCGGGAAAGATATCGGAGAACGACGCTGACGCAGCTTCGCGCCACGAAGTTTTCGGCACCATAGACGATTTTGCAAAAGCGGCATACAAGCTTTTAAAGCACGGCGGCACATTCGCGCTCGTCTATACTCCCGACAGATTGCCCGCGCTCATCGCCGCGCTGAAAAACGCGCGCCTTGAGCCAAAGCGCATGACGCTCGTCTATCCCACTATCTCTCACGTTCCATGCACGGTACTTATAGAGGCAAAAAAGGGCGGCGCGGACGGCATATTCCTTACGCGACCGCTCATCATATACAAAGACAAGTCGGATCTCTCCGACGCAAATTACACAGATGAAATGAAATACATCTACGAACACGGTGATTTTAATGAATACTACAAGCATCCCTGAGATTTCCGAATTTAAAGAAGAAAAAAACGTTACCGAAAAAAGCACTCTCTACCTTGTCGGCACACCGATAGGCAACCTTTCCGACATATCCGAAAGAGCAAAAAAAGTCCTTTCCGAGGTCGATTTCGTTGCGGCGGAGGACACAAGAGAAAGCGGCAGACTTCTTTCCTGCTACGGTATCAAAAAACCGCTCGTCAGCTATTTCGAGCATAACAAGCGCGAAAAAGGCGAATATATTGCCGAAAGGATACAGAACGGTGAATCCTGCGCTCTCATCACGGACGCGGGTATGCCCGCGATAAGCGACCCGGGCGAGGATATAGTGCGCCTTTGTGCCGAAAAAAACATTCGCGTTTCCGTTATTCCGGGACCTTGCGCTTGCGTTTCCGCTCTCGCGCTTTCGGGACTTCCAACAGCAAAATTCCTCTTTGAAGGTTTTCTTCCCGTAGGAAAGAGCGAACGCAGAAGCGCCCTTGCCGATCTCAAAGACCAAACACGCACGATAATCTTTTACGAAGCTCCGCACAAGCTCCAAAGAACTCTCGACGATCTTTTCGAAGCATTCGGCGACAGAAAACTTTCTCTCTGCCGCGAGCTTACGAAGCTTAACGAAGAAGTCATTCGCACGACTATCGGCGGCGCTTGCGAATATTACAAAGAACATTCTCCTCGCGGAGAATATGTTTTGATAATGGAAGGTGCCTCTCGCGATGAACTCAAATCCCGTTCGTTTTGGGCGGATATGAGTGTCGAAGAACACATCGAGCATTATCTTTCGCAAGGATATTCCAAAAACGATTCCATAAAAGCGGTTGCTCGCGACCGCGGCGTTGCCAAAAGTGAGATATACAATCAAGTAATGATAAAATAACTTACCTTTCTTTGCAAAGACTTACCTTTCTTTGTAAAGAAAGGTAAGCCAAAGAAACTTTACTAAATCAAATTTGCAATACATTTTTATCATAGAAGCTTCTTGATAAAGCCTTTGCAAAAAAACAAGCCAAAGAAACTTTACCCCGAACAAATCGCAAAAAAGTTTCTGCATAAATATATTTATAATTTCATAAAAAACTCATCATCGGAGGTTTTAAATACATGGAAAACAAAAAATTCTACATCACCACGCCGATATATTATCCCAGCGATAAGCTCCACATCGGCCACACCTATTGCACGGTAGCAACAGACGCTATGGCTCGTTACAAACGTTTGACAGGCTACGACGTAATGTTCCTCACAGGTACAGACGAACACGGTCAGAAGATCGAAAACAAAGCCAACGAAGCAGGCATCACACCTCAGCAGTTCGTTGACAACATCGTTGAAGGCGAAAAAGGCGTTAAAGACCTTTGGAAGCTCATGAACGTAAGCTACGACCGCTTCATCCGCACAACAGACGATTATCACGTTGCCGCTATCCAGCGCATCTTCAAAAAGATGTACGAAAAAGGCGACATCTACAAAAGCACATACAAAGGCAAATACTGCACACCTTGCGAAAGCTTCTGGACAGAGAGCCAGCTCAAAGACGGTTGCTGCCCCGACTGCGGCAGACCCGTTATCGACGCAGAAGAAGAAGCATATTTCTTCCGTCTTTCCAAATATGCGGGAAGAGTTCGCGACCTTCTTGAAAACACAGATTTTCTTCTCCCCCGCTCTCGCGTAAACGAAATGGTACATAACTTCATCGAACCTGGTCTTGAGGACCTTTGCGTTTCTCGTACAAGCTTCAAATGGGGAGTTCCCGTTGACTTCGACGACAAACACGTTGTTTATGTTTGGATCGACGCACTCTTCAACTATACGACAGCCCTCGGATTCATGAACGATAAATATCCCGACAGCGATTTTGAAAAATTCTGGCCCGCAGACGTTCACTTCGTAGGCAAAGAGATCGTTCGTTTCCACTCTATCATTTGGCCGGCTATGCTCATGAGCATGGAGATGCCCTTGCCCAAACACGTTTACGGTCATGGTTGGCTCCTTTTGGACGGCGGTAAGATGTCCAAATCCAAAGGCAACGTTGTTGATCCCTATCTCCTTGCGGAAAGATACAGCGCGGACGCTTTGCGTTATTTCTTGCTCCGCGACTTCCCGTTCGGTTCCGACGGCAACTTCTCCAACGAACTCCTTATAAACAGAATAAACTCCGACCTCGTAAACGACCTCGGAAACCTCCTCTCCCGCACGACCGCAATGGCGGATAAATATTTCGGCGGCAAGCTCCCCGAAGAGCAGGCTGAAGGTGTCGAAGATGCCGCTTTCCTCGAAATGGCAAGCTCTCTCCGTGAAAAATACGAAGCTCACATGGAAAAATACGCATTCCAGTCTGCTCTTGCCGAAGTTTTCGCAGTTATCGCTCGCGCTAACAAATATATCGACGAAACAGCTCCTTGGGCGCTCGCAAAGAACGAAGAGACCATGCCCAGACTCGCTCGCGTACTCTACAACCTCGCAGAGACTATCCGCATCTGCACAGTCCTTCTCACACCTTTCATGCCCTCCACTTGCGAAAAGATATTCTCCCAGATATGCGTTCCCGCAGAACTTCAGACATGGGAAAGCGCAGCTTCTTTCGGTCTCATGAGCAAAGCAGCAGAGCTTCATAAAGGCGAGAACCTCTTCCCGAGAATCGATGCCGCAAAAGAACTTGCGGAACTCGACGCTATCCAGGAAGCAAAAAAAGCAGCGGCAACTCCCGTTGAAGAAAAGAAAGCGGAACCCATCGCTCCCGTTGAGATAACAGACCACGAACCCGAAATAACATTTGACGATTTCTGCAAAGTAGAACTTCGCGTTTGCAAGATCGTAAACTGCGAAGCTATCAAAGAAAGCAAAAAGCTCCTCAAGATCACGGCATTCGACGGCGAACGCGAACGTTGCATCTTGTCAGGCATTGCAAAATGGTATAGCCCCGCAGACATCATCGGCAAAAATATCGGTGTTGTCGTAAACCTTGCTCCCCGTCCCATGATGAGCGGCAAATACATCAGCGAAGGCATGATCTTCGCCGCAGATACGGCAGACGGCGATGCTTCCATCGCGTTCTATGACGACAGCACTGTCGGAAAGAGAATCCACTGATGGCAAAGCTTTTCGACACGCACGCCCATTTCACGGACGATAGCCTTTTGGGTAAAGACGCTCTCCTGCAAGATATATTTGCGGGAAATGTCGGTCATATCTTGACCGTTGCCGTCAGCGCCGATGACAGCGCAAAATGCGTAGAATTGGCTACCCAATATGAAAATATGTATGCCTCCGCAGGCATACATCCGGGCGAAGCAAAAAACATATCCGACATTCCCGCGGAAGTTGCAAAGCTCGAACGATATCTTTCCCAAAACAAGGTCGTTGCTTTGGGTGAGATAGGTCTTGATTATCATTGGGACAAAACTTATGCGGAAGAACAAAAGAAGATGTTCGATCTTCAAATGGCGCTTGCCGCAGAAGCAGGACTTCCCGTCATAATCCACGACCGCGAAGCGCACGGCGACACTTTCGATATCATCAAAAAATACGAAGGCAAAGTAAGCGGCGTTTTACATTGTTACAGCGGTCATGCGGAACTTGCGCGCGAATACGTCAAGCTCGGTTGGTATATCTCCGTATCGGGCGTTATAACATATAAGAATGCGGAAAAAACGGCAGAGAGCGCAAAAGCTGTTCCCCTCGACAGATTGGTCGTAGAAACAGACTCTCCGTATCTCACGCCCGTTCCGATGCGCAAATATAAAAATAACAGCGGATTTTTGCATTATACCGCGGAATTTACGGCAAACGCTCTCGGCGTAGATTATGACAAATTCGTAGCTCAGACCACGGAAAATGCAAAAAGACTTTTCAGGATAAAATAAAAGCAAGCTCGCAACACTTTTAAAGCGTTGCGAGCTTTTTTCAATACCATTCTATCTTTGCGCCGTCCAAGCACACATCGCTCTCCGAACTTACAGAAAAAGCAAATCTTCTGCATTTTCGTCTTATCGGTTTGATGATATATAGGTTTGTGTTATCGTCGCTCGGTGATATGATGTGCTTCGCTCCCGAAGGCGTACCGTCAAAATAACAGCGCACTACGGCGCTTTTGCTCAACGCCATCGATAACGATAATTTAAATATCACGGCTTCGCCGAACGGAGCCGTCCGATATTCTTCGCTCTTATAAAAACAATCGATGCTCGTTTCCCCCGATGATCCTCTGCAAGAGAAGGTCGCAAGTTCATCGTTTTCCGTAACAAAATAAAATTCGTTTATATCCGCGCCGACTATGCGTTTGCACGAGATGCCGTCGCCCAATGTCCAGCGCATCTTTAAATTCTCGGAAAGCTTTTCCGTACCCGAACTCGGCACATCATATTTAAAATCCCAAACATAAAATATATCTCCCGCAAAAAAATAATATTTTCCGCCGCAGATAACCGCTTTTGCGTTCTTTCGCGCCGTCTCATCGAGAGAAAACAGACCTTTTTCTCCCTCTTCGATATTCGCGGAAACATTTCTGCTCATATCTCGTTGCGAAAATCCGAATCTGTCAAGGTAAAATATGCCCGCTTCGGAATTTGCGTAAATTATCTTGTCGTCGGTGCAAACTGCGCTCTTGGGTATATCGCAACCGACATCGTATTTGAAATTCTCCACGGTCATTCCGAACCGAACATCGGCTGTATCGTCCTCCGTAACGGTCATTTTTCTTATAAGATTCTTCGAAAAGATAAGGTAATCGTCCGAATATCTCAACACGGAAGTGATATCTTCCGAGTTTTCAAAATGAATGATATCTTTCTCGGCGACAAAAAAGTTTTGGTCGATACAGAAAAAAGTCAAGTTCGCCGCTCGCTCGCCGCCGTACAAAAGCAGATCTGTTTTCCCCTCCGAAACGCTCGGAAAAACATTTGAACCGAGCGCAGAAAACAACATATCCTTATTTTTTTGTATCTTATCGAAAAGCTCCGAGGACCCCGTTTCGCTCTTCTTCAGACGAAGCGTTACTATAAGATTACCGTGCAATGTACGATTGGCTATCGTCGCACCGCCGCCCTCATGCACCGTAATGTCAACGGCATCTTGATCGAGATCGACCCCCAAAAGCGTATAGACTTCCGCAAAATCCTCGTCAATATTAAATTCCGTCGGAAGTTCGCAGGTGCCGCCCGAAACAAGATTGATATGAACACGAAAATATTCAGTCAAAAAGTTAAACTCTTCTCGCTTTTCGTTTCTGTCCGCATAAAGCATATATATTATCGGAATATATACGCTCGTCTTTTCGGTCGTATGTGCAAAGTCATCGCTCACGGTATATACATCACCGTTTTCGAACAGCACGGCAAAGCGCGAATTTATATGATAGATAACGCATTTATCGTTTTCGGGAAGATCCTCTCGCTCCTTAGAACATTCCCCTGTTTTTATATCATACATAAAAAGGCAACTGCCGCGTTTAAAAACATATCTTCCGTTGCCGAAACAGTCCGCTTGCGTTGCCGTGTTCGGGACAAGCGCTCCCATGTCGAATACTGTCGCACTCGGTCGAGTTTTCAATGCATCGCCGTCGTGTTGCATATTCAATATGATAGCGCCATCGTTAGTATTGGCTCCGCTTTCGAAAGATTTTATCTCTATCGAATGAAGCGCGTCCGAACCGCTCGCATATCCGCTCCGCTTTTTGGAGATACCGTCCATGCCTCTTACATCGTTATAGCTCAAATAATATCACCACCGAAAAAATTATTTGCTACGCTCCTACATTCGCTCGCCGCAGTCATAATGTTCGCCATGCGTTCATCGTATTCCGTAGCCAATCGCATATATCGTTGCGCGTCATTCGGATGAACACAGGAACAAAGCTCCATCGCCGCGCCATAGCAAACGATATCGCACACATGAGCCTCGAGAGGTATGTCCGTTGATTCGTCTGTCTCCGCGCTTATCGTCGGAGGAAATGCCGCATAAACAAGCTCAAAGGTTCCCGCTCCCAATGCTCTGCTATATAGATATCCGTCGATGATGTCAAAACATTCTCGTCCGCAACGCACGTTTTCCGCTTCGATATAGCAAAATGAAGCCATATCGTCAGGAACCTTAGCACTCGCTCTTCCGTTTTCGCTCGTAAATCGGAGCGTTGTTCGCTTTTTCATGCATCGCGTATAAAGAGCCGTCTTTTTTGCCGCGCTGTCTATGATAGGCTCCAAAACGCCCGATAAAAGCTCCTCGCTCTCGCTCATATCCAGCAAAGCATATATCCTTGTTTTTATTTCCTTTAAAGTCATCGTGTCTCCTTTCTTTTTGGCAAGAGCCATGCTTTCGCATGGCTCTTTTCTGTTTTATACTTATGCAAGCGCAGGGTCGCTGAAGATGATAGGCCGCGCATCGCTGAAGCCAAATGCAAAATCGATATACGCAATATAATCTGTTACGAGCGGATTTGCACGAGGTGAGACAAGAACGCTCGGCTCCGTAATATAAACGAGTTTAAACACCTCGGAAAGAAGCGTTCTGTCCGCAACAGCCCACTGATCGTCAACAAAACCGAGTTTGCCGCCGCCGACTACCATATAATTCATGCCGTAAACGGGATTTGCTCCTATGCCCGTTTCGGGGTTGAGCAACGGAGAGATCTCCGCGTCCTTGCCGCAGATGGTCCTAGCCTTTTCTTCAAGATCGGGCGAAACGAGAAGAAGGTCGAAATCCGCAACGAAAGGCAAGCCGTCGCTGGTAACGAAAGCGCTCGCTTTCTTCTGAGCATTGCAGATAGCGGAAACGGAAAGCTCCTCATTCATGATATTGGAGAAGGTCGTTGCTTTGTTGCTCACGCCGACAGGGTGCTTGCTCGATGCCCAAGCCACGCCGTCTGCACCGACAGTTTTTGTCGCGTTGCCGAATACATTGTAAAATTCCGTAAGGACCGTCATATATGCGGAATCCGCAAGGCGCTTGCCGATCTTTTCGGCTTCGCCGACGATATCGAGCTTTGCATTTTTGTATTCGGCGGGAAAAGCAAGCGCTCTTTCAACAGGTCTTACCGTTGTGATAAAACCGTTGTTATTCTCCGCTTTTTCAAGCGTGGCAGACTTGTATTCGGGAAGAACACCGTAGCCGCCGAGACCTTCAAGAGCATATGTGGGGTCGTCTTGCTTTACGATGCCCGCAACACTGCCGATAAGGCTCAATCTGGAATTATATCTTTCGTCAAAATATTTTTTTACAATCGGATACATCTCGTCCGACCAAGTATATACATCATTCATCTATATTATTTCTCCTTTTTCATTTTATATTTTTGTATTTATTTTTTTGCGGGAAGTGTACTGATAAGGTCATAGTATTCTCTGTATGACATACCCGCGCTTTTTGCGATCCTTTTTTGGCGCTCGGAAAGCGATATGCCGCCGCTGAACGAGCCTGCGCCGGGAGTGAATCTCATTCGTGCGTCCTGCGAAAGCAGACCGCTTCCGGCTTCCATCATCGCGCTGAAATCGCGCATGATGTCATTTATCTCTCCCTTTCTGCCGAGAGCAAAAACAGCAAACATCGGATTTTGCAATATCTTGGCAAAGTCCTCCGCGGAATATTCGCTCGCTTCCTCTTCTTCGGATACGACGATATCTTCGCAAGCCGCTTTTTGCTCGCTCTCATAGAAATCGTTCTCCGCAGATATCTCAATATCATTGTTTTCGGCTTTTTCGGAGCCGATGATATCCTCAACAGCATCGACTTCACCGTCATTTACGATATTTTCTTCGTTCATTCATGATACTCCTTTTCGTTTTTAAATTTTTTATCAAGCTCCGCTATGATATCTGCCTTCGTCGGCACATCGATAGCGGAAACATACGCTCTGACTATCGGATAATTTTCTTCGGTTATGTCCGTATTCATAAGTTCGCTCAACGCGGACACTGTAAACGAGCGTGAATTTTCAATTCCCTCGCCGATGTGGATACGAACGTCAAGTTCGGGCGCATATCCCGTTCGGAAGCATTTGTCTGCCGTCTCGCCCGTGATAAGCTCAACTTTTTTGTCCGTGTAAAATTCAAGCGCAAACAGATCCATCAATCGATAAAGCTCACCGAAGCCAGCTTTTTTGCAAACATTTTTCGCGTTCATTCTCTCCGTTGCCAGATCGGAAAGCAGAGCAAGTCCCGTTGCCGTCGTAACGTTTGTGGAATAATCCCCTTGCATATAATCATAGTTGCCCAAAGCCTCTTTTATCATGGTTCGGTATTTTTCAACTATCTCATAATGCGCCTCGCTCTGTTGCAAAAGTCCTCCGAGGCGAGCCACTTTTTCCATCATACCCGGGCGGAGCTTCCAAACGGCGCCGGGACGATTATCGGGAAAACTGTCAGGCGAGAAAGCATTTTCTTCGTAAACGAGAATGTCATTTGCAAAGAACGCCGCATTGAGCTGTGCAAATGCCATTTGTCTGTCAGCCGCATCTATCAGCGGAATGATATGTTCAAGCTCGCTCTTGCCCCAAATACTGCCGTCGCGCGGTATCCTGTTGTAGATGACAAAGGGGAATTTTTTGCACGGTGTATCCTTCCAAAATCTCGGCACATTGCGTATCTCTTTGCCGCCTATAAGGATAGACAGCGCAATATCTCCCTTGGCGTAATTGCATATATTGCCATTGGAGAGTAAAAAGCTTCCATCCTCGCTCTGCCTGTACCACCATTCAAGCACATCTACGCAAGGGTTGTCCTCCTCATAAATGTCAAGATCAAAATTTTCGCGAATTTTTTTATCCCTTTTCGCTTCATCGGCAAGCTCATCGAGCGTCGTGCCGATAAGCGCAAGATCGTCCGCAAAGACCCTCTCTGCTTTCGATCTGCTCATCTTGTAGGAATATCCTATGAATTCACATTCATCTATGCTCGATGAGTTTGGGTCCGGGTAGATATTATCGGGCAAAGGAGCCTCTACCATAACTTCCGCCATACCGCGATCGTCCTCTGCAACATAAACTTTCAAAACCGCACTTCCGAAGATGTTCAGCCTGCGTTCGTTTTCGGCATTTTTGCGCTCCATTCCGTTTATATCGCAGATATATCGAACAAGTCGCTCACGTGTCTTCGCAATATCCGTGTCTGCGTCCGTTCTCGGCGCAAATTCAAAATCGGGCATTTTAGATGAGACTTGGCTCTCCACATGCATATATGCATCGGGTACCTGCGCGGGACTCCACGGAAGATTCACCGAAGCAAGAAAATCTCCTGTTTTTCTCGCTGTCTCATGCGTTCCATCATAATATGAGCGCATCTTTTGCCAATAAGCTTGCGCTTCCGTCTTACGTGTCTTGGCGTCCCCGAAAAGTTTCGCTATATGTCGTTCTCGCTTTTCTTGTTCTAGGAACGTATGTTCGTCTATTTTTCTTGCTTTTTTAAATAAATTCAAGCCTCCCTGTACCTCCTTGTTATAGGGTATTATTTATCGCCTTTTTCTGAAAAGGCATTCGTCTTTCTTTTCCGTTGCACACACCCTGAACGAAGCAAAATATCGCAAAGCGTCGGGAGCGTGCGTTATTTCGTGCGGCTCGGTCGCCGCATCTCCGAATGAATCTTTGTCATACATCAAAAGCGGCAAACAACGTATTATGTTTTTGCAACTTTTGTCTATCACCATCATCGCGCCGTTCGGCGTGATCTTGAGCCATTCTTTCAGCGCGAGCCAACCCGCAACGCGCGACGGAGTGAGCTTTGTAAGATAAACTCCGCCTTCCGAAAAAAGCTCCGCTATGCTCTTTCCGCTGTCCTTCTGCCTGCTCCAAAGGTCGGCAGGCGCAATGAATATCATGTCATTCGTACCTTTTTGCGCGATTTTCTTTGCCGCTTCGCTTACGATAAGTCCGCTTTCGTATATCTCATCATAAACGTAAGCTTTACCGTTTTCGTCAACAGCAACAAAAAGTGCGGCAAGCATATCAAGCCCATAGTCTATGGCGCAATATCGAGCCGTTCTCTTCGGCAAAACGATATAGTCCGTGTGGATATCCGCATCAAATTCCGTAAAGAATTGTCCTGCGAATGCTTCCCATTCACCGTAAAGCCACGCTTTGCGCAGGTCCTCGGGCAAAGCCTCCAACTGCTTTATATAGTCGGGGTCGTTCTTCATCAAAGCCTCGTTGTCGAAAGCGAGCGCCGAAATAAATTTATAATCCTCCGCGTTTTCTCCGCTTTTGTAAGCTTTATCTATAAACAATCGCTTGACCCACGCATGACCAACACCGCCTGGGTTGCAGGTGAGATACATTCTCTTCGGGAATCGATTTGCACCGCGAAGCGAAGCCGAAAGCACAAAAAATGCGTCCTCGCGAAATTGCGTCGCCTCGTCCAATGCGATGATGTCAAATTCTTGACCTTGATATTGCAAAAGATCGTTTTCCGAATCAAGATAACCGAGCTTTATCGTCGAACCGTTTATAAATTTGAATACCTTGTGTGTTTCGCTGTATTCGGCAAGTCCATTTTGTACTATAAGCTCATGTAGCGGCAAAACGTGATTTTCACGAAGCTCGGGAAACGTGCGGCGAATTATCAGCGTCCGTATCCCGGGGTAGCGCAAGCAGAGTAACACGAGCTTATGCCTCAATGCCCAACTTTTGCCGCCTCCTCTCGCTCCGCCGTAAGCGGTAAACTTTGCGCGTGAAGCGAAAAATTCCTCTTGCTTCGTCGATGGCTCCATATCGAATATAAGCTTTTTCTTTCGGCAAGCAACTCCGTTTCTTTCGAAAGCTCGATACGAACCTCATTTTCGCACTCGCTTTCGCCAAAACCAAAATGCTCCTTTAGCACGGCAAGCGCAAACGTACCGTTCACATTGCCGCAAAAACAGCTCTCTTCGATATACGCGTCTATCTTTAAAAGTGTCATCTCAACCTTATTGCAGAAACATTTGTTCGTTTTTAGTTCTTTAAATTGCCGCTTACTTATACCCAAAGCCAAGCAAAGTCCCGAAAGCGTATAAGGCTTCGTTTTCCGTTTGCCGCAGTTGATACAATCCCCTTCCTTTTTGCATGAGGTACAGGGTATCGTCGTTCTGTCGCATTCTTCAAAATATTCCTTGGCTCTTTTGGCAAAAGCAGCAGCCGTAAGAGTTTTGTTATTCTTTTTCAATTAAACGCTACGCAAAATAGATCTCAGCGGTCGCGGTCATCGGCTCTTTGGACAAAACAAACATATGTTTGTTTGAATATCCGCCCCAACAGGCCGCGTGTATAACGTCTTCGCTACCGTCAACGACCAAAGCGTCGCCAACGGAATATATCGCAAAACCGCAATGTTCGCAATATGCGAAAACGCGCGGTGCTTTTTCGTAAACATCGTCGGAGGAAAAATCATCTTCCGCCGAAAAATATCTGTCCGTAAAAATCCCTCCTTTTCTTTCCTGAATCATCATTTTTGCAAAAAGCTCGTCGCCTTAACGGGACTGCGCCTCGCCATTTGCTTGACTGTATTTTACCACACTTTTGTTCGTTTGTCAATAGTTTTGCCAAACATTTGTTCGCATTTTGGAGTAAATTCGGAATTATTTTTTACCTTATGTTCATCTTTTGTTAATATATCGGGTATATACTTTTCTAAAAACACTATAGGAGAACTATACAATGAACTTTTTCTTGATCTTGGCATTTCTTTTCTTTATCGGTTCAATAATGGGATGGATCATCGAACTTTTCTTCAGAAGATTCATTTCAAAAGCAAATCCCGAACACAAATGGATAAACCCCGGTTTTTGTACGGGACCGTATCTTCCGCTTTACGGCGCGGGGCTTTGTATATTATTTCTTATCGCTTCCCTCGAAGACCTGAACTTGATAAGCTCACCGTTTTGGAACAAAGCCGTATTATTTTTGGCAATGGCTATATTCATGACGCTCATAGAGTATATCACGGGCATCGTTTGCCTTAAAACATCTAACGTCCGTCTTTGGGATTACAGCGAAGAATGGGGCAACATCAACGGAATCATCTGCCCGAAATTTTCTCTTATCTGGGCTTTGTGCGGTGCGGCATATTATTTTCTCGTCCATCCTTACATAAAGAACGCGCTTGCTTGGCTTTCAGAAAATCTCGCTTTCTCATTCTTCATCGGTGTATTTTTCGGCGTATTTATCATCGACATCGCTCATTCCGCCCAGTTCATCAGCAAACTCAGAAAGTTCGCTGTTGAAAACGACGTGATCGTAAGATACGAGCATTTGAAAGATGTAGCCGAAACTCTCAAAAAAAGATAAGAAAAAAATAAGACGATATAAAAATATATCCGCACGAATAATTTCGTGCGGATATTTGTTTACTTCTTATTTGTTTGAGTTAAAGGCTTTTTTGGGTCTACATATGCCGTATAGTTCGTGTAATATACAACATGACCGGGCGCCGAACCCGAAGGTTTCTTCACGTTCTTAGCAAGCGTATAGTCAACGGGAACATTTTCGCCGTCGCGCAAACTTGAATAGTACGCCGCTATCTGCGCCGCCTCCGTAAATTCGGAAGCGTCGGGGTCTTCGCCCTCCTCGCATATCATAACGACATGAGAACCCGGCTCGTTCTTAACATGGAACCACCAGTCGCTCTTTTTCGCAAGTTTTGTCGTAACGAAATCATTTTGCGAGTTGTTCTTGCCGCAAAGCACCATATGACCGCCGCTCGTAGTAAATTTAAGCGGCACGATCTCAGCCTTTTTAGGCTGTTTTTTACCGTCGGCTATTTTGGCTTTCGAAATAAATCCCGCGCCCGTAAGCTCGGATTTTATCTCCGCAACATCGCGCTCGTTTTCAGAAAGTGCGATAGCCGTTTCTACCGTTTCAAGATATGCTATCTGTGCCGTTGCTTCCTTCAACTGCTCGGAAAGTATCTCTTTTGCCTTTTTGAGTTTGGTATATTTTTTAAAATATTTTGCGGCGTTCTGCGAAGCAGAGAGCTTTATATCGAGCGGTATCTTCACTGTCTCAAGCTCCTCGCTGTAATAATTGACCACCTCGCAAGAAGCGCTCTTGCCGTTTATCATATAGAGCGAAGAAGTTATAAGATCGCCCCAAAGTTTATATTTTTCGGCTTCTTTACATTCTTCGAGATCGCGTTTTATATATCCTATCTTTTTTGTTATTCTGGCTTTGGCATTGTTCACGATAAGCGAAACATCGTGCGTTTTGGTTTTCATCAACGCTATCTTGTCGCGTTCTCCGAAAAACTCATCGAGAAGCTCTGAAAGCGTATCAAATCTCTTTTTTGTCATTCCGCCGCCGTATTGCAATATGTCGGTAAAGCAATATTCAGTTGGCGAGCCGTCCGCACTTATAAGAAGCGTCGGTTCATACTCTCCATTGAGCGAAGCACAATATTTCATAAGTTCGGAGTAAAGCGCACCGAAATTTATATCATACATCTCTTTGCCCAAAGCATTTGCACGGTAAGCTATCTCGCGTGTTACCAAGGGCGAAAGACCGAGATAATTGGAAAGCAAAAAGCTTTCCGCCGTCTTGCTCTTTTCAAAGTTTTCCGCTTTGCGGCAAAATTCCGCTTCCGTCTCCGTCATCGGCAAAACTTTTCCTTCTTGCGCGGGAGGAGCCTCGTATGTCATTCCGGGCAAGACCTGACGTTTTACACTCGGCGTAAAGTCAACGGCGCGCAAAACGCCCAATATCTTTCTTTTTTCGTCAAGCAACATGATATTGCTGCATTTGCCCATTATCTCTATAACTATCGTGCGCGTTGTCGGGAATCCCATTTCGTCGTAAGCGGCAAAATCGACTTCAACAGCACGTTCAAATCCGTTCTGCCTTATTTCCGATATCGTCGAACCGCCCAAATGCTTGCGCAAGAGCATACAGAACATCGGAGACACCTTCGGATTTTCAAAATTCTGCTCCGTCAAGCAGATACGCGCTCGCGAAGGATTAGCGGAAAGAAAAAGTTTGCGCGTTTTTCCCGCCTTATAGCAAAGTATAAGAAGCTCATCTTTCGAAGGCTCGTTCACCTTTTCAACTTTTGCGCCTGTTAAAAGAGCGGAAAGCTCCGCACAAACGGCGTGCGTAAATCCTGCATCATAAGCCATTGTAACCAACCTCCGTTTCGGTCAAAGTTTTATTTTTTCTGTTTACTATAATATATTTGTCGCTGATAAAAGTAAGCTTTACCGCTTCGCAGCTTGCGCGGTCCGCGCGCGGCACTGCGGCAAGAAGTTCTTCTTTCGTTCTTCCCTCCGCTATGACTCCCGCGGCTATCTCAAACGGCAGTTTGCGCGTTTCGCTCAGCAAAAAGTCAAGCGCCAAACGCGCGCGCACCTCTGTTATATCGTCCATCACGCTCTTTGCAAAGTCCAGCACGAGCAAGAACGCATTCGCCTGCGATATTTTGGAGATATCCCTTGTACCGTGCTTCTTCTCGAAAAAATCACCGAATCTTTCGAAAAATTCAAAAGCATTGCCGTATTCAAGCGGCAACCAAGGGAATGTTCTTTTAAAGCTTCCGCTGTTGGAAAAGCGCTCGCAAAGTTCGTCCGTAAGCGAAAGCTTTTCAAGTTCCGCAAACGATATGAAATCGGTCTTCAGCACCTGATACGGGGGTCTATCCGCATAAACGATGCCGTAGCGTTTCGCGTCGCGTTCCATCTCGCAACCGCAAAGTATCTTTAAAAATCCGAGTTGAAGCTCGTCGCATATGCCGTAAGAATCGTTGAACGACTTTCCGAATGTCGCATAATCCTCGTAAGGCAGACCCGCTATGAGGTCGAGATGCACGAAAAGATTTCCCGCTTCGTAAAGTTGTTTCGTTCTCGCTATCGTTTGCTCAACATTGAGTTTGCGAGCTATCGCCTCCAATGTTTTCGGGTTAGTGCTTTGCAGACCTATCTCAACTCGAAATTTACCTTTCGGAGCGTGAGTAAGTATATCCACGGATTCGTCGTCGAGCAAAGAAGCGCATATCTCAAAATGATATTCCTTGGTGTATTCATCGGAGCAAAGACCGCGCCACATCTTCTTTGCCCTTTCTTTGTCAAAATTAAACGTTCTGTCAACAAATTTGACAGTCTTTATATCGTCAAATCTTTCAAAATTTTTGAGGTCTTCGAGCGCTCGTTCCGCGCTCTTTGCGCGGATTTTCTTTTCCGTCGAAGAAAGGCAATATGTGCATGAGAAAGGGCACCCGCGAACAGATTCGTAGTAAACAAGACCGTGCGGTATCGCGCCCACTTCGTCATAATATATACCGCTCTCGGTAAAATCTTTAAAATACGGCGCGTCGGTTATGCGCTCTGCTGTCTCTCCCGAAATTATACGTTCGCAAAGTTTCGGAAAAGCTTCCTCTCCCTCTCCGCGTATAAGATAGTCTATAAAATCATGCTCGGCAAGAAATTCTTCTCCCCTGAACAAAACTTCGGGACCGCCGAAAATTATCTTTGCGTTCGGCAATATCTTCTTTACGGACGAAGCATAGGAAAGCATATCCTCCACGTTCCATATATACGTTGAAAATCCGTATATATCCGCTTCTGCTTCTATGAGAGACGCGAGTATCGTGCCTCGCTTATCCTTTTGATTTTTTTCAATTATTTCAAATTCAAGACCGTATCGCTCCATTCCGCGAGCTATTGCTCTCGCGGCAAGACTTGTATGCGAATAAGAGCTGTTAAGTGCAAAAATTACTGTTTTCATAAAATGTTCCGTCAGACCGAAAATGCCGTGCGCAGCACGGCATTTTCCTTATTTTCATTCTTCGTTTCGTTTATCCGATATATCGAGTATATAAAGAGCCGTGTCCAATCTGCTGTTGATAGATGCGGAAAGCTCTTTTATACGGGAGTTTGCGTCGTCATCGCTTTGCTCGTTTGCAATATCGTCGTTTTCAACGCTCGTTTCGTCGCACTGTATGGGCATATCCACACAAGCGCCGTTATCATCGCTACCGTCGGAAACGTTCTCGATAGCGAGCGCTTTTTTGCGACGTTTTACGATAATAGTTATAACGATTATCGCAATAAGAGCGATAACGCCGATGCTCGAAAGGATAAAGCCTATAACATATACCTTGGGCATATAGCGAAGCTCTATCGTATGTTCACCCGCCGTTGACTCTATCGCAAGGAGCGAACCTAGCGCTTTTACGGAATCAACCTTTTCGCCGTCTATATAGCAGTTCCAGCCTTCATCGTAAGGGATAGTCGTAAGTATGAGTTCCTGTCCCTGTGCAAGGTTGATGGTACCTTTTATCATCGTATTGCTGTATTCTTCAACGGTTATCGCGGAATCGCTCAAATAAGAGAGCGCTTCGTCAGCCGTTTCATAATCCATATAGAAGAAATAATAGCCGGATTCCTGGGAGAAATAGATTATATCGTTGAGTGCCAACTCGACCGTAACGCGGTCGCCTTTGGAAAACTCTCCGAGGTCCACTATCTGGGAGCTGGAATAGTCGCAGACTTTTTTGCCGTTTACATATATAGTGCAGGATTTGCCGAAGTTATCCATCGGAAAATGAGCATATATAGGACCGTTTGCAACAGCGATAAATGTAAATTTAACTGTGGGATTGTCGCCTGTCGCTTCATATTTCTTATAAGGAACATATTTTTTCTGCTCTTCGCCGTTATCGTCTATATAACTGCAAGTCTGAGTAAAGCTACCGTCAATGCAATCCGTCAGCACAGGGTAAGAGAGTATATGCTTGTAAACATCGTTTCCGCTGTAATCTGTACCATAGAGCAATGCTTTGATGATATCGTTCTGCGCTTCCGAACCGTTGGGGAAATAGGGCGTAGACATATCGGAGAGCATATCGAGTGTGTATTTGCTTACGCCGTAAGCGATAGGCAACGCCTTCGTATTCTGCATCGCGTATATCGTGGAGGAAGATTCCACAAATTCGTAATTTTCCGCACCATAATAAGCAATATCATAAAAATGTTCGTCAAGAAGATCGTCTTTCGTGATGACGTATTTTATTCCGAGCAATGCATCGGAAAATGCAGTGCCGCCGAGATATTTTGTCCAATGCGACTGCGAAGCGTAACCGAGGTTGGCAAAAAATCTTATAACGCTTGAATTGAGCGTAGACGTGGAATGAGCTATACCGTTAAATCCGAAAGCCATACTCTCGTTTTCGCCGCCGTTTCTGCGGTATACTTTGCTTTCCATACGGTAGAATGACGTATCGTTTTCCGTAACCATATCAACTACGTGCTGTATGCGGTTTATCGCGCCGTTGAAAGAGGTGTAGTTCTCTTTTCCGTTGCTCTCTACATAGCTGCCGTATTTGACCATGCCGATGTCATCTGTAACGTCGCTCAAGTTTATAAGACCGCCCGCGAACATTTCGATACAAACGAATACCGCAAGGACAAAAGTGCCTGCGCTTTCGTATTTTTTGCTCGACATCAAGTAGATCACTATAACATATACCACAACGAACACAGCGGAAATAAGTATGCAGGTAAGGTTCTTAGTGCTTGCCGTGGCGAACTTGCTCTGATCGGGATCGATATGATATTTAAGATTTTGAACGATAGCTATAAGCGCCAAAAGCGCACCGCCCGTTGCCATAACGTTGCCGAGCTTTATATTCTTCACATCGTTTAATGCGTCTGCCACAAGGGACACCACAAAGAACGAATACACGAATGAATATCGGAAGTTGAGCCAGTTGGGCAAGTTGAAACCATGCCAAACAAGGTCTGCGGGGTTTATCGCAAAGCTGAGTATGAGAACACCGAGAACGACCGTTGCACCTATCTTTTTGCTCGGCTTCACAGAGGGAGCCATATAGAACATCGGCAAACCCAAAAGCGCCAACATACCGCTGTATATCATCGGCAGACCATTAGGCCTTACCGTGTCATAGGAGCCTATGAGCATCTTGTTGAATATCTCGATAAAATCAAAGCGGAGCGCGAACTTCCAGTTCGTAGATTGGAAATTGTTCTTACCGAAAGAGAGCGAATATATCGCCGCTATCATGATAAACGCGCAGATAAGAAGCACTACCAACGTAGCAACAGCCATTCTGCCGAATGTGCGAGCGCCGCAACAAGTGAACGCACGTTTAAAGATATTTCCTCTCTTGGAGGGATATCTCTTTATAAGTTCACCGCGGTTTATAAAATAATAATAGCAGAAATAGATGAACGTGAATATGCAGACCATATATCCGATATAATAGTTTGCCATAATGGTGAGCGAGAGCATAACTATATAAAGGATCACTTTTCTTTCTTTTATCAAGTTCTCAAGCCCCAATATCATGAGCGGCAGATATACGAGCGCGTCGAGCCACATGGGGTCAAGCGTCTGAACGACGGAATAAGCGCAAAGCGCATACATACAGGAGAGAGAGAGCGTCTTCATCTCGCCGGGGCGACGTGTTTTGTGTATATATATGCCGAATGTAAGACCCATGGAACCTATCTTCGCAAGGTTGATGAACATCATCGCGTCCGCGATCATGCTTTTGGGGAATATTACGAAAATAAGATTATAAAGGCTCGCACCGTAATAAGCCACGATACCCATAAATTCGCCGCCGAGCGTGCGTTTCCATGAATAAAGGAAGCTTCCTCCGCTCGTCAAAAGATCCCTTATCTCTTCATAATAGTAAATGTACTGCGCCTGCAAATCCAACATAAGCACAGAGTTGTTGCCAAACGGATGTATCTCCATGCAAGCATATATGCCGAGCATTATCGTAAACGGCAAAAAGAATGCCGCGATAAGATAAAGATACTCGCTTGTTTTGAGCTTGCCGAAGTATCGCGCCAAGCGCTTCAGTATGTTGCGCTCTTTTTCAAGGGGCGACAACGTAACCGTGTTATCCTTGTTCATTATTTTCCTCCGAACATAAAATCTATAATTATCTGTCGTTTAGTATAACATATTTTCTCGCTATTTGGAATAGAAATTTTTCAAAATCACCGTTTTTTTATTTAATTTTTTTAAAATATGTGTTAATATGTATATACAGCAAGTTTTTAAAATGATTGGAGAAAAATATGTGGCTGTTCAAAAAGAAAAAGTTGGAAGATAAAGTTTCCTTTCGCCGTGAAATGGCTGAAAAAATAGCTCAACACAGGATACGTTATGTCAGCGAGCGCGATGGAGACACGGATATAATAATCGGGCGCGACGGCGGATTCAATATCAGAAACGGAGAATTTATAGTCAGCGCGGATAACAGAGTCATCTTTCGCGCAAAGATAGACGACCTGCAAGCTTCGGAGCTTATGAGCTTGGAGGGCGCGATACTCACTGCGCACGATATCGAAAACGGCGGCAAGCTGAGAACGATAATAGCTTATTACGTTTATTTCCGTTGAAGATGTAAAAAATATTGCGTTCAGCGGCTATTTGTGTTACCATTAAAATATACTATATTTTTGAAAGCATGGGTGATTATAAATGAATATAAAAAAGATGTCGGAAACAAAAGTTATCATGAGCAACACTTACGGGAAAGCCAAATATTTCGGTTGGCCCAGCGTTGCAAGATTGCAGAGCGGCAAGATAGCGGTCGTTGCATCGGGATACAGATATGCGCATATATGCCCTTTCGGCAAAGCCGTTATATCGTACAGCGAAGATGAAGGAGCGACATATACCGTCCCCGCTCCGATAATAGATACTCCTCTCGATGACAGGGATGCAGGCATACTCGCTTTCGGCGAAAACAATGTTATCGTAACATCGTTCAATAATTCCGTCGATTTTCAGCGTACCTCCGCGGGACTTTATATGTCCGCCGAACATGAAAGAACAAAAACTATGGAATTTTTCGAAAAATATCTGAATATGGTCTCTCCCGAAGAAGAGAGCAAATATTTGGGTTCCGATTTCCGTATAAGCACCGACGGCGGCATCACATTCGGCAAAATATATAAAAGCCCCATAACATCACCGCACGGTCCTTGCTCGTTGCATGACGGCACTATCTTGTGGGTAGGCAGAACGTTCAGCTCGAACGACTCGTTCAACAAAGACACCAATATCGAGGCATATAAAATAAACATAGACGGTTCCATGGAACTTATGGGAACCATTCCCTCTGTAACGGTAGACGATAAAAAACTCGATCTGTGTGAGCCGCACGCGATAGAGCTTCCGAACGGCAAGATCATCTGCCATATGAGAGCGCAAAGATGGGAACACGGCAAAAACACTTACTTTACCACATATCAGTCAGAATCGTTTGACGGCGGTCGCAGTTGGAGCGAACCGCATCGTATCATAGACCTTTTGGAAGGTGCCCCTTCGCATATATTGCTCCATTCTTCGGGAACTCTCGTCGCAACATACGGGCACAGAAAAAGCCCCTTCGGAATAAAAGCGATGTTCAGCAAAGACGGCGGCGAAACTTGGGATGCGGGACACTACATCTATATCGATGAAAACGGCGATGATATAGGATATCCTTGCAGTATCGAACTCAATGACGGCAGTATATTGACGGTCTTTTACGCGCACGAGCAAAAAGACGGTCCCGCCGTTATCATGCAGCAAAAATGGAATTTTGAAGACTGACGCAAAAAATGAGCGATATCGAATTTTTCGTACTCGATATCGCTCATTTTTTATTGAAGGAACGCCCTTTATCGACGTTCCTTTTTAAGCATCTCGCCGCTTCGGACAACGGCGAAACAGAAGCGTTTATCTTTGCAGCTATTTTAAGAAAAAGGCTTCTCTTGGCTTTACATTTATTAGTCGCACATAAAAAGCGATTTTCTCATGCATAATAAAAAATATATTTTTTTGCAAATAAATCATTTACTTTTTGCGCTCCAAATGGTATCATATAATTAGATCTATGCTGCGCATTCAGCGCGGCACTCAGAAATTCTTTATGGAGGTTCTTATTATCATGGCAAGAAAGAAAATTTCCATGGACGGTAACACTGCCGCGGCGCACGTTTCGTATGCGTTCACAGAGGTTGCCGCTATCTACCCCATCACTCCTTCGAGTGTAATGGCAGAGCTTACAGATTCTTGGTCTGCCACGGGACTTAAAAACATTTTGGGTGAAAACGTCAAAGTTATGGAGATGCAGTCAGAAGCAGGTGCAGCAGGCACTGTTCACGGCTCTCTCGCAGCAGGCGCTCTTACAACGACCTATACGGCTTCTCAGGGCTTGCTCCTCATGATCCCGAATATGTATAAGATCGCAGGCGAACTTCTTCCCTGCGTTATCCACGTTTCGGCAAGAACAGTAGCTTCTCACGCGCTCAATATCTTCGGCGACCATTCCGACGTATATGCTTGCCGTCAGACAGGCTTTGCAATGCTTTGCGAATCCAACCCTCAGGAAGTAATGGACCTTGGTGCCGTTGCTCATCTTTCCACTATAAAGGGCAGAGTTCCTTTCATCAACTTCTTCGACGGCTTCCGCACATCTCACGAGATCCAGAAGATCGAAGTTTGGGATTATGCTGATTTTGAAGAGATGGTTGATAAAGATGCTATCGCGGCATTCCGCTCTCGCGCACTCAACCCGAACCACCCCGTTCTTCGCGGCTCCGCGGAAAACGGCGATATCTTCTTCCAGCACAGAGAAGCTTGCAACACATATTACGAAGCGCTTCCCGAAATCGTTGAAGAATATATGAACAAAGTAAATGCGAAGATCGGCACAAACTATAAACTCTTCAACTATTACGGAGCTCCCGATGCCGAAAAAGTTACCATCGCTATGGGTTCCGTTTGCGATGTTACGGAAGAAGTTATCGATTATATGCTCGAAAAAGGTGAAAAGGTCGGTCTTGTTAAAGTTCGCCTTTACAGACCTTTCCGTGCGGATAAGCTCATCGAAGCACTCCCCGCAACAGTTAAAAAGATTGCAGTTCTCGACAGAACAAAAGAACCGGGATCTCTCGGCGAACCTCTTTACCTTGATGTTGTTACGGCGCTTGCAACGAACGGCAAGGGCGATATCAAAGTCGTTGGCGGAAGATATGGTCTCGGCTCCAAAGATACGACCCCCGCGTCCATTTTCGCAACGTTCGCAAACCTCGATCTCGATGCTCCGAAGAATAACTTCACTATCGGCATCATAGATGACGTTACAAATCTTTCTCTTCCCGAAACTTCCGCTCCCGACACAGCTCCAGCAGGCACTATCTCCTGCAAATTCTGGGGTCTCGGCGGCGACGGTACAGTAGGCGCAAACAAAAACTCTATCAAGATCATCGGCGACCATACCGATAAATATATCCAGGCATACTTCCAGTACGACTCCAAAAAGACGGGCGGCGTAACTATATCTCACTTGCGCTTCGGCGACAAGCCCATCAAGTCTACCTACTACATCACAAAGGCAGACTTTGTTGCGTGCCATAACCCCTCTTATATGCTCAAAGGCTATAAGATAGTTGAGGACGTTAAGCCGGGCGGCACATTCCTCCTCAACTGCCAGTGGAGCGTGGACGAGCTTTCCGCTAACCTCCCCGCTTCCGTAAAACGCTACATTGCCGAAAACAACATCAATTTCTATATCGTTGACGCTATCGATAAAGCTCGCGAGATCGGCATGGGCAAACGTACAAATACAATACTCCAGTCAGGCTTCTTTGCTCTTGCAAACATCATGCCCATCGCAGAAGCGGTAGATTACATGAAGTACATGGCAAAGAAATCCTACCTCAAAAAAGGCGAAGCCGTTGTTGAGATGAACTATAAAGCCATCGACGCAGGCGTTGACGCTTTGGTAAAAGTGGACGTTCCCGCAGATTGGAAGAACGCCGAAGTAAGTTCAGCAGTAACAGCCGTAACAGGCACTCGTCCCGACCTTGTTAAATTCGTAAACGACATCGTCGTTCCCGTTTCCAAGATGCAGGGCGATTCCCTCCCCATTTCCGTATTCTCAGGCGACAGAACAGACGGCACTATGCCCCAGGGTGCTTCCGCTTACGAAAAACGCGGCGTAGCGGTAGAAGTTCCCGTATGGCACGGCGAAAACTGTATCCAGTGTAACCAGTGTTCTTATGTATGTCCTCACGCTACCATTCGTCCTTTCGCGATGAATGAAGAAGAGGCAGCAGGCGCACCCGCAAACACAAAATTTGCAGCAAAAATGATAGGCAAAGGTTGCGAAGGCTTCAAGTTCACTATGGCTATCTCTCCTCTCGATTGTATGGGTTGCGGACTCTGCGTTAAAGTTTGTCCCACAAAACCCGAAAAGAGAGCGCTCGAAATGGTTCCTCAGGCTACACAGCTCGATCAGCAGGAAGTATTCGATTATGCCGTTGCAACAGTTACAAAGAAAGCAACACCTTTTGCGGACACAACAGTAAAAGGAAGCCAGTTCAACCAGCCGTTGCTCCAGTTCTCGGGTTCTTGTGCAGGTTGCGCCGAAACATCTTACGCTCGCCTTGTAACACAGCTCTTCGGTGAAAGAATGTATATCTCCAACGCAACAGGTTGCTCCTCCATTTGGGGCGGTTCCGCACCTGCAACACCTTACACGGTAAACAAAGACAGCGGTCGCGGTCCTGCTTGGGGCAACTCCCTCTTCGAAGACAACGCAGAACACGGTCTCGGCATTTATCTTGCACAGAAGACTATCCGCGAAAAGCTCATCAAATATATCAAAGAGCTTCGCGAAAATGTTTGCGATGATGCAAAACTCGCCATCATCGACAACTACTTGAACACAGTAGACGACGGAAAAGCAAACGATTCTGCAACAAAAGAACTTATCGATATGCTCTCCGCTTGCGATTGCAACAACGAACTTAAAGATAAGATACTCGCAGAAAAAGACTATCTCTCCAAGAAGTCCGTATGGCTCTTCGGCGGCGACGGTTGGGCTTATGACATCGGCTTCGGCGGTCTCGACCATGTTCTCGCTTCGGGCAACGATATCAACGTAATGGTATTCGACACGGAAGTTTACTCCAACACGGGCGGTCAGGCTTCCAAGGCTTCTCAGATAGGTCAGGTAGCTCAGTTTGCGGCGGCAGGTAAAGCTATCAAGAAGAAAGACCTTGCTAACATTGCAATGTCTTACGGCTATGTTTACGTTGCACAGATTGCTATGGGTGCCGACATGAACCAGACCATCAAAGCTATCGCAGAAGCGGAAGCTTATCCGGGTCCTTCCCTTATCATCGGCTATGCTCCCTGCGAAATGCACGGTGTCAAG
>CAZFTE010000004.1:0-78050 GCA_964521785.1 uncultured Lachnospiraceae bacterium
GACTGTAAAACGGAAATACAGATTAGTCCTCCCTACTTCTAATAGCTGCCTGTGCCGCTGCAAGTCTTGCAATCGGAACACGGAAAGGAGAGCAGGAAACGTAGTCAAGGCCGATAGTGTGGCAGAATTCAACAGATGTGGGGTCGCCGCCGTGTTCGCCGCAAATACCAATATGGAGGTTGGGGTTTACGGGTTTGCCGAGGGAGATAGCCATCTGCATGAGTTTACCAACGCCTGTCTGGTCGAGTTTAGCGAAGGGATCGTTTTCGAAGATCTTAGCATCATAGTAAGCGTTGAGGAACTTACCTGCGTCATCACGAGAGAAGCCGTATGTCATCTGTGTAAGGTCGTTTGTACCGAAGCAGAAGAAGTCAGCGTTCTTAGCGATATCGTCAGCTGTAAGGCAAGCACGAGGAATTTCGATCATCGTACCAACTTCGTATTCGAGTTCAACGCCTGCAGCAGCGATCTCAGCGTCAGCTGTTTCAACAACTACGCTCTTAACGTATTTAAGTTCTTTAACTTCGCCTACGAGAGGAATCATGATCTCGGGTCTAACGTTCCAATCGGGGTGAGCTTTCTTTGTGTTGATAGCTGCACGGATAACAGCAGCTGTCTGCATCTTTGCAATTTCAGGATATGTTACTGCAAGACGGCAGCCACGATGACCCATCATGGGGTTGAATTCGTGGAGAGAAGCGATAAGAGCTTTGATAGACTCAACAGATTTGCCCTGTGTAGCCGCGAGAGCTGCGATATCTTCTTCTTCTGTGGGAACGAACTCATGGAGCGGGGGATCGAGGAAACGGATGCAAACGGGTGTGCCTTCGAGAGCTTCGTAGAGAGCTTCAAAGTCAGCCTGCTGCATGGGAAGGATCTTAGCAAGAGCAACTTCTCTTTCTTCAACTGTTTCAGAGCAGATCATTTCGCGGAATGCGTCGATTCTGCCTTCGCCGAAGAACATATGCTCTGTACGGCAAAGACCGATACCTTCAGCGCCGAGTTCACGAGCTTTCTTAGCGTCGGAAGGAGTATCGGCGTTTGTACGAACTTTAAGCTTTCTGTATTTGTCAGCCCAAGCCATGATTCTGCCGAATTCGCCTGCGATAGTAGCATCAACAGTAGCGATAGCTTCGCCATAGATCTTACCTGTGGAACCGTCGATGGAGATAACGTCGCCTTCAACGTATGTCTTGCCGTCGAGTTCAAACTTCTTGTTTTCTTCATCCATCTTGATGTCGCCGCAACCGGAAACGCAACATTTACCCATACCACGAGCAACAACTGCTGCGTGAGATGTCATACCGCCACGAACTGTGAGGATACCCTGAGCAGCTTTCATACCTTCGATATCTTCGGGAGATGTTTCGAGACGAACGAGGACAACTTTCTTGCCTGCTTCGTTCCAAGCTTTTGCGTCTTCAGCAGAGAATACTATCTGACCGCAAGCAGCGCCGGGGGAAGCACCGAGACCCTTACCGATAACGTTAGCAGCTTTAAGAGCTTTAGCGTCGAACTGGGGGTGGAGAAGTGTGTCGAGGTTTCTGGGGTCGATCATAAGAACAGCCTGCTGTTCTGTGATCATGCCTTCGTCAACGAGGTCGCAAGCGATCTTAAGAGCAGCCTGAGCTGTTCTCTTACCGTTACGAGTCTGGAGCATGTAGAGTTTTTCGTTTTCTACTGTAAATTCCATATCCTGCATATCACGGTAGTGATTTTCGAGGATCTGGCAAACTTCCTGGAACTGCTTGAAAGCAGCAGGGAATTTTTCAGCCATCTGAGCGATAGGCATAGGTGTACGAACACCTGCAACAACGTCTTCGCCCTGTGCGTTTGTAAGGAATTCACCCATGAGTTTCTTTTCGCCTGTAGCGGGATCACGTGTGAACGCAACGCCTGTACCGCAATCGTCGCCCATGTTACCGAACGCCATCATCTGAACGTTAACGGCTGTACCCCAAGAGTAGGGGATATCGTTATCACGACGGTAAACGTTTGCACGGGGGTTGTCCCAAGAACGGAATACTGCTTTAACAGCGCCCATAAGCTGTTCTTTGGGGTCTGTGGGGAAGTCTTCGCCGATCTTGGATTTGTATTCGGCTTTGAACTGGTTAGCGAGTTCTTTGAGGTCGTCAGCTGTGAGTTCAACGTCGAGTTTAACGCCTTTTTCTTCTTTCATCTTATCGATGAGTTCTTCGAAGTATTTCTTACCAACTTCCATAACTACGTCAGAGTACATCTGAATGAATCTTCTGTAGCAGTCGTAAGCCCAGCGAGCGTTGCCGGATTTCTTGGCCATAACTTCAACAACTTCTTCGTTAAGACCGAGGTTGAGGATAGTATCCATCATACCGGGCATGGATGCACGTGCGCCGGAACGAACGGAAACGAGAAGGGGATTTTCATGATCACCGAATTTCTTACCTGTGATCTGTTCCATTTTGTCGATGTATTCCATGATCTGAGCCTGGATCTCATCGTTGATCTTTTTGCCGTCTTCATAGTACTGTGTGCAAGCTTCTGTAGAGATAGTGAAGCCCTGGGGTACGGGAAGACCGATCTTTGTCATTTCAGCAAGGTTAGCGCCCTTACCGCCGAGGAGTTCACGCATGGAAGCGTCGCCCTCAGTGAACAAATAAACATATTTCTTTGCCATTGGTATATTCCTCCAATTTTTTATGCTTTATATGATATAAAACCATATTTACAAGCATATTCTACCACAAGTTTGCGGTAATATCTAGACATTTTTTAAAATTTTTTTAAAAAAGATAAAAAATTTCTGAAAAAACACATATAAACTTGAAAAAAAAGCCGTTTCGTTGTAAAATATATCATAAACTATAACAACGAAAACAAGAAATATTGAAAGAGGTAGACATGAATATCGATGAACTTTTCAAAAAAATAGCTTCGGACAGAGAAGCAAAGGCTTCCGCTCCGATATCATATATAGTTGCCGCGCTCGGTAACCCCGGCAAGGAATATGACGGCACAAGACATAACGCGGGATTTGAAGCAATGGATTTCATCTGCGAAAAAACAGGCGAAAAGGTGCAGAAAGCAAAATTCGATGCGCTTGTCGGCGAAGCGAACATCGGCGGCGCTCGTGTGCTTTTGATGAAACCGCAGACGTTCATGAACGCATCGGGTACGGCTATATCGGCAGCAGCTGATTTTTACAAGATAGCTCCCGAAAACATAATCGTGCTTTGCGACGATATAACTCAAGCGCCCGGCAAGATGCGCATACGCAAAAGCGGAAGCGCGGGCGGTCATAACGGACTCAAGAGCATCATAGCTTGCCTTGGCGGACAGAACTTCAACCGCATACGCATAGGCGTCGGCGAAAAGCCCAATCCCGAATATGACCTTGCGGACTGGGTATTGGGAAGATTTTCTCAAGAAGACAAAAAACTCGTTGCTTCGTGCTTTGAAAAAGCATATGATGCCATAGAACTTATAATAAAAGGCGACGTTGAAAAGGCTATGTGCCTTTATAACGTCAAATAATCATAAATTTATAAAATGATACAAAAACGGAGGTGAAAAATGAATATAATTCTGGAACGTTTGCGCCATGAGCGCGAATATGTGCAATTAAAGCAAGCGTATGAAGCATCTTTGATCGGCAAGAAGCGATTGCCCTTCCTTGCCACGGGGCTTTGCGACGGCGCTTTGGACGCTTTTCTTGCTTCGTTTATCGAGGACGAGAAGAACGGCACCGCGCTTATCATAGCCAAAGACGAGATAACCGCGGAACGCATAAGGATATTCCTCTATAATTGTGGTCTGCGCATCGCATTCTATCCTTCGCGCAGACCTGTGCTGTATAACATAGTTTCGTCCCACGAGCTGGAACACGCCCGCATAGCTTGCCTTGCGGGTATATGCAACGGAACGCTCGATGCTGTCGTAACGGTCCCCGAGGCTACGGTGCAATTTACCGCGCCGAGGGCAACTATCGAAAACGGAATGAGGACGATAGCCGTTGGAGATACGCTTGATGTGCGCGAATTTGCGAAGAGCCTTATCGAGAGTGGATATGTCTCCTGCGAACTTGTTGACGGCAGAGGACAATTCAGCACACGCGGCGGCATAATAGATATATTCCCTCCGCAACTTGAAAAGCCTGTCAGGGTGGAGCTTTGGGGCGATGAAGTTGACAGCATAGGCTATTTTGACGTTATGACCCAACGCAAAACAGAAAATATTCAATTCTTTTCCGTTTTGTGCGCTCGCGAAGTCCTACTCGATGAAAACATGAAGAAAGAACTTTCCGATCATATAGAGCAGATGGCGAAAACAGCCGAGAAGATAGAGAGCAAAACAACGCTCCTTCACGAAAAGGAATGTCTTGATGCCGACATAGAAGCGCCGTTTACGGACAAATATATTTCCTTTATATATAAGGAACATACTTGTTTGCTCGATTATTTTGAAAAAGGAAAGACACTCGTTTTCGATATAGAACGCGCTCATACAGAGGAACGACTCGCAGGTTTCGAGCTTCAAAGCGCGGAAGATGTAAGCGAACTTTTGAAAAATGCGTTGATATCTCCGCACTACAAAGAATTTGCGTTTTCCAAAGAAAGATTGTTTTCGTTCTTTGATGAGAACGCGGCGATAATACTCGATAATTTTGCTTCGACATACCCCGGTAAGCTTTCTGGATGGTTCGAATTTGCCACGCGCAAGCCGCCGTCGTTCAAGGAGGGCTTCGAACAGCTCAAAGAGGATATATCGGGCTTCATACAGAGCAATTACGCTGTGTTGCTCTCTTGTGAGAACGCCGTTTCCGCGAAGAGCCTTCATGAGATATTGACCGATGCGGGCATAAAAGCGGCGCTCATACAGGAATACGAACACGTGGACGAAGTGCCGCGCAGGATACCGATAATAACTTGCGGCGCGGTGCCGTCGCTTGAGCTTATGCACTCTATGTTCGTGTGCATATCGGAGCTTTCGGACGGAAATATGCGCGCAGTGAAGCGCGAGAAGAAGAGGACTTCGTCCGTGACGCAAAGTTCAAAGCAAAAATTGCTTTCTTACGCCGACCTTACCGTGGGCGACCTTGTGGTCCATGATGCGCACGGTATCGGCAGATACGTCGGTATCGAAAACATTCGAAATTACGACGGCACGCGCCGCGACCACATCAAGATACAATATTCGGGTACGGACGTTCTTTATGTGCCGTGCGAGCAGATAGACCTCGTTTCAAAATATATCGGACCGCGAAGCGACGATGCGGGCATGAAACTTTCGAAGCTCGGCGGCACCGATTGGCATAAGACAAAAGCTCGCGTAAAAAAAGAAGTTCGCGAGATGGCGAAGGAACTTATCAAGCTTTACGCGGAGCGACAGCGCCGCCCGGGCTTTGCGTTCCCGCCCGACGATGAGATGCAACGCGATTTCGAAGATACTTTCGAATACCAAGAGACGGATGCGCAGCTCGAAGCCGCAAACGAGATAAAATCCGATATGGAAAGTTCCGTTCCCATGGACAGATTGCTTTGCGGCGACGTTGGATTCGGCAAGACCGAAGTGGCTCTCAGAGCCGCTTTTAAAGCGGTGATGGGCGGAAAACAGGTCGCGATACTCGTTCCGACGACGATCCTTGCCTCCCAGCATTACAGAACGACGGTTTCGCGTATGCGCGGCTTTCCAATAAATATAGCGATGATGTCTCGCTTCTCCGTTGGAAAAGAGCAGAGTTCGACGCTTCGTGCGCTCAAACGAGGGGATATCGATATACTCATCGGCACGCACAGGATACTTTCCGAGGACGTGCAATTCCATGACCTCGGCTTGGTGATAATAGACGAAGAGCAACGTTTCGGTGTGGCTCATAAGGAAAAGCTGAAGCAGATATCTAAAAACGTAGATGTGCTTACGCTCACCGCAACGCCTATTCCGCGAACGCTGGGAATGGCGATGAACTCCATTCGCGATATGTCGGTGCTTGATGAAGCACCCGAGGCTCGTCGCCCTGTTCAAACATATGTAATGGAATTTGACGAGATAATAATCAACGAAGCCATTCGCAGAGAGCTTGCACGCGGCGGTCAGGTATTCTATCTTCACAACAGGGTGGATTCCATCTATTCCGTTGCCGCTCGCTTGAGGGAGCGATTTCCCGATGCGGTAGTGGCTGTGGCACATGGTCAGATGGAAAAGCACGAGCTTGCCGAGGTTTGGTCGTCGCTCGTGGAGGGCGAAACTCATATCCTCGTCTGCACTACCATAATAGAGACGGGTGTTGACGTGCCGAACGCGAACACTCTCATAATAGAGCAGGCGGATAATATGGGACTTTCTCAGCTCCATCAAATACGCGGTCGCGTGGGACGATCGCAACGTCTTGCTTACGCATATTTCACATATACGAAAGGAAGAGTGCTTACGGAGATATCCGCAAAGCGTCTTGCTGCCATACGCGATTTTACGGAGTTCGGCTCGGGCTTCAAGATCGCGTTACGCGACCTTGAGATACGCGGAGCGGGAGATGTTCTCGGTTCACGTCAGCACGGACATATGGAGAGCATAGGCTACGATTTGTATATCAAGATACTTGACGAAGCGGTCCTCGAAGAAAAGGGAATAGAGAAAAAAGAGAAGACGGAATGTGTCATAAATATCGGCAGAGATGCATATATTCCGAAAACATATATCCCCGTCGAAGCGCAGAGAATAGATATCTACAAAAAGATAGCTCGCATCTCTTCAGAAGAGGACGCGGACGATATCGCGGACGAATTGCTCGACCGTTTCGGCGAACTTTTACCGAGCGTGGATTCTTTGTTGGACGCCGCTCTTTGTCGCGCGCTCGCTTGCGAATGTGAATTTACGCAGATAGACGAGAAAAACGGCAGTATCGTAATATATCCGAAGACCCTCGAAATAGAGGCTTGGGCGCAAATGGCAACGCTGTTTCCCGGCAGAATATTAGTAACTCCCTCTGCAAAACCATTTGTTTCCTGTCAAAAACCGCCAAAAGAGCCTACTTTTGCCTTTATTCAAACTTTGTTAAAAAAATATATACAAATAAAATCAAAAAAAGAGTAGATTTTATTTTTATTTTATGTATAATATTATATGTATCTAATTTTTGCATTCTCGCAATTATGGTAAAAACAATTTAAATCAGGAGATTGAACAATGAACAGAACAGGAAAACTCACAAAGATCCTTTCCCTCGTGCTTTGCGTGGCTATGGTAACGCTCGCGCTCGCATCCTGCGGAAAGAAAGCAGCTGCTTTCACATTGACGGCTGACGGCAAAGATTACGTATTGACTGAAAGCGAATACGAATTTCTTTTGATGTACAGAAAATATCAGATATTTTATGCAAACAGTTTGAGTGCATCAGCGAACACTTACTTCTCTACTTTATTCGATGATGAACAGCTTACGGACGGAGTTAAAGCATCCGCAAACACTATCGTTGTCGAAAAGTATCTTATGGACAAATTCAACCTTTCTATTGACGAAGAAGAGATAGAAGAACTTGAAAATACGTATAAGACAGCTATCAAGAACATCGGCGGTAAAGGCGTTTTCAAGAGACAGTACGGCTGGACATGGGATCAGATGTATGAATACGATCTCGCTATCAAACGTCAGAATCTTATCAAAGATTACCTCTACAACGAAGAAACAGGTGTTGAAAAGGTTACAGACGAAGAACTTGAAAAATACTATACAGAAAACTTCAACCAGTACCTCATCATCATGATCGATACAAAGAACGATATCGCAAAAGACGATGACGGCAATAAGATATACCTCGCATACGATAAAGACAGCAATTCTATTGAGATCACGGATATTTCCAAAGAATATCTTGAAGAAAACGAATACACTCTCGCTTATTCTTACAAAACAGAAGAGATCGAAGACGAAGACAGAACAGCCGAGAAAGCCGCTCTTGCCGATGTTATCCTTGCCGAACTCAAAAACGGCGCTGACTTTGGCGAACTCGCTCTCAAATATTCCGACCTCTTCTTGACAGAATACTTTGAGAACGGTTACATCGTTGAAGGCGACCTCATCAGCGACGAAGACGCTATCGAAGCTATCAGCGCTCTTGAAATCGGCGAATACACAGAAGAAGCTATCTCCATCGAATCCGGTAGCTATATGTACATCGTTGAGAGAGTAAACCTCAAAGAAAAAGCTTACGAAGATGCATATGAAAATGCAGAAGACACAGAATATGCAGATCTCTTCGAAGATTACAAAGACACTGTTGCAGACGACAAATACGAACAGTTCCTTGAAAAATACGTAAACGCTGTTGTTGAAGACGAAGATGTTACAGGTAAGCACACAATGGCGAGCGTAGATCTCTCCCCGTTGATCAGCTGAACCGAATAAGACATTGTTTGGTTTTGTAAAGCCCTTTGTCCCTCTTTTGCGTGTTGGCGAATATGAGTTCTATCGCGGTGCATACTGCGGGCTTTGCCACGCGCTGAGCAGGGTTGCGGGCATCTCGTCCTCCGCAACGCTCAGCTACGATATGGTGTTTTTTGCACTTGTCCGCGGAGCGCTCGCGAACGACAGATATGTTTTAAAGAAAAAACGGTGTGCCGTGCATCCTGCAAAAAAGCGCACCGTTATGATGGAAAATCCTTCGCTCGATCACACGGCAAAGGTAAACGCGGTCTTGGTCTATTGCAAGATACGCGACGATATTTCCGACGAACGTGGGATAAAAAAGATGACAGCAGGCGTTTTGTCGCCTGCTGTTGCAAAAATGAAGAAAAAGGCTCACGCAGACGAGCGGATAGAGGACGCTGTAAAGCGCAATATCGAAGCTCTTGCGAAGCTCGAAGAAGCCAAATGCGCTTCTCCCGATGCGGCGGCGCAAACGTTCGGGGACCTTTTGGCTGAATGTCTTTCCATAGGGCTTGACGAACGCTCCGCGCGCTTGGCGCACGAGATAGGCGTTCATACGGGTCGCGCGGTGTATCTTGCAGATGCCGCTTGCGATTTTTGGAAGGACAAAAAAAGCGGTTCGTACAATCCTTTCGTCCTCGCTTTGAACGGGGAGATGAGCGACGCTGACGCGCAGAATATCAAAAACGCGGTCCTTTTGGAGCTTGACGCGCTCTACCGTGCGCTGGAGTTGATAGATTACAGCGGTTTTGATCTTACGCGCGAGTGTGTTCTTAATGTCGCCTTGTACGGTATAAAGAATGCATTTTTTACGGAATTCGAAAAGGAGAAACTTAATGACAAACCCTTACACGGTTCTGGGCGTTGATCCGAGCGCTACAAATGAAGAAGTAAAAAAAGCTTATCGTGAACTTGCGAAAAAATATCATCCCGATAACTATGCAGACAGCCCCTTGGCAGATCTCGCACAGGAAAAGATGAAGGAGATAAACGAGGCTTACGATACTATACAGCGTGAACGCGACGCGGCGCGAAACTCAGGCTCGTCATACGGCAAAACGTATTCCGCTTTCGCGGAGATACGCCGTTATATCGATATGGGCGATTTTTACGAAGCAGATGTGCGCCTTAATGCCATCAAGCAGAGCGACAGGGGCGCGGAATGGTTCTTCCTCAAGGGCAGAGTCAACGAAAGCAGAGGATTCTTTTTTGAAGCATCGCGCTGTTACGACACGGCTTGTGCCATGGACCCGCAAAATTTCGAATACCGTGAAGCATCGAACAGATTGAAAAACAACGCCAACGGATTTGACAACAGAAGATACAACGGCGGCAACATGGGCGGTTGCTCCGGTTGCGACATTTGCTCTACGCTCATCTGTGCGGATTGCTGCTGCGAATGTATGGGCGGCGATCTCATCCCTTGTTGTTGATATGAAGACCACTAAAAAAATAACTATTTGCGCGATGCTTGCCTCGCTCGGCGTGGTGATACTTTATGTAGGCGCCTTTTTGGAGATATTGGATCTTTCCGTGGCGTGCATTGCTTCTTTCATCGTCATGTTTTGCGTCGTAGAGCTTGGATATGCGGCGGCGCTTTCCGTTTACGGAATAATATCCATACTTTCGCTTATGATATTACCGACGAAGTGGGTCGCGATATATTTCGCGCTCTTCTTCGGACTTATGCCCATAACGAAAACGATATACGAAAAAACAGGCAAGCTTATTTCTTGGATATTGAAGCTCGTAACGTTCAATGCCGAGATGGTGCTTTTCTATTTTATAGCATCGGCACTCGATTTCTTTGAGGAGAGCGAATTTTTGGCTTTCTTCCTCGTAGTAGCTTTGGTGATGCTTAATATAGTATTCGTTTTGACGGACATAGCGTATACCAGATTGACAAGACTCTACGAATACAAATACAGAAACAGAATCAAAAAATTTTTAAAGTGAAATGAGGAATCTTTATTATGGCTAATTGGAATGAATTTCTTTCGAGCGCAAAAAAAGCTTTTAACAAAGCTGCGGTAAAGGTAAACGGTTTTGCGGACAGCGCGGCTGATACGATAAAAATCGAATCTATCAAGCTCAAACTCAGCGAAAAATACGAACAGCTCGGCAGACTTGTTTATAATGAGATGAAAGCCGAAGCGGGCAACCCCAACGCTGAAAAGGTTGCGGAAAAAGCTGCAGAGATCGATGCTTTGCACGATCAGATAAACAGCCTCAAAGCTCGTAAAGACAAGAGAAAGAGCGAAAAAGCAGAAGCAAAGGCACAGCCCGAAGAAGCAAAGGAGCCTCTCGCTCTTCCCGAAGCTTCTGAAGAAGCACAACCCGAAACTGAAGCCGAAACAGAAGCTGAAGTTGTAGCGGAAGCAGACACAACAGAAAAAGAATAAACTTTTTAGGCGTTCGTTTTAACGAACGCCTTTTTTTGAAAAAACATAAAATACAAAGTTGAACGCTTTAATTTTGTAAAAAGCATTGAAAAACTTTGGAAGCTATGGTAGAATTACTATTATAGATTAAAGAAATAAGAGCGATCTTAATTGCTTTTTTAGTTTTGTCAAGATCAACTGTTAGGAGTTATTTACGATGAAAAATGTACCAGAAATTTTCGGAAGCCTTGTTTTCAACGACGCGGTGATGAAATCGCGACTTCCCAAGGAAACTTATCGCTTGCTTCGCCGAACGATGGCGGAGGGCAAACACCTTGACCTTTCTGTGGCTAATATAGTTGCAAATGCCATGAAAGATTGGGCAACGGAAAACGGAGCCACACATTTTACGCACTGGTTCCAGCCTATGACGGGTATTACGGCGGAGAAGCACGACAGCTTTATCTCTCCCTCCGAAGACGGCAGAGTTATCATGGAATTTTCCGGTAAGGAACTTGTTCACGGCGAGACAGACGCGTCGAGCTTTCCTTCCTGCGGTCTGCGTTCCACATTTGAAGCGCGCGGATACACCGCTTGGGACCCTACTTCATATGCTTTTATAAAAGACGGTACGCTCTGCATACCCACGGCGTTCTGTTCATACGGCGGAGAAGCACTTGACAAAAAAACGCCCTTGCTCCGTTCTATGGAAGCCATAAACAGCAGAGCTTCAAGAATACTTAAACTTTTTGGTCATGACGAATCTGTCCGTGTTACAACGACTGTCGGACCCGAGCAGGAATATTTTCTCATCGACAAAACAGTATACGATCGTCGCCCTGACCTTATCTATTGCGGCAGAACGCTTTTTGGCGAGAAGCCTCCCAAGGGTCAGGAACTCGATGACCATTACTTCGGTTCCATAAAGCCTCGCGTTGCCGCGTTCATGAAAGAGCTTGACGAAGAACTTTGGAAGCTCGGTGTGCTTGCTAAAACAAAGCATAACGAGGGCGCTCCCGCACAGCACGAGCTTGCTCCCATCTTTACGACGACGAACATCGCTTGCGACCACAACCAACTCACGATGGAGCTTATGAAGAACATCGCAAAGAAGCATGGTCTTGTTTGCTTGCTCCATGAAAAGCCTTTTGCGGGTGTAAACGGAAGCGGTAAACATAATAACTGGTCCATCTCTACGAATACGGGCATCAACTTGCTCGACCCCGGTGAAACACCCCAGGATAACGCGCAGTTCATTCTCTTCCTTTGCGCCGTTATCAAAGCCGTTGACGATTATCAGGATATGCTCCGAGTTTCCGTTGCGACAGCAGGAAACGACCACCGTTTGGGCGCTTCCGAAGCTCCCCCTGCCGTTGTTTCCATCTTCTTGGGAGACGAATTGACGGCTATACTCGATTCTATCGAGAATGATACGGTATACGATGCCAAAGAGCAGGTGCTTATGCGTATCGGTGTTCATGTGCTTCCCAAATTCCCCAAAGATACGACGGACAGAAACAGAACATCGCCTTTGGCATTCACGGGTAATAAGTTTGAGTTCCGTATGCCCGGTTCTTCTCTCGCTGTTGCGAGCGTAAACGTAGTTCTCAACTCCGCGGTAGCAAAGGTATTGGAAGAGTTTGCCGATGAGCTTGAAGCCGCAGACGATTTCCAGACAACGCTCCACGATATCATCGTTAAGACTATCAGAGATCATAAGAGAATAATCTTTAACGGCAACGGTTACGATGACGCTTGGATAAAAGAAGCAACGGAAGTTCGCGGTCTTTCCAACTATAAGACGACTCCCGAAGCGCTCGTTCATTATACAGATAAAAAGAATGTTGAGCTTTTCTCGTCCATGAAAGTATTCTCAGAAGCGGAGATAAAATCCCGCGCGGATATACGCATGGAAAATTACTGCAACGTTATGAAGATAGAAGCTTTGACGATGATAGAGATGGCGGAAAAACAGTTCATTCCCGCCATGTCGAAATATTCCAAATTGCTTGCTGAGACGATCGTCTCCAAGACTTCCGTTGGCATCGCTTGCATTGATTGCACATTTGAAAAGACTACGCTTGAAAGACTTTCTACACTTACAGGCGAAGCTTACAAGCAGGTGTCCGAGCTTAGAGCGAAAGTTGATACATTTCTCAAGATAAAGGAAGATTACAGAAAAGCGGCGTTCTTCATCAAAGATGAGATAATTCCTTGTATGAATGCTTTGCGCGCGGCTGTTGATGAAGCGGAAACCATCTGCGCTTCCGAATATTGGCCCGTGCCTACATACGGCGAGATACTCTTCAGCGTAAGATGACATAGAATAAAAAAATCGGCGGAAAGATGCTTCTTTCAGCCGATTTTTTGTTGCAAAGTAAACGGATATTGCTCGGTATCTTTTCTTGATCCGCATCATATATATTTATCAAAAACGAAATGGGCGAGATATGAAAAAGACGATATTCAAGATATTTATCTTATGTTTGCTTTTTTGCGCGGTGGCGCTGTTGCCGTCTTGCGCAGAAGAAAAAAGCACGCTTTCGATTATCGACGATGTATCGAAAAATTTTCCGTTCAAATACGGCGCCATATATTCCGACGAGCTATCCGAGAAAGACTCATTTTATCTGACGACGGATATGAAGAAGAAAATATTCGGCGATAACGCGGAAAAATATACGTATATAGTTTCGGTCAGCGTATATCTTTCTCGCGATATGGTCAGCGGCTCCGAAGTGATAGCGATAAGTCTTGATGACAGATCTCACAGGGCAGAGATAACATCGTTGCTCTATCGCAGGGCATCGATGAAGCTTGACACGATATCGCGCGTATTTTGCGATGGAGACTATGTATTTTTCGTTTGCGACAACCGCGCGAACGAGATAATTCAATATATAAAGTCGAAAATATGAGAAAAAGACTTTATTTTATCTCTTTTGCGTGGTAGAATATAAAGTATAAAACAAAGTTGAAAAACAACGGAGGAAAAACTCATGGAAAAAAATATTCCTTTAAAGCTTAAACAGGTTACAAAGCAGATAATATGGGGCGGTACGCGCCTTTCGGGCGAATACGGTCTTGGCAATGCAGGCGAGAACATCGCGGAAGCTTGGCAGCTTACTTGCCGTGAGGACGGCGTTAATACTGTCTGCGGCGGCAAATACGACGGAAAAACGCTTGCCGAATATATCGAAGAGCATAAAGAATCTGTCGGCACGAAATGGGACGGCGGTCGCTTCCCGTTGCTCATAAAGCTTATTGATGCGGAAAAAGACCTTTCTATCCAGGTACATCCCGACGATGAATACGCGGCGGCACACACGACAGACTTCGGTAAAACGGAGATGTGGTACATCGTTGACGCAAAGCCCGGCGCAAAGATAATCTACGGTCTTAACGGCGAATACACAACAGAAGAACTTCGCGCGGCTATCGCCAACGGCACTCTCGAAAAAATGATGAATTATGTTCCCGTACACGCGGGAGAAGCGTATTTCATTCCCTCGGGTCTTGTTCATGCTATCGGAGAGGGCATACTTATCGCGGAGATACAGCAGAACTCCAACATCACATACCGCGTATATGATTACAACAGAGTTGGCGCGGACGGCAAACTTCGTCCCTTGCATATCGACGATGCTCTTGCGGTAATCGCAAGCACAGATCCCGCTCATGTAAAAAGCGAGCTTTCCGATGACGCAACCGTCATCTCGAAATGCAAATATTTCACTGTAAACAAATACGATCTTGAATCTTCCGCTCAGAGCGTGGAAGTTGGCGCCGAAAGCTTCCTCCACGTTATGTGCATCAAGGGCAAGGCACTTTTGACGGTTGACGGTGTTGACTATGCAATGAACCTCGGCGATACGTATTTTATTCCCGCAAACAGCGGAAAGGTTACTATCGAAGCAGAGGACGCTCAGGTCATTGCTACAACTATGTAATATAAGTTGATAAACAGATAAACAGATAAAAAGATAAAAAGATAAAAAGATAAAAAGATAAAAAGATATCCCGACAGAGTTTAGATTCTGTCGGGATATTTTTTTTAGGCGCAGTTAGTTGCTCAAAAGATCTTGAGTGAGCTTTTCGGCAACGACTTCAAGACGTTTGTATGTTGCTTTTGGGTCGCCGCGCTCGATGTGAACACCGTTTATATCGTTCGTTATTTGGTTGAGCGCGAGCAGGGAAAGATGCGGAAGCGATGTTATAAATTTGGGACGAGGAGAGACCTCGCGCAGATCGTATTTATATTCTATAAGCTTTGAAACATCTTTTGCTTGCGCGCCGAATGCGATAACGTATCCGATATGGTCGAGCTCATTGTAAAGGCGATTTAAGTTTGCATCGTCGCTGTATTCGCTTTTTTTGGGAAGAGAAGTCGAATCGAATGCGGGGTAATGTATTTTATCGGAGGAGTTCGTTATAAGATAATCATACCTGTCGGTAGAGGGAAAAAGTTCTCTTATAGTTTCATTTTCGCTTTTCGAAAGTATTTCGAGCAACATATTGAGATTTTTGCCTGTTATGCCGGCGACCACTTTGCCTGCTTGTTGTTCTTTTTGTCCGGGACAAGCAAACATGAATGCCACGGGGGAAATGTTTTTACCGGGGTTATATTTTACTTTTTCAACCATAGCGTTGTACCTCTTTAAAATTTGATTTGTACTGTAATGATTATATCAAAAAATAAATACATAAAAAAGTATTTTGTGTAGACTAAATGTGAAATTTTTTCGGTGATACGGCAAAAATGCCACGAACGGAGAACGATATCTCGTTTCCATCGTGGCATCTTATTTTTGAAACGATCATTTCAAAGCGCTGTTACCGTTTGAATCTATTCCTACAATAAGAGGAAAATCAACTACCTGCATACGTCTTACCGCTTCGCAACCCAATTCGGGGAAGGCGATTATATCGACGCTTTTGATGGCTTTGGAGGCAATGGCGCCTGCACCGCCTACCGCGCAGAGGTAAAGACCGTTGTTGCGCTTTATGGCATCTATAACGGCTTCGTTTCTGCCGCCTTTGCCGATCGTTACGGCAAGACCTTTGTCGTAGAGAGTGGGGGCGAAGCCGTCCATTCTGGAAGAGGTCGTGGGACCGCAAGAGCCGATAGGTCTGCCTTCGGGAGCGGGCGTGGGACCTGCATAATATATAACTGCGTCTTTGAGTTCGAAAGGCGGTTCTTTTCCGTCTGCGAGCAAGGCGCAGATGCGCTTATGAGCCGCATCTCGTGCAGTATATACTGTACCTGAAAGCAAAATGCTGTCGCCTGCGCGAAGCGTTTTTGCGGTTTCTCTTATATCATCGGTATGTACTCTTATCGTATCAGACATGATTTGATCCTTCTTTTCGGCTTATGTATTATCTGCGGCTGTTTCGACAACAGATGCTTCGGCAGTTGTTTCAGCTGTTGTTTCAACTGCTGTTTCGGTTGTTGCTTCTACCGCAACTTCTGATGTTTCTTCTTCGGTCTTTGTTGTTTTTCTCTTTCTTGTCGTTTTGGGTTTGGCAACTTCCACCGTTTCGCCGTCAGCCGTTACTTCTGTTTCTGCTGTTTTTCTTTTTCTCGTTGTCTTTTTGGGAGTTTCTTCACCCTCAACAGCTTCTGCGCCTTCTTCGGCAACTTTCTTCTTTGTTGCTCTCGGCTTCTTTGCGGTAGCTGTCTCTACTGTTGCCAAACGAGTCTTGAGTTCTTCTGTGCCTTTGAGAAGGTTATCGACACCCTCACGCATTTCAGCTGTGAATACAGCGAAATCTCCGTCATTCTGTACCGTGGAAACTGTTGTTTCGTTTGCTTTTTTGGTTGCGGCTTCGAGTATCTCGTTCATTTTTGAATTGAATTCATCGTAAGCGGCGTTCTTTTCTTTTATCATTTCTGCGCGAGCTTTCGCGTCGTTTGCTTCCGCAATAGCTTTAGCAAGTTCAGCTTCTTTAACTTCGAAAGCTTTAGCAAGTTCAACTTCTTTAACTTCGAAAGCTTTGGCGAGTTCAACTTCTTTAGCTTCGAAAGCTTTAGCGAGTTCAGCTTCTTTAGCCTCGTAAACTTTAGCAAGCTCAGATTCTTTAGCCTCGTAAACTTTAGCAAGCTCAGATTCTTTAGCCTCATAAGCTTTAGCGAGTTCAGCTTCTTTTGTTTCGTAGGATCTTACGAGCGAGTTTTCTTTGTTCTGTGCTTTAGCGGAGAGATCTTTTTCGCGTCTTGAAAGTTTGTCTGCAAATTCTTTTTCGATTGCAGCTCTTGCCTTTGCAACATCTGCTTCTTTAGCCGCGTTGGATTCGCTTAATGCGGCAACCTTGGATTCGAGCTTTTCGATCTCTTTTTTGTTTGCCATCATTTTGGAATTGAAATCTTTTTCAGTCCAAATAAGTTTGGCACTGAGTTCTTTTTCTCTGGAGAAGTTTCTCTCTCTTGCTTCAGCCAAAGCTTTTTCGGCAGCGGCAACCTTTGCGTTGGCGTTCTGTACAGCCGTGTCTTTATCGAGGACTTCAACTTCCAAAGCGTGTGCGCGTGTTTTTGCGTCTTCAAACTGTTTTTTTGCTTCTTCCGTTTCGGAATTTGCTTTGGCGAGTTCGGCTTCTTTAGCGTAAAGCGACTGGGTAACACCGTATACTTCGATAGCTATCTGGTCTGCTTTCTGGTTTGCGATCTCAAGCTCTGCCATAGCGTCGTTCTTTTCGCGTTCAGCTTTCGCAACACGTGCTTCCGCCTCCTCGATAGATTTTTTTGCGCCTTCCGCAACAGAAGCGATATATTCATTTACATCGTTTTTGTTATAGCCACGGAAAACTTCTCTGAATACTTTTGCGTTCTCAGCCATTTGTTATATTTCCTCCGTCGTTGATTACATATTATATCATTCTATATTATTCTATAATTTTATCACAAAAAGTAAATTTTTGCAATAATATTTATCGATTTCCGCAATAAATATCTCTAAAAAATCAAAAAATCTTTCCTTAGACGGTCGAATGGCATACGCTTTTGCGTATCGTTGCGAAAAAATGTATTTACTTTTTGGGATCTTCCGATTATAATTATATTATAAAATAAAGATCAACGGAGAAAAAAGAAATGGCAGAAGAGATATACGGTACGCAAGAGATCTGGTCTGTATTGCGTGAGGAGGCGAAGCCCATCGTGCTTTACGGTATGGGCAACGGCGCGGATAAGATAATATCCGTGTTGGAAAGCAAGGGCATGGAGTTTGCTGATGTCTTTGCTTCGGACGATTTTGTGCGTGGTCAGCTTTTTCACGGCAAAAAAGTATTGCGACTTTCCGAAGTGGAAGAAAAATATGACGATTTTAATATACTCGTTTCATTCGGTTCGTCGCTTCCCGATGTTATGGATAAGATAAAGAGCATTGCAGAGCGACACACGCTCTATGCGCCCGACGTGCCTGTTGCGGGCGAGAACCTTTTCGATGCGGAATTTTTTCATCACAACGAAATTAAGATATTGGCGGCGCGTGAGCTTTTGGCGGACGAACGCTCCAAAAACGTTTACGATGAGCTTATCCGCTATAAGCTTGACGGCAAGATAACTCATTTTGAAAATACGGACAGAGAGGGAACTCTCTTTGCTCCGTCGCCGCTTTCCGGCGGCTACGAGGTGTATTGCGACCTCGGTGCATACAACGGAGACACTGTAAAAGAAGCGTTGACGGTGTTTCCCGAAATAGCGAAGATAATTGCGTTTGAACCTTCGCCAAAAACGTTTATGAAGCTCCAAAACAACACGGCGCAATATGAAGATAAAGATATTACGTTCGTGAATGCTTGCGCGTGGAACGAGGACGGTGCCGCTTGCTTTACCGACGGAAGCGGCAGAAATTCAACGCTCATCGGCGCGAACGCTCAAAATGTCAAAACTCTTTCGGGGGCAAAAACGAAAGAGATAGCGACAGCCGCTCCCGATACATATTTGAATTTCAGCGGCAAGCCTTTGCTTATCAAATTCGATGTGGAGGGCGCTGAACGCGAAGCCATCGAAGGAAGCAGAAATGCCATCATACACAATTTGACGGAGCTTTGCGTTTCGCTCTATCACAGAAGCGAGGATATTTTCGAGCTTCCTTTGCTCATACATGATATATTGCCCGATCATAAACTTTTTATAGAAAAAACGCCGTATATTCCCGCTTGGGAGATAAATCTTTACGCTTGCGTTAGACAAAGCCCAAAAATTCTCGGTATTCGAGAGTGATTTTCGGTTTGGTGGGTGGTATTTTTGTTCTCTGTGATGTAGAATTAAAGCGTAAAGGCGAAGAGCTTTACGAAAAACTATCCATCAAGGAGGTCATTTTATGGAAAAGAAAACTATCGGTTCGTTTATTGCTATACTCAGAAGAGCAAACGGACTAACGCAAAAAGAGCTTGCCGATAAGTTGGGAATATCGGATAAGGCGGTCAGCCGATGGGAACGCGACGAGACTGCGCCCGATATCTCGTTGCTTCCTGCGCTTGCCGAGATACTCGGCGTAACGACAGATGAACTTTTGCGCGGCGAAAGATCGACGGAATCGCTTGCCTCCGCAAGGAACAGCGAAAAGTCCGAAAAACAGATAAAAACTTTGCTGAAAAATACACGCACTAAATTGTATATACGCACTTTGATATGTATTTTGATAGCGATGGGCGGTCTTTTTGCCGCGATGATATGCAACAGCGTTTTTTACAGAATGTTGCTCGGATTTATCGTCACTTGCGTATTTTCGGCAACATCTGTTGTTCTTGAGATGATTTTTTCATATCTTTCTCGCAACTCGATAAACAATGAAGATATAGAAAGCGACGCTATCGCCGAAACGCGAAAATATATCATAAAAAAAGAAACGCTCGTGTTTTATATCAATGCAGTAGTGCTTGCATTCTGTTTGCCACTTGTTATCGCCGGTGAAAATTATGCGGGCGTCGATATCTCTTCGTGGTTCGTTCTCGGCGGAATATTCGCGCTGGTAGCGGCAGGAATATGCGCGTTGGCAAATATCTTCGTGGATATTCATGCGGAAAAGAAAGGCATATATGACGTTGCAAAAGTGAACGAAAAACGCAGAAAAAGAGCAAGGATATTCGGTTTTCCCGCACTTTCTCTGTGCAAAGTTTTCGTTCCGATATTCATTGTTATCTTAGTGGCGCAGATCTTCTGTATGTCATGCTTTGATACATATTATTTTATGGAGAAAAGCGGCGGTACCGAATGGAACGACACAGAGAAATTTTTGGAATATATAGAAACTCCCGTGAAAGGTTCCGACTTTCAAACGAGTTATAAAGGTGTAGGTGTTTCAACTATTATCACCGAAGTCGCTATACCGAGTGATGGCGATAAAGAATATCAATACCCCAAGACTGTATTGTTGGATAAAAACGGCGATGTGATGTTTGAATTTGAATATCGCAATAAAAACGTATACCAAGTGATATCGAGCGACAGCGAAGACGGATTGCCTATCATTACATATACTTATGATGATTATTATGCGGCGATAAGCAAAGCCGCTACGATACCTGCCGTTGCTACCATAATATATATCGTAATGGCGGGGGTATTTACAGCGCTCTATATTATCAAGACGGTGAAAACATTCAAAAAAGAAAACGAAAGATAAAGCAAAAAAGGTCAGTCTAAAAACGACTGACCTTTTTATTATTTCGACAAGAGATATTTTATTTTCGAAGTATTGAGAGAGATAAACTTCGCCATTTTTGCATTGAGCAGAGTTTGAGATGCGGACAGCAACGTGAACGAATCGAGCCTGCTGAGGCAATGCACCTTGAAGCAGAGGTGCAGAACAGAATCTTCTATCATACATTCGACGGTCGAATCCAATATCTTTGTTTTGCGAAGAAATTCAAATTCGAAAGATAATTCGGATAAACTGAACTTGAGCTTATTGACAAGTTCTGCTTGCGGCACATCTGTGCCGAGAGATGTTTTTGCCGATACATCTATAACGCAATCGCCATTGAGACGTTGCATCGACAGATCGACGCAACGATCGTTTGAATTTTTGAAAGCGATATATATCATTCTCAAAACGACAAAAATGAAATCATTGAGGTTTATTCTGCCAAAACAAGCTTGTCGGTCTTTCGTCGGAATGAATTTTGATGTTAATTTCAATCCGAGCGAGCAAAGTGAGTGTCTCACTTTATATGATATCGCAGAGACAAGCTCCGCGATATCATAAACATTTCTTTTAGTGAATGACAGGTCGCTGAACGATGCGTTCATCAACAGCGTAAGGTCGTTGTAGAGCCTTATCGGCGCGCTTGCTTCTTCATGAAAGAGCATGGCTCGTTGAGACGCGATATACTCGCTGTAAGCCGAGATATAAAAATCCCAAAAGTTGCCCTTGTATGATTCGTTTATCCTTTTTATAAGCTTTTCGCTGTCATCGGATTGGATGCGCGAAAGAAAAACAAAAAATATATCATTTGACGGATGAGAAAAAACAAGGGCACGCGTTAATTGCGTGCCCGTTTTCAGCTCTATTTCTCTGAGATTCGAAATTTCTGCGTTTTTCATATCGTCAAATGAATGACGCATTATATTTGAACCTTTACGGAATTTCGAGAATAGTTTGGACGCAACAAAATTTTTGTATTTTATAACAAATCTTTCGTTCGTAACGATAACGGGAAATTCTATCAGGTCAAATATATCGTATGAAACGCTCATTTATCGAATCAAACAGTGTGTATCTTCTTGTCGAAATCAGCATTTGCGCCGTCTATGTTGTACATAGCGTTCTTTCTTGCTTCGAAGAACTTAACGGCAACCTGCTCGAAGAGTGCATATGTAAGAACGTCTTCGTCCTGGATAGCCCAAGGTTTAACCTTTTCGCGGAGCGTATCAAGTTCGGGCTTGAGATCGTCTGCGGGACGGTAAGTGATGGGTTTTTCGGAACCGAGGATCTGTTTTGTGAACGCGGGTTCGATCTTAACGGGTGTTTTACCGTATTCGCCGCGAACGAGCCCCTTAAATTCTTTTGTGCACATCTTGTAACGTTCTCCGCCGATTACATTGAATACAGCCTGTGTACCAACGATCTGGGAAGAAGGAGTTACGAGCGGAGGATAACCTGCGTCTGCACGAACGCGCGGAACTTCTGCAAGAACCTCGTCAAGCATTTCGGATTTGCCTGCCTGCTTGAGCTGAGAAACGAGGTTGGAAAGCATACCGCCGGGAACCTGATAACGAAGGGCATTAACGTCAACCTTGAGAACTTTGGGATCGAGCAAGCCTTCCTTCATGTATTTCTCACGGAGAGGTGTGAAGTGTTTGCATACTTTATCGAGTTCGCCGAGATCGAGACCTGTATCAAATTCCGTGCCTGCGAGAGTAGCTACCATAGCTTCTGTGGAAGGCTGGCTAGTACCCATAGCAAGGGGAGAGATAGATGTGTCGATGATATCAACGCCTGCTTCGATAGCTTTAAGGAGAGTCATGGAAGCAAGACCTGATGTGTAGTGTGTATGAAGTTCAACGGGGATCTTAACTTTCTTCTTGATCATTGTTACAAGCTCGTAAGCGTTGTAAGGTGTGAGAAGACCTGCCATATCCTTGATGCAGATAGAGTCTGCGCCCATTTCTTCAAGCTGCTTTGCGTAAGCCGCAAAGCCTTTGTTGGAGTGAGCGGGGCTTGTTGTATAGCTGATAGCAGCCTGAACATGACCGCCCTCTTTCTTTGTGGCGTCGATAGCTGTTTTAAGGTTTCTGGGGTCGTTAAGTGCGTCGAAGATTCTGATGATGTCGATACCGTTTGCGATAGATTTCTGAACGAAATATTCAACAACGTCATCTGCATAGTGGCGGTAGCCGAGAATGTTCTGACCACGGAAGAGCATCTGAAGCTTTGTATTTTTTACTTTGTCGCGGATAGTACGGAGTCTTTTCCAGGGGTCTTCGTTAAGGAAACGAAGGCAAGCGTCGAATGTAGCGCCGCCCCAAGCTTCCAAAGAGTAGTATCCGATTTTATCCATCTGCTCCAAGATGGGGAGCATTTCTTCCGTTGTCATACGTGTTGCAATCAAGGACTGGTGCGCATCACGAAGAACGGTTTCACAAATTTTTACTTGTGCCATATCATTTTTCCTTTCGATAAAATCATTAAATCATCAAAAATATTAGTGGAGGAACTTTGCAAGGAATACGCCTGCCGCGATAGCGGAGCTGATAACACCTGCAACGTTCGGGCCCATTGCGTGCATAAGAAGGAAGTTGGAGGGGTTTTCTTCCTGACCAACGATCTGAGCAACACGCGCAGCCATAGGAACAGCGGAAACGCCTGCGGAACCGATAAGGGGGTTAACTTTGCCCTTTGTGATCCAGCACATGATCTTACCGCCGAGAAGACCGCCGAGGGTAGAGAGCATAAATGCGCAAAGACCGAGAACGATAATGGCGATAGTGGAACCTTTAAGGAAGTTTTCTGCGTTTGCCGTAGCGCCAACGGAAATACCGAGGCAGATCGTAACGATGTTCATAAATTCGTTCTGAGCTGTCTTGGAAAGTCTTTCTGTAACGCCGGATACCGTAAGAAGGTTACCGAACATAAGAAGACCAACAAGGGGAGCAGCGTCGGGAACGAGGAGACAAACGATAGCTGTTACGAGGATGGGGAATATGATAAGCTCTGTTTTGGAAACAGGGCGAAGAGTCTCCATCTTGATAGCACGTTCTTTTTTAGTTGTAACGAGCTTCATGAGCGGGGGCTGGATCATGGGGATGAGCGCCATATAGGAATAAGCCGCGATGGCGATAGCACCCAAGAGGTGAGGAGCGAGCTTCGTTGTTACGAGGATCGCCGTGGGACCGTCAGCACCGCCGATAATACCGATGGCAGCCGCTTCGAGTTCATTGAATCCGAGAAGGAGCGCACCGATGAAAGCGGCGAAAACGCCGAGCTGAGCTGCGCCGCCGAGGAAAAGTGTTTTGGGGTTTGCGATAAGGGAAGAGAAGTCTGTCATCGCGCCAACGCCCATGAATATGAGAGAGGGGTAGATACCAAACTTAACGCCGAGGTAAAGGAAGTCGAGGAAGCCGCCGTTGTTGATTACATTGAGGAAGATGTCGGAAAGCGAATGAGAGTAAGAACCATCTGCTATCTGAACGCCGTCAATAAACCAAGTCATGTGGAAGATTCCCGTTCCGGGGAGGTTTGCAAGGAGCATACCGAAAGCAATAGGAAGAAGGAGCAACGGCTCAAACTTTTTAACTATTGCGAGGTATACGAGCACACCTACGATGAGGTACATTATAAGTGTTTTCACAAGGAACATGGGGTCGAAAGAACCGTCTGCGCTGGTGAAAAACTGATATATACCTGTTGTTTTGAGAAATTCAATAATAGTATTTAACAAGTTTCATCACTCCTATTTCAAGCTGCATTATTTTCTTCGCAATAACTTATCAGTTGAGTGTGAAAAGAACGTCGCCGCTGGAAATGGAAGCGCCAACAGATGTGTTTACTGTTGCAACTGTTGCGTCTTCGGGAGCTTTGATCTCGTTTTCCATCTTCATAGCTTCGAATACGCAAAGGATGTCGCCTTTTTTAACTGCTGCGCCTGCGCTAACGTTTACTTTAACGATAGTACCGGGCATGGGGGCAGAGATCTTTGTTTTGCCCTGTGCGCCTGCGGGAGCGGGAGCTGCTTTGGGTGCTGCTGCGGGAGCTGCAACAGGTGCAGCAACAGGAGCTGCAACGGGAGCGGAAGCGCCGCCTGCAACTTCTTCAACGTTTACAACATATGTCTGACCGTTTACTGTGATATTATATGTTTTCATTTCAATCTATCCTCCGGATTATTTAATGTGTTTGAAAGATACAACGCGGAATTTTGTTACGGGCTCTCCGCTGTAAGCCGATATAGCTGCCGCGAGAACGGCAACGAGTTCGCTGTCATCGCTTGCTGCTGCAACGGGAGCGGCGGGAGCTGCTGCGGGTACTTCAGCGGGAGCGGAAGCTGTTTCTTTTGCCTTTGCTTCTTTTTTAGCTGTCTTACGAGAGGTGTCAAAAGCGAAGCCGAGAACTTTGATAGCCGCATAGATTATCGTGAGTATCGCGAATATAGCGAGCATACCGAGCAAGAGCGTTTGACCACCGAGAGAGAGCTTATCGAGCAAAGTGGAATTTTCGTTTATGATTGTTGTTGTCTGATCGAGCATCATGGAAGTGTCCTCCTATGATCAAAGAAGCATTTCAAGAGCTGCTGCGATTCTCTGACGAAGTTCGTTAGAAGCGATGATGTCGTCGATGTGGCCGCTCTTTGCAGCCGCAACGGGAGTTGCACATTTTTCTGCCCATTCGTCAGCGATCTTGTCGTGTTTGGATTCGTCGTTTACAAGGCCGAGGAAAGCAACGGCAGATTTGGGTTCCATAGCCGCGATCTTAGCGGATTCGAGAGCGATGCAAACGTCAGCGCCGAGGGATTTGGAGCCCATAGCTGTGTAAGCCGCGCCGTAGGAACGACCGAGAGTAACAGTGATCTTGGGAACATAAGAAAGCGCATATGTCTTTGCAAGATCTGCGATCTTAGCGGAGATGCCTTTCTTTTCTGTTTCTTCGCAAGCGGGAACGCCTTCGCTGTCAACGAGAGTGATAACGGGGATATCCTGTGCGTCGCATTTTTCGATGAAAGAAGCGGCTTTTTCAGCTGCGCAACCGCAGAGATGACCGCCCTTCTGTGCGGGGTTGTTCGCAACAACGGCAACAACGTGTCCGTTCATCGTTGCAAGACCGCATACCATAGCTTTAGCGCTTTCTGCGTAAAGTTCTGTGAAGGAGCCTGCGTCGAATACGTTTGCGATAACGTCGTGAACGTCATAGTTTTCGCTAGTTGTGTCAACTTCAACAAGTCTGTTGGGGGTGTCCGCCGTAGCGATCTCACCTGCAAAGTAAGCAACGAGTTTTCTTGCTTTAGCAAGAGCGTCTGCGTCGTTTTCTGCAACGATAGCGGCAACGCCTGCGTTAGCGAGGTCTTCGGCACCGCCGAGTTTTTCGCCTGCGGCAGTCATGTACATCTTGCCTGTAGACTTAGCGGCGATAACAAAATCGAACATCTGTGCGATAACGGCCGCATGACCTGTGCAAGGACCTGCAACGATAGCGATCTGAGGGATCTCTGCGTTAGCGGCGCAAGCCATGATGGAGCCGTAACCTGCGAGAGCGTCAACACCTTCGAGTACCTTAGCACCTGCGGAATCGAATACGCCGATGATGGGCGCTTCGGCAACAGTTGCCATTTCATAGATTTTTGCGATCTTTTTCGCGTGCATTTCGCCGAGGGCACCGGAGAGTCTTGCAAAATCCTGAGAGAATGCGAAAACGAGAGTGCCGTCGATAGCGCCGTAACCTGTTACAACAGGTTCGAAAGCGTCATCATTCGCGGAATCGAACTCCGTTGTTTTTCTGCCGACGTATGCGCCGACTTCAACGAATGTGCCTTCGTCAAACAACGCAGCCATGCGGGAAGCGGCAGAGAGCTTGCCTGCTTTCGCAAGTGCAGCATCTGCGCGAGCCTGTTCATCTGCAAGAGCCTTACGCATTTCTGCCGCAGTCATGCGAGATGAAAAAATGTTTTTTTCAGCCATGTTTATCATTCCTTTCCGACCTTTTGGGTCAAAGCAAAGATAGAATCTTATTTTTCAGAACGAGAAAAAAACAGCCCTTGCATATCGGCTGAATATGTTCAAACTGCTTTGTCTCACTCTAAAATCTTATAATAAAATTTTATCACAAACGATTTGAAATATCAATAGTTTTCCGTTTTATTTTACGTGTTTTTTAATATTTATTTAACATTTTGTGCATATACGAGAATATGCGGTCAAGCCCGAGAAAAATCTTGACAAAATTTATTGACGTACCGCTGTCTGTTGTGTTATAACTTATTCATAAGAAAAATAAAGAGAGGTAAACTCAAATGAGCGATCTTATGAAAAAGAATAAAACATGGATATCTTCCGCACATCAGGGATATGTAAAGCCCGGTATGCAATCAAACACGCTCGATGCTTTTTATCTTGCGGCGAAAAAAGGCGCGGATATGATAGAGACCGATGCACGTATGACGAAAGACGGTATTCTTATAGCGAATCACGACCCGGAAGTAAAGGGATATGATGCAGACGGACGACCTGTCAAATTGGTCATATCCGAGACTGATTATGCTGAGATAGCGAAGGTAAGACTTACCGAAGAGGAAACATACGATAACAGAGTTCCTACGCTTGAAAAAGTCATAGAGCTTGCTTATTATACGGGAATGTGCATAAATATCGACCTTAAAGAGGGAATATTGCACGCCAAGGAGATCGCGCAGATGGTCGTTGCGGGAGGTATGCGCGGCAGGACTGTCTATGCGACGAACGGCGCGGGCGCAGACGCTATCCGTCTTATACTTGAGATAGACCCCGAGGCGAGATTTATCGATACGCCCGAAAATTATACGAAAGAAGCGCTTTCTGCCATCGAAGATTATCCCGCAAGATGCTTTGCGTATACGGGAAACTTCTCCGATGAAAACATTGCGCGCATAAGAAAAAGCGGTTGTATGCTCGCCGCTATCTCATTGCACGAAAAGAATGCCGCGGTGGCATTCCGTTATCATCCCGATATGGTGGAATATCCTCATACGAGCGATTTCGAAAAGATAGATGATGAAATAATGAGCGCATACGATAAGATTTTGAATAAATCGCGACAAATAAAAAAATCACCCGTCAAAAACGGGTGATTTTTTATAGTAATCGATATAACGATATTATATGTCTCGTTTTCGGTTATCAGCCGAGTTTGGAAACGATCTCTTCTGTATCGGAAGCGATCATAAGCTCTTCGTTCGTGGGGATAACGTAAACCGCTGTCTTTGTGCCTTCCTTGGAAAGCTTAACGATGTTGGGCTGACGAAGTGTCTTTGCGTTGAGTTCTTCATCGATCTCGATGCCGAAGAACTGCATATTTTCGCAAACTCTCTGGCGAAGTTCGGGGTTGTTTTCGCCCATACCTGCTGTGAATACGACAGCGTCAACGCCGTTCATTGCAGCTGTGTAAGAACCGATGTATTTTTTGATCTCATAAGCGAGGACTTCTGCTGCGAGTTCACATCTCTTGTCGCCGTTGAGGATACCTGCTTCGATATCGCGGCTGTCGGAGGATACGCCGGAAACACCGAGGAAACCGCATTTCTTGTTCATGAAGTTATCCATTTCATCGGGTGTGAGATTTTCTTTTTTCATGATGAATGTTACGATAGCGGGGTCGATAGAACCGCATCTTGTACCCATTTCAACACCGTCAAGGGGAGTAAAGCCCATAGATGTGTCGATTACTTTGCCGCCCATTACTGCGGAAACGGAAGAACCGTTACCGATGTGGCAAGTGATGATCTTTGTTTCTTCAACGGGCTTGTTGAGGAGCTTAGCCATTTCGCGAGAAACGAACTTGTGGCTCGTGCCGTGGAAGCCGTAACGGCGAATGTGATATTCTTCGCACATTTCGTAAGGAAGAGCGTATGTATAAGCCTTTGCGGGCATTGTCTGGTGGAATGCTGTGTCAAATACGAGTACCTGGGGAACTGTGGGCATTACAGCCTTGCAACCCTGGATACCCATGATGTGTGCGCCTGTGTGAAGGGGAGCGAGGTCGCGGCAAAGCTCAAGCTTTGCAAGAACTTCGTCTGTAAGAAGGCAGCTTTCGAAGAAGTAAGGGCCGCCATGAACGATTCTATGACCGATAGCTTCGATCTCATCCATACTTGTAAGACAGCCGTATTCCTTGCTTGTAAGAGCGTCTACAACGATCTTTGTTGCAACGGAATGGTTGGGCATAGCGATATCTTCTGTCCATCTTCTGCCGTCCGCACATTTGTGATCGATCTTACCGTCGATGCCGATGCGTTCGCAGATACCCTTTGCAGGAACCTGACCTGTTACTGTGTCGAAAAGCTGATATTTGAGAGAAGAGCTTCCGGCGTTTACTACCAATACTTTCATTTTGAAAAACCTCCGTGTTACCTCTGTTGATTTTTGAGTTGAAATATATTATAATTTTAATAATAATACATTTCTATTATAAATGAAATATCTTTTATTTTCAATAGATAAATTCAATAATTTTTAACAAAATATTAAAAAGGAGCATATATATGTGCAATTACGCGGTCATTTGCGAATATAATCCGTTTCATTTCGGGCATGAATATCAGCTTTCTCAGATAAAGAAGATGGGTGGAAGCGTTACCGCTGTCATGAGCGGCGATCTCTGCCAACGCGGAGAAACTGCGATCGCAGATAAATACGAGAGGGCGAAAGCGGCATTGCGCGGAGGTGCGGACCTTGTGTTGGAGCTTCCATTTCCGTATAGTTGTGCAGGCGCGGAGAAGTTTGCTTTCGGAGCTGTCGATATAATAAGCAGGCTCGGTTTTATAGACAAACTTTCGTTCGGAAGCGAATGTGGAGACGCGGAGCTTATAAAAGCTACCGCGAAAAACGTTCTTTCCGCAGAATTTGAGCGAGCGCTCCGCGAAAATATGAAAGCGAACAGCGAAAGACCTTACGGAACGGTCTATTTTGAAACTTATCGCGATGTTTTCGGCGATGACGGAATATTCGACGGCTCCAACAATATATTGGGAGTGTCGTATGCTTCGGAGATAATAAAAAGAAATATATCAATAGAGCTTTCGACGGTGAAACGAGAGGGTCAATCTTACGGCGGCGACGGAGAGGGGATGGCGAGCGCAACATCGGTGCGCGAAGCGATATCTTCAAAAGGTATCGAAGCGGTACGCGAAATGCTTCCTCAATATTCCTATGAAATCTTGCGAAGCGAGTTTGAGAATGGGAGATTAGTTGATATGGAAGGATATTTTGCCGTGTTCGCCTCTTTTTTGCGTACTCGCTCCGCACAGGATATAGCCGCTTTTGCGGAAAATGATATGGGCATTGCTTCTCGCTTGATAAAAGCAGGAAATGAAGCGCACAGTATGGCGGAGCTTTATGCTTTGGCGCAAACAAAAAAATATTCGCTCTCGCGTCTGCGCCGAGCATTATTGTTCTCTTATTTCGGTGTTACGAAAGAGATGCTCTGCGTGCCGCCGACATACACAGTATTGCTTGCCGCGAACGACAAGGGCAGAGAACTGCTTTCCGTTGCGCGAAAAAAAGCGGATATACCGATAATAACCAAGCCTGCGGACTACGACAAATACGGCGAAGATGTAAAAACAGCTTTCGAACTTTCCAAAAAAGCTGCCGCGGTCCGTCTTTTGGCACAGAAAAAGTCGGGTGCTGTCTCCGAGGTGATGAAGCGCAGACCATATATAGAAAAATGATGCGGCAAGCGTCATTTTTGCATATAATGATAGCGGAGGTGATATTTATGATAAAAGGCTCGATATCCGCTATCGTTACGCCTTTTCTTGAAAACGGAGAGATAGATTTCGATCGTTACGGTAAGATGATTGAATTTCATATAAAACACGGAACGAACGGCTTGGTCGTATTGGGTACGACGGGCGAAGCACCGACCATAAACGATGATGAATCAGCCGCGCTTATTTCTTATGCGGTGAGGACATCTCGCGGCAGAATACCTATCATAGCGGGTTGCGGCTCCAACGATACCGCACGTGCAAAAAAGAGGTGCGTTGCCGCGGAGCGCATGGGAGCGGACGCTATACTTTTGTTGACACCATACTATAATAAAGCAAACTACAAAGGAATGACGGAACATTTTATAATGTGTGCCGACAGCGTAGATATTCCTATTATTATATATAACGTGCCATCACGTACAGGTTGCTCGTTGACGATACGGCAGATATCGGAATTAAAAGATCACCGCAATATATCGGGCATAAAAGAAGCAAGCGGAAATATGAGCTTTCTTACGAAAGTATGCGCGCTTGCGGACGATGATTTTGCGGTATATTGCGGTTGCGACGATATAAATGTTCCTGCGCTTTCCGTGGGAGCCGTCGGCATCATCTCGGTGCTTGCAAACATACTGCCGAGAGAATGTCGCAAGATGACTGAGTGCATGGAAAACGGAGATGTTGCGGTGGCGAGAGCCATGCAACACAGATACAGCGGACTTATCTCCGCGCTCTTTTCCGAAGTGAATCCGATCCCGATAAAAACGGCGATGAATATCTTATCTTTTGGCGATATAGGCTCCGTCGGCTCTTTTCGCTTGCCCCTGTGCGAAATGGGTAAGGAAGCGCGTGAAAACCTTGAAAAAGAGCTTGCGCTTTTGGCATCTGACTTTGAAAAATACAGATAGACATATCACGATCATAAAACAAAAAGCTCGCCGAGTATATCGGCGAGCTTTAATTCTAACTGAAATTATTCAGCGTCTGTTGCTTCTTCAGCAGCTTCGTTCTCTTCGTTGAGAAGAGCGCGGATAGAAAGGCTTACTTTCTTGTTTTCTGTATCGATCTCAAGGATCTTAGCAGCAACTACATCGCCCTTTTTGAGTACTTCAGCGGGTGTAGCGAGCTTCTTGTTAGCGATCTGAGAGATGTGGATAAGACCGTCAACGCCGGGAATAATCTGAGCAAATGCGCCGAAGGGCATGATGGAAACGATAGTTACGTCTGCAACATCGCCAACTGCGTATTTAGATGTGAATGCGTTCCAGGGGTTGGATCCTTCTGTCTTGTAGCCGAGGGAAACTCTGCCTTTTTCACGGTCGAAAGCTTTAACGAATACTTCGATCTCGTCGCCAACGGAAACAACTTCCTTGGGGTTAGCGATTCTTGTCCAAGAGAGTTCAGATGTATGTACCATACCGTCAACACCGCCGAGGTCTACGAATGCGCCGTAGCTTGTAAGGCTCTTAACCTTACCAACGTAGTGCTTGTCAACTTCAACGTTTGCCCAGAATGCTTCTTCAGCAGCCTTGCGTTCTTCTGTTGCAACTTTGCGGATAGAACCTACAACGTGGTGCTTTTCGGGAGAAACTTCAATGATCTTGAATTTCTGAACTGTACCAACGATGGAAGAGAGTTCGCCGCCGCGAGCAACCATTGTCTGGGATGCGGGGATGAAGATTCTGTTGGAAAGAGCGTATGCGATAACGCCGCCCTTAACAGCGCCTGTGATCTTGCCTTCGATAATTGTTTCGTTTTCGGAAGCTTCGATAACTTTCTGCCAATCCTTCTGTGCGTCAACTTTCTTTTTGGAAAGCATAGCGATACCTTCGATGTCGCTTACTCTGATAGCGATAGCGTCAACAGTGTCGCCTACTTTGAACAAGTTTTCAAGTTTTGCTGTAGGGTCGTCTGTAACGTTTTCAAGGGTAAGAATACCTGTAACCTTGGAACCGATATCAACGTGAACTTCTGTATTGGATACAGATGTAACAACACCGGACACTTTATCTCCTGTATTTAAAGTTTTGAAAGATTCATCAAGAAGCTGTGCGAAATTTTCCTGTTCGCTCATGATTTTTTTTACCTCCTCAATCATGTAACCGGGCGTAGACGCTCCGGCTGTGATGCCTACTATGGGCATTCGTGTTATATTTTTCGGAATGTCTGTGAAATGTTCGACAAAAAATGTCTGCGGATTATTGTGGCGGCTTATCTCAAACAATTTTTTCGTATTTGAGCTGTTCCTGCCACCGATGACCAACATAGCGTCGCATTTTTTGGAAAGAGTATTCACTTCTAACTGACGATTTTCCGTAACACTACATATTGTATCAAAAATAAGCGGATTTGTACATACTTTTTTGAGAAATTCTTGACATTTTTTATATTCAGCCAAATTTTGAGTCGTTTGTGAGGCTAAAATAAACGTTTTCGTGCATATTTTTTCATTTTCAAGCCCTGAAATTATGTTTTTGAGCTTTTCACATGAATCGAAAATAAAATATTCTCCCTTAATATGGCTCGATATACCGATGACCTCGGGGTGGTGTTCCGTTCCGAAAAGGAGCGTGATGGTCTGTTCTCCCGTGTGCTTTGTCATTATAGAATGAATCTTGGACACGAACGGACAAGTACAGTCCACAAGAGTAGCGCCACTTGTCGCTATCTTTTCCATCAATTCTTTTTTGACGCCGTGGGCGCGAATGATGAACGTGATATTTTCGGGGTCTGTCGAAAGTATCTCGTCAAGCTCGTCTTCTTCAACAGGCTCTACGCCTTTTTTACGAAGATCTTCTATCATGACTGGATTGTGTATCAGAAGACCGAGGGTGTATATCTTTTTTTTCTCGTTCTTTTTCAAAACATCGTATACGGTGTTTACGGCGCGTTCAACGCCGAAGCAAAAGCCCGCATATTCCGCAACTTTTATTTCCATCGTCAACTTTCGATATTTCTGTCGGGGTCAAGAGAGCATATCCTCTCCGCTATGATCTTTGAAGCCGCATTGACTTTGCCGGACCTACTGTTATCCTCAGCATTGTCCTTTTCAAAACCAAGCTCTTCATATTTTATCATATCTCCGTAGTAAATATCAACCTTTCTGAAAAATTTTGTTCGAAATTTTTTCGGTTTTATGTAAATGGGAAGCACATCGCACTTTGCTTCGCGCGCTATCATGCACGCACCGCTATGGAATTGCGATACTTCTGGGGCTTTATCTCTGCATCTCGTACCCTGGGGGAAGATACAAACGACTTCGCCTTGTTTCAAAACGTCTATCGCACTGTGGAGTGCTTTCATGTCAGCCATGCCGCGTTTTATCGGAATAACGCCTATCTTCTTGGCAACGTAACGGACCAAAGGATTTTTTGTTATCTCTGCTTTGGCTATAAAATGTATCTGTCTCTTTGTACCCATGGCGACGAAGCAGATGTCGTGTGCGCTTACATGGTTTGCACATATGAGATAAGATCGATCTTTTGAGGGTCTTTTTTCTTTGTTATGGTATTTTATCGGAAAACAGATATGATAGAATATCCTTACAAAAAAGAGCAAAAATGCATAGAGCGGATTCATTTTGTTTTCTCCATTATAATATTTATTGCTGTTTCGAGCGTTTTTTCAAGTGAATCTGAATTGTCGAGCATTATAGCGTCTTTTGCGGGTATAGCGGGAGCTATCTTTCTTGTGGAGTCGTTTTTGTCGCGCTCTGCCATTGTCTTTTTGACTTCTTCGAGCGTGATATTCTCGCCTTTTTCGATAAGTTCTTCGTAGCGACGGCGAGCTTTGGCGTCATCGCTTGCGTTCATAAAGAATTTGACCGTTGCGTTTGGGAGGATTACCGTGCCGATATCTCTGCCGTCCATGATGACGTTGTTCGTCTTTGCCATGTCGCGTTGCAATTCGAGCAAAAATTCGCGTACCGCGGGTATAGCGGATACTTTGGAAGCGCCCATGGATATCTCGTTAGTGCGTATCTTATCGGAAACATCTTCTCCGCACATAAACATTCTTTGCGAACCGTCGATGTATTTTACTTCGAGAGAAAGAGAGGGCAAAAGCACGCAGACTGCGTTTTCGTCCGAGGGATCGACGTTGTTTCTGAGCGTGAAAAGAGCGATTGTGCGATACATCGCGCCCGTGTCAACATATATATAGCCGAGTTTTTTTGCCAAGGCTTTTGCTACGGTGCTTTTGCCCGCACCGGAGGGACCGTCAAGTGCAATACTTACCATAATAATATACCTCGTTAAATTTCCGAAAGCTTATCTACTGCCGATTCCGCTGCTTTCATCGCGGTGGAGAATGCTATTTGAAGATTGAAACCGCCTGTGTATGCGTCCACGTCGATAACTTCACCCGCAAAATAAAGGTTATCCCATTTTTTCGCCTGCATCGTGTTCGGCGATATCTCCGAAACGGCGATCCCGCCGCTCGTAACTATCGCTTCGTTGATGGGACGAGTGCCGCTTATCTTAACAGAAAAGTCTTTGAGCAGAGCGACAATGTCTTTTCTCTCTTTTTGTGTGATGGAGTTGACTTTTTTGTTGGCTGGTATGTTCGAACGCTCGACTATCGTCGGTATCATAGACGAGGGGAGCAAGTCGCAAAGCGCATTTGCAAATTCCTTGTTCTTGTATTTTTCGAAGTCGGAAACTATCCTCTTATCGAGCTTCTCTGCGTCTAAAGCGGGCTTCAAGTCGATATGGACCTCATATCTGTCGGGTTCCATGGGACGCATATGAGCGGAAGCGGAAAGTATCATAGGACCACTCACACCGAAGTGAGTAAACAGCATCTCGCCGAAATCGTCGTAGATCTTTTTGTTCTTCTTTGCTGTGTCGATAACGGAAACACCGACGTTTTTCAGCGCCAAGCCCTGCATCTCGGGGCAACAAGGGTCATCTGAGGTAAGCCCTATGAGCGAGGGAATGGGATCCACGGTCTTGATACCGAGCGATTCCGCAAAACGGAAGCCGTCGCCATCGGAACCCGTAACGGTGTAAGAAACACCGCCCGTGCAAACTATTACCGCATCAAATTCATATCTGCGCTTTTCGGTCGCAACGAAAGCGATCTTTTCGCCGCTCTCGTCGGGAACGAGAGAAACTACTTTCTCGTGTACTATCTTTGCGCCGTTATCCAAAACATATTTTTTGAGCGCCATTACTATATCGTGCGCTTTATCGGAGATCGGAAATACTCTGTTTCCGCGCTCCGTCTTGAGCGGAACGCCGAGTTCTTCGAAAAGAGCCATCGTGTCCGCCGAAGAGAACGAATTTATCGCAGAAAACATGAATTTTCCGTTTTTGGTCATGCTCTTTATAAAATCATCGGGAGTGCAGTTATTAGTAACGTTGCATCTGCCTTTGCCTGTTATTCCGAGCTTCATTCCCAAAAGCTTGTTTTTTTCAAAAAGGGTAACGTCGGCTCCCATGGAAGCGGCTTTACCTGCCGCGCTCATTCCAGCGGGACCGCCGCCTATTACGGCTATTTTCATAAAATCACCTCTTATTCTTTTATCGAAGAGAGGAAGTTTTCCGCTTCCTCAAGTGCCATGAAAAGCTCTTCTGTTCGTTCGTCGATAGCATTGATGCGCGCGGAGATCTCCGAAAGACGAACATAGTTTGTCGCGGCGCTCGTAGAAGCTTCTTCTTCGAGCGTATGCTTTTCTTCATCGAGTTTGTTTATCTCATTTTCGGCTTTCTCTATGATGCGCTCATTTTTGCGTATCTCGGATTGGAGCTTTTTGTTTTCGAGATATTTGGTCTTGTTTTCAGTTTCGGCTTTTGGCGCCGATGCTTGTGCATCTGAAATAGCTTCTTTTTGTCTTGCTTTGTAAGCAAGGTATGCATCATAGCCGTCGTGCCAATCGTAAAAACCGTTGTTCGACATATCGAATATGCGTGTCGCGAGCTTCTTTATGAAATAACGGTCGTGCGAAACAGCAACGATCGTTCCGTCGAAAGCAAGGAGCGCTTCTTCGAGCGCTTCGCGAGAGCCGATGTCAAGATGGTTCGTCGGTTCGTCGAGAATGAGAAGATTTACTTTATTGAGGATTATCTTGCAAAGAGCAAGTCTCGCTCTTTCGCCACCCGAAAGCACGGAGACGGTCTTTTCTATATCTTCCGCGAAGAAAAGGAAGCTTGCAAGCGCATTTCTCGTTATCGTATATGTCAAGTCTTCGCGAGAGTTCATTATCTCTTCGAGGACCGTGTTAGTTTCGGTGAGGTTCTGTATCTCCTGGTCATAGTATGCGGGTTCAACGGCGCTTCCGAGGTAAAATTCGCCCGCGTCTTGCGCTTTTTTGCCGCCGAGTATTTTAAGAAGAGTGGATTTTCCGCAACCGTTTGGTCCGATTATCAAAACTCGGTCATTCTTCTTCACGAGGAAGGAGATGTTTGAAAATATCTGTTTTTCTTCGTAAGAAGCGGTAAGCCCTTCCGCCATGATGACGTCGTTTCCGCTTTCTCCCGAATAGCCGAACGAAAGACGAATGTTTTTGGGAGCGGCTTTCGGTGCGTCTATCTTTTCCATGCGAGCGAGCGCTTTTTCACGGCTCTCTGCGGCAACGATATTGCGTTCTCTGTTCCATCTGCGCTGTTGTTCGATATATGCTTCTTGGCGAGCAATCTCTTTTTGTTGTTCGGCATATTTATGTTCGAGCGCCTTGCGTTCAGCCGCTTTCTTTTCCGCGAAAGCGGAATAGTTTCCGTTATAAAGCTTTGCGCGCTTATGCTCTATCTCGAGCATCTTTGTTGCCACGACATCGAGGAAATAACGGTCATGGGATACGATGACGAGCGTTTTGGGGTACGAACGGAGATGATTTTCGAGCCATTCCAACGTATCCGTATCAAGGTGGTTTGTCGGTTCGTCGAGGATAAGTATATCAGGCTCTATCAAAAGCAAGCGTACAAGGGAGAGCCTTGTTCTTTCGCCGCCTGAAAGACTGCCGACGGAGACACCGTGCATATTTTCGGGAAAACCGAAGCGCGCGAGCATGGATCTTATCCGGCCGCGAAATTCATAACCGCCGATATCGCGGAAACGTTCGGTCAGCGAAGTAAATTCCGCGATGACCTTGTCGTTTCCTTTTGCCACATCGTTTTCAAGCTCTGCAAGTCGTTTTTCCAAGCGCAACTGTTCTGGAAACGCATGGAGCATCTCTTCGAAAACGGTGCTGTCGGAAAAGAGCATGGCGTTCTGTTCGAGCATGGCAACGGTCTTTCCTTTTCCAACGAAAACATTGCCGTCGGTCGCGTTCTGCAAGCCGCATATTATCTTGAGGAGCGTTGATTTGCCCGTGCCGTTCACACCGACGATACCGAGGCGGTCGCCCTCATTTATTGAAAAATTTATTTTGTCAAGAATGACATCTGTGCCGTATTCGAGGCTGATGTCGTTTACACTTAATGCAATCATATTAACACCTGGTAAAAAATATTTATCAATTTATATTATAACTCGCAATATATGCTTTTGTCAAATTTTTTTATAATGCATAATATTTAATTAAAGAAAATATTTCAAGGGAGGAATTTATATGAATATGAATACAAGGACGATATGCACTTTGTCTGTGCCGTATCCCGAGCTTCGCGTGGAACGTCAAAACCAAAATTACGCGCGCTTGCTTTCCGCGGCATACGCGGGCGGGGACGGCGAACTTACGGCTATACTTATGTATCTTTACGGCGAGACTGTGAGCAAGGGGAGGACGCCGAGCGTTCTTTCGGATACGCTTGCTTGCATAGCAAAGACGGAGATGCATCATCTTTCGATGCTCGGCGAGCTTATATTCATGCTTGGCGGAGACCCGAGATATATCAACATGACAAAGCGCGTTGGCATAAATACGGCGATGTTGCCGTATCAAACGGATCCCGCGCGTATCATAGCGAACGCGGTCTCCGCAGAGGACAGAGCCATAAAGCTTTACGAGAGCCTTTACAGAGCGATAGACGATAAATATATTCGCGCAGTCATCAAGAGGATAATCATGGACGAAGAGCATCATTTAAAGATATTTTCGGAGATGCAAAGCGTTTCCGTGCCTTACAGAAAATAAAAAACGGATAGCTGCGGATAAACGAGAAGCACCTCAAAAAGCGTACGACTTTTTGAGGTGCATATTTTGTGTTTAAATGTTATAATATCATTCTTTTTCCCAAGAAATAACGGAACGTATACCGCTGTTTTCCGTTTCCGCAAAGGACACTTTCAATCTATCTCCTGTGCGAATGAACAATGCGCTTTCGTTATCCGAGATATTGATGCGGTAATAATTGCCGTCGTCGCCGAGAAGATACCATTGCGAATTGCCGTCGATGACGAGTTTTTCTATCTCTTTTACGATGATGTTCGCGTTGTCTTTCTCCGGTTCCGTGCCTTCGATGCCGTTCTGCGCGAGCAATTTGCGGTAAGTGCTGAGTACCTGAGCTTGCGTTTCGCCTGTGGCAACGATGCTGTATTGTTCAACGTTTACCAAAGAGTACAGCTTGACAAGACCGCTGTCGTCTTTCAATACCATGATATAAGTTGCCTTGCCCGAAACGTTTATCAATGCGGGGAAAGAAGCTTTATATCCCTTTTCTTGGACTTCGCCTTCGGCTGCGCTCATTGCGGAGTGTTCTTCCGCTCCGACAACGGAATAATATTTATATTCCCCTGTTCTTGCATTGGAGAGGATAAAGCCGATGTTGGAAGCGTCGTTTGTAACCGACGTTACGCCTGTATAGTACCAAACGTCATCGTCGTGCATAAGATAGCCGAAATCGTCCGTCGTCTGTTTGCAACCTTTGTTGCCGATGACGCTGTTCCAAAAGCCCCCTGAAAGCGTGCCGTGCCAGTTATACTTCGTTTCGGCGAGGTCGCCGTCGTAAACGATATCGACCCAACGAGGAATCTCGCCTTTCGCGTATCTTTCGGAAAAACCGTCGCAGGGATTGAAGATTATCACTTCGTCAACGTCATATGCGCCGAACATACCCACGCGGGGCTTCATGCAAGAAACGATGAAGAATGGGTCTCCGTTCTCATCTATCTCAAATACCACATTGCCGAATATCTTTGTGGGATAGGAGAAGCGGAGCTTTCTGTAAAGGTCTTCGCCGAAGTATGCGCTGTTCACGTACTTGAGCGGCGATGATAGCTTTTTATAATCGGCGGTATTGCCTACTGGGTCTACCATGATATAGCCCGGAACGCCGTCGGCTCTGTTGCCGAGCCATTTGAAAAAGCCGTCGTATTCGAGGTTTGACACCTTTTTGGGATAACCCTGATAGTTTATCTGCGTATACGAACCGCTTGAAACATACTGCGAAACGACATCTGAAAGGGAACCGAGCGCACGGTTTCCGATTATCGTTGCGGATTCGGAGTCCATGAGCGCGATATTGGTGATGTTTTCAGTTTCGGGCATATCTGTCGCGAAATCCGCATCGTTTACAGTGATGATATTTGCGTATCTCTGCGCGTTGAAGAAAGTAAGGGAGGATATCTCGCCTATCAAAACTATAACTATCGGAAGGAATACGGCACACATTGCCGCTTTTACGCCGACGGAAGTCTTTTTGCCTGTTCTTTTAACGGATATATTCATTTTGTTTGCCGTATATTGAACGTTATAAGCATTTTTAAAAGAAGAGATGCAGAAAGGGATAGTATATATCGCCAATGCTACGGCAAGAAATATCCAAAAACCTGCATAAAGCGGATTTATCGGCGGAAGAAATATATAGAAGAGTGCAAAAACGATGATTGAGCTGAACAACAGCTTCAATACCACGGAAAGTGCCATATTGTTTTTCTTCATTGATATATCACCTCGTTATCGAGTGTAAGATCTATTTTAATTTGTCTTTTTTCTTTACGACATATGCGTTCGTCTCTTTTGCTACAACGCTTGAAAGAGCTATGAGAGCGATGATGTTGGGAAGCGCCATAAGACCGTTGAAGATATCCGCGATATTCCAAACGGCGGAGACCGTGAGGTACGGTCCGATGAGAACTGCAACGATGTAAAGTATACGATAGACCAATCTCAAGGATCTCTTGTTGCCCGAAAGGTAATCGAGACATTTTTCGCCGTAGAAGTCCCAACCGAGTATCGTTGTGAATGCGAAGAATACAAGGCAAAGAGCGAGTATCGCATAAGAAACTATCTGAGGGAAAGGAAGTCCTTGGCTGAATGCGTGCATAGTGATGGAAACGCCTTCAAGACCGATATTCCAAGAACCGCTGATGACTATTGCAAGACCTGTAAGCGTGCAAATGATGATTGTATCGATAAATGTGCCTGTCATTGTAACGAGAACCTGACGTACCGCGTCGTTGGAACGAGCGGAAGCAGTTGCGATGGGCGCGGAACCGAGACCCGATTCATTGGAGAAGATGCCGCGCGCAACACCCTTCTGCATTGCAACGAACATACTGCCGATGGCGCCGCCCGCAACCGCGCGGGGATTGAACGCGCCGACGATTATCTGATGGAACGCGCCGGGTATCTTCGTTATGTTGCAGATAATAAGAATGACGACGGTCAAAGCATAAAGTATAGCCATAAAGGGAACGATGATCGTTGCAACAGAGGATATTCTCTGAATACCGCCGATGATAACGAATGCCGCCGCGATCGTTACGACAGCGCCGCCGATGACCACAGCCCAAGAATAAGATGTATTGCCGATGGTGAACGCTATATGTTCATTATTGGGGTCGAAAAGATTCTTAACGGATTCGGAAATGCTGTTTACCTGCGCGAAAGTGCCGATACCCATAAGACCGACGAATGCGCCGAAGATGGCGAACAATTTTGCGAGTCATTTCCATTTGCGACCCATGCCTTTTTCTATATAGTAGAAAGGACCGCCCAAGGGTGTGCCGTTTTCGTCAAATTCGCGATACTTGATGGCAAGGAAGCCCTCGGCATATTTTGTCGCCATGCCGAAGAATGCCGCAACGAGCATCCAGAACAGAGCGCCGGGACCACCGCTGTATATGGCTGTCGCAACGCCGACGATGTTGCCCGTGCCTATCGTTGCGGAGAGCGAAACGCAAAGCGCCGCGAAGCTCGATACTTCTCCTTTTCCGCCTTCTTCACTCTGCACCATGAACTTCAATGAGTTCTTGAGATGGCGCACTTGTACGAAGTGTGTGCGAATGGAGAGGTAGATGCCCGCGACGATGATAAGCACGATGAGCGGTATGCCCCAAACAAAATCAGAAATGCTTTTGGTAATTTGTTCAAAATTCATAATGATTCCCCCAAACCAGCGTAGCATAAATCCTATTTTGGAAATTTGCAAATATTTTTTGCAGATTTCTGTTGAAATAATCTTCGAAAAGGGATATAATGTCAACTGTGATTTATTTTTTTAGATAAAAAAAGTATATCATAAATACATTTTTATTTCAACCGAAAAAACGTTTTTTGATTTTTTTTGGCGTTAGGTACAAAAAACGAGTTTTTGTTTTATAGCAGTTTTGCATGTCAAAGACAGTTTTTAAAAAGTGTCTGCGATTCGCGGACATCTGTGTGCATTATATGGACAGCGCTTTTGCTTTTTCTAAGGTCGGATATCTAAGACGCGGTTTCGGAATGTAATAAAAAAGTCGGCTTTGAAGCCGACTGAAAAATGATGGTCTATGTTAAATAAAAAACGAATATTTGCTCGGAAGCAGGAAGCAGAGTATATTTTGCATAATATATCTCGCGAAAAACAAAAAAACAGTTCGGAAGAACCGAACTGTTTAATGGAGCTGGTGATGTGACTTGAACACACGACCTGCTGATTACGAATCAGCTGCACTACCGACTGTGCTACACCAGCAAACTTCTTACCGAAGCAAGTAATATTATACCATACGGTTTAATATTTGTCAACAACATTTTGCAAAAAAAATAAAAATATTAAAAAGGGTAAAAATTATGAAGCTTACAGATATGTCATACGCGCACGAAGTCATGGCGCGCCACGGTATAGCGCCGAAAAAGAAATTCGGACAGAACTTTTTGACGTCGGACACGGTAGTCTCCAGAATAGCCGACACGCCCTCCGAAGATTCGGAAGTGGGCGTTCTCGAGATCGGACCTGGCATAGGCACTCTTACGGAGGCTCTTGCCGACAGATACAAAAAAGTGGTTTCCGTAGAGATAGACGAGACTCTTTTGCCGGTGCTTGAAGAGACAGTCGGCTGGAGAGACAATGTTACTGTCGTCAATGCGGACGCGATGAAGCTCGATTTTGATGAGTTCGTCAAAGAACATTTCGGAGATATGAAAGTGTGCGTTTGTGCAAATCTGCCATATTATATAACATCACCGATAATAATGAAGATATTGGAATCGGGCTATCTTTTTGAATCCGTTACGGTGATGATACAAAAAGAAGTTGCGGAAAGACTTGCCGCGGAAGCGGGTAACAACGATTACGGTGCGATAACCGTTGTTGCGGCTTATCTTGCAAAGGTCGAAAAATGCTTTAACGTTGCGCCAGGTAACTTTTTGCCTGCACCGAAGGTAACGTCCGCTGTTATTCGCATGGTTCCGTATAAAGAGCCTCCCGTTGCCGTAAAAGACCCCGAAAATATGCAGAAGATAATCAAAGCGGCATTCGAACAGCGCCGAAAGATGCTCGCGGGAGCTATTTCCGCGGCAACTTGTCGCGTGAGCAAGGCACAAATATCCGAAAAGATAGTCGAAGCGGGATTGCCTGCCGATATTCGAGGCGAAAAGCTCTCTTTGGCTGATTTTGCGCGCCTTTCCGATCTGCTCGAAATATAGGAGTTCGTACATGAACAACAAAACAGACAAATTTTCCGAATATATAAATAAGAAAAAAGTCGCGCTCATCGGTGCGGGAGTGAGCAATATGGCGGCGGCAAAGTTCTTGCTCTCCAAGGGCGCTTTGCTCTCCGTGCGCGATAAACAGGAGAACGAAGAAAAAAGAAAGCAGCTTATCTCTTTGGGCGCGGAAGCGGTATTCGGCGAAGACTATTTAAAAGATATAGATGCGGATATCATTTTTCGCTCACCCGGTATACGTCCCGATATCCCCGAGATAGTCGAGGCGAAACAGCACGGAGCGATAGTAACCTCGGAAATGGAAGTTTTCCTCAATATCTGCCCCGCAAAGATATATGCCGTTACGGGAAGCGATGGCAAGACGACGACAACTACGTTGGTCTCCGAGATGCTTAAAGCAAGCTGTGCTTCTCGCGGAAGCGGCAAAGTCTACATCGGCGGAAATATAGGCACACCGCTCTTGCCGTTCGTTTGCGAGATGACCGAGAACGATCACGCTGTTGTGGAGCTTTCCAGCTTCCAACTTTTTGACATGGACGCACATATCGACAGCGCGATAATAACGAATATAACACCGAACCATCTCAACTGGCATATTGACATGGAGGAATATATTCGCGCGAAAGTTCGAATATTCAAAAATCACGCAAAAAACGACAGACTTGTTTTGAATTTCGAAAACGATATCACACGTTCGTTCTCCGATGAGTCCGACGCGGACATCACGCTCTTTTCTTCCAAACGCAGTATAAGCGGCAAGAAAAGTATATTCCTTGACGGCGACGAGATAGTCTACTGCGACGGAGAAAGATGTTTTGACGTTATGTCGCGTTCCGATATAAAGATACCCGGCATACACAATGTCGAAAATTATATGGCGGCTTGCGCGGCTCTTTGGGGCGAAGTGAGCGTTGACGATATGAAAAAAGTAGCGCGTAACTTCGGCGGTGTGGAACACAGGATAGAGTTCACAGCCGAAAAAGACGGCGTGAGATATTACAACAGTTCTATCGATACAAGCCCCACGCGCACGGCGGCGGCGCTCAATGCGTTCGACGAAAAGCTTATAGTCATCGTCGGCGGTTACGATAAAAAGATACCGCTCGAACCGCTCGCTCCGCTTTTGAGTGAACATGCAAAATTCGTGAGCGCTACGGGCGCTACGGGCGAAAGGATAATGAATATCTTGCTCGAAGTGGGATATCCGAAAGACAGAGTGGTATACAACAAGAGCTTTGACGATGCGTTCTCTGCGGCGCTCAACGCCGCAAAGCGCGGAGATATCGTGATACTTTCCCCTGCTTGTGCCAGCTTCGATGCATTTAAAAGCTTTGAAGAACGCGGAGTTTACTTCAAAGGGCTTGTAAACTCGCTTTGATAGTTGTATTATATTTATATATGAAAAAATAAAAATAATGTTTAAGAGGAAAAAATAATGGAATTTTCACAGAGAATACTTGATATCGCAAAACAGGCGGAGAAAGATCTCGCCGATATTTTTGCGGAGATAGACGATATTTCGTATAAGAATACGGCACGTGTGCTTGACTCGTTCCGCAAACATCGCATATCCGAGGCGATGCTCTACGGCTCCACGGGCTACGGCTACGGTGATGCGGGCAGAGATGCGCTCGATCTTGTTTATGCCGATGTTTTCGGCGCGGAAGCGGCTTTCGTTCGCCACAATATAGTAAACGGTACGCAAGCGATAGCTATCGGTCTTTACGGTTTGCTTCGCCCCGGCGACGTTATGCTCTCCATAACGGGCAGACCTTACGATACTCTTTCCGAGGTCATCGGCGACAAAACGAAGAACGGAGACGGTTCTCTTGCCGATTTCGGCGTCATCTATGACGAAGTTGAACTCAAGGACGGCGAACTGGATTACGAAAATATAGCGAAAAAGATAGAAAAATGGGGCGACAAACTTAAAGTAGTATATATCCAGCGCTCCAAGGGATACGCTACGCGCCCCACATTCTCCGCAAAGAAGATAGGCGAGATGATAAAATTCTCCAAAGAGAAAACGAATGCTTATGTTGCGGTAGATAACTGCTACGGCGAATTTTGCGACACGGAAGAGCCGACGGCTTACGGTGCGGATCTTATCATGGGTTCACTCATTAAAAACCCCGGCGGCGGTCTTGCGGAATCGGGCGGTTATATCGCGGGTACGAAACGCGCGGTAGAGCTTGCTTCTTATCGTCTTACGACTGTTGGTATAGGTTGCGAAGCGGGCGCTACGACAGGACAGCTCCGCAATATGTTCAAGGGCTTCTTCTTTGCTCCGCACGTTGTTGCTCAGGCTGTCAAAACGGCTGTATTCGCCGCTTACGTTTATGATGCGCTCGGATTTGAAGTATACCCCGATTGGAGAGAAGCAAGACACGATATCGTTCAGACGGTGAAATGCGGTTCTCCCGAAAAGCTCATCGCTTTCTGCCGCGGTATACAGGCGGCTTCGCCTATCGATTCGTTCGTAGCTCCCGAACCTTGGGGAATGCCCGGATACGAAGACGAAGTTATCATGGCGGCGGGCGCGTTCACGCAGGGTTCGTCCATCGAGCTTTCCGCAGACGGTCCTTTGCGCGCTCCGTACACGGCATATTTCCAGGGCGGTCTTACATATGAGAGCGGCAAATATGCCGTTATGATGTCCGCGGACGAGATGCTCAAGGCAGAATAAAACGGAATAAAGTCAAAAACGCACGATGTTTTTCGTGCGTTTTTTGTTTTACGTCCTCTTATTGCGACAAAAAAATCGACCGTGTGAGGTTATAATTTTATCACGGCAAAAATAACGGCGAGAGAGGTTGTTGCGATGACCGAGGATATTTACGGAGATATTCTTTTTATTATAAATTTCAGTATGGATTTTTTGGATCTCTTTATATGCGGAAAGATAATGCACTTCAACATGAGGACGTATCGCATGGTATGCGGTGCCGCGATAGGCGGCATATACGGCGTAGCATCATTGTTTTTCGAGATTTCGCCGATGTTGGAGACGATAGCGGATATCGCGGCGGCATTTGCGATGTGTTTCGTTGCACATCATGCGAAGAATATAAGAAAGACTTTTTGCACTACGGTGATGTTTTATGCGGTGTCTATGCTCTTGGGCGGTGCCATGACAGCGATATATGCAAAACTCGGCAGATACAGCGCATATATCGAGATTGGTGGAAGCATATTGACCGTATTCGGCGAGATAGAACTTTGGGTGTTCGCGATATTGGCTTTGGTGTCTGCGCTGATAACTTATTTTTTGCAAAAAGCCATGCACGGCAGAATGACGAGAAGATATTGTCGCTTGCGCGTAACGTTTTTTGGAGATACATATGAATTTTCGGGATTTTTTGATTCGGGAAACTGCGCGGAAGAGCCGATATCGGGCAGACCGATAGTTTTCATCAGCGCTTCTGCGTTGCGCGAAGCCAAAGCCGACGAACTTTTGGCTCGTTGCTTGCGGAAGGGCGCAAATGATATCGAAAAAGATGTCAGGTTCGTGCCGATCAATACGGTTTCGGGATATTCGCTCATCGCGGCAGTCAGAGCGGACAGATTCGAGATAAGCTCGAAAGATGATTTCGAAGAGCGAGATGTCCTGTTGGCTTGCGATGAGGCGGCAGAGGATTATTCGGGGGCGCAAGCTCTTGTACCGATTTCCGTTTTGTAAGTAAATTCGTAATTTATAAATAAGGAGAAAAAAGATGATATTCAAAAAACTCAAAACAAAATTTAACGCTTTGCTTGTAAAGCTTTGTTTGGTCAAGGGCGTTCACTATATCAACACTGTGGAAACGCTTCCGCCGCCTATGAGCGCGCAAGAGGAGAACGACACCATATCCCGTCTTGACGATGACCCAAACTTGCGAAAACAACTCGTCGAGCGCAATCTGCGCCTTGTGGTGTACATAGCGAAAAAATTCGAGAACACGGGAATAAACATAGAGGACCTTATATCCATAGGAACCATAGGCTTGATAAAGGCTGCCAATACGTTCCGCGCGGATAAGAATATAAAGCTCGCAACATATGCTTCGCGGTGTATAGAAAACGAGATACTTATGTATATCAGAAAAACGAGCGGACAACGCAAGGAACTTTCGATAGACGAGCCGCTCAATATAGATCGCGACGGAAACGAACTTTTGCTATCCGACGTATTGGGGAGCGATGAAGATACCGTAAGCGCGGGGATAGAGAGCGCGGAAGAAAAACGAGTGATAATGGACGCGGTGAATGCGCTCGCTCCCCGCGAAAGGGAGATAATCGAGCTTAGATTCGGACTTAACGGCCGTCAAGAACTTACGCAAAAAGAGACGGCGAAGGCTCTGGGCATATCTCAATCGTACATTTCAAGGCTCGAAAAGAAGATAATAGAGCGTCTTAAACAAGAAATATCGGGCAAAATTTAAAAAAATCGTTAGGTTTTTAAATATTTTTTCAAAAAACTCTTGCAAAAATAAAAAAACATGATATAATATAGCATATGTGAATATGTTTAAGTGAGGTGCTAAACAATGAAAGAAGGAATCCATCCTAACTACGTTGACGCGAAAATCGTTTGCGCTTGCGGCGAAGTTATAAATACAAAATCGACAAAAGGCGATTTTCATGTCGAAGTTTGTTCCAAATGTCATCCGTTCTTCACCGGCAAGCAGAAATTCGTTGATGCCGGCGGTCGTGTTGACAAGTTCAAAAAACGTCTTGAAAGCAAGAAATAATTTTTTGACTTAATTTCAAAGTGAGCGCGAGAAGCGGAGGGCGACTCTGTTTTTCGCGCTCTTTCTCTTTGTACGCATGACTCTGCCGAGAGCGGTCAATATAATATTACAAGATATATTTTATCGAAAGGTCGTTTTATATGACGGAAGAAAAGATTTTTGAAAAAGACAAAGTAACGAGAGCCGTACTTGTTTCCGTTGTGCCGAAAGGCGCGGACGAAAGAGAATATGAAGTATCGTTCGAAGAACTTGCGCGCCTTGCGGATACGGCGGGAGCGCAGGTCGTTGCCAGACTTACTCAGCAAAAAGAAAACCCCGATGTCAGAACGTATATCGGTAAGGGTAAGGTAGAGGAGCTTGCAAAACTCTGCGAAAACAATGATATAGATATAGTCATCTTTGACGATGAACTTTCCCCCTCACAGATAAGAAACGTTGAAAACGATATCGGCGCGGACGTTCGCGTTATAGACCGCAGTATGCTGATACTCGATATTTTTGCGCTCCATGCAGTTACGGGAGAGGGCAAGACTCAGGTAGAACTTGCACAGCTCAAATACACCGTTCCGCGCCTTTCGGGCAAGGGAACGGAACTTTCACGTTTGGGCGGCGGTATAGGTACGCGCGGCCCCGGCGAGAGCAAGCTCGAAACGGACCGCAGACATATCAAACGTCGTATAACGGCGCTTGAGGACGATATAAAAGAAATGACCAAGAACCGCGCGACAATGCGCGTCCAGCGCGACCGCACGAGCATATTCAAAGTAGCCATTGCGGGATATACGAACGCGGGCAAATCGACACTTTTGAATTATCTTACCGGCGCGGGAATATTGGCTGAGGACAAGCTTTTCGCGACGCTTGACCCGACAACGAGAAAATTCACTTTGCCGGGCGGCGAGGACGTATTGCTTACGGATACCGTAGGCTTTATCCGCAGACTTCCGCATCAGCTCGTAAATGCTTTTCGCTCCACGCTCGAAGAGGTATCTTTTGCCGATGCGCTCCTTGTCGTCATCGACGCTTCCGACCCCGAGGCTGATTCTCAGGGAGATGTGAGTACGAAACTTATCGAGGAGCTTGGCGCTTCCGATAAGCCTATAATATTTGCATACAATAAATGCGATATGGCAGAGGGATTTATTCCGAAGACACCGACGAGCCAAAGTTTCCTCATATCCGCAAAAACGGGAGAGGGAATAGATGCGCTCGTATCGAAGATAGAAGAGCTTTCTCATGAAAAAGCGAGAGAATATGTTTTCGAGATACCCTCAAATGAGCTTGGTATAATAAGCAGACTTTACAGCAATACAACAGTAAAAGATGTTGAATATACGGAAAACGGCGCGATCGTTCGCGCTGTCGCCGACAATAAGAATGCGGGCATCTTTGCAAAATATATAAAGTGCTGAGAGGTGCGATGTGGAACGATTCAGAACTGTCAAAAAGGCGGGACATTCCGAACTTACGGAGAAAAGGTCCGTATTCATCGGTGATGTCGCGCATATTGAAAGCGAAGAGGAAGCCAAAGCTTTTATAGAAGAAAAGCGCAAAGCGTATCGCGACGCGCGCCATATAGTTTTTGCTTATATCGTCGGAAATACGATCAGATACAGCGACGACGGCGAACCGCAGGGAACAGGCGGTCCGCCTGTTCTCGATGTCATAAAAAAGAACGGTCTTACAGGTGTCGTCGTTACGGTGGTACGTATATTCGGCGGTGTGCTTTTGGGCGCGGGCGGTCTTACGCGCGCTTATTCGGGCAGCGCGGCAGATGCGGTCGCAAACGCCGAATGTGCTTTCTTTGAGGAATATGAAGAATATTCGGTCGATATAGAATATCAGGAATATCAAAAGTTGCTCCACGAGATAACCTCATGCGGCGGCCGGATGACGACGTGCGATTTTGGGCAGAGAGTAGAGCTTTGTTTTTGCTCGCTCGCGACGATATCCGAAAGGATATGCTCGCGCATCATAGCGGCAACGAACGGCAAACGAAACCCCACGCTCAAAAGGTCTTATTTCGACGAAGAAAAACAAAAATAAAATAAAAAACAAAAAAAATTCATTTTAAGCAGGTTTTTTTAAAAATCATGCGTATATTATAAATATAGCAAAACTAAATAGCCTGTATTATGGCTTTTTGTATCAAAACACAGTAAGGAGGAACATCTTGTTGTGAAGATATCGCAGAGTTTTATCGAAGAACTTAAATACAGAAACAAGATAGACGACGTTATCTCCTCCTATGTTACATTGAAAAGGGCAGGATCGAATAAAGTAGGTCTATGCCCATTTCATTCGGAAAGAACGCCGTCGTTTACCGTGTTTACAAATACGGAAACATTTAAATGCTTCGGTTGCGGCGTTGGCGGAGATGTCATCACCTTTGTAATGCGCGCCGAAAACCTCGAATATATTTCCGCGGTGGAATTTTTGGCGAAGCGTGCGGGGCTTGAGATGCCTGCCGATTCCGACCATAAAAGCGAAATAGTAAAACGCTCTCGTATGCTGGAGATGAATAAAGAAGCGGCGCGCTTTTTCAATAAGATGTTGTATGATCCGTGCGCTCGCGAAGCTCAGGAATATCTTTTGAGGAGAAAATTGTCCGCTTCGGCTATCAAACGCTTTGGACTCGGATATGCGCCGAAGAGCTTTGATATATTGCGAAATCATATGCATTCGCTCGGCTATCGCGACGATGAGCTTAAAGAAGCCTTTCTTTGCGGCAAGAGCGAACGAACGGGAAATTATTTCGATTATTTCAGAGGAAGGATAATCTTTCCGATAATAGACAATTTCGGCAACGTCATCGCTTTCGGCGGAAGAGCTACCGATGACGAGACGAAGCCGAAATATCTTAACACTTCGGACACTCCCGTGTTCAAAAAGAGCCGCAATCTTTTCGCATTGAACTTTGCAAGGAGCGCTTGCGAAGAATATCTTATCCTTTGCGAGGGATATCTCGACGTGATAGCGGTCAATATCGCGGGATTCCCGAACGCCGTTGCGACGCTCGGCACCGCTTTGACAGCGGAGCAAGCGAGGATAATGGCGAAATATACGAAGAAAGTCGTCATATCGTATGATAGCGACGAAGCCGGTCAAGCGGCGGCGCGAAGGGCTATACCGATACTTACCGATGTCGGTCTGGAGGTTTCCGTGCTGAAGCTGAAAGACGCGAAAGATCCCGACGAATATATCAAAAAATTTGGAGCCGCGAAATTCCGCGAGCTTATAGAGGGAAGCAGAGGAAAATTTGATTTTCTTTGCGATGGTGTCTTGAAAAAATATAACATAGAAGACCCCGACGAAAAGGTCAAAGCCGCAAAAGAGATATGTGTACTCATCGCGGACATAAGCTCCGATGTTGAGCGGAGCGTGTATATCGTCAAGACTGCGGAGCGACTTTCGATAGATGAAAAGAGCATACGTTCCGATGTTGGACGCATACGCAGAAGAATGGGTCGTGAAGAAAACGAGAAGCAGATGAGAAAGATAATCTCCGATGCTTCGGGCTACGGTGATACGGTGAATCGCGAAGCTGTCGGCAATACAAAAGCCATGCGCGCGGAAGAAGCCATATTGGGGCTTATAATGCTCCACCCCGAGCTTTTCGTAAAGATAAAAAGCGGTGAGTTTGAGCTTTGCGTCGAGGATTTCAAAACGACATTCGGAAGAAGGGTCTTTGAAGCCGTGGAGCGCAGCGAAGGCAAAGTCGATATCGGTATGCTCGGCGCCGAGTTCAACATGGACGAAATCTCGCGCATATCGGATATGCAAAGAAAGCGCGCGGACCTTGCGAAGAATGACGAATCCGTGTTAGCGGACAACATTCGCGTATTGAAAGAAGAAAAAAACAACGATAAAAGCGGCGATGAGCTTGCGGATACGTTGAAAATAATACAGTCAAAGAAAAACAAGCAGTGAATAATACTGTGGGAGGATTAAATAATGGAAAAAAACAAAGACTTGCTCGAAGCAACGGAAAAAGCTGAAGCTAAAAAGCCTCGTGCGAAAAAAAGCACAGCTTCTGCCGTAGCCGAAAAAAAGCCGAGAAAGACAAAGGAAAAAGACGAAGAATTTGAATTTGGCAAAGATATCAACGTTGATGATTTCCTCAAAGACGCCGCTCCCAAACCCAAGACGGACGTTCTTGCTGATGAAAAGCCCGTAAATATTCAGGACCTCATCGAAAAAGCAAAGAACAAGGGCGCTGTTTCCAACAGCGAGATCATGCAGGCGCTCGGCAACAGCGACTACGATATCGATCAGATAGACAAGCTCTATGAAGCACTCGAAGGCATGGGTATCGACGTTACCGAATATTTTACGGACGACGACAGATTCAACGATGATGATAACTTCGACGATGACCTCGAGGGTCTTGAAAATGCCGACGATATGGAGCAGATGCTTGCGCAGAAAGGTCTTGCTATCGATGACCCCGTAAAGATGTATCTCAAAGAGATCGGTAAGGTTCCGCTCCTTACTCCCGAACGCGAAGCCGAGCTTTCCGAAAGAATGTCTTTGGGCGATGAAAAAGCGAAGAAAGAACTCGTTGAAGCCAACCTTCGACTCGTTGTAAGTATAGCGAAGAGATATGTCGGCAAAGGTCTTTTCTTTCTTGACCTTATCCAGGAAGGTAACCTCGGTCTTATGAAAGCCGTTTCCAAATTCGACTACACGAAGGGCTACAAATTCTCCACATATGCAACATGGTGGATAAGACAGGCTATCACTCGTGCTATCGCGGACCAGGCAAGAACGATACGTATTCCCGTACACATGGTAGAGACCATTCATAAAGTTACGAAGGTACAGCGCCAGATGCTCCAGGAATGTGGACGTGATGTTTCTCCCGATGAGATCGCCAAGGAGATGAACATGAGTTCCGAAAAGGTTCGTGAGATCATCAAGATCGCTCAGGACCCCATTTCGCTTGAGACACCTGTCGGCGAAGAAGAGGACAGCCACATAGGCGACTTTATCGAAGACGATACCACACCTGCTCCAGCAGAAGCCGCTTCCTACACACTTCTCCGCGAACAGCTCGAAGAAGTCCTCCATACGCTCACACCTCGTGAAGAACAGGTACTTAAACTTCGCTTCGGCCTTGAAGACGGACGCACGCGCACGCTCGAAGAAGTCGGTCAGCAGTTCAATATAACAAGAGAACGTATCCGTCAGATCGAAGCAAAAGCACTCCGCAAGCTTCGCCACCCCAGCCGTTCCAAGAAACTTAAAGATTATCTTGATTGATATTTTTGAAAAATATCTCAAAAATATTTAAAATGTACAATTTATCTATTTGATTATTGTAACAAAATCACAAGTTTATGCACCGAATATAAATTTTTTATCGAGAAGTTTGTGAAATATCACAAAACAACTTTCGAAAAATCAATTTTTTGAGTTGCCAAGCGACTTTTTGAAGATAAAGCTCTAAAAAAAAGACCTTGACACCACGGTGCTTTTGTTGTAAAATAAAATTGTTGTATAATATCATATATATAAGTAGAAATATATATGGATAGCTCTTGCACAGGAGCATAAATTGTGCAAGATTTTTTTCGGAGGGAGTCCAAAAATGTTTAAGAAAATTTTGTCTTTAACTATGTGCATCTGTATGTGCTTGGCTGTCGCTCTTTCAGCTACATCATGCGGCAGCACAACGACCACCAGCTCTACTGAGACAGTACCCGCAACACTTACTTTCCTCGGTATAACAGGTGAAACAACTACGCAGGAAAATATCGAAATGGTTGAAAAACAGCTCAACGATATTTTTGCCGCAAGATACAAAACAAAGATCGATCTCAAACTCGTTACGAAAGACGAATATGTCGATCTTGTAAAAGAGCAGCTCGAACTTGCACAATACTACGAAACATATGACGCTGCTATCGCAAAGTATAACGAATATATCCAGAAGCAGGCTACAACGTCCTATACATCCGAAAAGATCTTCGGTAACTGGATAAAACCGAAGGTTGAGATGAGCCTTGAAACTCTCGAAACAAGACTTCTCTATGTTTCCGAGCAGACAACGGTATATGAAGACGGTAAAGTTGAAACTATTTATCCCGAAGCACGTTCCCCCATTGATATCATTATGATTGCAGACGAAGATATGTACGATGAATTTGAAGAACTCGGCGTTCTCGGTTCCGGTATCACAGCTTCTCTCGAATCTTACACAAATATTCAGAAATATATCTATCCTACATATTTCTCTCAGCTCTCTTCGCTCAAGGGAAAAGTGAAGGCTATCCCCAACAATAATATGCTTGCCGAATACACATATTTGATCGTTGACAAAGAACTCGCGGACAAATATGATTTCAACATCAGCACATTCAGTAATTACGCAGACCTTTCTTCTTTCCTTGCTAAAGTAAAGGCTAACGAAAGCGTTGTTCCTTTTGCTGAACAGCCCGATGCTCTCGGCATTTTCTACACATTCTCCGAAGATGTTGCCATAGGCACATATTTTGATCCCATCAACGGTTTCGATACAGATATCGAAGGCTCCGGCTTTGAGATCAAGAATCTCTTTGAGATCGAAGAATATGTTGAATACAATAAATTGATGGAAGAATACACAAATGCAGGTTACTTCAGCGGCAACGCTGACAAAGACGGCTACGCTGTTAAAGTTATAACAGGCGATGCTTCCGTTAAAGAAATTTATGAAGCAGACGATTCCAAATATGAGATCAAGATCATTCAGAATCCTTTTGTTCTCAGAGAATCTATTTTCGACGGTATGCTTGCTCCCACAGCTTATACTTCCGACGAAAAACGCTCCATGCAGATAATCGAAGCTATCAACACAGACTCCGAAGTTAAGAACCTTCTCCAGTACGGTATCGAAGGCTTGAACTACGAAGTAAACGATAACAACACAGTTACAAGACTCAATAAAGATTACATGATGGATAATGCTCTTACGGGTAACGTATACATGGGTTACCTCGAAGAAGGCATGGATACAACAAAATGGCTCTATGTTCAGAGAACGAACCTTGCTTCTTCTTTGTCTCCTAACCTTATCTATCCCGTTGACGATGCATATATCGAAGCAAATATCGAAGCTATCCTTAAGAGAGCAGCTCTTTCCGAAGCGCTCGAACCTTTGGGTATCTCTTACGAAACATACAAGTCCGCTTCCGGTTCTATGGCTAACACATACGGTAACAACCTCAAGAACCAGTATAAAGACTTCTTCAAGCAGAGACTTATCGAAGAAAACCTTGCAAACGAATCCAGTGTTGACAACGTATTCAACGGCAGCTCTCAGGCTTACTCTTGGTACGAAGATCAGATTTCTCAGAAGATCATCGACGAAAAATATTATACTATCAAGACAAGCACAGAACTTGCAACTCTTGTTGAAAAGATGATGGCTTCTCCCGCAGCGGCATACAATACATTTATTGAAGACCGCAAAAATGCGGAAACATACTATACGAAAATCGCTAACATGAGAGTAATTGCTCGTCTTACAGTATACGCGGATATCTCCGAAGCTGAGTACGAAGAAAAATATGCTAATCTCAATGATGAAGCATACGAAGAAGCTCTCTATGAATACATCAAGAAGAACTATATCGAAGAACACGAACTCACAGATGAAGAATATGATGTTCTCGTTAAAGGCTTTATCGCTTCCGTTGCTCTCAAAACAACTGATGCAAACAACCAGGAAGTTGCTCTTACATGGGACGAATACGAGCAGATCAAAGAAAATGCTCAGAAATTCGCTGAACCTATCGCAAAAGTAAGAAGCGAATATGCTCAGAAGCTCATCGAAAACGGCTATACACAGGAAAGCCTTGATTCGATGGACGATATCACTTTCGCAGAAACTGTTGTAAAAGTTATCAGAGCTGAATACTATCGTAACAGCAACCATACAGCGGCAAGCTTTGCAAATGCTGTTTATGATATAATCCTTTCTCCTCTCGGCACAACATATTCCGATCTTAAGGCTATGCAGTACAAGGATAACGCTTCTTACAGTGATTACCTCAAACAGTTGAAGAACTACTATAAGAACGATCTTCTCACTGTTATGACAAAGGACGAATACAACGACCTTAAACTTGCCAATGTTTTGGAATCCGTATTCGATATCTACCTTGAAAAATACACAGGTGCTAACAGCCAGTTGTGCGAGATTGCAGGTATTTCTCAGAGCGAATTTGATGAATATAAGGGTTATATGGAATCCTACATCAAATACACAGAACAGATGAAAACAAGCTTCATCTATACACTCTATGCTATGTATGACAAGAACGAGATCAGTTCTTGGACACCCGCACAGATCGAAAAGAACGTTTATGACGCTATCTACAACTCCGGCTACTACTACAACGAAGTTGCTACGACTATCGGTTCTTCTCTCTCTGACTACAACTATGCAAAGAGTTCGGCTAAGAACTATAAGGAAGACATCAGCAAGATCCTTGCAGAATACAAGAATGACCTCGCAGCAGCAGGTTATGATGTAAACGTTATCAAGAACTATGCTCCTTCCGAGATCGAAGCTATCGTTTGCGAAGTTATCGAAGCTAAATACTTCAACAATTACCAGACGCTCGAAGAGATCGCAAAAGAATTGTCTGCCGATTATATCAAGGGTATGGCTAATGCAAGCAATATTGAAGACTATTGCGACAACAGTGCAAAAGCACTTTCCGACAATTACCTCTTCAATGCGTTGGTTTCCTACCTCAACGAAAATCTCCAGACAGAACTCGATAAACTTACTTCCGCGAACTGATAAGTTCTTACGAACGGTTTAAAAATCGATAAATAAAGAATGGGCAGAGATAATATCTCTGCCCATTTGTTTTATAAAAGCAAGCAGTATTTGTCTTTTGACATGATACTGCTTGCTTTTTTGTAATATTGCTTGGGACAAGTCAATATATATAATAGTGTAAAAAGGGAGGGGATATCATTGGGGCTTATCGAAAAGGTTTTGGTCTGTCTGCCCGAAAGGGGCAGGAGCGCATTTAATAATTTTTTGTCGTCTCAAGATAAAAGTCGAATAACGGAACTTCGGTTCCGCGCCGATGCGCCTGCTTCCATAACATACGCAGGAAAAAATATTTGCAGTTTTGCCGGCAATGAGATAATATTCAGCGAAGCGGAGATGCGCGATATTGTGGCGAAACTTTGCGAGGAATCCGTTCATACATATGGAAAGACCATGACAGAGGGATATATAACGCTTTCCGATGGCGCGAGGATAGGCATTTGCGGACGAGTCCGCTCGGATAAAAATAATATAATCGGTTTGCGAGATGTTACGTCGCTCTGCGTTCGAGTGCCTCATATAATATACGGCGTTTCAGACGAGATAATGCCGTTGCTTTATTCCCAAGGCAGAGCGCAAAGCGCGCTCATATATTCAGCGCCGGGGGTCGGTAAGACCACGTTAATACGAGATATAGCGAAAAAGCTGTCATCTGGCGCAAGGCGTTTGCGCGTTGCCGTTGTTGATAGCAGAGGAGAGATATATATCAAAGAGATGTTCGCTCATTCGCTCTGCGATTTTTTGGACGGTTACCCAAAGGGGATAGGCATGGAGATAGCGACGAGGACGCTTTCGCCGCAAGTTATAATATGCGATGAGATAGGCGGTACCGAGGACGCGGAAAGTATTCTGCGAAATCAAAACGGGGGTGTTCCGCTTATAGCGACGGCACACGCAAGCGATCTTGCTTCGCTCATGCAATGTCCGAATATAAAAAAGCTTCATGATGCAAGAGTTTTTAAATATTATATAGGCATTTCGCGCTCCGCGGAAAGCGAAAAATTCATATTCGATATAGCGCGGAGGGAAGAATGAAATTATTTGGTGCGGTATGCATTTTCGTATTTTTTTCACTTTTGGGGATATTCAAGGGAGAGAAAGAAAAAGAACAACTTGCGGAATGTGAAGCATTCGCAGAGATATTCGTATATATAAAGAATCAAGTGGATTATTTTTTGACGCCGACAAAGAAGATATATAGCGATATCTCCAACGAGATGCTTGAGAAAAAAGGATTTTTGCCGAGCCTGCGCTCGCACGAAAACGACGAAGTTTATTCCAATGTTTGGAGACTATCGTTCGAAAGCGTGCGTAACGCTTTTCATCTTTCCGAAAAGCAAGAGGCGATAATACTCGGTTTTGGCGATAACATCGGAAAATCTAGCGATAAGATACAGAAGAACAGTTTCGATTATTATATAGCGGAACTCAACGGCGAGATATCGAAGCAAAAGAAAGAGACAGCAAAAAATGTGAAGCTTTATCGCACTCTCGGTATGACGGCGGGAGCTTTGGCGGCGATATTGATAATATAAGGAAGGTGAAGGATAGTGAATATCGAACTTATCCTCAAAGTGGCGGGGGTGGGATTTTTGGTAACGGTGGCATATCAAGTGCTTGCGCGTTCGGGCAGAGATGAGCAAGCTATGCTCGTCTCCGTATCAGGCATAATAATAGTGCTTTTGATGCTCGTAAAAGAGATAGGCGGGCTGTTCGATACCGTAAGGAGCGTGTTTGGGCTTTGAATACGCTTATCAAAGTGTGCGGTGTGGCTATGATAGGGCTTGTTTGCTCGACGGTATTGCGCGGAACGCGAAACGAACTTTCACATTTTGCAAGCGCCACTACGGGGATCGTGATATTCGGGATATGCGTTGCGATGTTTTATCCTGTAATATCGTATATTCGTGAGATCACGGAGCAGACTGATTTTTCGCTGTACATAGAAACGATACTGAAAGCGCTTGGCATGGCGATGATATCCGAAAGCGCGGCGGATATTTGCCGCGATTGCGGCGAACAAGCGATAGCTTCAAAGGTGGAGTTTGCCGCCAAAACCGCGATGATATTGCTCGCATTGCCTATTGTGAAAAGTTTATTGACGCTTGCTTTCGGGGTGATATCATGAAAAGAGCCGCGTTTATATTGATATTTATCGGGATTTTTATCTTGCTCCCAATACCTGCACTCGCCGCGGAAAGTGAGGGCGCAAAAATAGACAGCGCGGATATTCCGGAGGAGATATCACGATATATTCCGGACGAGCTTTTTGACGTGTCCGCCGATGAATTTTTGGAGATGTTCACAGTCGATGGCGTTTTAAAAACGGTTTTTGAAATAATAAAAACTGTATTTCCGAGCGTTATATCGGCGTTTTCGTTGCTTTTGGGACTTTGCGTTATTGCTTCTGTTATTCATGCATTGAAAAACAGCGTTGCTTCGCATACCGTCGGATATATATTGGAGTTCGTCTCGGTCCTGTGCATATCGGCGGCGACTTTTTCTTTTGTCAACGAACTTTTTGACGGATTCAGAAACTTCATTGAGCAGATAAGCACATTTATGACAACGATGATACCTGTGCTCTCCGCGATAATGCTGACGAGCGGAGAGATAAGCTCGTCTGCTGTGTTTGGTACGGTATTGTCGGCAACGGTCGCGTTTTTGGAGAGCCTTTGCTCGACGACCTTGCTTCCCATGCTTTCGGCACTGCTGTGCATATCCGTAACATCTAAAGTGTGCGGAGAAGTTGATATTTCGGGCTTTTCAAAGCTTTTAAAGACCGTCATCACATATATTTTATCCGCGGTAATGCTCGTTTTGACGTGCGTTATGACGTTTCAAAGCGTTATTGCCAAGAGCGCGGACACAGCGGCGGTAAAAGGAGTTAAATTCGTGCTGGGAAATGCCGTGCCGATAGTCGGCGGAGCGCTTGCCGACGCTGTCGGAACGGTCGCTTCCTCCGTCGGCATGATAAAAGCCGCCACGGGAATAGCGGGAGCTGTCGTCGTTTGCGTAATATTTGCCGTTCCCGTGCTAAAGCTTATTATGTGGAAGATAATGTTCGACGGTATCGGCGCCGTAGCTTCCGCTTTTTCGTTGACGAAAGAAAGCTCGTTCTTCACGGAGATAGCGGAGCTTATTGGCTTCTTGACAGCAATAATGGCGAGCATAGCGATATTTTTTATAATATCCATAACCGCAGTCTCGTTTTCGGGAGGAGGTGCTGTAAAATGAGCGCTTTTTCCGAGTTTATAAAAGGAGCCTGCGTCGTGGCGATATCGGGCGGACTTGCCATGCTCCTCTCGCCCGAGGGAAAGACAAAACGATATGTAAAATTTATCATATCTCTCTGCATGGTGAGCGCACTGCTTGCGCCGATCATGTCGCTTTCTTCGGAGCTTGAACGATATATAGATGATATAGAGATACAGGCACAAGATGGCGCGAAGAACGATTCCGCGAAGGCAGAAGCCATGGTAGCCGCCGCGGCAAAGGAAAACATTGAAGATGAGATAGAACGGCTCATATGCTCTAAATTTGGCTTGAACAGCGATGAAACGTATATCGTCGTTGCCATCGACAGCGAGGATATTTCCGCTGTCAAGATAACGGATATCAACGTCTTTATAGACGATATCGGCAAGAGCGGAGAGATAAAAGAATATCTTTCGGAATTATTTTTGCGAACGGCGAATATAAATATTATTAAAAAGGGGGCGAAAGAATGACCAAAGTCTTTGCAAATACCGATAAAAAGCGCATGATATTGCTTTTTGCCGTCGGTGCGCTCGGTGTATTGCTGATAATATTCGGCTATATCTCGCCTTGGAAAGAAAAAAGCGACGATAAAACGGAAGACAGCCAAATTTCTTTGCAAACTATGGAATATATTCACGATATAGAGAATAAGATTAGAAGCATGACGGAGATGATCGCGGGAAGCAAAAATGTGTCCGTGATGGTGAGTGCCGAAAGCGGTACCGAATACGTCTATGTTTCGAACGAAGATCTCAGCGAAAGCAATGTCTCAAGAGAGTACATAACGGTGAAAAACGAAAACGGTGTATATGAGCTTGTGCTTGCAAAAGAGGTCTATCCCGAAATAACGGGCGTTTCCATCGCTTGTCCGAACGGGGACGACTATTCCGTTAGGCGAAAGATAATAGACTCGGTATCGACGGCATACGGCATCTCCAAAAACCGTATCTGCGTAGTCGGAACAAAATAAAACAAAAATAAAAAGGAGAATCTTATCATGAGAAACGAAGAAAGAGCGGCAAAGAGAATGAACGGAACGGAAACGGCGGGCGAAGCCATACTTGAACTCCCCGAAGCGCAAAAGAAGGATTTCAAGTTTAAGAGCGTTTTTACAGCAGATGCTTTTAAAGAGGGCGCAAAGAAATTCGGCGTTCGCAATATAGCGATAGTTTTGTCCGTGTTCATTATAGGTGCGGCGGTATTCGTAAACTGGAAACTTTTCGGTGGACCCACAGACATCGCCGTTGGCGACGGCACTCAAGCGGGAAGTATCGGCACTTCTGACGGCGATGTAAGCGCAGGCGCTTCCGATGATGTGAATTATTTCGAAGCGTCCCTCGTGGAGCGTGAACGCGCTCGCGATGAAGCGCTCGAAGTGCTTCAAGGTGTCGTGGACGATGCGGACTCTCTTGAGGCGGCAAAAGAACAGGCTTTGCTCGATATAGCGACGATGGCAAAAGTTATTGAAAATGAATCCAACATAGAAACGCTTATAAAAGCAAAAGGCTTTGAAGATTGCGTTGCCGTTATCAACGGTGAAAAAGCGAGCATTATCGTAAAGAGCGAAGGCTTGCAACCCAACGATCTTTCGCAAATACTCGAGATTGTATATCTTCAGGCAGGCATACTTCCCGAAAATGTAACCATAATGGAAAAATGATACCTAGAAACGCTCACCGCGAAAGCTTTTGCCTTTCGAGGTGAGCGTTTTTATCATAAGAAAGAAAAAACTCGAAGCTTTTTGGCTTCGAGTTTTGAATTTGCAAATGATAATTAGTGGCAGATGCACTTTTCTGTGTCTTTGTCGAAGATGTGAACACGTTCTGTATCGATAGCGATAGTGATAGTGTCGCCACCGCGAGCTGTGGAACGAGGAGATACACGAGCTGTGAGCTTAACTTCGCCGGAACGGTCGATAACAACGTTTTTCTTCTTCATAAGAGCTTCGTCAACAACTACTTTGTTAGCAACGAGGTAGAGGTAGATCTCAGCGCCCATAAGTTCTGTTACGTCAACGTATACATCGAAGGAAGAATCCTTGAGAGCAGCGATCTGAGCGGGTGTGTCAACGATAGCTTCGGGACGAACACCTGCGATAACTTCTTTGCCGATGTAGTCTTTGAGTTCGGGAAGGTTAGCTTTGCCTTCGGGAAGTTTGATCTTAACTTCGCCGAATTCAAGGTATGTACCGTTATCTTCTTTAACGAGCTTGCAGTTGATGAAGTTCATCTGAGGTGTGCCGATAAAGCCTGCAACGAATGTGTTGCAAGGTGTATCGTAAAGGTTCTGAGGAGTATCTACCTGCTGTATGATACCGTCTTTCATAACAACGATACGAGTAGCCATTGTCATAGCTTCGACCTGGTCATGCGTTACGTATACGAAAGTAGCGCCGAGTGTGTTATGAAGCTTTGTGATCTCAGTTCTCATGCCTGCACGAAGCTTAGCGTCAAGGTTGGAAAGCGGTTCGTCAAGAAGGAATACTTTAGGCTCACGAACGAGTGCACGACCGAGCGCAACACGCTGTTTCTGACCACCGGAAAGAGCCTTGGGGAATCTGTCGAGAAGGTGAGCGATATCGAGGATACGAGCTGCTTCTTCAACTTTACGTTTGATAGTTTCCTTGGGAACTTTGCGGAGTTTAAGACCGAACGCCATGTTATCGAATACTGTCATATGAGGATAAAGAGCGTAGTTCTGGAACACCATCGCGATATCACGATCTTTAGGAGCAACGTCGTTTACAAGACGGTCGCCGATGTAAAGTTCGCCTTCGGAGATCTCTTCAAGACCTGCGATCATACGAAGAGTTGTGGATTTACCGCAACCGGAGGGACCTACGAATACGATAAATTCAGTATCCTTGATCTCAAGGTTGAAGTCGGAAACGGCTGTAACGCCACCGGGGTATTTTTTGTAGATGTGTCTGAGTGATAAGCTTGCCATAAAAACTCCATTCTCGGCGACAATAAGAAAAATTTTTTACCTCCCAGTCGCCGATGAGAGGGGAAATATACGGGAAGCTGTTCCCGATAAAAAATAGATTACTGAAATGAAAAATATAAATGTTTTATTTTACTTTAATATTATAACAAAGAAACGCATTTTTTTAAAGATGTTATTTGTCCAATTTTTGCAAAAAATATTTGGTTATATTGCACAAAAGGTCAAAAAAGTTCTGTATTTTTGTGGAAAATAAAAGAATTTTCTAATTTATTAAAAATTAAAAACCTTTCATTGTAAGCCCTATCCTGCCCTTGGATTTGTCGAAGCTCTTTATCTTTACGCGGACATGATCTCCCACGGAAAGAGCCTCGCTAGGGTGCTTGATAAATTTTTCACATATCTCCGAAACGTGAATAAGACCGTCTTGATGCACTCCGATATCGACGAATGCGCCGAAGTCGATAACGTTGCGAACTACGCCGTTCAATATCATTCCGACTTGGAGATCGTTCATGTCGAGGATATCGCTACGAAGTTCGGGCAAAGGCAAGCTCTCGCGGATATCTCTGCCGGGCTTTTCAAGCTCTTTTATGATATCGCGAACGGTAGGCTCGCCTGCTTCAAGTTCGCTCGCAAGCTTTGCCATGCCGTAAGCGTCAGCCACTTTTTCCAAGCCCTTGAGGCGGTATTCTTTTACGTCATTATCGGTATATTCGAATTTTGCGATTATCTTCTTTGCCAAGCCGTAAGATTCGGGGTGGATACCCGTATTGTCGAGTATCTCCGATGAGCCTGAGACTCTGAGAAAGCCCGCACACTGGCGGAAAGCTTTCGCTCCTATCTTGGGGACTTTGAGTATTTGAGCGCGGTCTTTAAATTCGCCGTTTTCTTCACGGTATTTTACGATATTTTTTGCTGAGGTCGCGTTGATGCCCGCGATATGCTCCAAAAGGGAATATGACGCCGTGTTGATGTCCACGCCGACGGAGTTTACACAATCTTCGACAACGCCCGAGAGCGCTTCGTCAAGCCTTGCTTCTTTCATATCGTGCTGATACTGACCGACGCCGATGGATTTCGGGTCTATCTTGACAAGCTCCGCAAGGGAATCCTGTATTCTTCTTGCGATGGAAACGGCGCTTCTCTGCGTAACGTCAAAATCGGGAAATTCTTCCGCGCCGAGTTTGGAGGCGGAGTAAACGGACGCGCCTGCTTCACTCGTTACTATGTATTTTGTATTGCCGCCGAGTTCACGCAGAACATCGGAGATGAATATCTCACTTTCTTTGGACGCGGTACCGTTGCCGATGGAAACGACATCAACACCGTATTTGGTGATGAGCTTTTTGACAACTTTAGCGGCTTCTTCTTTTCTTTCCTGCGGCTTTGTGGGGTATATGACGGCGGTATCGAGTACCTTGCCTGTTTTGTCAACGACCGCGAGCTTACAACCTGTTCTGTAACCGGGGTCAAGACCGAGGACTGTCTTATCCTTTATGGGCGCCTGCATGAGAAGGTTTTTGAGGTTTTGAGAGAACAACTTTATTGCGCCTTCGCTTGCTTTGTCGAAAAGATCGGAGCGTATCTCTCTTTCTATGGACGGCGCGATAAGTCTGAAATAGCTGTCCGCAACGGCAAAAAGGATATTGTTGTAAACAGGACTTTTTACGTTCGTTACAACGAGCCTTGAAAGGTAATTGAGGATTATATCAGCCGATATGTCCACGCTTACTTTGAGGAACTCCTCTTTTTCGCCGCGAGTCATTGCGAGAACGCGATGAGAAGGAACCGTAGTGAGTTTTTCACTGTATTCATAATACATCTCGTAGACAGATGTCTCGTCTTTTGCTTTTTTAGATGTAAGGAAGCCGTATTCGTAAGTGAGCGCACGTATCTCTTTGCGGTAGTCCGCGTTGTCGGATATTTCCTCGGCGATTATATCGAGCGCGCCCGAAACGGCTGAAAAAGCGTCTTTTACGCCTTTTTCTTCGTCTATATATTTAGCTGCTTCTTCCGCTACCGAGGGAGAATATTCGTCTCTCTGCTCCATGATGAGCTGCGCGAGGGGCGCAAGACCGCGTTCACGAGCGACGGAAGCGCGAGTTTTGCGCTTTTGCTTGAACGGACGGTAGATGTCCTCCACTTCCGCGAGTATCTCCGCGGCGGAAAGAGCGTAATCTATCTCTTCCGTCATCTTGCCTTGCTCCGTTATGGCGTTGCGGACTTCTTCTTTGCGCTTTTCGAGATTGCGAAGATAGGTGAGTCTTTCTCCGAGCGAGCGAAGCTGTTCATCGTCGAGCGAACCCGTAACCTCTTTGCGGTAACGAGCGATGAACGGTATAGTGTTGCCGTCGTCCATAAGTTCGACAGCCGCACGTATCTGTTCTTCTTTTATGGAAAGCTCTTGCGAGAGCTTTGCTATTATATCCATATGCTTTCCTCCCATTTGATCGTCTGTAATAAAAATCAATATATATTTTATCATAATCGCGATAAAAAGTAAACAATAAAATGTCGAAGCGAAGTATTGCAAATAATGTGCGGATATGGTATACTGTACTTATGATTTCGGCTCTTGACGGAGCGGATATTTACGGTAATATTTTATAGATCTATATTGAGGAAGAGAACATAATGATAATAACTTATATACACGGCAACGGACTTTATGTAAATATGACGAATCGTTGCTCAAATGCGTGCGATTTCTGCGTAAGAAGCCACGGAGATACTGTTTACGGCAATCTTTGGCTCGACAGGGAGCCTACTGTGGAAGAGATAAAGGAGAGCATATTCTCCCGCAATCTCTCCGTTTTTTCGGAGATAGTCTTCTGCGGCTACGGCGAACCTACCGCGCGTCTTAACGATATGATAGAGATATGCAAAGCTATTCGCGAAAAGAGCGATATACAGATAAGAGTAAATACGAACGGTCATAGCGACCTTATCGCGGGAAGAGATACTTCTGCGGATTTCAAGGGACTTTTTGACGTCGTTTCGATAAGCCTCAATACATCGAACGCGGAAAATTACGAAAAGATGTGTTTGCCTAAATACAAAGGCGCGCACGAAGCGCTCATACGTTTTGCGGCAAACGTTAAAAAATATGTGCCGCGCGTCGTCCTTTCCGTTGTAGATACGACTATATCGAAAGAAGATATAGAAAAATGCCGCGAGATAGCGGAAAGTATCGGCGTTGAATTTCGCTTGAGAGAATATATCTGATAATATTATCAAGAGGTGCGTTTATGGCAAAAAATTCGAAATGCGAATCGTGCGAATATTACGACTATGACGAATGGACGGAAACTTATCAGTGTACCATGTCTCTTGACGAGGACGAATATGCAAGGTTCCTTTCTTCACATACGTCGGAATGTCCGTATTTTAAATTTTACGACGAATATAAGAGCGTACAGAAGCAAAACTGAAGCGGGCGGCAGGGAAAAACACCTTGCCGTTCTTTGCTTTTTAAGGTTTTGGGCGAAAATTATAAAAAAATTCAATAAATTATTAAAAAACTATTGACAAACGAGCATTTAAGTGCTATCATTATGTCATCGTTTTAACAAGATAAAACGAAATAATCAAAAAACAATTTGAAAAGAGATGTTGACCATGAAAAAAATTATTGCTCTCGTACTTTCCGCCGCTCTTACGGCGTGCTGCCTCTTTGCTTTTGCAAGTTGCGGCGAAAAAGAAGATAACGTTCTTACTTGCGGCGTTACGATCTTCGAAAACATGAACGAACAGGATGACAACGGTAACTGGACAGGCTTTGAATGTGATTTCGCAAGAGCTGTCGGCGAACTTATCGATATGGATGTTGAATTCCAGATCATCGACTGGGGTCAGAAATACAATGAACTCAAATCCGGCAAGATCGATTGCATTTGGAACGGTTTTACTTCGAACGGCTCCGATAACGGTGTTGCAAGAAAAGACCTTGTCGATCTCTCTTACACATATATGCTCAATCAGCAGTGCGTTGTAGTTAAGAAATCCAACCTCGATTCCATCAAGAGCGAAGCGGACCTCGCAGGCAAGACAGCTGCTGTTGAAAGCGGCAGTGCAGGCGCAAGCTACGCAAAAGATATCGTTGGCGACGACGGCAAACTTGTTGAATTTCCCGCGCAGATAAGCACATTCCTCGAAGTAAACTCCGGCAAATCCGATTTCGCCGTTGTTGATATCGTTCTTGCAAGAAACATCTGCGGTAAAGGCGACTATACAGACCTCGTTATCGTTGACTCCATCGAATTTGAAGCTGAATATTATGCAGTAGGCTTCAAAAAAGGCAGCGAACTTACCGCAAAGGTAAACGAAGCCATCAAGACTCTCAACGAAAACGGCAAGCTCCTCGAGATCGCTAAAAGATACGGTCTTGAAAACAGCCTCAACGTTGTCGTTGAAGACTAATTATAAAATACAAAGGAATATAAAATGGGTTTTTGGAAAGTTACACTAAGTTTGCTCGGTGGACTGAAATGGACCTGCCTGATCTTTGCGCTAACATTAGTGTTAGCGCTTCCTTTGGGTCTGGTCATTGCGTTCGGTTCCATGTCTAAATTTAAGCCTTTGGCTTATGCTACAAAAGTTTTCGTTTGGATTATTCGCGGCGTGCCGTTGATGCTCCAAATTTTTGTCGTTTTCTATGTTCCGGGTCTTTTGTTCGACGGATTTTCCGGTTTTGACAGATTCCCCTCCGTACTTATCGCGTTCGTGATCAACTATGCTTGCTATTTTTCCGAAATATATCGTGGCGGCATAGAGGGAATAGCGAAGGGGCAGTATGAAGCGGGCGAAGTCCTCGGCATGACGAAAACACAGATATTTTTCAAAGTAGTTCTTATGCAGGTCGTAAAACGCATCATTCCGCCTATGTCCAACGAGATAATCACGCTCGTTAAGGATACGGCGCTTGCTCGCGTTATCTCCGTTGCGGAGATGTTGAAGGCGGCGGAAAACTTCGCCAGCATGGGTCTTGTTTGGCCTATGTTCTATACTGCGGTATTCTACCTCATCTTCGTAGGCTTGCTCACGCTTCTTTTCGGATATTTCGAGAAAAAGCTCTCTTATTATAAAGCGTAAGGAGGGGCGACGATGGCTTTTTTGGAAGTTAAAAATATTACAAAAAAATTCAGCAAGACCGAAGTTTTGAAGGGAATAGATCTTTCCCTTGAAAAAGGTCAGGTCCTCTCTATAATCGGTTCTTCGGGCAGCGGTAAGACGACTCTTTTGCGTTGTCTCAATTTTCTCGAAACACCCGATACGGGCAAGATATTCGTTGACGGCGATTGCATCTTCGATTCCGACGATACGAGCAAAAAATCTTTCAGTGAGATAAGAGAGAAGAGACTCAGCTTCGGTCTGGTATTTCAATCTTTTAATCTTTTTCCGCAGTATTCCGTTATAAGGAACCTTACTCTCGCGCCCAGATTGCGCGCAAAAGAGGAAGTTAAGAAACAGAAACTCGGTAAAGCCGTGCTTAAAGAAAAATACGCAGAGATAGAAGAAAAAGCAAAAGCCACGCTTGCTTCCGTCGGTCTTTCCGAAAAGGCGGATTTTTATCCTTGCCAACTTTCGGGCGGTCAGCAACAGCGCGTTTCCATCGCGCGTGCGCTCATGCTCGATCCCGATATATTGTTCTTTGACGAACCGACGAGCGCCCTCGACCCTGAAATAACGGGCGAAGTGCTCAAAGTCATCAAAGGACTTGCCGCTCGCAACATGACCATGATAATAGTTACTCACGAGATGAATTTTGCCCGCGAGGTATCGGACAAAATAGTATTTATGGATAACGGCGTCGTTGCGGTAGAGGGAACACCCGAAGAGATATTCGACAGCTCATCGGACAGACTCAGAGCATTTCTTTCCGCATTCGGCGGCTCTCCCGATTAAATCAAGATCATATAAGGAAATATAATTATGGACTGGCTATTGGATCTATTCACAAATCCCTATTTGATAACTGCACTTTCATCTTGGGCTGTGGCACAGGTCGTGAAGACCGTGATACATCTCATAATGAACAAAAAATTGGATATCAATCGTCTTTTCGGCGATGGCGGTATGCCGAGCGGTCATTCCGCCACGGTCGTGTCGCTCGCCGTTATAACCGCGCTCATAAACGGCACGGGCAGCGCCATATTTGCGCTCTCCGCCGTATTCGCGATAATCGTTTGCCATGATGCGAAAGGCGTTCGCCGCGAAACAGGTAAACAGGCGATCATTCTCAACGATCTTATAGAGCTTCTCAGTTTGCCTATGAAAGACGTCAAACAACGAGATATCAAGCTCAAAGAATTTGTCGGGCATACGCCCGTGCAAGTCGTTGTCGGCGCTATGGTCGGCGCCGCAAATGCGATCTTAATGTACAACATCTTTTTCAAATAATAATAGAAAACAACGGATATCGAGCAATATCCGTTGTTTTTTCTTATTTGTAAATAATTGTTTTTCTATGCTTGACTAAACAAGGAATATGTGATATAATGAACGCGATATAGGGTATCGGTATTATGATTTATTGACGATGAGGTGATTATACATGGCGGAAAAAGACAAAAAATACGCGGCGCAAAATCGCAAAGCGCGCCATGATTACTTTGTGGAGGAGACTTACGAGGCGGGAATAGTTCTTTCCGGAACGGAAGTTAAATCCATACGCGCAGGCACTGTCAATATGAAAGATTCCTACTGCTATATCGAGCAAGGAGAGCTTTTTGCAACGGGTATACACATAAGTCCTTATGAAAAGGGCAATATATTCAATGTGGATCCTATGCGCGACAGAAAGCTCCTTATGCATAAGAAAGAGATATTGAAGCTCTTTATGAAGGTCGGCAAGGAGGGTTATACTCTCGTTCCGCTTTCGATGTATTTTTCGGGAAAGAACGTAAAAGTCGAAGTCGGCGTCTGCAAAGGTAAAAAGCTTTGGGACAAGCGTGAGACAGCGGCTCTTAAAGCCGAGAAGCGCGATATAGACCGCTACGAACGCGAAAGATATAAATGATCTTTAAAAAATATTGCAATGTCCGAGACATTGCTCCACATGGGGGCGTAATGGTTTCGACGGGGATCTTGCAGTATGGTAAGCGAGCCGAGATGTGGCAACTCGTTAAACAACCTCAAACTTAAAATTAAACGCTAACAATAATAAAGTAGCTCTCGCTGCCTAAGTGCGGCGATGTCCGCCCGATGAGTACCGCGACTTCGGCTCGGGCATAACACAGCGGTGAACGCGCACAGCCATTTTGCTTTTGAAGCTGTCGTGTATAAAAAAGCTACTCTCTTTTTCAGCCTGTTTATCGGCGGTCAAAGAGGGGAAATCCAATAGATAAACTTTGCTCGAAGAAAGCTATATGAATAGGTTTTCGGACAGGGGTTCGATTCCCCTCGCCTCCACCAGCAGGCAGTGCCTGCACCCAATTATGTTTGAGTGCAGTGCCATGCCAAACCTAATACCAAGATGGTGCGGTTCGGATATAGCTCCTACTGCTCCAACAACGGCAAGCTGCTTTGCCATAGAACGCCTTGCTTTTGCATGGCGTTTTATTTTTTGTTTTCGAAAAAAGAAAGGAGATTCCATGATAATCACAAGAGAAATGGGTACGGTATTGCCAGACACTACTATGTCTTCCCCAGTATATCTTGACGTTAAAAACGCTCCGTTTAAGCTCTATGGATTCAGCGAGCCTTTTCGCCGCGTTCCCACGGAAGTCGCGGAAGCAACGAGCGAAGGCGTAAAGATCCTTGCAAAGATGTCCTCCGGCGGCAGAGTTCGTTTCCGCACGAACTCGAATTTTATCGTGATACACGGAGACTATGTTACTTCGGGAGCCATAAACACGAGCGCCTTTGTGGCAACGAGCAGTTTTGATATGTTCTTCTATGAAGGAAACGGCGAACACGCTTTCCGCGGCATATTCAATCCTTCTCAGGGCGGCGGAAGATCGTATGTGGAGAGCCGCATAAAATTCGTGGATAACGAGATGAAAGATATCATACTCTATTTCCCGCTGAGAGCCGATCTTAAAAATGTTTATATCGGTCTTTGTGAGGGATGCGAGATAAGTGAGGGAAGCGAATACACATATTCAGATCCCGTTGTCTTCTATGGTTCTTCTATCGTTCACGGCGAGGGACTGTTGCGCTCCAGCTCCTCTTATCCCGCGGTGCTTTCGCGCCGCTTGGATTGCGATTTCGTAAACCTCGGATTCAGCGGTTGCGCTCGCGCCGAAAAAGCCATGATGGAATATATCGCGGGACTTGACATGAGCGTGTTCGTGTACGATTATGATTACAACGCCGATTCTTACGACTATCTTGAAAAAACTCATTACGAGGGTTATAAGATATTCCGCGAAAAGCACCCGAATACTCCCGTAATATTTGCTTCTCGCCCTAATTATTGGACGAGAAATTATGCTTTTGAAAATTATTCTTTGAGCTGGGTCGAGAAGCGCCGCAAACTTATAGAATCCAACTATGAGCGCGCCAAAGCCGAGGGAGACGAAAACGTGTATTTCGTTGATGGTTCAAAAATGTTCCCCGAAGGCTTGCGCGATGATTGCACGATGGATGGTTGCCACCCGAACGATCTCGGATATTATTTCATGGCAAATGCATTCGAAGAAGTGCTTCGTCCACTTTTGAAAAAATAAATTTTGTGAGGTTAGATCATGATAGTAACAAGAGAAATGGGTACGGTATTGCCCGATACGACGATGACATCGCCCGTATACCTCGATGTAAAGAACAGTCCGTTTAAACTTTACGGTTTTTGCGAACCTTTCCGTCGCGTTCCCGTTGACGTTGCGGAAGCATCGAGCGAAAGAGTCGCATTGCTTGCAGGTAACTCCGCAGGCGGCAGAGTTCGCTTTAAGACTGACTCCGATTTTATAGTTATCCACGGCGATCATTATTACACAGAGACCGGCAATTTGGTGCCTTATGTTGAGATCGCGGGATTCGATGTCTTTTTCACCGAAAACGGCAAGCAGAAATATAAAGGCGTTTTCATCGGTTCGCAAGGTCCGAATAAGACATATATCGAAAGCAGACTTCGTTATGACAACGAAATGAAAGAAGTAACTATTTACTTCCCGATAAGCACATCGTTCAGCAATGTTTATATCGGACTTCGCGAAGGTTGCCATATCGAAGAGGCAGATCCCTATACATATGAAACTCCTGTTGTTTTCTATGGTTCTTCCATAGTTCACGGTATCGGCGCTATACGTCCCAGCTCCGCATACCCCGCTACGATCTCTCGCCGTTTGGATACGAACTTTGTAAACCTCGGCTTCGGTAGCGGCGCCTGCGCCGAAAAAGCGATAATGGAATATATCTCGGGACTTGAAATGAGCGTATTCGTTTACGATTACGACCACAACACCCCCTCTTACGAGCATCTCGAACAGACGCATTATGCGGGCTATAAGATATTCCGCGAAAAGCAGCCCGACATTCCTGTTATATTCGCTTCGCGAGTTGACTACTACCACGGCAATGTGGAGATGAACGAAAAGACACGCTCGCTCATCAAAGCCAACTATAAGCGAGCAAAAGCGGAGGGCGACAAGAACGTATACTTTATTGACGGTTCTAAGATATATCCCGATGATATCGTTTTGCGCGATGAATGTTCGATGGAGGGTTGCCACCCGAACGACCTCGGATATTATTTGATGGCAAACACATTCGGAGAAATAATCAGCCCCCTTTTGAAAAAATAAAGATTTGTGAGGATAGATCATGATAGTAACAAGAGAAATGGGTACAGTATTGCCCGATACGACGATGACATCGCCCGTATACCTCGATGTAAAAAACAGCCCCTTTAAGCTTTACGGCTTTTGCGAACCGTTCCGCCGTCTTCCCGTTGACGTTGCCGAAGCAACGGGCGGAAGCATTACGGTAAGCGCAGGCAATTCCGCGGGCGGCAGAATACGCTTTAAGACCAATTCGGATTTTATCGTGGTTCATGGCGATCATTACTATACGGAAAAAAATAATCACACGATGAGCTTCGTTACCGCAAGGGGCTTTGATATATATGTTACCGAAAACGGAAAACAGCAGTTCTGTGGTATTTTCCATGGCTCTCAGCCCGATGAAAAATCATACACGGAAAGCAGACTTCGCTTCGCTGGAAAAATGAATGAATTTACTATCTATTTTCCCATTACGACATCGTTCGAAAACGTTTATATCGGACTTCGCGAAGGAAGCGAGATAGAGCCGGCAGATGATTATAAGTATGAAAAGCAGATCGTTTTTTACGGTTCTTCTATCGTTCACGGTGCTGTTGCTTCGCGCCCATCACTTGTATATACTTCCGTACTTTCGCGCAGACTTGATTCCAACTTTATAAATCTTGGCTTTGGCGGTGCCGCAAAAGCAGAAAGATCCATTATGGAATACATCGCGGGACTTGATATGAGCATATTCGTTTACGACTATGACCACAATGCTCCCACGCCTGAATATTTGGCACAGACACATTACGCGGGCTATAAGACCGTTCGCGAGAAACACCCCGATACACCGATAATTTTCGCTTCTCGCTCTAATTATTGGACTCGCAACTACATTTTTGAAACGACCACGCTCGAAGAATCCGAGGAACGTCGTTCGATTATCGAGGAAAATTACAAACGCGCCGTAGCGGAAGGAGATAAAAACGTATACTTTGTTGACGGCTCGAAGATGTACCCCGAGGATATGAGGGGAGATTGCACTGTAGATGGTTGCCATCCCAATGATATTGGTTGTCAATATATGGCGGATGCATTCGAAAAAGTCATTCGTCCTATTTTGGAAAAATAAATTTTGTGAGGATTTATCATGATAGTAACAAGAGAAATGGGTACAGTATTGCCCGACACAACAATGTCTTCTCCCGTTTATTTGGATGTGAGAAAAGAACCTTTCAGACTTTGTGGTTTCAGCGAACCCTTCCGTCGTCTTCCCGTTGACGTTGCCGAAGCAACGAGCGAAAGAGTTGCAGTGCTTGCAGGTGTATCCGCAGGCGGCAGAGTTCGTTTCAAGACAGACTCCGATTTCATCGTAGTTCACGGCGATCATTATTACTCCGAGAACGGTAATCTCATGCCTTATGCCGCAACATCGGGCTTTGATATCTATTTCACGGAAAACGGCAAGCAGAGATACAAGGGCGTTTTCACGGGTTCTCAGGGTCCCAATAAAACATATATCGAAAGCAGACTTCGTTATGACAACGAAATGAAAGAAGTAACGATCTATTTCCCGATATACGCGGCGTTCAACAGCGTTTATATCGGACTTCGCGAAGGTTGCACGATAGAAGCGGCAGATCCGTATACATATGAAAAACCTGTTGTTTACTACGGTTCTTCCATCGTTCACGGTGTCGGCATCATGCGCCCCAGCTCCGCATATCCCTCCATTATTTCTCGTCGCTTGAATAACAATTTCATCAACCTCGGTTTCGGCGGTGCCGCAAAGGGCGAAAAAGCGATAATGGAATATATCGCAGGACTTGATATGAGCGTATTCGTTTATGACTACGACCACAACACCCCCTCTTACGAACACCTCGAACAGACACATTACGCAGGCTACAAGATATTCCGCGAAAAACAGCCGGATACTCCCGTTATATTCGCTTCTCGCGTTGACTATTACAACGGCGATTTCGAGATGAACAAGAAGACCCGCGAACTTATCAGATCCAACTATGAACGCGCCAAAGCAGAGGGCGACCGGAACGTATACTTCGTTGACGGTGCTAAGATATATCCCGACGATCCTGTTTTGCGTGATGAATGTACGAGCGACAACTGCCACCCTAACGACAAGGGTTACAGCCTTATGGCAGACAAATTCGGCGAGATCATCGAAAAGCTTTTGAAAAAGTAATAAATTGTTTTGAAGGAGAATTTCAATGCACGACGAACTGACAAAAGTCGATATAAAAAAGATGCAAGATGAGATAGATTATCGTGTGAAAGTGCTTACACCGAAACTCAAAGAGGAATTGAGCAAAGCTCGCGCACAGGGAGACTTGAGCGAAAACTTTGAATATAAATCCTCTAAACGAGAATTGAGCCGAAATTACAGTAGGATAAACTATTTGCAGAGAATGATAGCGACGGCGGTCATTGTCTCGACTGCAAGCGATGACGACGAGATAGGTCTTTTCAGCAAAGTTAAATTGTATATTGAAGAAGATGACGAGGAGATGGATATAGTCATTGTAACGACTCTTCGACAGAACTCGACAGAGGGATTCATAAGCAAAGAATCGCCTTTGGGCAAAGCGGTCATGGGCAAAAAAGTCGGCGACAGAGTTCTCGTAAAGGTAAACGATAATTACAGCTATTATATAGTGATCCGTTCCGTCGAAAAAGGCGAGGACGACGAGAGCTTGAATATAAGCTCTTATTGAGAAAAAAGGATATCGATAGTAAATATCGATATCCTTTTTTTATTCAAGCTCATTTTTTATATCTCTTGCCATGAGTTCGTTCATAACGTCATACGGCGAGCGGTTATTTTTGATTATATCACAATTCTTGCATTTAGAAAACCCTTGTAAATCAAGGGTTTTCGGGTTCGCTTGTTACTAACAAGGCACTAACTTATAAAAACTTTGATGTTCTCACATTGCTTTTCTTGAAGGCTTAAAGCCTTGTTTTTTTCTGCTTATCTACACTGCAAAGAGTAACACCATCTTTCAATAGCAGCTTACCCAATTCAATCTGATTCATTGCCCTGGTAAGCGTTATTTTTCCAAGTGCTTCATCTTGCAGTGTGTATTCAACTTGAAATGTTTTAACCATAGTTTCACCTAATCCCAAAGAATCTTCTGAATTACATCCAAAGCTATTTCTGAACCGCATTCAGAACAAAGAACCTTTTCAGGCGGTTCAGTAAGCATTTTCATAACTGAACCACACTTGTTGCAGTGCTGCCTATTGGAAAAGCTTTTTACATTATCTGCTTTCAGAACAATATAATATTCATTTTGGATGTTCCCACACTTGCATTGATAGATTTCTAAAGAAGCATCCAAAATAGAATCAGGATGTTCACTGAAGAAAGTTTTTGCTTTCTCACCATACAAGCCAGCTTTCACATCAGCTTCAACTTCAGGGGGATTAGGGCAAACAAAACCAATACCCATTCTAAGTGAAGTTTCATGCTTGCACTTTGGGCATTTATAAATAAATCCGTTTCCCATTGCCTGAATCCCCCTTTCAAGAAGTCATATAATCGCATATAAACCGCTTTTGGCGGTTAGGCTTACTGTTTATATGCTGTGGTTTTTACTCTATCCTTGAAGAAATTTGCCCATTCAGGATTTTCTTTATCAAAAATCTGAACTTGTTCAGGGGTTAAATTGTGTGGGTAGTCAGCAAACATATTAAATTCTTTTTCTTTGTCAAAACTAAAAATCCATTCACCAACATTATCAGGTGTATCTTTCCACCAAATCTTATCAGATTTTTTGTTTTTATACCATTTACTTAACACCACCCATCACCCCTTTCTTTCATTCTTAGCCTTATAATTATAGCACACCACAAGCAAAATTGAAATGGTAAAGCACAAAATAGCAACCAACAAACATAAAATCAATACTTGATACCAGGATAAATAGTTTTTATTATCCGTTGTATTGGGTTCTTCTTGAAGGTTAGAACCCACATTTACATTGATGTTTAATGTACCTGATTCATCAGAACCCGCTTCAGTGCCTTCTACGGTTACTGTTTGTTGTATTGGGGTTGTTGTACTCTCTTTATCTGAATCAGCCATATAAGCGGTTATATAAGCTTTCAGCACATCATCAGAAAGGCTTTCAACTGTTATGTTGTTTTCTATGCTTCCCAAAGGTTCATCAATCCGAACAGAAGCAGAAGGATTATTTTCAGTGCTTGAATTGGTGGTTGTAGTTGTGCTTGTGGGTTGGTTGCTTTCTTCAGGTTCAGTAGGTGCAACTGGTTCTGATGGTTCGGTTGGTTCTTCAGGCTGTTCAGGTTCAGAAGATATTTCTGTTAGAACCAATTCCCAAGCAACATAATCACCATATTCAGAACTTGAAACAGATTCTTTTACCCATTCAGCAGTAAAACCATCTGAAGCATATAATTCATTCAGTTCAGCAACAGAATCAGAAAAAGTTACTGGATTTGAAACACCGCTTGCAATATCAGAACCAATTTCAGCAGTGTTTTTGAATATCTTACTTTTCTCTATGGTCAGTAATCCATTGTTTCTGATTCCACCGCCTATATCAGCAGTATTTTCAGTAAGCAAGCATTGTTTCAGAACCACTTCACCACCATTAACGATTGCACCACCGCCCATTGTAGCTTGATTGTTCTTGAATGTGCAGCTTTCAAAATGTGCCCTACACATTCCACCAACATTGATTGCAGCACCCTGAAAAGCACTGTTATTCTGAAAAATGCAGTTATAAAAACGCATTTCTTGATTCCAAATAGCAACAGCACCATTTCCAGTAGATAAATGATTTTGGAAAATGCAGTTGATTACTTCAGCATAAGAATCAGATTGCAGAAAAGCTTGTGTTCCTTCCAGTTCAGCACCATCAAAAGTAATGTTTTGGATGCTAACAGAACAACCAGGGTTGATGTAAATATAGCTGTTGGGGCTTACTTTCTGCAAAGTAAGATTCTTGTTTTCATCCCCAAGAATAACGCTTGCTTCAATGGTTATTTTTCCATCAATGCCGATAACATCACCTTCAGTAGCGTTTTCAATAGTTGCAATCAAATCTTCTGAATTACTTACTGTAACAGTTGGAATTGAAGCTGCAAGTGCTTTAGGTACAGTATAAAGCACTGTTGGCAATACCAACGCAACAGTAAGTAAAATAGTTAAAAATCGTGTTCTTTTCATAGTAAGAACCCCTTTCATAAATTGAATTTGCGGTTATCCGCACTCTAATTATACAAAAAGGGATTCTATTCAACATAAAAAGCCTGAAGAAACAGCATTTAACCATTCCTTCAGGCTTAATAATCAGTTATTCATGCACCCCTTCCGCAGCAGTTTCAAGAACTTCAGTAAAATCTTCATTCCACTTTTCCATAACTCCATCAATATCCATATCAGAATTGATAGTATTGTTATGGTTATTTGTAATCCCGCCAACATCAATTAGCGTGTATCTATTGATTGCTTCACGCTCCGCAATATCCTTCATGTAAGAAACTTCATCTTCAAGGGAATCCATAGAATCAGCAACCTTTGCAGTGTTACCCGCAGTATCA
>CAZFTE010000005.1:0-65941 GCA_964521785.1 uncultured Lachnospiraceae bacterium
TCGATCTCTTCAAGAATGTCGAAGCGGAGCGGAGGGGGAACGAGGATGCCTTTTTCGTTACGTGTGCACTGCTTAGCTGTGAACTTGTAAGCGCCGTGAGATGTACCGATGGAGATTGCAAGAGAGTCAACGCCTGTGCGTTCAACGAATTCCTGAACTTCTTCGGGACGTGTGTAGGAAGAATGTTCTGCAACAACTTCGTCTTCAACACCTGCAAGAACGCCGAGTTCGCCTTCTACAACTACGCCGTGAGCGTGAGCGTATTCAACTACTTTCTTTGTGAGAGCGATGTTGTCTTCGAAAGAGTGGTGAGAACCGTCGATCATAACGGAAGTGAAACCGCCGTCGATGCAAGATTTGCAGATCTCGAAGTCTGCGCCGTGGTCAAGGTGAAGAGCGAGGTCAACGCCTGTATCTTCAACAGCAGCTTTAGCAAGAGCCATAAGATATGCGTGTTTAGCATATTTTCTTGCGCCTGCGGAAACCTGGAGAACTACGGGAGATTTTTCTTCTGCGCAAGCTTCTGTGATAGCCTGAACGATCTCCATGTTGTTGATGTTAAAAGCACCGATAGCGTAGCCGCCTTCGTATGCTTTTTTGAACATTTCTTTTGTTGTTACTAATGCCATTTTTTGTTCCTCATTTCCGCGCGAAGTTTATTTCGCGCAAAATTTATACTTGGTATGGTTTTTATTTTACACTATATTTTCGTTTTTTGCAATATCATTTGCAATGAATATTTAAAAAAATTGCGGAAATAATAAAAAAAGGAACTTAAAATTTCAGAAAACTCTTTACTTTGTGAAAAAAATATGTTATAATTCATAACCGTATGAGCCACAGCGCAGCTCGCGGACAAAAGGCCCTATGGCGCTTTCACCCGCCGCCCGCTTTGCTTTCGGCGTACAACAATATTAAAATTTACTATGAGGTGAAAATTATGTTACTCAAAGATCAGAAACAGGCTATCATTGCTGCAAACCAGACACACGAAGGAGACACAGGTTCTCCCGAAGTTCAGATCGCTATCCTTACAACAAGAATCGCTGAACTCACAGAGCATCTTAAAAAGAACCCCCAGGACAACCACAGCCGCCGCGGTCTTTTCAAAATGGTTGGTAAGAGAAGAAACCTTCTCGGCTACCTCCAGAAAAAAGACATCAACCGTTACCGCGCTATCATCGAAAAACTCGGTATCAGAAAGTAATTTTTTCATAAAAAGGGACGGACTCTGCCCGTCCCTTTTCGCGATTTCAAATATGGTCAAAAACGCCGTTTGACATCGCACAAAACACAAAAGTCGCTCAATGTTTGATTTTTGTATAGCAATTAAACGAGTGCCGACGCGATTCGGCTTTCATTTAAGTGCTAAACAACTTCGAACATTGCGCAAAAACTTCATAATATGAATATATTCAGGAGGCTAAAATGTTCGAAAATTACAAAATGTTCAATTACGCATACGCCGGCAGACCCCTCGTTGTTGAAACAGGCAAAGTTGCAGGTCTTGCAAACGGCTCTTGCATGATCCGTTACGGCGAAACAACGATTCTTGCTTGCGCTACCGCAAGCGCCAAACCTCGCGACGGTATAGATTTCCTTCCCCTTTCCGTTGACTACGACGAAAAGATGTACGCAGTAGGCAAGATTCCCGGCGGTTATCTCCGTCGTGAAGGCAGACCTTCCGAAAAGGCTATCCTCACAAGCCGCGTTATCGACAGACCTATCCGTCCTCTCTTCCCCAAAGATCTCCGCAACGACGTAGCTCTTACACTTACAGTTATGTCCGTTGACCAGGATTGCTCCCCCGAGATTACAGCTATGATCGGCGCTTCCATCGCCCTCTCCATCTCCGATATTCCGTGGAACGGACCTATCGGCGGTGCTTTCGTAGGCCTTGTAAACGGCGAGATCGTTATCAACCCCACAGCTGCTCAGCGCAAAGAAAGCACTCTCGAACTTACAGTTGCGGCAAGCGAAAAGAAAGTTGTAATGATCGAAGCAGGCGCTAAAGAAGTTCCCGATGACGTTATGTTCGACGCTATCATGAAAGCTCATGAAGAGATCAAAGGTCTCCTCGGCTTCATCAACCAGATCATCGCTGAAGTTGGCAAACCCAAATTCGATTATCCCTCTTGCGAACTCGACCATGATATGTTCGACAAAATATTCGCTTTCTGTGAAGCAGAAGTTATGGAAGCTCTCGATACAGACGATAAAAACGTTCGCGACGCAAAAATGCAGCCCATCATGGATAAGATCACGGAAACATTCTCCGAAGAATACCCCGACTTGGCAGTAGTTCTTCCCGAGCTTATCTATAAGATCCAGAAAAAAATCGTTCGCCGTTGGCTCCTCGTTGACAAAAAACGTGTAGACGGCAGAACTATGGATCAGCTCCGTCCTCTTGCGGCAGAAGTTGCTCTTCTTCCCCGCGTTCACGGTTCCGGTCTTTTCACACGTGGTCAGACACAGGTACTCACCATCGCTACTATCGGTGCTCTTTCCGACAGCCAGATGCTCGAAGGGCTTGACGACGAAACAGAAAAGAGATATATGCACCACTACAATATGCCCGGCTACTCCACAGGTGAAGCTAAAGCTATCCGCAGCCCCGGCAGACGTGAGATTGGTCATGGCGCTCTTGCAGAACGCGCTCTCGTTCCCGTTCTTCCTTCTGTTGAAGAATTTCCCTATGCTATGCGCCTCGTTTCCGAAGTAGTTTCCTCCAACGGTTCCACTTCTCAGGCTTCCATCTGCGGCTCTACGCTCGCACTCATGGACGCAGGCGTTCCGATCAAAGCTCCCGTTGCAGGTATCTCTTGCGGTCTTATCACAGCAGAAGACGGCTCTTTCGACACAATGCTCGATATCCAGGGTCTTGAAGACTTCTACGGCGATATGGACTTTAAGGTTGCAGGTACACACAAGGGTATCACAGCTATCCAGATGGACCTTAAAATAGATGGTCTTACACCTGAGATCATCAAACAGGCTTTCGAACAGACACACAAGGGTCGCGATTATATCCTTGACGAGATCATGCTCAAGGCTATCCCCGCTCCCCGTGAAGACGTTAGCCCCTACGCTCCCAAACTCATCCAGATGAAGATCAACCCCGACAAGATCCGCGACGTTATCGGTTCCGGCGGTAAGATCATTCAGAAGATCACAGCTGACACAGGCGCTAAGATCGACATCAACGATGATGGCACAGTTTACATCCTTGCAGTAAACCGCGAATCCGCTCAGGAAGCTAAGAACATCATCGACGCTATCGTATTCGAGCCTGTTGACGGTTGCTGCTACACAGGCGCTGTTACAAGAATCATTCCCATCGGTGCTTTCGTAGAGATTGCTCCCGGCAAGGAAGGTCTTGTTCACATCTCCAAACTCGCAAACAGACGTGTTGAAAAAGTTGAAGACGTTGTTTCTGTTGGCGATGTAGTTACAGTTAAATTCCTCGGCACAGACGAAAAGGGCAGACTCAACCTCTCCCTCAAAGATGCAAATAACTGATTTGATATTTCAAATCAAAGTACCGCCCGAACCAAAAGTTCGGGCGGTTTTTGTTTTATCCTTGCTTGCTCTGTGTAAATAAAAAGGTCATGTATCCATAAAGATACACGACCTTTTTATTTATCGACCCGATAAACAACGGGTACTATTTTATCGATATAATATTTAAGCTCTGGTAAGCTTTGCGTATGTAGCCATAAGTTTCTTTGTACCTACGCTGTCAAACGCTATCTCGTAAAGCACGTCCGCACCCATAGCTTTCGCGGAAAGCACCGTGCCAACGCCGAAAGTGAGATGTTTTACTCTGTCGCCCGCATTGAACGTTTCCGTAGAAGTGCTTGCCTTGCCTATATTGGAAGATATAGCGCTCTTTGCAAAAAGTTCGTTGGAGATACGTACTTTTTTCTTCGCAGGCTTTTCTTTTGCTTCCGCAGATGCTTCGGCGGCAATTTCTCTCTGCTTCTGTATCTCTTCTTCCTTGTATTCATCTGCTATCTCATTGATGAATCGGGATTTGGGATTATACATCGTTCTGCCGTAGAATATTCTTTCGCGAGTATGTATCATGTAAAGTCTGTCTTTTGCTCTCGTTATCGCAACATAAGCGAGTCTGCGCTCTTCCTCAAGTTCTTCGGGAATCATTACGGAGCGACCGCTCGGGAAAAGATCTTCCTCCATGCCGGGAAGGAATACAACGGGAAATTCAAGACCCTTTGCGCTGTGTATCGTCATAAGGACAACAGCGTCCGCAGAGGAATCATAGTTGTCCACATCAGCAACGAGCGCGATATCTTCAAGGAAGCCTTCGAGCGTAGCGTCCTCATTCTCGCGTTCGTATTCAGCCGCATAAGAGATAAGTTCGCGAACGTTTTCGCTTCTTTCGGTGGATTCGCCATTCTCTTCCGTAAGTCTGAGCATCTCGCCGTAGCCGGAAAGCTCTATCGTCTTTTCAACGAGTTTTGCAAGACCTTCGGTCTTACCTATCTTGCGAAGACCGTGGATAAGATAGATGAACATTTCGAATTTGCTTGCCGCTTTGGAGATAGCGGGATAGAGGCTCGCGTTTTCCATTATCTTAAACATACTCTTGCCCTCTGTATCGGCAAGGAGTTCAATCTGATTGATGGTGGCTTCACCAATCTTACGCTTCGGCTCATTGATGATACGGCGCAAACGGAGATTGTCGTCGTTGTTTGCAACAACGGAAAGATATGCGATGATATCTTTTATCTCTTTGCGTTCGAAGAAACGCATACCGCCCAAAACTCTGTAAGGAATACCGCTCTTTGCAAAGACATTTTCAAGCGCGCCGGACTGCGCATTTGTTCTGTAAAGCACCGCAAAATCGCTGTACTTTCTCTTTTCGCGGATAACGAGTTCCATTATCTTGTTGATGATAAATTTCGCTTCGTCATGCTGTGTATCGACTTTTTTTACATTTATCTTTTCACCGTTGCCGCGGCAAGCGTGAAGTTCTTTGCCTCTTCTTCCGAAATTATGGCGAATAACGGAGTTAGCCGCGCCGAGTATGGCTTCTGTTGAACGATAGTTCTCTTCAAGTTTTATAACTTCCGCGCCGCTTACTTTTTCGTCAAAAGTAAGTATGTTTTCAACGGCGGCACCGCGGAATTTATAGATACTCTGGTCATCATCTCCGACTACCATGAGGTTGCCGTAGCCCTCGGACAAAAGCTTTGCAAGTTCGAACTGTGCAAAGTTCGTATCCTGAAATTCGTCGATGAGAACATAGCGGAACTGCTTCTGATAATGCGAAAGCACTTCGTAATTTCTCTTGAGCAAAAGCACCGTTTTCATTATGATATCGTCGAAGTCAACAGCACCGGCTTCTTTAAGTCTTGCCTGGTACATGGCATAAACGGAAGATATCATCTGCATCTTGAAATCGTTGTGGGATATATTGTCGTCGAAATCCTGCGGTGTTACAAGCTCGTCCTTCGCTCTGCTGATGTGGGAAAGGATAGTCTTTGCGGGAAGCGTCTTTTCGTCCACGTTGAGCTGCTTCATGCAGTCCGCTATCACCTTTTTGGAATCCTCTGTGTCGTATATGGTGAAAGAAGAAGGAAGATCCGCTTCCGTGTGATATTTGCGAAGTATTCTCAAGCACATGGAATGGAAAGTGCCGCACCAAATATCGTTAGCCGTTTCGCCCACGATATTTGCAAGTCTTGTTTTCATCTCATTTGCGGCTTTATTCGTAAATGTTATTGCGAGTATCTGCCAGGGAGCAACTATATTCTGCTCAAAGTCCTTGAGGTCCTCGTCCGCTATCTCGTCCTTAGCGGCAGCTTCTTCAAGCGCTTTTACGCTCTCCTCCGTGATATTTTCGGGAATGAGCGTTGAGAAATAAGCGTTGCCGTATTTCAAAATAAAGGCTATTCTGTTTACAAGAAGAGTCGTTTTTCCCGTACCCGCACCTGCCAAAACGAGCAAAGGTCCGTTTACCGTGAACACAGCCTTGCGCTGCATCTCGTTAAGAAAACCGTACTTCTTTTCAAACATTGCTTTTTTTGCCGCAGTATATCGGTCATTAAGCACGTTCTGATCGTTAGACATCTTTTTATACCGTCCTTTCGATAATAAAGTCTATAAAAAATCAAAATAATACTATATAATTATACTATAAAATCGCAATTAAAGCAACATTAAAATTCCATAAAAACCTTTAAATAAGAATTGCCGAAAACAAAAAAATGTCGATATTAAATATAAAAATTTACATATTATCAACAAAAAACAATAAAAAGAGGTTTATAATAATTATACTAAACTTTTTATAACAGGGAGAAAACGATGCTTCAACTTAAAAACATAGTAAAGCAGTATCACACGGGCGATGAGACCGTGGACGCTCTTCGCGGAATAAATATAGATTTCCGTGAAAGCGAATTTGTTTCTATACTTGGACCCTCGGGATGCGGCAAGACAACACTTCTCAACATCATCGGCGGTCTTGACGGCTACACAGACGGCGACCTCATCATCGACGGAAGATCCACAAAAGAATTTAACGACAGAGACTGGGATACATACCGCAACCACAAGATAGGCTTTGTATTTCAAAGTTACAACCTCATATCTCACCAAACGGTACTCTCCAATGTAGAGCTTGCGCTCACTCTTTCGGGAGTTTCTAAATCAGAGCGCCGCAAGAGAGCCATGGAAGCGCTCGAAAAAGTGGGACTCAAAAATCAGATGCACAAAAAGCCCAACCAAATGTCGGGCGGTCAGATGCAACGAGTTGCCATCGCTCGCGCACTTGTAAACGATCCGAAGATACTCTTGGCGGACGAGCCGACGGGCGCCCTTGATTCCGCAACGAGCATACAGATAATGGACCTTCTCAAGGAGATCGCAAAAGACAGGCTCGTCATCATGGTAACGCACAACCCCGAGCTTGCAGAGCAATATTCAACGAGAATAGTTCGCTTCCTCGACGGCAAGATGATAGATGACACAGCTCCTTTTAAAGTGGACGAACATTCCGAAAAAGCAAAAGCGTCATCTCCAGCCATGACACGCACACAGAAAAAGGCACAGCGCAAAGCAGAAAAGAAGACTTCCATGTCTTTCTTCACAGCATTCTCCCTCTCGCTCAACAACCTTATGACAAAAAAAGCCCGCACGATACTCACGAGCTTCGCAGGCTCCATCGGTATCATCGGTATAGCGCTCATACTCTCCATCTCAAACGGTCTTCAACTTTATATCAACAGAGTACAGGAAGACACTCTTTCGTCTTATCCCATCACGATACAAGCGGAATCCGTTGACATGACATCGCTCATATCATCTCTCACCTCGCAAACATCGGGCGATGTAACGCACGACAAGGACAAGGTTTACTCAAGCGTCATTCTTTATGACATGATGAACTCCCTTACAAACGCGGAGACGGTAACGAACAACTTGAAAGACTTCAAAAAGTTCCTTGACAGCAATATGTCGAACGATTCCATCACTTCCGTCATCTACGGATATGACATGGAACTCAACATTTACTCCTCCGATGTCAACAACATACGCAAGCTCAACCCCTCAATGCTCATGAACAGCATGATGGGCAGTTCGGGTATGGCTTCATCCTCCATGGTAAGCATGGGAACATATGATATTTGGAGCCAGATGATGCCCGGCAAAGACGGCGAATATATAAACGGTCTTATAAAAGAGCAGTATGACCTTATCGACGGCACATGGCCCTCAAATTACAACGAAGTCGTTCTCGTTGTGGACAAAAACAACGAAGTCAGCGACCTTGTCCTCTGTATGCTCGGCTTCAAGAGCGAAGAAGAGATGAACGAAATAATCAGCGCCGCTCTTTCAGGCAAAGAAATAGATTCCAAGCAGGAATATTGGGAATATTCCGATATCCTCTCCACAACGTTCAAACTCGTTATGCCCACAGACTATTACAGCTACAACGAGCAAACAGGCATTTGGGACGACATGAGCGATAACGACACATATATGTCTTATGTACTCAAAAATGCGGAAGACATCAAGATAGTCGGCATCATTCGCCCCAATGAAGAAGCTGTTGCTTCCTCTATCTCGGGTTCCATCGGCTACACATACGCCCTTACGGAACATATCGCAAGCAAAGTAAGCGAAAGCGAGATCGTCAAAGCACAGCAGAACGATACGACAAAAGACGTTTTCACAGGTCTTTCTTTCAAAACAGACGATTATGTTGAACCCACGGACGAAGAAAAAGCCTGTCTTATAAAAGAATATCTCTCCTCTCTCTCCGACAGTCAAAAAGCTGTTATCTACTCCGAAATAGCACAGCAGATGCCCGCTTCACAGCTCGAAGCAGCTGTTGAGGAAGCGCTCAAAAACTTCCCCACAAGAGAATCCATGGAAGAAGTTATCATCGGTGCTTACGCTTCTGAAATGAATATGCCCGAAGAGACTATACGCAAATATCTCTCCGATATGTCCGATGAAGAAATCGCGGGTGCCATGTCCGAAATGCTCGCAATGCAAGCACAGGCGGAATATGCCGCAAAGGTTACCGCACAGCTCTCTCAGATGGGCATCTCCGATCTTGCCGCAATGCTTGACAAATACGTTGCGTCGGCAAACGACTTTGAACTCGTGCCTTTGTACGAAGCGTACTTCCCCGCTTCCTTCTCCGAAAGCACATACGAAGAAAACATTTCCGCGCTCGGTGTTTTCGATATCGACAGCCCCAATATGATAAGCATCTACGCTTCCACATTCGAAGCTAAAGACAAGATATCCGCGCTCATCGACGAATACAACGCGAGCGTTTCCGAAAGCAACAAGATATCCTACACAGACTATGTTGCTCTCATAATGTCCTCCGTTACTACGATAATCAACGCAATAAGCTACATACTTATCGCGTTCGTTTCCATCTCTCTTATAGTTTCCTCCATCATGATAGGCATCATCACATACATCTCCGTTTTGGAACGCACAAAAGAGATAGGTATCCTCCGCGCGATAGGCGCTTCCAAGAAAGACGTTCGCCGTGTATTCAACGCAGAAACGCTCCTTATCGGCTTTACATCGGGTATGTTCGGTATCATAATCACAGCGCTCCTCAACATACCGATAAACATTATAATCAAATCCATCACAGGCATCGGCGGCATCGCTTCTCTTCCGATAGCGGGCGCAGTTATACTCGTTATCATCAGCATGACGCTCACGCTCATCTCGGGCTTTATCCCCTCGGGTATCGCCGCAAAGAAAGACCCTGTTGAAGCCCTCCGCACAGAATGACCTACTTTTTCTTTCGGAGAAAAAGTAGGCAAAAAGAACTTTACTCAGTGGTAGTGCTTATATCAACAAAAGCCGACCCTTGAGTGAAAGTTCACTCGGCAAAAGTAGGCAAAAAGAACTTCGCTCAGGGCTAGTGCTTGCATTAACAAAAGTTAAGCCTTGAGTGAAAGTTCTTTGCCAAGCTTTCTTTCAAGAAAGCTTGTAATACAGCATAATTTTAAGGAATATCACCATGGAAAACGACAAAATTCTTCAAAATCATCTTTTGGATCTATCCTCGCGCGCCCGCGACGGCTCATATTATACATATTCAAATTTTTTGACGCTTGCCGAGCAAGATCTGCTCATGAAGACGAAAACGGATATCTCTTTCTCACTCTTCGGAGGATATGAGAACGCAGAACGTAAGCTCGCCGTTTTCGGAAGCATCGACGATTTCGGATATGAAGCGGAGCCGCCCATAGTTTGCGTGAAGATAGAACCGCGTATGCAAAAATACGCAGATAAGCTCTCGCACAGAGATTTTCTCGGTTCCGTCGTGGGTCTGGGGCTTGAGCGCGACGTTACGGGAGATATAATCATCTACCAAAACGTAGGATATATGTTTTGTCTCGAATCGATAGCTCCGTTTATAACCGAAAGCCTCACCAAAGTAAAGCGAACGGAGGTAAAATGCTCCGTTATAGACAGCCCTCCCGCGGAAACGACGGAATTGCCCGATGAACGAACATTCTTTGTCGCTTCCGAAAGGATAGACGCGATAATATCGGCTGTTTTCGACCTCTCCAGAAGCGAGAGCCAAAAGCTCTTCGGGCAAAAACTCGTATTTTGCGACAGCAAGCTTTGCGAAAATAACGACCGCACCGTCGCCGAGGGAAGCATCGTCTCTGTTCGAGGTTACGGCAGGTTTATATACTGCGGCATAGCCAAGACCACAAAAAAAGGCAGGCTCTGCATAAACGCCAGAGTATACGGCTGACGCCGCTTTTTCCTTAAAAAACGATTTTTTCTGTTTTTCTTGTCAAAACTATTGACATAAGCTCGTTATTTGTGATACAATAACTTATCTAATTCATAGAGGCGCACTTGATAATAAGTAGCTCGGCTTCAAAAAGTATCCGCAGATACCGCCGTGCGAAAGGGATCGGTGCCGAAGGGCGGACAGATCATGCGGTAAACCGTCCCTGGTTCGTTGGAATAATATCTTGCGGATTGTCGCTTATGCGGAGAGCTATTGATTTATGAAAAGCGGAATAGAATTTTTAGGTATATCTATACCCGTGTTTTTGATTTTTTGATAGCTGACTTCCGTCAGCTATTTTTTTATACCTTTTACCGTCAGTTTAAAACAAATTAAAATATATTATTACAAGAAAGAAGCTTTTATCATGGAAAAGAAAATTGTTTTCAAAGGTACAGCAACAGCGCTCATCACTCCTCTTGACGTAAACGGCGTAAACTACGCTCAGTTCGGCGCACTTATCGAAGACCAGATCAAAAGAGGCGTAAACGCTCTCGTTATCTGCGGCACAACAGGCGAGGCTTCCACACTTAACGATAAAGATCACATCGGCGCCATCGCATTCGCCGCTGAAAAAGTAAACGGCAGAATCCCCGTTATCGCAGGCGCAGGAAGCAACGATTCCGAACACGGTCTCACGCTTGCTCGCGAATCCTGCAAAGCAGGCGCAGACTCGCTCCTCGTTGTAACTCCTTATTACAACAAAACATCTCAGAGAGGTCTTATCAAACTCTATAACGACGTTGCCGATGCAAGTGATAAGCCCATCATTCTTTACAACGTTCCCTCTCGTACAGGCGTAAATATCGAACCCGCAACATATGCAAAGCTCGCAGAACACGAAAACATCGTTGCTGTTAAAGAAGCAAACGGCAACATCGAAAAGATCGTTGAAACGATGTCTCTCGTTGGCGACAAGCTCGCTCTCTACTCCGGTAACGACGACCAGGTAGTTCCGCTCATGTCTCTCGGAGGTCTCGGCGTTATCTCCGTTGTTTCCAACGTACTTCCCGAAAAGATGGTAGAAATGTGCGACAAATTCTTCGCAGGAGATATCAAAGGCGCGGCTCAGATGCAGTTTGACCTCCACAAGATCACAAAAGCTATGTTCTCTGATGTAAACCCCATTCCCGTTAAGGCGGCTATGGCAGCTCTCGGCTACTGCAAGAACTTCGTTCGCGGTCCGCTCGTTCCCATGGAAGGCGAACCTTACGAAAAAATGCTCTCCGTTATGAGAGAATACGGTCTTAATGTATAAGGAGTTTGATATGACAAAAGTTATAATCCACGGCGCTCTCGGAAGAATGGGCAAAGAAATAGAAAAGCTCGTACTCGCCGACGGCACTCTTGAAATAGCCGCCCTCGTTGACGTAAACGGCGACGGCACTAACGTACTCACTTCTCTCTCCGATTTCAAAGGCGAAGCCGATATCGTCATCGACTTCTCCCACCATAGCGCCGTAAAATGCGTTTTGGATTGGGCAAAAGCAAACAACGTTCCCGCCGTTATCGGCACAACGGGTTGCACGGAAGAAGAAGTTGCTTATATCAACGAAACAGCGGAAGTCCTCCCTGTTTTCTATTCGGGCAATATGTCTATCGGCATCGCCGTTCTCGCAGCTTTCGCGGCAGAAGCGGCTCGCATCATGAAAGATGCCGATATCGAAATAGTTGAAACTCACCATAAAAACAAACTCGATGCCCCCAGCGGCACAGCGCTCCTCATTGCAAATGAGATAAAAACGAGCCGTCCCGACGCAAACTTCGTTCTCGGCAGAAACGGCATGAAGAAACGCGAACCCAACGATATTGGTATCAACTCCGTTCGTTGCGGCAATATCGTAGGTATCCACGAGGTGATCATCTCCACAGATTCTCAGACGATCACATTGAAGCACGAGGCTCACAACCGCGCACTTTTCGCCGAAGGCGCAGTTGCGGCAGCTAAATTCCTCTGCGGCAAAGAAAACGGTCTTTACAACATAAAGGATATGGTCAGAAAATAAGTCCCTTTCAAAAGGCTTATATCAAGACCAAGAAAGAAGGATTAAATGCTTTATTCAAACCTTACAGCAAACGAAAAGGGTCATCTTGCCATAAACGGCTATGACACCGTGGAGCTTGCAAAAAAATACGGCACTGCCCTCTACGTCATCGACGAGGACAAGCTTCGCGCAAACTGCCGTCTTTATATCGACTCCATGAAAAAGCATTTCGGCGAAGATTCCATGCCGCTCTACGCTTCCAAGGTACTCTGCTTCACAGGTATCTACCGTATCGTTGCGGAATGTGGTATGGGCACGGACCTTGTTTCCGCAGGCGAGCTTTACACGGCTAAAAAAGCAGGTTTCCCCCTCGAAAAAGCCTTTTTCCACGGAAACAATAAAACAGACGCGGATATCGAATACGCTATCGAAAGTGGACTCGGCTATTTCGTAGTAGACAACGAAGAAGAGCTTAACGCCATCGACGAGATTGCGGGCAAGCACGGCATTACTCAAAAAGTGTTGCTCCGCATCACTCCCGGTATCGACCCTCACACTCACAAGGCTATCGTTACGGGCAGTGTGGATTCCAAATTCGGCTCTGCCATCGAAACAGGCAGAGCTTACGAGATGGTAAAAATGTCTTTGGCGAAAAAGAATGTTTCGCTCGAAGGCTTCCATTGCCACATCGGCTCTCAAATATTCGAATGTGAACCTTTCTGTGAAGCGGCAGACATCATGATAAAATTTATCGCTGATGTAAAGGCTAAATATTCATATAAAACAACTATACTCAACCTCGGCGGCGGCTTCGGCGTGCGCTATACGGAAAATGACCCCGTTATAGACATCGACGCGAATATCGCAAGCGTTGCTTCCCACGTAAAAAAACGTTGTGCCGAAGCAGGTGTCGATATGCCCAAGATACTTATGGAACCGGGCAGAAGCATCGTTGCCGATACAGGTATCACTCTCTATACGGTAGGTTCCGTAAAAGAGATCGCAGACCTTAAAAATTACGTTTCCATAGACGGAGGTATGCCCGACAACCCGAGATACGCCCTCTACTCCTCCGCATATACTGTAATGCTCGCTAGCGACGTAAACGCAAAAGCCGACTTTGAATGTACCATCGCAGGCAGATGTTGCGAGAGCGGCGACCTTATCCAGGAAAACGTAATGCTCCCCAAACCCAAACGCGGCGATATCATCGCAGTTCTCACAACGGGCGCATATAACTACTCTATGGCTTCCAATTATAACAGGATACCTCGTCCTGCAATACTTCTCGTAAGCAAAAACGGCGAGCATATCGCGGTAAGACGCGAAACATTCGAAGATCTTTGTCTTTGCGACAACTGAGCCGTAGCTTTTAATTTTTCACAGAATGGAGAAAAAGACATGATAGTAACAAAATTCGGCGGCACATCAATGGCTAGTGCCGAACAGTTTAAAAAGGTCAAAAGCATTATTGACCAAAATCCCGAAAGACAGGTCGTTGTCGTTTCCGCCGCAGGCAAAAAAACAAGCGACGATATCAAAATAACAGACCTTCTTTACACACTTTACACCCACCTCCAGTACGGTGTTCCTTACACGGATATCTGGAACATGATAGAAGGCAGATATGTTGAGATAGCGACAGACCTCGGTCTTTCCTATGACATCGCTTCCGACCTTGCAACGATCAAATCTCAGCTCAAAAAAGGCATGGACCAGAACTGCCTCATCAGCCGCGGCGAATACCTCTCCGCAAAGCTCATGAGCGCATACCTCGGTTTTGATTTTGTCGATTCCAAGGATATCATCCGCTTCACATACAGCGGCTCCGTTGACGTTGAAAGAAGCGAACAGAACTGCAAAAAAGTATTCTCAAGCCACGGAAAGATCGTTGTTCCCGGCTTCTACGGCGCTTACCCCAACGGCGAGATATGCCTCTTCTCCCGCGGCGGCTCCGATATAACAGGTTCCTACCTCGCAAGATTCTTGGACGCAAAGATATATGAAAACTGGACAGACGTTCCCGGCACTCTTACAGCAGACCCCAGGATCGTAGAAAACCCCAAGACCATCTCTCAGATCACATATACAGAACTTCGCGAGCTTTCCTACATGGGCGCGAACGTTTTGCATGAAGACAGTATCTCTCCTCTTCAGGAAAAGAACATCTCCATCAACATCAGAAACACGAACGAACCTTCTTGCCCCGGCACCATAATCAAACGCGACTGCACAGACGGCAGCTCCGTTATAACAGGTATCGCAGGCAAAAAAGACTTTGTTTCTTTCGATATCCTCAAGGACCATATGTCAACAGAGATCGGCTTTACACGCCGTTTGCTCGAAATTTTCGAAGATTACAAGATAAATGTTGAACATCTTCCCACAGGTATAGATTCCGTAAGCGTTGTTGTTTCGGGTTCTTCCGTTGCAGGTTGTATGTACGACGTCGTTTCCAGAATCGAAAACGAACTCGGCGCAAAAGTAAATGCAAAGAAAGAGCTTGCGCTCATCGCTATCGTCGGCAGAAATATGGCAGGCAAGAGCGGCATCTGCGCAAGAATATTCGCTTCTCTTTCCGGCATCGGCGTAAACATCAAGATGATCGCTCAGCCCCCGGATGAAACGAACATCATCGTCGGAGTTGACAACAGTGATTTCAAGAAAGCTATCAAAGCTCTCTACGAAGATTTCGAAAGCGCAGATTGGATCTGACATAACAAAAGCTCTCTATTGCGCTTAACGTATAAATATAGATAAGTATCAAAGACCGCAGATAGTTCTTCTGCAGCCTTTGTGTTATGAACATTTGTAATAGCAAAGCTCCCGCAGACCGTAAGCTTTAGTCTGTGGGAGCTTTGCTATATTCAAGAAATTATATCAGCTATCCGTTGGCAAGCATGACCGTCTCCGTAAGGGTCTTTGGCATGAGCCATAGCGGCATACTCGCGCGGATCGTGCATAACGCGAGAGAAGCCGTCATAAACGCTTTCATAAGTGTTGCCGATAAGGCGGACCGTTCCCGCCTCTATACATTCGGGGCGTTCGGTGGTGTTTCTCATAACAAGAACAGGGACACCGAAAGACGGAGCTTCTTCTTGTATTCCGCCGCTGTCAGTCAGCACGAGATACGCTCTCGACATGATGTTATGAAATTCGAACACATCGAGCGGAGATATCAACTTCACTTGCTCGAAGCCATCAAACGCCTCGTGTGCGGCTCGTTGGACTTGCGGATTGGGATGTACAGGGTAAACAGCACAAACGTCGCTGTGAGCGCTTAAAACCGCTTTTATCGCATCAAACATCTCCTTCATAGGCGCGCCGATGTTCTCTCGTCTGTGCGCCGTAAGCAATATCATTTTTCTTCCGTTTGCAAGATCGAGCGCGTAATGCGAAAAATCGCTCTTTACGGTGAAGCGCAACGCATCGATGACGGTGTTCCCCGTAACGAAAACATTTTCTCGTTTCTTCCCCTCCGCAATAAGTCGCTGTTCGGCGAGCTTCGTCGGCGCAAAATGAAAGCTCGCTATCGAATCCACCGCGACTCTGTTAAATTCCTCGGGGTAAGGCGAGTTTATATCATATGTGCGAAGCCCCGCCTCCACATGACCCACCGGTATACGCATATAAAAAGCAGCAAGCGCGGCTGCAAAAGCCGTTGTCGTATCACCATGCACCAACAGCATATCGCATTTTTCTTTTTCCAATACCTCGCGCATACCGCGCATAACTTTTTCGGTTATATCGAAAAGCGTTTGCCCATCGCTCATTATATCGAGGTCGTGATCGGCAACCACTCCGAAAAAATCAAGCACAGACGAAAGCATCTCGCGGTGCTGACCTGTTACGCAAACGCTTACGCGAACATTTTTGCGCTTTTTAAGCTCTATTACCAAAGGACACATCTTTATCGCTTCGGGGCGAGTGCCGAAAACAAGCATTATATTTTTCAATTTCAAAAATTCCTTTCGGCTTTTTGGTTTATTATTTCCGTATTTCCATAATTTTATAAAATATTATAACAAAGTTCAAAAGATAAAGCAATAGAAAAAACTTTTATTTATATTAAAGAAACAATGTCAAAAAGCAAAAAATGCTTTTCGCCGAAAACGAAAAGCATTTTTTATTTTTAAAATACCAATACGATGAATACGAGTATCAGGCAAACGCCCAAGCCGGCCATGAGGAGCGCAAACGAGAAGTTTCTCGATATCTGCGATGTCGTCTGCTCGATAGTTTCGGATACTCGAGAGAAGCGTTTTGCGTGAGTGTGGTTATCATCGGCAAATATTCTATCCACCGCAAGACCGAGCGCATACGCAAACTTGTGCTTGTGTACGTTGACAGCCTCAAGTTCTTTGCTGTCGCGGAAGAATGTTTTGCGAAGCAAAAGGACAATAGCGTCCGTTATGTTATCTGCTATACGGCAAACCACGGAAAGCACGAATATGAGCGCTTTTCCGATCGGCGCATAGAGAAGATGTTCCATGGAGAGTTTGTCGCTCCACGGGCAGATATACGTTTTTCTGCCGTCTTTTTTCTTGATAAGCACCGTTCTGATAAAGACGAAATAAACTATCGCGCCTATCGCGAGCGAGATAAGAACGCCCTTGATATTATTGAAAGAAAAATAGTTTATCTCTTCACCGAAAGCGTGTCCATCGGCAATGGAAAGCATAGAACCCGTTATCTTGTCGGAAAGTTTATGCGGCATAACTCCGAGAACTATCAAAGGAAGCGCGGAAAGACCGAGCGATACCTTCGAAGCGAGCGTAAGCTTCATCTTTTTGCCTTCGCCATCGCCTTTTTCTATAAATATGGCAACAAAAAGCTTTGTCATATATGCCGCGGTAAGACCGCCCGAGAAAAGGAATAGCCATTCAACAGCCGTTATAAGTGCGCCCGCGTGATGCGCATATTCAACTATGCTCTCATGAACGAGAGTTTTGGAAATGTATCCGCAAAATCCGGGAACACCCGCAAGACTGCAAGCGCCTATGAGGAACACTATCGCCAAGAAAGGCTTGCTTTTGCCGAAGCCACGCAATTTGTTGAGGTCGAGCGTATGTGCGCTCATATATATCGCGCCTGCCGCAAGGAAGAGCGTGAGCTTAACGATAGAATGGTTTATCATGTAAAGGAACGTGCCGTTTGCCGCAAGAGCATTTTCTTCCCCGAGAAGCGTTATCATCGCAACACCTGTAAGAATGAAGCCTATCTGAGAAAGAGAGGAGCAAGCGAGCGTTCTTTTTATGTTGATGGAGAATACCGCCAAAACAGCACCGAGTACCATTGTAACAGCGGCAAGAGCAAGGAGCGTATAGCCCCAGATCTTATCCTCGCGCAAAATATGACCTGTTATAACGAGTATACCGAATACGCCCGCTTTTGTAAGTACACCCGAAAGAAGTGCGCTCGCAGGTGCGGGAGCAACAGGGTGCGCCTTGGGAAGCCAAATATGAAGCGGAAACATACCCGCTTTTGCACCAAAGCCGAAAAGCAAGCAGAATGCGGAAGCATAGAGCATATTGCTCTTTCCCGCCGCCTTAACAGCTTCATAGAGAGCGTCTATCTCAAGCGTTCCCGCAATGTGATAGAGCAAGAAAAGACCCATGAGGGCTACCATACCGCCTATAACGGCGATAGTGATATATGTCTTTCCCGCCGCCATCGCTTCCTTGCTCTCTTCCTGAACGACCCATACATAAGATGTAAACGACATTATCTCAAAGAAGATAAATGTTGTGAGAAGGTCTGCGGAAAGGAATACACCCATCGTCGCACCGAGCGTGAGCAAGAGGAAAAAGTTATATCTTGAAAGTTTGTGATGTCCTTTAAAATACTGAAGCGAAAGAAGCGCGGCGCAGAACCACATGAACGCGCTCACGATACCGTATACCGCGTGAAAATCCCCGAATTTAAACGAGAATCCGCAAACGGAAAGTTCAAAGTTCTCGCCATATGCAAACACTGCGCAAAGCACTGTGATCGCAAGAGTTGCGGCGCACGCCAAAACAGATATAACGCCGCAAGCGTTTTCGTTCTTTTTGCCTACAGCGGCAGAAACAACGGCGGCAACAAAAGGCAGCAGCACCGCCAAGAAAATGAGTATATTCATATTCCAACCACCTTCGTTATAATTTCAATAAAATTGCCCGAAAAGATACCAAGTATCACACACATCACAGCGCAAACGAACATCGGAACCTTCATTCGCCAGCCTGCTTCATGAACGCCCGAAAGAGAAAGTTCGGCTCCCTCTTTGGGGAAATACGCCTTTATAACAACAGAGAGCGCGTAGATAGCCGTAAGGAATGCGGAGATCATAAGCACTATCGTGCCGACGATGGCAAGTGGAGCACCGTGAGCGATAGCGCCCTCGGCAATGAGCCATTTGCTTACAAAGCCGCAAAGCGGAGGTATACCGACAAGCGACATTGCCGCAACGGAGAAAAATGCAAATGTAAACGGCATCTTTCTGCCCAATCCGTCAAGCTCGCTGACGTATTCTTTGCCTGCATGATGAAGCACCGCACCCGCACCGAAAAAGAGGCATATCTTTATTACGGAGTGGAATATCATATGAGTGAACGAAGCGATAAGACCTTCGTTCGTCATAAGGGTAGCAGCGAAGATTATGTAAGAAAGGTTTGCGACCGTAGAATATGCAAATCTTCTTTTGAAATGAGTCTGTTTGAGCGCTTTAGAAGAGCCGTAGAATATCGTGATGATAGCAAAGATCATCGCAACAGCCTGCGCCCATGTTCCCGAAAGCACCTCTGTGCCATAGGAATAATAGATAAGTCTGATAACGGCAAATACGCCCGCCTTAACGACAGCCACCGCATGGAGGAGCGCCGTTACGGGAGTGGGAGCAACGGAGGCGGAGGGGAGCCAACCGTGGAACGGGAATATGGCTGCCTTTACGCCGAAACCGAAAAATGCGAAAATGAAAAGTACGAGCGCTATCGTCTCGTCGCTTCCTACGTTGAGCGAACCGCCGAGCGTAAAGCTCTGCGCGCCACAGCTCACAAGATAAGCTACGCAAGAGAAAGCGAACGCCGCGCCGCCGAAAGAATACAACATATATTTTTTCGTTGCGGAAACACTCTTTTCGCTTCTGCCGTGCATAACGAGCGGTATAGTGAAAAGAGTGAGCAATTCATAGAAAAGGTACATCGTTGCGATACCTTCAGCATATGCAACGCCCATCACGGCACCAAAAGCCATAGTGAAGAATGCGTAGAACGCACCGAGGTGATCTTCATGAGCCATATATTCGAACGCATATACAGCCGTTATGGACCAAAGCGTTGCCGCAAGGCAGGAGAATATCTTGCCTGCGCCGTCTATACGGAGCGTGAACGATATTTTATCAGTAAAATGTATAAGCTCGAGCGCACCTTCGGGAGTGAATATCGCAAGGAGCCATACCGACACCGCGGAAATAAGCAATGTCGCAAAAGTAAAGATATTTCTCACCCTTGCTTTGCGAATGGGCAGAAAGTAGAGCAATATGCCGCAAAGTATGGAAAACAATATCGGAAAAAGCATAAATATTTTATTCATAATGTTCACCTTACATCGTGGAAGAAGCTATCTTTCCTATAATATCCGTAACGGGAGAGGCGAAAAGTCCACCCAATACCGCAATAACGGCAAGAATTATTATCGGAACAAGCATAAGCACGGGTTCTTTCTTTGTTTCTGTTATCTTTACGGCTTCTTCGCCCGGGAAGAAAGCGCGTATGGAAATCGTAAGGAGGTAGCCTGCCGTGAGAAGCGCTGAAACGAGCAATATTACAGGCACGAGCCAAGAGAGCGTTCCGTTCAGCGAATCGAGCGATGCGGTGGCGAGGTACCATTTGCTTACAAAGCCGCCTGTGGGAGGGATACCTATAAGCGAGAGCGAGAGCAACGTAAAGCAAACTAATGTTACAGGCATCTTTTTGCCGATACCGTTGATATCGCCGACATTTGTTTTACCGTAAAGGAATATGACAGCGCCACAGCAAAGGAACAAGCCTATCTTTACGACAGAGTGGAAGATGACTTGCAAAAGTGCGCCTTCCATTCCCGCTTCCGAGAAAAGGAAAAGACCGCAAAGCACATATGCTATCTGGCTGACTGTGGAATACGCAAGACGTTTTTTGAATATCTTTTCACGATAAGCCATCATGGAACCCATGAGTACAGTTATGAGCGCAAGGCAAATGAGCGCCGTCTGCACCCAAGTTCCCGAAAGTACCTTAGCACCGACGGTAAAGTACGCCGTGCGGATTATCGCAAGAACGCCCGCTTTTGCAATGATAGCGGAAAGAAGCGCACTCGCGGGAGCCGGAGCAACAGGGTGTGCCGAGGGGAGCCAGCCGTGGAGTGGAAACATGCCCGCTTTTGCGCCGAATCCGATGCACATCGCAAAAACTACGGCGAGTACAAGTCCGTTTGCGCTCTCCATATTTCCGCCCGCATTAAACGTGAGCGTAGGAGCATATTCGTTCAAAACAAATATGCCGAAGAGCGCCGTGAAAGCGCCCGCAACGGAATAATAGAGATATTTCTTTGCCGCTGTAATAGACTCTTTGGAGAGCGTGTGGATAACGAGCGGCATGGAAAACAGCGTTACAAATTCATAGAAAATATACATGGAAACAAGACCGGAAGAAAGAGCCGCACCTATCATCGCTCCTTCGGAAAGGAGCATGAATGAAAAGAAGCGTTCTTCGTTCTTTTCGTGCTTCATGTAAACGCAAGCGTATATCATGACCAAGAGCCAACCGATGCAGACAACGGCGCAAAACAATTTTGCCACGCCGTCAGATGAAAAGCCTATCGTTATCGCTTCGGTTATCTTGAAAACGCCCGTAGTCATCGTTTCGGAGAAAACGATGACAGCGCAGAATATCGTTTCAACGACCTGCATCGCAGTGATGAGCGCGAGCTTTGCTTTTCTGCTGTTTATTTTTTTGAGCAACGGTATCATAATGCCGCATATGAGCGGAAATACGACCGCAAGAATAAGTATAAACATTTAAACCTCTCTTTCAACGTACATTGATGAAAAGTTCCAATCCCTTTTCAAGCAAGGAGATGATAGGCTGAGAATTTAAGCCTACCGCAACGTTTATTGCCACAAAAACGATCATCGCAAACGCAAAAGGAGCTATCTTTGCTATCTTCTTTTTTGTTTTTTTGCTTTCTTCGTCGAGCGGCTTGAATATTACCAATACCGTGCGGAGGAAGTACATTACGTTGAGCATCGTACTGATGGCAAGCGCAATAAGAACAAAATATGTTTTCGCACCGTTGCCGAAAGAGGCGAGCGCGAAAAGAAGCTTCGGCACGAATCCCAAGAATATCGGAATACCTACCATGGAAAGCGAGCCTGCCAAGAATGCGCCGCCCGCAAATACATTTTTATGCGCGGAAGATGTGAGTGCATTGAAGTTCTGCTTGCCGTCTGCCGTGTCGCAAAGACCTCCGGCAGAAACGAAGAGCATTGACTTTGTAAGAGAGTGCGATGCTATCTGGAAGAGAGACGCAACGACAGCCGCTCTCGTTCCCAAGCCGAGACCCATATAGATATAACCTATCTGAGCCGCAGATGAAAAAGCGACCATAAAGTTTATGCTCTTTGCGCGGATAGCGGAAACGGAACCGAATATCATGCCGCATATACCGAACACGAACAAAACGTTCTGCACTCCGCTGTCAAGGAACACATCTATTCCGATAACGCGGAAAAGTATCTTGAGGAGCAACACTATATAGCCTTTGGATATAACACCCGAAAGTATAGCGGAAGCCGCGGGAGTTGCCGTGCCGTATGTATCGGGCATCCAAAAATGGAACGGGAAAAGACCGCTCTTTATGGCAAGACCCGAAACTATAAGTCCTATTGCGACCGTAAGCGGGAGAGTATACTGTCCGCTCTTCCAAACAAGACCTATCGCTTCGTAAAGGCTGGGGAAAAGAAGCTGACCCGTGATTGCATAGAGCAAGATTATACCGATGAGCAGGAAGCCCGAACCGATAAGGCTGAATATCATGTATCTCGTTGCCGCGATAAGCGAGCGACCGCTCGAACGAGCCATGAGCAACGAGCAGGACGCGATAGTGCATATCTCGACAAATACGTATGCCGTGAATATATCGTTCGTATAGCAGAGCGAAGCAAGCGCCGCATGGCAAAGGTTTACCATTACATAGAAGAACTTCTGCTTATCCTCGGCAACATCGGAAAATATCCTGTTTCTGCCGCCGATGATGGAAAAGAGCATCACCACTTCAAAGAGCAACGCAAAGAAAGGCTCCAAAAGTCCTGCGGATATCTCGTTGCCTATGGGCGCATCGTAATGACCCATGCGGTAAACAAAATATCCTACCTCGGAATTAAGGTTATATAATATAACGGAAGCCGACATAACAGCGCCCGCCGTAAGGAGAAAGTACGTTACGAAACGGGCTTTCTTTCCGTTAAATGCATAGGCAACGACAGAACAGAAAAGAGAAAGAACTATCGTTATAAAAGGGGAATTCTTAATAAAGTCCATTTATTCCTCCTCGCTACGCAGATGCATATACATTTCATCGAGATTGAGCGTGTGATATTTTTTGTAAAGACGGACGCAGAGCGCGAGCATGAGCGCCGTAACGCTTACGGATACGACGATACCCGTAAGAACGAGACCCGAGGGAATGGGATTGATGTAATCCGCAACATTTACCTCGCCTTCGGACGGTACGATCGGCGTAAGAGCGTTTTTGATATAGCCCATAGACGCAAGGAAAAGATATACGCCCGTATCCATGATGTTAAGACCCATTATCTTTTTGATAAGATTGCGGGAGAAAACGAGCATGGTAAAGCCTATCGCGAAAAGTATCATCGCAACAAGCTCTTCATAGTTTTGAATGATATTCAATTCATGCGCCCCCTTTTGAAAAGCATATAGAAGCTGTACATCGTGCAACAAACGACAAGACCTACGGCAATATTGAGCGGCATGATAAGTCCGCCCGAAAGTATATCGCCGGGTGTGCCTGCCGAGATAATGGAATGAACGCCGTTAAATTCGTTTCCCGTAAAGAATGAATAGCTCTTTGCAAGGCAATAGAAAGAAAGTGAGCAGATGCTTATGATCTTTACTTTCTTTTCGCTGAGAACCTTGAGCGCCTGTTCTTCGCCGTATACCATCGCGTAAAGGATAAATCCCGCGCCGAGTATAGCTCCGCCGGAGAAGCCGCCGCCGGGAGAAAGATGACCGTTTACAAGGATATATACGCCAAAAACAAGTATGAGCGGAATGAGTATCCTTGCCATCGTTTTAACGATGGGGTCGCGAGAATAGTTGAGTATATCGCCAGATTCGTCCTTCGGCTTTTTCTTTCTGTCCTCCATAAGAATGAGTACGGCGCAAGTTGCCGTGAAAAGAACGAAAGATTCGCCGAGCGTATCGAACGCACGGTAGTCAAGTATCATACCCGCAACGGTATTGACAGCGCCTGTTTCATCTCTGCCGTTTACGACATAATGACCCGAAACGTCGTTCATCGTCGGAGTGTCCGTGTCGGCAAATCCGGGAAGCACCGCTACCGTAGCGATAAGAACACTTATAAGTATTATACAGAATATCGTTGAAAATACTCTGTATTCAAAAGCGGAAATTTTTTTCTCTTTCTTTTCGAGAGAAGTGATTATCTTGTTTTCGTCTTTGTCCGCTTTTTCGGAGCAAACTTTTTTCGCCTTGCTACCCTCGGATGCTTTTTCTGTAAGATCTATTTCGCCGTCGAGCCAACGGAGAAATCTTGCGGAGAATTTATTCTTCATTTTCTTCCTCCTTTTCGTCTTCGTCGGTTTCTTCCTTGTCAACTTCGTTATCTTTATCTATAAGGTGAAGTTTGCGGAGCGTAAGGAAGAAAAGTACGCCTGTGATACCCGCGCCGACAGCCGCCTCTGTTATAGCAAGGTCGGGCGAACGCAACAAAAGCCAAACAACGGACATAACGATGCTGTATGAGGTGAATATTATTATCATCGTCATCGGCTTTTTCGAAAATGCCGTCGCAACGGCACAAACAACAAGAGAAATGAGAAGTATCACGCGGAATACGGTAAGCAATGTTTCAAGCATTTTCCTCGCCCTCCTTCGGAAGCTCGCAGTGTTCAGCCAAATGCTCGTCCGTCATATATTCAGCTTTTGTGAGCATATGAGATGTCAAGGGGCAAGTACACCACTGAATAAATACTATAAGCGCAAATTTCGCGGACATTATGTCGAATCCCGCCGCGATAACGCCGCCTATAAAGAAAAGTATCAAAACGATAGTATCGTTCATAGCGGCGCAATGTATGCGGTTGAGCGCGAAGCGGAAACGATATGTACCGAGTATGGAGATATAGAGCAAAACGAGCGCAGATATAAAGAATATCGCGATGATGCCGAATCTTATCCAATCCAAAATCATTTTTTATCCCCCTTATTTCCGCCGAAAAGGTTGATATACATCTTGCAAAGTATCATTACGGAAAGGAAGCTCAATACGACGTAGATTATGCCGACGTCGGGGAGGTAATTTTCCTTGAACAACAACGCAAGTATGCATATAGCGCAAACGACGATGGTCGTTATCATGTTGATACCGATGAAACGGTCTACCGTTCTTTTACCCGTTATCGTGCGGATAAGGCAGAGCAGCGCCGCTATACCGAGAAATATAAGTACCACACTGTAAAGGATATTATAAGCTGTTTCCAACATTATTATTTTTCCATCCTTTCCAATATCTTAACGAATCTGCTGTTCTCTATTCCGTCGATGAACGAACGGTCAAGGCAGTGTACCGTATACTCGTCTCCGTTCTGGTCTATCGTGATAGTACCGGGAGTAAGAGTGATGGAGTTAGCCAAAAGCATACGTGAAAAGCTCTTTTTCAAGGGTATGTTCACTTTTACGACAGCAGGCGTAACCTTTCTTTCCTTGTTGAGAATGACGATGACGACGGAGTAATTCGCCTTCAACACTTCCCACACAAGAACGGCGCAATAAGCTATCAACAAGACAGCATTTCGCCAAAAATAAAGCTCGGCTTTCGGAGAAAAACCAAGAGCTTTGACAGCAAAAATATACACAAGTGCCGCAACGGCTATACCGGAAACAACTATTTCCGCCATACCCGCATCAAGCGTAAATCTGCCGTTCAAAAGTATCCACAGCACAAATAATAATATTGCCATAAAAACTTCCTTTCGTTTTTGAATAAAAAGCAAAAATAACGGTATAAAAACAATGCGCTTATGCACGTTATTCACCGAAATTTTACATTTTATTATCATTTTTTTAAATTTGCATACATTATTATAGCACTTAAAATTTTAAAATTCAATAATTATAAACAATAAAAAATATGATAATCTTGACACTGTTTTGGGAAAACTATATAATATATGAATATAATAATAGACTGTTTATGGTTTCAAAAAAATATAAGCTGTCTATAATAGACAAGTAATAAATATACCGAGAGGTGAAAAAATATGTCCTTTTTCCTTAAAGGCGTTCACGTTCCGCACAGGAAGAATACCGCCGATTCGGCTCCCATAAAGATGACCGTTCCTAAGACGGTCATGATTCCAATGTCAATGCATATAGGAAAGCCGTCCGTCCCTGTCGTAAGTGTGGGAGATCACGTACATGTCGGCACTCTCATTGGCAAGCAGAACGGCGCAGTCTCTTCTCCCATCTATTCGAGCGTTTCGGGAACGGTAAAAAAGATAGACAATATCCTGCTTGCAAACGGAATGTATTCAAAAGCCGTCGTCATAGTTTCCGACGGACTGCAAACAAAAGACCCGAGCATATCCCCTCCCATCATCGCTTGTAAAGAAGACCTTGTTTCGGCAATACAAAAAAGCGGCATCGTCGGGCTTGGCGGCGCGGGATTCCCGACATATATCAAATTCAATGTCAAAGATGTTTCGGCAATAGACGAGCTTATCATCAACGGAGCGGAGTGCGAACCGTATATCACGAGCGACACGCGCACTATGATAGACAAAGCGGACGATATCGCTTTTGCCATATCCCTTATCAAAAAGCATCTCGGTATCAAAAAAGTCATCATCGGCATAGAGACCAATAAAAAAAGAGCCATCATCAAAATGAAAGAGATCGCCGAAGATATAGACGGCGCAGAAGTCAAGGTGTTGCCGAGCGTTTATCCTCAGGGCGGCGAAAAAGTGCTTATCTATCACACGACAGGAAAAGTGGTTCCCGCGGGAAAATTACCGATAGATATCGGCTGCATCGTTTGCAACTGCACAACAATGGCGGCAATAGCAAAATTCGCAAAAACAGGTATGCCTTTGGTTGAAAAATGCGTAACCGTCGATGGAAGCGCCGTCAAAGAACCGCAAAACGTTATCGTTCCGATAGGCACGTCCATGGCTGATGTTTTTGAATTTTGCAAAGGATTCGTATCCGAACCGAAAAAGATACTCTACGGCGGACCGATGATGGGAATATCCGTCGCGAGCATAGATATGCCCGTACTCAAAAACACGAATGCCCTGCTCGCGTTCAATGAAAAAGACGCGCTCAGACCTAAAACGACACAGTGTATCCATTGCGGTATGTGCGTTTCGCACTGCCCTTTCGGGCTTTCTCCCATCGGAATAGCAAAAGCGTATAAAAGTGGAAACATCGAGGAGCTGAAGAAGCTTCGCGTCGATATCTGTATGGAATGTGGCTGTTGTTCCTATATCTGCCCTGCAAAGCGCCCACTTGCGGAAACGAACAAGTTGGCAAAAAATATGCTTCGCGAATATGTCGCAAAGCAAAAGGAGATACAAAAATGAACGAACTTCATATTTCCGCTTCGCCTCATATATACTGTCCGCGCACGACGCAAAGCATAATGCTCGATGTTTTGATAGCGCTTTTACCCGCTTCTGTCGTCGGAATATTGATATTCGGCATAAGAGCGCTCGCTGTCATAGCCGTTTGCGTGTCATTTGCCGTGATATCGGAATTTATTTTCAATAAGATATGCAAAAAAGAAACTACGGTGGGCGACCTCAGCGCCGCCGTTACGGGAACATTGCTCGCGCTGAATCTGCCTGCGGATATTCCGCTTTGGCAAGGCGCGATAGGTTCTGTTTTTGCAATAGTCATAGTCAAATGCCTTTTCGGCGGTATAGGTCAAAACTTTGCAAATCCCGCAATAACGGGGCGCGTATTCATGCTTATCACGTTCGGCTCGATGACAACTTCCGCAATGCCGAAGATAGCGGATACCGCGTCAAGCGCCACACCGCTCGTTTCCCTTGCGAACGGCGAAAGCGTAAAGCTCTCAACGCTTCTGCTCGGAACGCACGGCGGCACCATCGGTGAGACCTGCATAATAGCGATATTGATAGGCGGCATATACCTCATCGTTCGCAAAGTGATATTGCCGCATACACCGATAGCTTTTATAGCAACTGTGTTCGTTCTGTCTTTGGCTGTAACAAAAGACTTTTCATCGGCACTTGCGTATATCCTTTCGGGCGGTCTTTTCATCGGTGCGTTCTTTATGGCAACAGACTACGCCACGACACCGTTGACATCATGGGGCAAGGTGATATTCGGTATAGGCGCAGGTGTCATAACAGTGGTCATAAGATTTTGGGGTTCATACCCGGAAGGCGTGTCGTTTGCGATACTCCTCATGAATATCTTGTCGCCTTATATCGATAAATTAACGGCGAAAAAGCCTTTCGGAGGTGCAAAAACATGAAAAGATCTTTTCAAAGCGTTATCGTGCTGACAGTAATATGCATCGTCATCTCCGCGCTTTTGGCGGCGGTAAACGCGATCACATTTCCGATAATAGAAAAAGCGGAAGCGCAAAAAGCGAACGAAGCTCTCTTGATAGTAATGCCGAACGGCAAAAGCTTTGAGGAGCTTTCGATGATAGAATACGATCTTCCATCCTCCGTTACAAACGCATACCGCGCAGAAAACGGCGGATATGTTTTCAAAATGACCACTACGGGATATTCATCCGGGCTTGTCATAATGTGCGGCATCGATAATAACGGAAAAATAACAGGCGCCGTCTGTCTTGACAGCGGAGAAACATTGAGGCATGAAAAAACGTTCGGCGAAAGATTCATCGGGCTTGACAAAGACGGTGCCGACATCGTGGATACCATATCGGGTGCAACAAAGACGACTTCGGCTTATAAAAACGCGATAAAAGACGCATTCAATTCATTCATCATCTTAAAAGGCGGCAGTGTTGATATTCGAACAGAAGACGAGATCCTTGCGGACGAGCTTTCTGTTGCTCTACCAAACGGCGAAAATTTCAAAAAAGAATTTATCATCGATGTTTTGGATGGTATCGACGCGATATATCTCGCCCAAAACGGCGAGGGATATGTTTTCTCGGTCAACGGAAGCTTTGTCGGAATAGATAAAAACGGAGATATCGTCGGCAAGGTCGATAGCCTCGCCGAACGCAAAGCGCTCGATGCTTACGCGATATACAAAAACAGTTCTCTTGATGAATTGGACATATCCGTTTACGACGATATCTCGGACAAGATAACAAAAGCTTATAAAACAAGCGGCGGAAATTATGTATTTTCTCTCAGGGCTTCGGGATACGGAATAAACGGCGAATGGCAAGCCTCGGGCGAATATATCGTTATCGATATCTCGATAACGAGCGGCGGCAAAATAATCTCGTGCGTTACAAGAGAGCAACACGAAACAGAAGGCATCGGCTCCGTTTGCGCTTTGCCGTCATATTACGAAAGATATAACGGCAAAACATCGCAAACGCTCGATGAAGTAGACGCAATAAGCGGCGCGACATTCACCCATAACGGTTACCGCGTTGCAGTCCTCAAGGCTTTGGAAGCCGTAGATATATTGGAGGGAGCAAAATAAAAATGAAAAATACAAATAAACTTTCCTTTCTTCTCAAAGGCTTGCTCCTTGAAAATCCCGTTTTCGTGCTTGTGTTGGGTACTTGCCCGACGCTTGCCACCACGACGAGCGTGATAGGAGCCGTAAGCATGGGGCTTGCCGCGACCGCGGTGTTGACATGCTCGAACACGGTCATATCATTGCTCCGCAAAGTGATACCCGATAAAGTGCGGATACCTTGCTATATAGTTATCATCGCGGGGTTTGTAACTCTCGTTCAGATGCTCATGCACGCATATCTGCCCGAACTTTACGAGCTTCTCGGAATATACCTTGCGCTCATAACCGTAAATTGTATAATCCTCGGCAGAGCGGAGATGTTCGCAAGCAAAAACGATGTCGGCGCATCTGCCCTTGACGGTCTGGGAATGGGGCTTGGATTTACGCTCGCCCTCTTTCTCATGTCAACGATAAGAGAAATATTCGGCAACGGCTCTTTCGCAGGCATAGCCATACCGTTTTTGCAAAATTATAAGATAGAGTTTTTGGTAAGGTCCCCCGGCGGATTTCTCGTGTTCGGCATCTTGATAGCGATAGTGAACGCCGCCGCAAGAGGCAAAGCCCTAAAGAAAAAGGATTTCGGTTGCGAAGCTTGCCCGAGCGCGGGTATTTGCCATTCCAACTCTTGCACAGCGGAAAAGGAGGAAAAGTGATATGGATACTTTCAAAAATTTGATGATCATACTCATGTCCTCCGTGCTTGTCAACAACTATGTATTGAGCAGATTCTTGGGCATATGTCCCTTTTTGGGCGTTTCGAAAAAGCTCGATCAAGCAAGCGGTATGGGACTGTCCGTAATATTCGTAATGCTTTTGGCAACAGCGGCTACTTGGCCCATACAAAGATTCATTCTCGAACCGTTGAAACTTGAATTTTTGCAAACGATAGTATTCATACTCGTTATAGCAGCCCTCGTTCAGTTTATAGAGATAGCTTTGAAAAAATATATACCCTCGTTGCACAAAAATCTCGGCGTATATCTTCCGCTTATAACGACAAACTGTGCTGTTCTCGGTGTTACCATAAACAACATCACGGACGGATACAGCTTTATCGAATCCATGGTAAGCTCGCTCGGTTGCGGTCTTGGATTTTTGCTTGCCATGGTGCTGTTCTCGGGCGTTCGCCAAAGGATAGAGGATTGCGATGCCCCCGAATGTTTCAAAGGGCTTCCGATAACGCTCATTGCGGCATCGATAGTTTCGCTCGCTTTCTTCGGCTTTACGGGAATAGTCGATAACATTTTCGCATGATTTCGGAGGTATTGATATATGTTTAATGCTATTATTACAGCCGTGGCGGTCGTTGGCGCCATCGGTCTTATCTGCGGAATAATACTCGCGCTCGCTTCTCATTTCATGAGCGTGAAAACAGACGAGAGAATATCCGATATCCGCGAATGTTTGCCGGGCGCAAACTGCGGCGCTTGCGGTTACACGGGTTGCGACGGATATGCAAAAGCGATAATAGAGGATAGCGCAAAAACGAATCTCTGCGTTCCTGGCGCTTCCGATGTCGCGAAAAAAATATCGGATATGCTGGGCGTGGAAGCGGAAGCTGTGGAGAGATGCGTTGCGTTCGTTCACTGCAACGGAAACTTCGACGCGGCAAAAAGCAAAGCCATCTACGACGGCATTAAAAGCTGCAAAGCGGAATGTCTTATATACGGCGGCTCCAAAGCTTGTGTTTTTGGTTGTGTCGGTTGCGGAGATTGCGCCTCCGTTTGCCCAAAAGGCGCCATATGCGTCGATGACGGAGTTGCTCGGATAAATCGTTCGCTCTGCATCGGGTGCGGCATCTGCGTAAGATCTTGCCCAAAGGGGCTGATAACGCTCATTCCCGCAAAAGCGAAGGTTGCCGTGATGTGCAACAGCAAAGAAAAAGGGGCTTCGGTTCGCAAAGCTTGCACAAACGGCTGTATCGGTTGCAAAAAATGTGAAACGATATGTCCCCAAGACGCTATTCATGTTGAAAACAATCTTGCCGTGATAGATCATGACAAATGTGTAGGTTGCGGTCTTTGCGCCAAAAATTGTCCTATTCAATGTATAGTAAAGATACCGAAGAACTCTTGAAAAATTTTAAAATAAGGCAGGATACATTCTGCCTTATTTTAAACGGAGGGTACGATGGAAAAGAAAAAAATCAAAAACGACATTATCCTCATCTCAGCGATATTGATATGCTTGTTTTCGGCGCTTGCCGTATTTTTGACGATACGCAGTGTCGGCGGCTATGCTGTCGTTATAAAAAACGGAGTTGAAACAGCACGCTATCCGCTCTTTAAAGATGCGGAGATAACGCTGACTTATCCCGAAAGCGATGCATACAATACCTTGAAGATAGAAAACGGCAAAGCGAGCATCATCTCCGCTTCCTGCGCGGACGGAATATGCGTCGAGCATCGTGCGATAAGATACGACGGCGAAACGATAGTTTGTTTGCCGAACAAGCTCGTCATAAAGATAATATCCGAAAGCGAGGGCGCTGTGGACGCGATATCGTAAAATGAAAACAAAAAAGCTTACTTTTTTGGCGCTTTGCGCTTGCATCGCGCTCATACTGTCATATATCGAATCTTTACTGCCACCGATATTTTCCGCCATACCCGGCATAAAAGTCGGATTGCCGAATATTATCATCATATTTGCCCTATATCGTTACGGTCTGTGCGCCGCGGGCGCTGTTTCGATGATACGAATATGCTTATCCGCGCTTCTTTTCGGCAATGTTTGGTCGCTGGTTTACAGCATATGCGGTGGCGCGTTGAGCCTATTTTTGATGTTTTTATTAAAGAAAACAGAACGATTTTCCTATGTCGGTATCAGCGTAGTCGGCGGCATCTCGCATAATTTGGGGCAAATCTTGCTTGCCATGGTAGCCCTTAAAACGCGCGAGATAGGCTTCTATATGATAGTTCTTTCGTTCAGCGGCATAATAGCGGGTATATTAGTGGGGCTTGCCTCGGCGCTCATGCTCAAATATGTAAAAAAGGTATAGAAAGCAAACGCTCTCTATACCTTTTTGTTTTATCTGTTCCAATCCGAGGAATATATCACGCTTTTGTCGTTTTTGACCCACAAAGCCTTTGTGCCGTCCAAAGAATCAATAAGCGCCATTCCGTCTTCTAGGCTCATACTGAAAAGAGCCGTGGAAAGCGCATCCGCAAGACCGGAATCCTCGCAAAGCACGGAAACGGAGAGAAATGTGTCATCCGGCATGAGCGTATCCTTGCTTATGATGTGATGATATCTTTTGCCGTCAACATAATAGAATCTTTGATACGAACCACTCGTAATGAGCGCGCCGCTCGTCATGTAAACATATTCGATATATTCTTCTCCATCATACGGAGCCTCCACTCCGACGGTCCAAGGAGTGCCGTCGCCGCGCGGACCTATCACGCAAACATTGCCGCCGACATTTATAATGTAACCGCTTTTGCCGATACCTTCAAGATATTCCACAATGCGCGCCGCGGCATATCCTTTTGCTATCGCGCCAACATCAACGCTCATTTCTCCATCGGCAAGATAAGCCGTTCCGCGTTCGCGGTCTATGACGATATCGTTTATATCCGTATGTTTGGAAGCATTAGAAAGCACCTCCATCGATGGTATAGATGCCTTTTCGGGAGAGATAGAGCCTATATCTCTATGATCGTGCCATATCGAAAGCACGCTTCCCATCGCTATGTTTGTATAACCGGCGGTAATATCGTATATCTCTTTGCCGTATTCCAAAAGAGACAATATTTTTTCATCAAGCTCGATAGGTTCACGCGAATTATTGAGCGTATAAAGATTATTCAAACCATCGTAAGGCGTATATATGTCATACAGTTTATGATATTCCTCCAAGAGAGCAAATATATCCTCGCAAACAGCGTCGAACTCCGCTTTTTCGCTCTCATATCCTATTATGACAGTAGATGTATCAAAATAGTCGAAGTTATACGCGCTGTATCTGTTCTTGCGCTTTTGGCAAGAACAGCACACGCACGATATAAGCAACGCCAAAGCAACGCATAATGTTTTTTTGAATATCTTCATCTTTATCCCTCGCCATGTAAAATATGAGGAGAGATATTCTCCTCATATTTTCGAATATTATATCTATTTTTGTTCGATAGCTTTCATGATAGCCTTTGCCATGCCCGATATCTTAACGGTGCAACCTGCGTTCAATATTTCTTCGCCGCCGTAACCGTCGGAAGAAACGAGCTTTTTTATCTCTTCGGCGGTCTTGCCTACGCAGAACTCCGCAAGCTTATCCGCTTGTTCGAACCACTCAAGCTTAGAACCCGCTTTCTCCATGCCGTAATCATAGCCTTTTTCTCGTTTTGTCGATACCTTTTCGTCCGCGCTTACGGTGGAAGCTCCGTTTCTGTCGAATGTGAAATTCATCTCGGCACTGTCGAATATCGTAAAAACACATCTTCCGTCTTTATCAGTAACCGATGCGGCAACGTCTGCCGTTATTTTTCCGTAGCCGTCCGCTTCCTCGCTCGCACTTCTTCCGCTTTGATAAGCGTCCGTGCCGATAGTCAGAGCGTATTCTCCGTCGATATCGCATTTTTTTGCGTTATCACAAGCTTTTTCTATCGCTTTTACCATGTCTGTCAAAACCATCGTACAGCCATGGCTTACAAGCTCCGCATTTCCGTAGCCGTCAGGCGTCAAAGTCGCCGTTATCTCGCCGTGAGTTTTTCCCTTGCAAAAGTTTTCGAATATTTTTATCTGTTCTGCCTGCGAGATATTGGAACCGACCGTTTTATCGTCGCTCTCTCTTTTTGTCGCTACGCTTTTGGTTCCGACAAGTTCCCCGCCCGCAGTATATTCTACGGTATCTTCCGCAACATCTATCTTTATATCGATGATATTTCCGTCTTTGCCGATAATAACAGCGGCAGCCGTCATATCGAAAATACCTTTTCCGTTCGTCTCCTCGATTGCGTCGAGAGCCGAATAAGACGGCACCACCCCAAGCCCAAGCTTAGTCTCCTCTTCGGCAGAGCCGCAAGCGGCAAGCGCAAACAAGCAAAAAGCCAAAGATAACGCAAATATCATCTTGAAAATTCTTTTCATATATCAACTCCATAAAATATATCCAAAAATTTTCATACAAGAATAATACATTATTTTTCAACGAAAGTCAATATTTTTCCCGTATGAACGTTTACGCACAGCGTAAAGTGCTTTTCAAGATATATTCTGCCCTTTCCGATATATTTTTATAAAATATTTTTTATATTTATGATGACAAATCGCTTTTAAAGTTGTATAATAGGAAAGTCGTCAAAAAGACACACAATTTTTACAGGAAATACGGTGATACATATGAAAAAAACTGACAAAGTAAAGAGAGCTGTCTTCTCTTTCGTAAGACAAAACACCGTTTTGATGATCGCAATATGCGCCGCCTTGATAACATCTTTCATCGTGCCACCCGACAAAGAATATTTGGGATATTTCGATTTCAAAACGCTCAGCTGTCTTTTTTCCGTTTTGGCGGTAGTGTGCGCGCTCCGCAACATACATTTCTTTACCATACTCGCGCGAAAGATAGTTAAACTTTGCAAAAACTCTCGTTTGTGCGTGTTGACGCTCGTCTATATAACGTTCATCGGCTCCATGCTGATAGCAAACGATATGGCGCTCATAACATTTTTGCCGCTCGGCTTTTTCGCGCTCGACAGCACGGGCAAGCAAAAATATCTTCCATTTACATTCATAATGCAGAACATCGCCGCCAACCTCGGCGGTATGCTCACACCTTTCGGAAATCCCCAAAATCTTTATCTTTACAGTAAATTCAATATCCCCACGGGCGAATTTATGGAGATAATGCTGTTTCCTTTCATTCTCGCAATAGCGGTCATAACGATATGCTGTTTCATTTTCGTAAAAAAAGAAGAGCTTTACATCGTTCCGAAGGAAGAAAAGCTCGATGTAAAAAGAGCGGTATTTTACGCTTTGCTTTTCGCTCTTTCAATACTTGCTGTTTTCAGAGTGATAAATTATATCGTGGCTCTCGCGATAATAACGGTCGCGCTCTTGATAGCCGATCGAAAAGCGCTTGCCAAAGTTGACTATGGTCTGCTCTTCACGTTCTGCGCGTTCTTCGTATTTGCGGGAAATATGTCTCGCATACCTGCGGTAAACTCACTGCTCTCTATGTTGCTCGAAAAGAACACTCTCGTTTTTTCGGCACTCTCTTGCCAGTGCATAAGCAACGTGCCTTCCGCTATACTCCTTTCCAACTTCACGGATAATTACCGCGACTTGTTGCTCGGCGTAAACATCGGCGGTGTCGGAACGCTCATTTCCTCGCTTGCTTCGCTCATCACGTTTAAGGAATATACGAACCTTTACCCCAAGAGCGCAGGAAACTATATTTTGAAATTTTCCGCTTTCAACTTCTTTTTCCTCATCTCGCTCTTACTGTTGCAGAGCTTGTTCAATGCATTGACGGTATTTTGATATTTTAAATAAAAAAACAAAAAGGTTATCGAGATAAACTCGATAACCTTTTTTTAGTTTCGATTATTTGAGCAAGCCGCACGCATTTTCGTACGCTGTCTTTACCTGATTTGCATTGAGAGCAACATCGTAAACCTTAACGTCTACGCAAGAGAAGTCTTTCATCGGGAAGCCGTTGGGGCCGATATCGTTACCGATGGAAAGCTGGTTAGCATAAGGAACGAATCTTGTATCGCCTATCCAAAGTTCACCTTTAAGCTCGCTACTTCCCTGCAATTCGCCGTTTACATAGATAGCTGTATAGAACTTACCGTCGTAAACGATACCTGTTGCAACAACGTGTGTAAGGTCTGTTGCGGAAGCTTTGCCTTTAGCGTATGTGTAGTTGTAAGATTTCTTTTCTGTCGTATATGTGCAGAAACCGGGAGTGCCGTGGTTCGTCGTAGCGATACCGAGACCGCCGTATTCAGTCGCGCAAAGTACGCCCGCCGTAGCTTTGTCTGTGCCGTCCATATCGTTGCTGATATAGAATGCTTCAAGCGTAAAGCCTGCCGCACCGTTATAAAGATCGTTTATAGTAGATGTGTCATATTTGTCGATAGTAAGAGTACCGGACTGACCGGATGCCGTTACATTGAGAGCTGCCAAAGTGTTCTTCAAACCGTTATGAGTGAACTCTTTTTCGCCGATAGTAGCGCCGCCGATAAGTGTAACTGTGGAGTTGCCCTTAACGTCTGTGGCTGTGCCGTCTGCGTTGAAATCGATATCAACGATAGCTTCGGGAAGAACGGAAGTATCTGTATCTGTTACGGATACTGTCGCTGTAAGAGCATTGCTCTGTGCATCCCAAGAGTCTACTGCTACAACTTCTATCTTATAATCTGTACCTGCCGTAAGAGTTCCTATGGAATAAGAAAGCTCTTTCTTCATGCTTTCTGCGGGGTTGGAATAGAGATAGAAGTCTGTGAGGTATTTGGATTCGCTGATAACAGCGCCTGTTTTTACGTTTGTAACTTTTACGATGTAGTGGTGAACGAAATCATCGTCAGCACCTGCGTTGAAAGATACTGTGGCAACATTGGAGCCACCTATCTTAGCTGTTACAACTTTGAGTTCGCCGCTCATTGTGGGAGCCGCGTTGGAATTTGCACGGTCTTCTGTGTATGCTTTAAGGTGAGAACCGTCTGCGGAAGGAGCGGAAAGTTCCCAAGTTGTCTTGAATGTGGAATTATCGGCAAAGTTCATTCTTGTGATCCTTACGTTGCCGTTCTTGTCCACCTGAACGAGATGACCGGAAGAAGTCTGACCTGCATCGGAAGGAACTGTGCCGCTTACATTTGCATATCCGTTTTCGATAGCCATGTATGTTACGGAACCGCAACCGATAGACGTGAATTTATCCTGCATGATAGAGCGTTCGTCGTTTATCGGGAAATGAGTATGACCGCCGAATGTCATTACCTGAGGATATTTTTCAAGGATAGTTGTAAGGTCTTTTGTATACCAACGGTGGTTACCCGTGAGAAGTGTGCTACCGTATGTCGTGCCGTATACCATAGGATGAGTATTTACGAAAACATACTGGTTGGGGTTTTCCGCTGTGATCTTTGCAAGAGTATCGTCGAGCCACTGTTTAGCTTTTTCTGAGTACAAAACGCCGCCTGCGTCCGTACCGATGTATTCTTTATCGATAGGATTGATACAGAGGAAGTGATAACCGTTCACGATAGTGTGTGTGCAACCGATGGAAAGGTCGCTCGTTTCTTCTTCATATGAATTGTACTGAGAACCGAATATGGAGTAGAAAGAGGACATTGTGAGGTTTTCATATGTGTAACCTGCGTTGCAGTTTACGTCATGGTTGCCAAGGGAGAAGATAAGCGGAACATTTACGGGAGACAAAACTTCCTCGTAAGCCTGTTTAAATTCTTTTACCTGGTTAGTTTGAGCGTTCTGAACAAGGTCGCCTACAAAAAGGACTGCGTTAAGGTCGCTACCCGATTCGATAGCATATGTTGAAAGCTGCTGGAGAGCGCTCTTGAATTTTTCGAGCGTATCGATGTTGGGGTATTTGTGCTGAGTATCGGATATAGCCGCAAAAGAAAGAATGATGTTGTTTTCATCAAAATCTTTGGAAGGTGTTACGGCATTGTCCGTTGTCTGGTCCGAAGAGCCTGTTGTCTGTTCGGAATGATCTGTCGTGTTGTCTGTTCCGACATTCGTGTCTGTTGTTTTGTTTTCTCCGCCTGCGCAAGAAGCAACAGCGAAAAGCATTGCAACAACAAGCAATAACGATAAAAGTTTTTTCATGATGTTCCATCTCCTTTATGGACTTTATAATTTAACATATATATAATATCACATATTTTCATTGATGTCAATAAACAGTTTTGTGCTTTTTGTTTGCAAAACATGGACAAAATAGCATTTTTTCTGTTTAAAAATCGCATCTATCTCTCACATCGAAAATGCGCTCTCGGCAAAAAAAATATATCGGTCTTACGACCGATATATTTTTCATGTTATTCGTTTGCGGGATCGTCTTTTTTCGCATCATCGTCAGCCTTCTTCGTGGGAGCGATAGCGGCTTTACCGCCCGCAAAACCCGCGATAAGCGAGGATATGTCGATGCCTGTGGATTCTTTAACGCCTTCCATGATCTGATTCGTACTGCTCATAACATCGCGAACTACCTTTGTGGAGTTGCCGTCGCCGTACATAACGATCTTGTCTGTACGAGACAAAGGCTCGGCGGCATTCTTAACGACTTCGGGCAATGCATTAAGGTACATTTCAAGCACGGAAGCTTCGCCCATCTTCTTCTGAGCTTCGGCTTTCTTTTCAATAGCTTCGGCTTCGGCAAGACCTTTGGCGCGGATACCTTCCGCTTCCTGCTCCATAGCATAGCGGATAGCTTCGGCTTCGGCTTTTTTCGCCTCGGCTTCGCGGATAGCTTCGTATTTTTTTGCGTCCGCTTCGCGCTGACGTTTGATAAGCTCGGCTTCTGCCTGTTTTTCGGACTGATATTTCATAGCGTCCGCTTGCTTCATGATATTCGCTTCAAGTTCTTTTTCCTTGATGGAGATATCTTTCTCCGCAAGCTCCGCTTCTTTTTCGCGACGAGCGATATCCGCATTCGTCTTAGCAATCTCGATTATCTTACGCTGATTTTCTTGCTGAATGGAGTAAGCCGCGTCTGCGTCTGCCTTTTTCGTGTCGGCTTTCACCTTCATGTCGGCTTGCTGAACGGCAAGTTCAGCGTCCTGTTCGGCTATCTTCTTTTCAGCTTCGACTTTGACCGCGTTAGCTTCTTCCTGTGCCTTAGCCGTTGCTATGGCTATGTCGCGCTGTGCGTTAGCCTTGGCGATCTGAGCATTTTTGCGTATCTGTTCTACGTTGTCGATACCCATGTTCTCGATAGTGCCTGCGGCATCTTTAAAGTTTTGGATATTAAAGTTTACTACCTCGATACCGAGTTTTTTCATATCGGGAACAACGTTTTCTGTTATCTTCTTTGCAACGCCCTGGCGGTCCTGGACCATCTCTTTAAGTCCGACGGAACCAACTATCTCTCGCATATTACCTTCAAGCACCTGCGTTACAAGGTTTACAAGGTCTGCCTGACGCATACCGAGGAGAGATTCGGAAGCAAGCTTGAGCGCTTCGGGGTCGGAAGATATCTTGATGTTCGCAACGCCGTCTACCGTAACGTTGATAAATTCATTTGTGGGGACAGCTTCGCTCGTTTTAACGTCAACTTGCATTACACGGAGGGAAAGACGGTCAACTCGTTCAAAGAAAGGTATTCTGAAACCTGCTTTACCGATGAGTATTCTGCGCTTTTTGCCAAGACCGGAAATGATGTATGCCGTGTCGGGCGGAGCTTTAAGATAGCCGCTTGCGAAAAATACGATGATCAATAATGCAATTATTGCAATGATGATGAAATGGTTCATAATATTCCTCCAAAATAAGTATTTTTTGGTCTTGCGGAAGCCTTTTAAACAAAAAAGACTTTTACCGCTTAAACAGTAAAAGTCTTGTAAAAATCATTTAAAAGATCCTGTATACACCGAGCATCTGCAGCTGCCGTCATGACGATGCATACACATTGTAAAATACAATGTACTACTCCCTTTTGACATTTTCATTATAGCATATTGCCAATATTTTGTCAATAGTCAGCAAAAATTTTTTCAAAGCGACAAAAATGAACAGTGAAATGCTCCGTCGAGAGCATTGCGCCGTTCATTTATCGTTCTTCTATTTAAGAAAATTCGGGTGCTGCCTTTTCGGTTATTACCTTATCGGTTATAACTATCTTCGTATAGCCCTTTTCTTCGCGGAGCGAGGGAGACTCATACATGATAGGCTGCATAAATTCTTCCATTATCGCGCGAAGACCGCGCGCGCCCGTACCGCGTTCCTTTGCGAGTTCGGCTATCTTGACGATAGCTTCGTCCGTAAATTCTATATCGAGGTCATCGAGTGCGAACAGCTTCTTATATTGCTTAACTATCGCGTTTTTCGGCTCTGTCAATATTCTTACGAAAGCGTCCGTATCGAGCTGATCGAGGCTCACTATAACGGGTATCCTTCCCACGAGTTCGGGGATAAGACCGTATTTTACTATATCGTGAGCTGTCGCATTTTTGAAAACGGAGACATCTTTCGTCTCGTTCTTGCTCTTGACTTCACTTCCGAAGCCTATGCCCTGTTTGCCTTTTCTCTTTTCGATTATCTGCTCAAGACCGTCGAACGCGCCGCCGCAGATGAACAAGATATTAGATGTATTTATCTGAATAAATTCCTGTCCGGGGTGCTTACGTCCGCCCTTCGGAGGAACGTTGGCAACAGTGCCTTCAAGTATCTTGAGAAGCGCCTGCTGAACGCCTTCACCCGAAACGTCTCTCGTGATAGAGCGATTTTCGCTCTTACGAGATATCTTGTCTATCTCATCGATATATATGATGCCGCGTTCCGCGAGCTTTTCGTCGCCGTCTGCCGCCTGGATAAGACGAAGAAGTATATTTTCAACGTCCTCGCCGACATATCCCGCTTCTGTAAGCGTTGTGGCATCTGCTATGGCAAAAGGAACTTTAAGCGTTTTCGCGAGCGTTTGAGCCAAGAATGTTTTGCCAACACCCGTAGGTCCGAGCAAAAGCACATTGCTCTTCTGTATCTCAACGCCATCGTCGCTCTCTTTCTGCAATATACGTTTATAGTGGTTATAAACGGCAACGGAAAGAGCCACTTTCGCCTCGTCCTGTCCGATAACGTAATCATCAAGAACTTTTTTTATATCCTTGGGTTTGGGAAGCTCGGAAAGTTCGGGCATTGCCTGCAATGCGCCCTCTGCAGATTCCTTTTCGTCCTCTATCTCGGACAATATCTCGTTGCAAGCCCAAACGCACTGATTACAGATATTCGCGCCCGTAGCCGAAGGTATCAAAAATTCTACCTGTCTTTCGGTCCTGCCGCAAAAGGAGCATCTGTGTTCTGTATTCATGTTGTCAGCCATTTTTCAGCACCTCTGCTTATGCTCTTTTTTCAATAACCTTATCGATAAGACCGTAATCGGCAGCTTCCTGTGCGGACATGAAGTTATCTCTTTCTGTATCCACTGCGATCTGATCTACTGTCTTACCTGTTTCACGAGCGAGTATCTCGTTGAGTTTCTGACGAGTGCGGAGGATATGGTCCGCGTGTATCTTGATATCGCTCGCCTGACCCTGCATTCCGCCCAAAGGCTGATGTATCATTATCTCGCTGTTGGGGAGCGCCCAACGTTTACCCGGAGTACCTGCTGCAAGCAAGAATGCGCCCATGGAAGCCGCCATACCGATGCAAATCGTGCAAACATCGCATTTGATATAATTCATCGTATCGTAAATAGCGAAACCTGCGGAAACGGAGCCGCCGGGGCTATTGATATAAAGCATTATATCCTTATCGGGATCCTGAGACTCAAGGAAAAGAAGCTGTGCAACAACAAGAGAAGCTGTTGTGTCGTTTACCTCGTCTGTCAAAAAAATGATTCTGTCGTTAAGAAGGCGAGAATAGATATCGTATGCGCGTTCGCCTCTGCCTGTCTGTTCAACGACTGTTGGTACAAGTGCCATAATTATTTTTCTCCTTTCAAAACCCCTACTTTTCTTTCGGAGAAAAGTAGGCAAAAGAACTCCACTCGGCAGTCTTATTTATATCTCTGCCGTTTCGAGCCTTTCCTTTTCTTTTTTCATTTCGGCTATAAAGACAATTTATCTTCTTTCGTCGCAAACCATGCAAAAGAACTCTACTCGGCAGTCCTATTTATATCTCTGCCGTTTCGAGCCTTTCCTTTCGGGGATATTTACACAAAACTTTCTCCGACAGGATAAAGTCGAAAAATGTATTTTCCCCGTTTAAGCAAATTCGCAGACGATACCGTCTGCGAATCCCTTATATTGTCTTTAAATTATTCAGCGTCTTTTGTTGTAACAACTGCTGTGTCGCGGAGAAGCTGTGCAGCTTTGCCAACAACGATATCAGCAGCGATAGCAGCGCTGTCAACGAGTTCGCGAACCTTTTCAGCTTCGATGCTGTAAGCTTCTGCGATCTTGCTGTATTCAGCGTCGATCTCTTCTGTTGTTGCTTCGAAGTTTTCAGCTTTTGCAACTGCTTCGAGAGCAAGACGGGTCTTAACCTGCTTTTCAGCCTGAGGACGGAACTGAGCCTTCATGGAATCAGCTGTCTGACCGGTGTAACGCATAAATGTTTCGAGGTCGAGACCCTGGTAACGAAGTCTTGTTTCGTAGTCGCGCATCATGTTTTCGAGTTCGTTTTCGAACATAGCTTCGGGAATGTCTGCTTCGAGAGTTTCAACGAGTTTTTCGATGATCTGATCGTCTACTTTAGCGTCCTCTGCTTTGTCAGCTCTTTCCTGGAGTTTTGCCTTGATATCAGCGCGGTATTCGTCGAGTGTATCAAATTCGGAAACGTCTTTTACAAACTCGTCGTCGAGTTCGGGAAGTTCGCGAACTTTGATAGCGTGAACAACACATTTGAATGTTGCTTCTTTGTTAGCGAGTTCAGCTGCATGGTATTCAGCAGGGAATGTAACGTTTACATCGAAGTTTTCGCCGATAGCTTTGCCAACGATCTGTTCTTCGAAACCGGGAATGAACGCGCCGGAACCAACCTTGAGGTTGTAGTTTTCAGCTTTGCCGCCTTCGAAAGCAACACCGTCAACGTAACCGTCGAAATCAAATGTGATCTCGTCGCCGTTTGCAACCGCTCTGTCTGTAACTTCTGTTTCGCGAGCATTTCTTTCGCGAACGCTGTTGATCTCGTTTTCAACAGCTTCATCGGAAATAGCTACTGTTTCGCGTGTAGCTGCGATGCCCTTGTATTCGCCAACCTTAACTTCGGGTTTTACGAAAACTGTTGCTGTAACAACAACACCGTTGTCGTCGATAGTTTTGATATCGATCTCGGGGCGGCTTACAACATCGAGTTTGGATTCAGCGAGAGCTGCTTCGTATGCTTCGGGAAGTATGTCGTTGATAGCGTCTTCATAGAAGAAGCCTTTGCCGTACATTTTTTCGATCATGCTCTTGGGAGCTTTGCCGGGTCTGAAGCCGGGAACATTGAGTTTAGATACATTTTTCTTGTATACTTTGTCAACAGCTGCATCAAATGTAGCTTTGTCAACAGAAAACTCAATTACTTTCTGATTTTTTTCAGCGTCTGTAATGTTGAGTAATTTCATTTTATCCTCCGTGAAATTGCGAGAATTTATTTGTTCCATAATTATTAGTTATTATATCACTTTTACTCGTCAAAGTCAACTATTTTATTACAATATTTATATATTCCGAGCGCAAGCGCTCGTTTTTTCAGCCCTTTTCTTTCGGCTCTATCCTGTATGGGCGGAACGCAAGATAGTCTGCGGATATAAAATAAAAATCGATATCCGCGTAATTCGTTTTCATCGGCGTATCGTAGCATCCGTGTATATGACCGAAGTAACAACGGCTCACTTCTTTTCTGTAAAGTTCCATTATTATCTCATCGCACATATACCCTCTGAATATCGGCGGAAAATGCAAAAAAGCGAGCATCTCTCTTTCTTTTCCGTCCGCTTCGGCAAGCTCTTGTCTGAGCTTCAAGCCCTCACCAAGGCTCATTCCCAAACGCATCACCTCTCGCGCGACTATTTTTTCGCTGTCCGCGCCGCGCATATTCACATTTTTGTCGTCATTATACCAACCGCGCGAACCGCCTATTATAAAATCCTCGCACGCATATGCGTTATTGTGAAGAAAACGTATGGTTTTATAACCGTTCTTCTCCACAAAAGCGTCAAGTTTCGACATGGTCTGCCACCAGTAGTCATGGTTTCCCTTTGATATTATCTTTTGCCCGGGCAGAGCTTCTATAAAATCAAAATCAGCCTTTGCCTCGTCAAGCGTCATCGCCCAGGATATATCCCCTGCGATAACAACGGTGTCCTCGTCTTTGACAACGCTTTTCCACTCAGCCTCAAGGCGTTCGGTATACCCCTTCCAACGTGCGCCGAATATATCCATCGGCTTTTCGCACGAAAGCGAAAGATGCGTATCCCCTATAACAAAAAGCGACATAGCTCACCTCCTCTAAATTTTTAAAATAAAAAATGTCATGCACGAATAAACAGTCCTGTTTCGTGCCAAAATACAAACAAGCTCACAGAAAGGAGTTTTAACAAATGAATAAAAACGATGACAAGATAACTTGCAAATGCAACAACGGCGTTATTTGCGATGTTTCCAACTGCGCCTATCACACGGAGGACAGCACCTGCACGGCAAAGACAATAAATGTCGGTCCCAGCTATGCCACCTCTTGCACAGATACCGTTTGCGCTACCTTTAAGCAGAAAAGTTCCTCCTGACCTACTTTTCTTGAAAGAAAAGTAGGCAAAAGAACTTTTACTCAAAATAATTTCTACGCACCGATCGATTTCAGCGATTCCCAAAAACAAACCGTGCAAAAGAACTTTTGCTAAGAGTATTTTTTAATCAATTTAGGCTATTACTCTTGCTATATTCCTTCTCGACAGCCGTCAAGGTCTTTGCTGTATGAACAGCAAAGACTTTGACGCTCATTTCATGCCGTAACGGCATTTTTTATATACCGTATACCGTTTTCAGCCAACAATTCACCGTGAGCGTCAAGATAAACTTCTATAACATCTATACGCGGTTTTTTGCTCGGCTTGTTTTTGTATATATACTCCTTTGCACATTCGAGCATACGTTCTCTTTTGCGAGCATCGACAGCATCTTTTGCGCTTCCATATCGCGTATATCTTCCTTTATCGGTGCGCGTTTTCACCTCTACAAAAAGAAGATATCTTTCGTCCTCACATATAATATCGGTTTCAAGATGACCCGCGCGATAATTTCGATGCAGTATCTTAAAACCGAGTTTTTCGAGATATTCGCAGGCAAGCGCTTCTCCGCGCTTGCCTGTCTCACTTTTTGCACTCATTTATTCAAAAAAGAAAGGAAGCTTTTTCTGTGTTCGGGGCAAGGACCTATCTCGCGCACCTTTTGCATATGATCCTTTGTGGGATATGCTTTATGCTTTGCAAATCCATATTCGGGATATGCCTTGTCCATCTCGATACACTGTCTGTCCCTTGTAATCTTGGCAAGAATGGAAGCCGCAGCTATCGAAGGGCTTTTTGCGTCGCCCTTTACAACTGTCTGCGTGGGGATATCGAATCCGCGCGCGCAGTTGCCATCGATAAGCGCGATATCCGCTTTGACGGACAATCCGTCCACCGCTCTTTTCATAGCGAGCATCGTTGCGTTGAGTATGTTCAATTCATCTATCTCCGCAGGCGTAGCCCAAGCTATGGAATAAGCGATAGCTTCCTTTGTTATGATATCATAAAGCGCTTCGCGTTTCTTTTCCGTAAGCTTTTTGGAATCGTTTAGACCGTCTATAACAAGCCCTTGCGGCAATATTACAGCCGCGGCAACGACATTTCCCGCAAGCGGACCTCTGCCCGCTTCGTCAACGCCGCAAACATTGGCGAAGCCTTGCGCTTGCGCTTCGCTCTCAAGTATATATTCAAGCATTGTGCACCTCGGGCAAATCGAGCGTCATTCTGCCTATCTTGCCGTTTCTGAATTCTTCGAGAAGCATTTTCGCCGTGCGTTCAAGGTCTATCTCGCCGCCCGAAACAAGAAATCCTCTCGCTTTGCCTATCTTTTCAAGCACATCGAAATCGTTGTATTCTTCGTCGAGCGCTCCGTCTTTGAGCTTATATCTTGCCATAAGCTTATCGGGGTAAAGTGTGCGCAAACGATTTACGAGTATGGAAGCGAGCGTTTCTATATCGAGTATATCGTCCTTTATAGCGCCCGTAACAGCGAGATTCTCGCCTATCTTGGGGTCTTCGAATTTAGGCCAAAGCACACCGGGAGTATCGAGCAAGTCGAATCCCGCGTTCGTCGGTATCCACTGCTTTTGGCGTGTTACACCGGGACGGTTCTCCACCTTTGCGCTTTTTGTTCTGGAAAGCTTATTGATTATCGAGCTTTTGCCGACATTCGGTATACCTACTATCATAGCGCGCAATTTTCTGCCTGCCATGCCTTTTTCGCGGTAGCGTTCGAGCTTTTCCGCGAGCAATTCGCGAGCGGCGGGAGTTATATCATTCATTCCCTCACCCGTCAAGCAATCGTAGAATATGCATTTAGTGCCGTTGGCGGCAAAATATTCTTTCCAAGCTTTTGTAACCTTGGGGTCTGCGAGCGAAACTCTGCTGCAAAGTATGAGCCTTGGCTTATCTCCGCATATCTTCGCTATTTCGGGATTTCTGGAGCTGCTCGGTATGCGCGCATCCAAAAGTTCTATAACAAAATCCACATTTTTTAAATTTTCTCCGATCTCTCGGCGAGTTCTCGCCATATGACCGGGAAACCACTGTATAATTTCCGAGGGCATTTGTTCACGTCCTTTCTAAAATCAATCGACCGTACCTATTCTGCCGGAAACACGAAAGATGACTCTACCCATTACTTCATCTTCGCTTACAAAGCCTATTATATACATATTTCGGCTGTCGGTAGAATCGTTTCTGTTGTCTCCCATGACGAAAAGATAACCTTCGGGTACGGTCAATTCCTCGGGGCAACCGTCGCTCTTCATAGCGACGCCTATCTTGCGGTTTACGTAATCTTCTTCAAGAAGTTCTCCGTCCACCCAAACTTGCCATGTGTCGAAATCAAACTTTACCGTTTGACCGCCCTTGGCGATGACTCTTTTCACTATCGGACCTTTGAAATATCCGTTCTGTTCCTGAACGACGACTATATCGCCGTTTTCGGGAGTATAGAAAAGGTTTGAAACTATAAGTCTTTCGCCGTGTTGGAGCGTAGGATACATAGAACTGCCGTCAACGGTATTGAGCCTGCCCACAAAGGTAAATATCACGATGACAAAAGCGAACGCTATCGAAAGAACCTCTATAAAATCATACACCTTTTCGATCGCAGAGGTCTTTTTTTCGACCGTATCTTGCTTATTGCCGTTGTTCTGCATTGCGGAACTGTTTTGTTCTTCCATATAAAAACCTCTTTTCTCAAAGAACCTTTTCCGCTTCGGCGGAAATGTCGCTCATAACGGAATACATATATATTATAACGATAACGTCAAGCAATGTTCTCACAGCCCAAACGAGCGAGAACCACGGAACGAGTGCCATTAGTACGGCACTTGCCGCTATGCTTATACATTCCATGACGAAAAGTCTGTCTATGCGCTTGCAAGCCTCCGCTCTGAGCTGGGAATCCACTTCTTTTCTTCTTGCGTCGGTACTTTCGCCATAGCCTATACCGTCCCCCGTCATTTTTTTCATGACGAGGCAAGCCTTGCGGCAAAGCAAGAGCGCGACGGCGTATCCCGCCGTAAGAAATATCACATAAGGAAGATAATATTTCAAAAAGCCATCGCTCTCGTAAGGGAATATCATCTCGCCCATGTTAGAAGAATATATCCACAAAAAGATATATCCCAAAAGCATCAGAATAGTGTTCGCGAAACACAAAACATTCGTTTTCTTATGTTCTTCATCATAAGATCTTGCTTTTCCGAACGCAAAGAAAGCGCATATACCGAACCCAAACTCCGGTATGATGAAATGATATTCAAGCGAGATGCAGAGCAAGAAAAAGAACGCGGCAAACCAAATATGCCAAAATCCTTTTACGCTTCTTTTTATGCGGAGCGCTTTGTTGTTCAACACGTCGCTTATATATTTTTTCTCCACCGCATCAAGAAAAGAACGATTCTTCTTTATCTCGGTAAGCGCAGGAACGACTGCGGAAAGCCAAACTATGCCCAGCACAAGAACCGCAATGAAGCATATAACGGAAAGAAGATTTTCCAAAGCTTTCGTGCTTCCCGTGCCGCCCGAGGTAACGTAACCGTAATCTGTCACCAAAGCGGTAAGTTCAGGCACGAAAGCGCCGACAGCGCGAGCGATGATGAATACCGCCGTCATCTTTTGCGCGTTGGCAAGCTTTTGAGATTCCGCTCTGTCGCTCTCACGGAACTGCGAATAAGAAAGTCCGTCAAAGAACGATGTCAGCGCGGGCAATGTAAAAAAGATATCCAAAACAGCCAATGCAAAAACAAACGTCAGTTTCATCGTCGAATCGAAATTCGCGATAATGCTGAAAAGCATCACGGCATATCTTCCGAGCGCGACATAGAGCGCATATCTCATCTTCACCCTTGATTGAGCAAGTTTTTCTTCGGTATCCGCAAATTTTGTCATACCGCGAATTATAAGCAGATATCCGATAAAATCGGGAATGATGTCAAAAACGTTAAAAAACGGTTCGAAGAGAAAAAACAAGCCGGCAAGAATATATCCTATACCCATAAAGTTTCCCTTTCCTTTATTTTTTCTTCTTTTTATTATTGCTTCTGCTCATTGTAGTTTGATTTTTCTTTTTGTTTTTCTCGTAAAATTCGAGAGGAGATTTAAAATCATGCTCTCTGCGTTCCATATCCTCGTCTCCCTCAAGACAGATGCGAGCATAGCATCTGAAAAGAAGTATCGCCGTGAGTATCGTTGCAAGCAGAGAAAGCAACATTCCCGTTCCGTATATCTGCGCTCCGTTTTCCGGGATAGAAACGGAGTTTTCCGAAACGTATATGACTATCACTTGCGCCACAACGAGAAATAGCGGCACGAGCGCCATATTCGAATAAGCCATGCTTCTTATCTTGGGAAGATCAACGTCCTTTGCGATATCCGCAACGGCAAGGAACAATACCAAATAGAAGCATATCATATATATCGTATAGACAGAACTGAAAGCGTTGTTTACACTTGCGCCGAAAAGATCTATATTGAGCCAATCGGCGATCTGGAGCGCAAGATCGAACGCGGAAAAAGCAAAGCCGAGTATGCAGACCTTTTTCGCATTATTGAAAAAAGTGCAATGCTTGCTCGCTATGTTCATACCGACATAAAAAAGCAAAAAACCTATTATATCGGGTATGCCCAACGTTCCGACAAGGAAAAAGCACCCCAAAAACATATATCCAAAACCCATAAACACCTCAGGGCAAGCTTTCGCCGAAGCGAAAGCCCACCTTATTTTTTAATATTCAAGCAAAGCGAGCGAAATATCAGTTCTCGCCGTCATCGATACCTGCGCCGCAGCATTTTTTATACTTTTTGCCCGAGCCGCAAGGACAAGGATCGTTTCTGCCCACTTTATCGGAAAGCTTCTTTACAACAGGGCGCTTTTTCGTTTCTTCGCCGCCGACTGCCGCCGCACTTTCCGCCTGCTTCTGAACTACCTGCACTCTCTTTATCTGCTGTGCGGGACGAGAGAAGAGTACCATTCTCGCGGTATCGACGTGTATTTCAGATATCATCATATCAAACATATCGCCTGCCGCCAAACGGTATTCGTTGAGAGGATTTCTCTGTGCGTATGCCGCAAGACCTACGCCGCCGCGAAGATCGTCCATGGCATCGAGATGTTCCATCCAATGCTTGTCAACGGAGCGAAGGAGCGCAACTCTTTCGAGTTCGCGCATATTGTCTCCGAATACTTCCTGCTGTTTTGCATAAACTTCATGTGCGCGATCCGTAAGGAACTTCGAAACGGATTCGGCTGTATGTTCTCCTTCCGCAAAATCATCGGGAGCAACGAGCCAGAAGAGGTTCTTGCGTACAGCTTCAACGGAGAATTTGCCTGTTTCGTGTTCTATGCTCTCGGCGATGCCGTTTGCAATGGAGCTGTCTATCATCTTCTTTACAGTCTCACTGATATCTTCGCCATCAAGCACTCTGCGACGTTCGCTGTATATGATATTTCTCTGCTGGTTCATAACGTCGTCGTAATCGAGAACGCTCTTTCTTCTGTTGAAGTTTTCGCCCTCAAGACGTTTCTGCGCGTTTTCTATCGTACCCGAAAGTATCTTCGCGTCGATAGGCTGATCGTCGGGAAGTCCGAGTCTTTCGATCATGCCCTTTATCTTATCGCTTCCGAAAAGACGGAGCAAGTCGTCTTCCAGGGAAAGGAAGAAACGGCTCTCGCCGGGGTCTCCCTGTCGTCCCGCACGACCGCGGAGCTGGTTATCTATACGACGGCTCTCGTGTCTTTCCGTGCCGAGAATGAACAGACCGCCCGCAGCTCTTACCTTTTCGGCTTCGGGAGCTATCGCCGCTTTAAATTCGGCAAGCTTTTCGTTATATATCTCGCGAGCCTCGCGGATCCTATCATCGATGTTTTCGGAAGCGCCTGTTGCGCCGAAAATCTCTTCTTCGTTATATCCGAGCTTTTTAAGTTCGTTTTTCGCCAAGAACTCGGCATTACCGCCGAGCATGATATCCGTACCACGACCTGCCATGTTGGTGGAGATGGTTACGGCACCGTATTTACCTGCCTGAGCTACTATTTCAGCTTCTTTTTCATGATATTTCGCATTGAGGACATTGTGCTTGATACCCGTGCGGTTGAGGAGCTTTGAAAGAAGTTCGGATCTATCGACGGAGACCGTGCCGACGAGTACAGGCTGACCTTTTTCGTGGCATTCTTTTATCTGCGCGATGATAGCATCATATTTGCCCTTTTCATTCTTGTATACGACATCGTTCTGATCTTTGCGTATCATAGGTCTGTTCGTGGGTATCTCAACAACGTCGAGTTTGTATATCTCACGAAATTCTTCTTCTTCGGTAAGCGCAGTACCCGTCATACCCGAAAGTTTGTTATAGAGGCGGAAGAAGTTCTGGAACGTGATAGTCGCGAGCGTTTGGTTCTCGTTCTGTATCTTTACGCCTTCTTTTGCTTCGATAGCCTGGTGGAGACCTTCGGAGAAGCGTCTGCCGGGCATGATACGACCTGTAAAGCTGTCTACGATAAGTACTTTGCCGTCCATTACAACGTAGTCAACGTCGAGCTTCATAACGCCGTGAGCATGAAGCGCTTGATTTACGTAATGGTTAAGGTCCGTGTTCTCAAGGTCGGAGTAGTTCTCGACACCAAAGAATGCTTCCGCTTTTGCGATACCGTGCTTTGTAAGAGTAGCGCGTTTGCCCTTTTCGTCAACGATGTAATCTTCCGCTACGTCGTCATAGTCGGATTTCGTATCTTTTTCTTTTATCTTGAGCGCGTGGAGCTTGCGAACAAAAGCGTCTGCTTTCGAATACATAGCATCGGAAGCATTGCCTTGACCCGAAATGATAAGAGGAGTTCTGGCTTCATCGATAAGGATAGAGTCCACCTCGTCCACGATGGCAAAGTTATGTCCGCGCTGAACTATCTTGTTTTTGAAAATAGCCATGTTATCTCTCAGATAATCAAATCCCATCTCATTGTTCGTACCGTAAGTGATATCGCAGTTATATGCCGCTTTCTTTTCCTCGGGAGTCTGCTCATGAACTATAAGACCTGTCGTAAGACCGAGGAAACCGTAAACTTTGCCCATCTCTTCGCTGTCTCGGCGAGCAAGGTAATCGTTCACCGTAACTACATGAACGCCTTTGCCCGAGAGAGCGTTGAGGTAAGCAGGCATCGTCGCAACGAGCGTCTTACCTTCACCCGTCTTCATTTCGGCGATTCTTCCCTGATGGAGTATAACACCGCCCATGATCTGAACGCGGAACGGACGTTTTCCCAAAACGCGCGTTGCCGCTTCGCGTACAACGGCAAACGCTTCGGGCAAAAGATCGTCCAAAGTTTCACCGTTTGCAAGTCTTGCCTTGAAGTCGTCTGTGCAAGAAGCGAGCTGTTCGTCGCTCATTCTTGAGTATTTATCCGCAAGGGCTTCTACCTTGTCCACGATAGGTTCGACTTTTTTTATCTGCTTAGAACTGTATGTTCCGAAAATTTTTTCGATTAAAGACATACTACCTCCGAAATATATAATAAAGATTTAAATTACGCAGTATAATAATTTTTATTATACTATATAATTGCCAATAAAACCACAACAAATTGTAAATAAATATGATTTTTTATCGTTTTTCCGTAAAAAAATCATTTCTCATGAAATGACATCATCTGCGAGAGCTTCTCTCCGTCACATTTCAAATGTTCGAAATCTCTTTGGCGCATAGCCTCGTAAACGGCTATGGCAACCGTATTCGAAAGATTGAGCGAACGGCTGCCCTCTTTCATGGGCATACGCAAAGTATTGGAAAAATGTTCTTCGAGCATATCCTCCGGCAATCCTTTCGTTTCTTTTCCGAAAACGAGGAACGTGCGTTTAGAATAAGACACCTCCGAATATACATGGCTTGCTTTTTTGGAATAGAACCACATCTCCTCGTCCTTGTTTTTTTCAAGGAACTCGGCAAGATTTTCATAATAATGTATCTCAAGTTCGTTCCAATAATCCAGTCCCGCGCGTTTCATCTTTTTGTCGTCTATCTCAAAGCCGAGCGGCTTTACGAGGTGGAGCGCCGCCCCCGTAACAGAGCAAGTGCGCGCAATATTTCCCGTGTTTTGCGGTATCTCGGGTTCAACCAAAACTATATTAAGATCTGCCACTTTAAAAATTCTCCGTAAAATTTATATTTAATATTAAAATTATACATCATATAACGGCAAAAATCAAGTTTTACCAAAGAAAGCATATTTTTTTGCGTTTATTTTTTTATCTTAACGCAAAAACTTTATTTGCGGATAAAGCAAATAAACCGAAAGAAAGGATACGCTGATGGATAAAAGGATCAAAAAAATGTTCGTGCCGTTGACGCTGTTGTGCGTCCTGTCGCTTTCGATATGCGTATACGGCGCAAACGCATATAATTGGTATTGTAAACGCGAAAAAGACCATGCTCGCCCGAACGCGGAAGCGTCTATGAGCTTCATCTCGCAAAACGGCGGCGCATATATCGGCAAAGACCCCGAAGAAAAGGTGATATACCTCACTTTTGACGCGGGATACGAAAACGGAAACATCTCAAAAATACTCGATGTCTTGAAAAAGCACGATGCAAAAGGCGCATTTTTTGTGCTTGAAAATATTATCGTGAGAAATACGGACCTTGTAAAGCGAATGGCTGATGAAGGTCATCTGGTCTGTAACCATACCGCAAAGCACAAGGACATGACAAAGATGAGCGAGCAGCAATTCAAAGATGAGCTGCATCGTCTTGAAGATATACTAAAAGAAAAAACAGGTGTTGAATGTGCCAAATTCTATCGTCCGCCCGAAGGAAGATTCAACGAAGCCAACCTCAAGACAGCAGCCGACATGGGATATAAGACCGTATTTTGGAGCCTCGCCTATGCCGATTGGGACAACGATAAACAACCCGAACCGCAAAAAGCCAAGCAGTTGCTCCTTGCGAACACGCACAACGGCGCTGTTATATTGCTCCACCCCACATCAAAGACCAATGCGAATATACTCGACGAGCTTTTGACGGAATGGGAAAAAGAGGGCTACCGCTTCGGCACTCTCGACGAACTTTTCAAAGAATGATATAGGGCAAAATGAAAAAAGCAATATTGTTTATTTTGGCTTCGGCTATCTTTGTCGCAACAGTGTGTCAAAGCGTTTGCGCTTCGGCACCGCCGCAAAAAGATGGTGTCATTTTTTCGGGCAATACTTCTTACGGCAAAAAGATAGCGCTCACGTTCGATGACGGACCGCATCCGACAAAGACCGAAAAGATACTGGATATATTGGATCGATATGATGTTAAAGCCACGTTCTTCATAATCGGCTCAAACGCGGAATATCACCCCGAGATAGTGGCGCAAGAAGTCTTGCGCGGTCATGAGGTGGCAAACCATTCGTATTCTCATACTAACCTTTCCAAATGCACCCCCGAACAGGTCAAAAAAGAGATAGACCTTGCGGATAGAGCTATCGAAAAAGCCGCGGGCATAAGACCGAAGCTTTTTCGTCCGCCTGAGGGCGCATATTCGGAAAACAGCGTCAAGATCGCGAGCGAACTCGGCAAAAACACGATAATATGGACGGTCGATACGATGGACTGGGCAAACAGATCTGCCGATGATATCGTCAAAAACATCAAAGAAAATGTTCGTTCGGGAAGCATAATATTGTTTCATGATTTCACTTCTCCGAAAGCACACACGATAGAAGCGTTGGAGATAATAATTCCCTATCTCAAATCTCAAGGATATGAATTTGTTACCGTATCGGATTTCATTCCGATGTCATAGTTCGCCGAGCATATCGAACAAATAAAAATAAAAAATATCCCTTTTTCGGCAAAGAAAAAGGGATATTTTTCTCTCGTCAAAGCGAAAAGAGCAATGTTGCGACAGTGCCGAATACCGCGCTCAGAACTGCGGTAATAACCGATGCAAACACTGCGTTTTGGCGTGAACGCGGCTGTTTTTCTATCTCCGACAAGCGCCTTTCGTGCGCCTCCACAGATAGATTCGTCGATTCGAGTTTTTCAACAAGTCTTGCTATGTTTTCGTTTTGACGGTTGATCGCTTCGGTCAGGCTTTCAAGGCGGTCTATGCGGTGAGAATTGCTCTTTCCGCGCTCTTCCGCTTTTATAAGGCGTTCGTTATCGGTTCCGTCCATAAAGCCTCCGAAAAATACTTGTATTTGTCAATAATGATCATCTCCTTCAAAGCTATCCTCCGACGATGCTTTAAGATGATGTTCGGGAAATCGTTTCAGAAAGCCCTGTCGGCTCTCTTTATATATTGTACCACATTTCTTGATATTTGTAAATAGTTTTTGAACATTTGTTCTTTTTTGACTGTAAAAAGAAGCACGTAGCTATACTTAAAAACGATCTTTTTCGTCTGTACATATAAATGCGCTCTTTTATCGTGTTTACATCTTTATCACAACGTTGCCCGAGTGTTCAACATCTCCCGCTGTTCTTATCGCTTTCGCAAGTTCATCGAGCGAAAACTCATGCGTTATCATATCCTCGATAGACCATTTTCCGCTTGCCATCATGCTTTGAACATCGTATACATCTTCGGGCATATATCCGCCCGAACCGATTATGCTTTGCTGCGCGTATGTCATATGGAGAAGATCGAGCGTGCGCTGAACATTATTCACTGCAACGGAAACGAATCTGCTGTCTATCTTGCCGAGACGAATAAAATCGTCCAATATGCTCTCTGAGCCTGCCGCGTCGAGCCAACAATCTATATCAGCCGTATTGCCGCTTATAGACGCGGCGCTACCGAAATATTTTTCCGAACTTTCTTTAAGATCCTCTGTCGCCGTATTGCAAACAACAAAACCGAGTTTGCGCGCGATATCCAAACGATATTCGGATCTGTCGCATACCATTACCTTGTCCATTCCGAAATATTTAAAAGCAATAGCCGCCGCGATACCTATCGTGCCGCAACCGAATACGACAGCAGATTGACCTTTTACATATCCGTCTTTTCCGCAATGTATCATGCCGCGTCTCGCCGCACGGCAACCGACAGTGAACGGTTCTATAAGACTTGCAAGCTTGTCGGATATTCTCTCGTCCACCGCATAGAGAGAATGAGATTTCTTTGCGTTGGGAACGAGTATATATTCCGAAAATCCTCCGATGGTACCCGCTCTTTTGGTGTCGTTCTTTGCGTATCTCGGGTATGGATAAACTCTTTCTCCCACAGAAAATTCCGTTACATTCTTTCCGACCTTAACGACTCTCGATACTGTTTCATGACCAAATTCGCCTCCGACAGATATCTTATGACCTGTATTCGGACCGTGGTTAAAAACAGCAACGTCCGTGCCGCAGATGCTCGAATATATATTTTTTATCAAAACATCGTTATCGCCGACTTCGGGCAAAGGCACTTCCCTTATCTCAACGTTTTCTTTACCGAGATATATTCCCGCTTTCATGATATCACACCTTGTCTTTATATTTTTTTATTTGTAATTATAGCACCGTTTTTTTCGCATTGTCAACGTTTTTGCAACAAAAAAGCGGTGTATCTCACCGCTTTTTGAGTTTATTTTTCTTTCTTTTTAAGCAATGGCAAAAGGTCGAACACGCTCTTCGCGGGAATTATCTCAACTCCGTCGGGAATGTGTGTTGATTTTGTTACGGCGCGATACGGAACGACTATCTTGCGAAATCCGAGTCGAGCGCTTTCCTTTATCCTGTCCTCGGCGCGCATGACAGCGCGACATTCGCCCGAAAGTCCGAGTTCGCCGAAGCACAAAAGGTCATCGGGTATCTCTACATCTCGCATCGACGAGATGAGCGCGAGCGCCATGCCCATGTCGCTTGCCGTTTCGTCGATCCTTATGCCACCTATAACATTGAGGTAAACGTCGTTTGTTGAATAGCGAAGACCGAGCCTTTTTTCAAGCACGGCAAGTATGAGCGCAACACGATTGAAATCTATGCCCGTTGACATTCTGCGCGGTGCGGGATAAACGGTCGGCGTACAAAGCGCCTGTATCTCCGCAATGATAGGACGAGTACCCTCTATAACGCATACGGCGCAGTTGCCCGAAGTCTTTTGCGGTCTGTCCGCAAGCAACATCTCCGAGGGGTTCTGCACCTCCGAAAGACCTCTGTCGGTCATCTCGAAAACGCCTATCTCGTTGGTCGAACCGAAACGATTCTTCATAGCTCGTATTATGCGGAAATTCTGTCTTCTTTCACCTTCGAAGTAAAGAACCGTATCAACCATATGCTCAAGTATCTTAGGTCCCGCGATGGTGCCCTCTTTGTTTACATGACCGACCAATAGAACGCTCGTGCCGTCCGTTTTTGCTTTGTTTATGAACATGGAAGCACATTCGCGTATCTGCGTAACGCTTCCGGGAACGCTCGCGCTCTCCACATGGTACATCGTTTGTATGGAATCCACGATTATTATATCGGGCGCAAGCTTTTCCGCTTTTGATATGACTTTTTGAGCGTTCGTCTCCGCAAGGACATATATGCGTTCGCCTTTAACTCCCAAACGCTTTGCGCGCATCGAAAGTTGCGCGGCTGATTCCTCGCCCGTAACGTAAAGCACGATCTTCGTTGTTGAAAGCGAAGCACATATCTGCATGAGTAGCGTCGATTTACCTATACCGGGTTCGCCAGAAAGAAGCACTACGCTTCCCTCTACGAGGCCGCCGCCAAGCACGCGGTCAAATTCCTGCATACCCGTGTCCGAGCGGATATACTCGGGCAGATCGTCCCAAGAAAGCTTTTGCACCTCGGAATCCTCATCGTTCCTTACGAGTATGGAGCGACGAGGGCTTTCTTTTTTGGAGGCTGTAGTCTCTTCCTCGAAAGTTTCCTCCGTAAATGTATTCCAGCTTCCACAGGAAGGGCATTTGCCGAGCCATTTCGGACTTTGATAATCACATTCGGTGCAAACATAAACTTTTTTCTGCTTCATTATTGTAACATCCTTACTTTGTTTGAATATCATTGTGTCTGCGAAGCGATAACGTCCAACACGGCGCACGATATCACCGCCGCAAGCTTATCTTGGTACCCCTCGTCCTGCAATAGCGCCGCTTCATCCGTGTTAGAAAGGAATCCACATTCCACAAGCACCGCAGGTACACGGATATTGTTCAAGATATATATTGCGGAATCCGCCGCCTTTGTCATGCGGGCGTTGCCGCTTTGCAGAGTGGCGACCGTCTTTGACTGTATCGCATCTGCCAAGATCTTGCTCTTATCGTTGTTTTTTGAATAATACACTTGCAGACCGCTGTATTTCTCAACGGGAAATTTATTCATATGTATGCTCACGAAAACACATTTTTCGTAAGCATCTACGGTGTGCAGACGCACATTGAGGTCATCTTGCTTCTTGTGCTTGGAGCTTTCGTCTGCGAGCATAACGTCCTCTTCCCTCGTCATTACGACATCAACATTTGCAAGAGAAAGTATCTTCTTTATCTTCTTTGCCACGGCAAGATTCAAGTGCTTTTCCAAAACGCCGCTCTCCGTCATCGCGCCGCCGTCAAGACCGCCATGGCCTGCGTCTATAACGATAGTCATGCGTTCATCTGACGTTGCGAAAACATCTTTTTCGTCGTCCATGCCGATATCGCTCACGCGCTCGCCTATCGTATATGTTACCGAAACGAGCGAGAGACACACCGCCGAAAAAACGACAAAAAACGATATCTGCCGCCAAAAATAATTTTTTATCTTCTTCAAAACCATTCACCGCCGAATCTATATTTTATGCAAAATATATTCGGCGGTGATACGGATTATGAAAAACTTTCGTCAGATAAGCTCGTCCTCATCATCGTCAGGCTCATTGCGTTTGTTTTTCTTTTCTTCTTTGAGTTTCTTTTTGTTTTCTTTCTCATATCTGCGACGTTCTTCGTCCTCGGGCGTGTCGGCGGCGGGAGCAAGATAGATGTCCTTCATACCGAGTATGTAGCATATGCCGCACGAGATAACCGTAAAGAAAGGAATGAATATAAAGAGATAGGGGCCTTTTTGGAAGAACACTTCCTTAACGCCCATGAACATACCCTCCCAAAGCGTTGCGATGAAGGAGAAGATGGCGCAAGGAGCCACAGCCCATTCGTATCCTTTCAAAAACCAGAACACTACATAGAGAGTGCAAATGATAAAATCGGGAATGGCAGTGATGAGACCGATGATGAATCCCTTTGCGGGCGTTGCTTTCGCGCGACCGCCGACAACGCGGATATTATCCTTCGAGCCTATCTCCCAGACCTTGTAATATATCATATAAAAATAAAATACCACGGAAATTATACCAAAAGCGCCCGCGAGCAAAGTATGAAACATACTTTCCCCTACTTTGTTCAAGGGGAGCCAAGTCATAAGACCGAACATCGATATTACAACATGGACAACGAGCAGTTTTACGATAAGATAACCGTTTTCGCCAAAAAACTTTTTGATTTTTTCCATAAAGCAACTCCGTTATCAGATTATTATGTTTATTATTTTAACCTTAAAACGCACCAAATGCAAGCGAATAACGGAAAATAATATATTTTGTTAAAAAAAGTTTACATTTTTCAAAAAAGGTAGTATAATATTTTGTATAATTCACAGAAGAAACGGTGCTGATAAAAACATGGAAGAAAAAACATCTAACAAAAACGACAAATCCCCTCTTGTCGAACGTTTTTTGCGATATAAGTTGGTCATACAGGGCAGATCGAAAAAGACCGTTGACGAATACGCGCTCGATCTGCGTACATTTTTCAGATATATGATAGCCGTGCGAAGCGAAATATCCACCGACGGTGAAGAATTTGAAAACATCTCCATCGCTTGCGTTGACGAAGAATTCGTCAAGAGCATCAAAACGATAGACGTGCTTGAATTTATGTCGTTCGTCGCAAGCGAACGCGACAACGCGGCTTCCGCGCGTTCGCGCAAGCTCTCCACGCTCCGTATGTTTTTCAAATATCTCACGGCAAACGAAAGGATAATGGAAGTAAACCCCGTTGCAGATATCGAATCCCCGAAGCAAAAAAAATCTTTGCCGAAATACCTGACCGTCGAAGAGAGCAAGAATCTGCTCCACAGTGTACTCGCTGACGAAGAGAACAAAAACAAAGAGCGCGATTTTTGCATCTTGACTTTGTTCTTGAACTGCGGTCTGCGTCTTTCGGAGCTTGTCGGAATAAATCTTCCGAACATAGACAGAGAACTTCGTTCCGTCCGCATAGTCGGTAAAGGCAGTAAGGAGAGGATAATCTACCTCAACGACGCTTGCAAGAGCGCACTCGCAACATATCTCGAAGTGCGCGCCAAAAATTCCGAAAACATCAAAGAGAGCGACAAGCAAGCGCTCTTCATCTCCCGACTCGGAAAGAGGATAAGCAACAAGACCGTACAGTGGCTCGTATATAAATACCTCGAAGAAGCAGGACTTGAATATAAGCATTTTTCGACACATAAGCTTCGCCATACGGCGGCGACGCTCATGTATCAAGAGGGTGGAGTTGACGTCTTGGCTCTTCAAGATATATTGGGTCATGCACAGCTCAATACGACACAGATATATACCCATATCAACAACAAAAAGCTTCAAGAAGCGGTCGAGAGCCACCCTTTGGCAAACATCACCGAAGAAGACGTAAAATAACATATCTACAAGGAAACACTCACACATGAACAAAGATAAGATGCATTGGGTCTCCGCTTGGGGAAACGCGATGTCCATCGCCGAAAACAGACCCGAAAGTTATGCAAAAAATATCACTCTGCGCTACCCCGTTTATTTGCCGTTCGGCGGCAAAGCGCTCCGCCTTACTTTTGACAATTACTGCGGAACAGAACACATAACGATAGAAAAGACCACCGTCCGCATAAGCGGCACATTCCGCACGGCTACATTCGAAAATAACGAGCGCGTGACCATCGACAATGGAAAAAGCGCCGTTTGCGACACTATCTTTTGCGATATCTCGCAAGACAGCACCATCGAGATAAGTTTCTATCTCAAAGACTTTACGCAGATGCGCTCTGCGGTATATGTTCAGGGTCCGCTCTCCAAAGGCGATTTTGCCATAGGCGATCTTACCGAGACCGAAATTTTCCCGAAAGAGATATCAAAAAGCGCACCTTATTGCTATTTTTTGAGCAACGTTTCGGTCTATACGGAAGAAACGAAGCGCGCTATCGTTTGCTATGGGGATTCCATCACGGCGCAAAACTTCCCCGATGAGCTTGCACTCTTATGCAAAAACAACGGCATATCCGATACCTCTGTTATACGCAGAGCGACAAGCGGTTCGCGCATATTGCGAGAATACAGCTGTATCTCTTATGAATCCTACGGTCTTTGCGGTAAAAAACGTTTTTCGCACGAAGTCCCGACAGACGGTGCGGACACCGTTCTCATATTGCAAGGTATAAACGATATAATACATCTCGTCGGAACAGACGTAAATCCTTTCCGACCCATGAGCGACCTGCCGACGGCGGAAGAACTTATCGACGGTCTTAAATATTACATCGAACAAGCGCGCTCTTACGGATACAAAGTTTATGTCGGAACGCTCTTGCCTATAGGCGGCTGGCGCACTTACGCACCGTTCCGCGAGGAATTGCGCAACGCTTATAACGATTGGATACGTTCCACTTCTCTCATAGACGGATGCGTGGACTTCGATATGGCGATGAAAGACCCGAATAACACGGAAGCGTTTCTGCCGCAATATGACAGCGGAGACCATCTGCACCCAAGCGCCGAGGGATATCGTGTGATGGCTCGCGAAGCCGCAAAAACGATATTGGGCATATGAACGACGCAATGCTTATTTTTTCAAATATTCTTGACACAAACCGAGCGCCTATGTTAATATTATAATTAACTATAAATTTCTCGATTTATATTATACTCAAACCAATTTTTATATACAAAGGAGACAAAAACATGAAAGTCGTACTTCTTGCTGACGTAAAAAGTCAAGGCAAAAAAGGTCAAGTCATCGACGTATCCGAAGGATATGCGAAAAATTTCCTCTTCCCCAAAAAACTTGCCGTTGCCGCAAACAATCAGATACTCACTGAAATAAAGGGCAAAGAGGAATCCAGACTTCACAATATCGAGCTTGAAAAAGCAGCGGCAAAAGAGACCGCACAGAAACTTTCCGATATAACGGTAAAGATAACATCAAAAGCAGGTACGGACGGTCGTACATATGGCTCTGTTACGGCAAAGGATATCGCGGAAGCTCTCGAAACTCAGCACAAGATAAAGGTAGACCGCCGCAAGATCACTCTTAACGAGCCTATCAAAACATTCGGCACATACATTCTCGACGTAAAGCTTTACGCGGACGTTTCCGGTAAGATCACCGTTTCCGTTTCCGAAGGCTGACGCACCCACCTCGAAAACGCTGTAATATTTAAATAAGGAGGTACAAAGCTTTGAAGGATACCGAAAAAAATATACCGTTTGCGCTTGAAGCGGAGCAATCCGTGCTTGGTTCTATACTCATAGACCCGGAAGCATTTACCGATATAACGGAGATAATAAGCGCAGAGGATTTTTATCTTTCGGAACACGCGGAGATATTCTCCGCCATGCGCGATCTTTTCTCGGAAAACAGAGAGATTGACCTTGTAACTCTCATAGATATGCTTGTAAAGCGCGGCGTTTATAACGAGGAAGAAAGCAAAAAATATATAAAGGTCATCGCTCAGACCGTCCCCAGCGCCTCAAACGTGCGCGATTACGCGCGCATAGTCAAGGACAAGAGCCTTTTGCGCTCGCTTATCAAAGCGTCCGACGAGATACGTGAGGACGCTTACACCGAGCAGGGTGATATACAGCATCTTTTGGACAGTGCGGAGCAAAAGATATACAATGTTTCCCACGGAAACGAAACAAGATCTTTTGTTACGCTCGGAGATGCCATTCGCCAAACATATACGCGACTTGACCTCATAAACAAAAACAAAAAAGCCGCCATGGGTACGCCCACGGGGTTCGAGGGACTTGACAAGACCATCGTCGGAATGGGTCCCGGAGATCTTGTAATATTGGGCGCTCGTCCCGGTATGGGTAAAACGAGTTTTGCGCTCAACATCGCGGCAAACGTCGCAAAGAGCGAAAACAAGACCGTCTGCGTCTTCTCGCTTGAAATGTCCGCCGAACAGCTCGCGACCCGTGTGCTTTCCAGTGAAGCGATGGTAAACAGCTATTCTCTGCGTTCGGGCAGCTTGCAGAACGAAGATTGGGCAAAGCTTGCGGGAGCGGCGGCTCGCCTTTCCAAATGCGACATACTTATAGACGACACGAGCGGCATAACCGTTACGGGTATGAAAGCGAAGCTTCGCAGGGTCAAGAACCTCGGACTTATCGTCGTTGACTATCTTCAGCTCATGAAAGGCGAAACAAAGACAGACAACCGTGTGCAGGAAGTTACGGAAATATCCCGCGGTCTTAAACTAATGGCAAAAGATTTCGGTGTTCCCTGTATATGCGCGGCTCAGCTCTCCCGCGGACCCGCGAAAGAAGCTCGCCGTCCCGCACTTTCCGACCTTCGAGAATCGGGGTCTATCGAGCAGGACGCCGACCTTGTTATGTTCCTGCACAGCGAGAGCTATTATGACCCGACCGACCTTGAAAAGAAAGGTAAAGCGGAATGTATCATCGCCAAGAACCGTCATGGTGAAGTGAAGGTGGTTCCGCTTCGTTGGATAGGCGAATATACAAAATTCCTTACGGTAGACGCGGAGCATGAAGAATGAGTTTTTCCAAAACAGTTATCCAAAAGGCTCGCGAAGCCGTTAAAAAATTTGAACTTATCTCGGAAAACGATAAAGTTCTCGTCGGATTTTCCGGCGGAGCGGATTCCACCGTATTGCTCTCCGTTATGCATGAGATCCTCGGAAACAGAGTTTGCGCTTTTCATGTGAACCATATGCTTCGCGGTGCAGATTCTGACGAGGACGAGCTTTTCTGCCGTCGCTTCTGCGAGAGCATAGGCATACCGTTCAATGCGGTGCATATAGATATAATGGCTATTTCAGGCGGTACTGGCGTGGAGGAAACGGCGCGAAACGAGCGCTATTCCGCGTTGACCGCCGAATGTGAACGAATCGGTGCGAAAAAGATCGCTTTGGCGCACACTGCGTCGGACAATATCGAAACGGTGATATTCAACTTGGCTCGCGGCGCTTCCCTTTCGGGTATGCGCGGCATACCGCCAAAAAGACCGCAAGGAGATGTTGAAGTCATTCGTCCGCTCATTCTCTGTACAAGAGAAGAAATCGAGGGATATTGCCGTGAGCATTCGCTTTCTTTCTGCACCGACAAAACGAACAGCGACACAAATTATACGCGAAACTTCATACGCCACAAGATAGTACCGCTCATGAAAGAGATAAATCCGAACGCGGAAGCACGAGCGATATCAGCAGGAGAAAGCCTTGCGCGAGATGCGGACTTCATAGCACTTTCCGTTGAAAGCTTCTGCCGCGAAAATATCGTCGAAAACGCTTGCGACATATCCGCACTCAAAAGCGCGCACCCCGCCGTGCGTTCACGTGCGATAGCAAAGATGTACGGCAATATTTGCGACGAAAAGCTGGAAGCTCGCCACTTCGACGAGATAGACTTTTTCATACACAACAATAAAAACGGCGCACGTATCGCGTTGCCGTGCAAGATATCCGCTTTGATGCGCGATAACAGACTCGTTTTTCTAAGCGAAGAAGAACTTTTGCGTCAAACGAAAAAAGAAAAGTTTTGCGAAAACGTGAAAGAAGGCTTTTCCGAATACGGCAATTTCTCCGTTTTGCTGTGCAAAAGAGGAGGCGAAAAGCTCTACCTCAATGATATAACAAAAACGCCGTCGTTTACGGCAAAAACATTGCTTCCCGCAGATACCGCAAACGAACTTTGCGTAAGAACGCGCGAAAGCGGCGAAAAATATGTTTTCGGCGGCATGACGAGAACGCTCAAAAAATTGCTCTCGGGAGAAAGCGAAAAGGTCAAAGCGGAACGACCCGTTTTCTGCGATAACGAAGGCATAATATGGTTGCCGCCGTTCCGCATACGCGATGATATCTATAAAAAAGCAGATCTCTCGGCTTACACATTGTATTATTTTGAATATTAAAAATTCAGAAAGAGGTTTATTATGAACACAAACATGAATAACGATGTTGAATCCGTTCTTCTTACAGCTGAACAGATAGACAATATCACGTTAAGACTCGGCTCTAAAATTTCGGAAGATTATAAAAATTCCAAAAAGCTTGTTCTTCTTTGCATACTCAAAGGCTCGGTAGTGTTCTTTGCCGACCTTATGCGTAAGATAGACATTCCCTGCGCTCTCGAATTCATGCGTGTATCCTCCTATAAAGGCACAGAAACGACGCATCAGATGACCGTTTTGCTCGATATCGAAGATCAGCATATCGCAGGAAACGATATCATCATCGTTGAAGATATCATCGACAGCGGCAATACTCTCGCACACCTCAAAAATTATATCGAATCCAAGGGTGCGCACAGCGTTGCTACTTGCACGCTTCTCGACAAACCCTCTCGTCGCGAAGTGAACCTTACTCCCGACTACGTCGGAATAGAGATCCCCGATGAATTTGTTATCGGATACGGTCTTGACTATAACGAAACATATCGTAATCTTCCCTATATAGGCATACTTAAAAGAGAAGTTTACGAAAAATAACATTTGATTGGAGCAAAGAATGAAATCACACCTCAAAAGTATCATAACGTATACTTTGGTCTTATGCATCGTAATTTTCGGCGCTTCCGTGCTTTTGCAGAACATGAATCAGTCCGAAAAACTTACGTACAGTCAGATCATCGACTTGTTCTACGATGATCAGATAAAAGAATTCAGCATAAGTTCGCGTAACGTTTTGGAATACACGACCGTAGACGGAAAAACGAACTCTCGCACTTTGCGCGACCTCGGTCTTTTCCTCTATGACATCGAAGATTATCTCGCCGCTAACAGAGAAGGCAAGATAAAAAATCTCGCCGCATACGATATCAAAGAGCCTGCAAATAATACTTGGCTCATATCTTTCTTGCCTTATATTATCGTTATCGTTGTAATGATAGTATTTTGGGTCGTACTTATGAAAAAATCGGGTGGCATGGGCGGCGGTGTACCCAACTTCGGCAAATCTCGCGCCAAAATGGTCGATCCCGATAAGCGCAGAGTCCTCTTTTCCGATGTCGCAGGTGCCGACGAAGAAAAAGAAG
>CAZFTE010000006.1:0-62470 GCA_964521785.1 uncultured Lachnospiraceae bacterium
CCTCGGCAACGGTATCGACCCGCTCGATATCATCGACCAGTACGGCGCAGACGCGCTCAGATTCGCTCTCGTTACAGGTAACGCTCCCGGCAACGATATGCGTTTCTCCCCCGAAAAGATCGAAGCCGCACGTAACTTCACGAACAAGATCTGGAACGCTTCCCGCTTCGCTCTCATGAACATTCCCGAAACGCTCGAAGACACTGCTCTTCCCGCCGAAAAGGATATGCGTATCGAAGATAAATGGATACTTTCCAAACTCAACACTCTCGTTAAAGAGGTTACGGATAATATCGAAAAATACGAACTCGGCGTTGCTCTCGCAAAACTCTATGACTTCATTTGGAACAACTTCTGCGACTGGTATATCGAAGTCCTCAAGCCCAGATTCGCAAACGATTGCGAAAACGCTTGCCGCGTTCTTTCATATGTCCTCCGCACATCTATGGAACTTCTCCATCCTTTCATGCCTTTCATCACGGAAACTATTTGGCAGGCACTTCCTCACGACGGCGAAAGCATCGTAGTAACGGATTATCCCGAATATAACGAAGCTCATTGCTTCCCCACGGAAGAACTCGCTATGGAACGCCTTATCTCAGCTATCAGAGCTATCAGAAATCGCCGTGCGGAAATGAACGTTGCTCCTTCCAAAAAAGCAAAACTCTTTATCGTTACAAACGATACACAGACATTCAATGAGGCGGTAACTCCTTTCTTCCAGAAGCTCGCTTCCGCTTCCGAAGTTGAATATCTCGAAAATTATCACGACGACCGTGCCGTACAGATCGTTGCGGACCACGCCGTTATCTATATTCCCCTTGCGGAGATGATAGATTTCGATGCCGAGATCGCTCGTCTTACAAAGGAAAGAGAAAAGATGCTCTCCGAGATAGAGCGCATAGATAAGAAGCTTTCCAACGAGGGCTTCGTAGCAAAAGCTCCCGCAGCCGTTATCGACGGCGAACGCAAAAAGCGCGAAGGTTATGCGGATAAGCTCAAAGCTATCGATGAATCCATCGCTAAATATCGCTCTTAACTCATTTATAATAAAACTCACAGGAGGTGATTATTTTGTACGAAAAAGAATTGCGTGAGCTTTTGAAAGCAAACGGTGCGGACCTCGTAGGATTTTCCTGCGTCCGCGAACAGTTGCCCGATGAACTTTCCGCATATCCTTATGCAATAACGATCGTGCGCCGCCTTTCCCGCGCGGTAACGAATACCATACAGGGCGCGCCTTCCATGATCTATTTTCAGCATTACAGAATAACTAACACAAAGCTTGACCTTTTGGCTATCGACGCCGTTTCGTTCATCGAAAAGAGAGGTTTTCTCGCTTTGCCTATCGCCGCCTCTCAAAGTACGCCCGATTCAAAAGAGGAATATCGCGGTGTATTTCCGCATAAAACAGGCGCTGTAATGTCCGGTCTGGGCTTCATAGGCAAGAGCGGCGTGCTTATAACGAACAAATACGGTTCGTTCGTGCGCCTTGCCACCGTCCTTACGGATATGCCGCTTGAAAGCGATGTTGACACTATCCAAACATCAAAATGCGGTTCCTGTACTCTTTGTAAAGATGCTTGCCCGGCAGGCGCAATAACGGGCGAGGAATATATACCCGGACATCCCAGAAAAGAGATATTTGACGCAAAAAAATGTTCCGAGCATATGAAAACTTATCGCAACATCGGCAGAGGAGCCGTTTGCGGGATATGCATGAGCGTATGCCCGTTTAACAAAAAGAAGATTGCTCCTGAAGAATAAAAGCTATTCTTCAACGACAGTGCAATGAAAAACAAAATAATTATTGCGGTATTGGTATCGATAATATTGATCTTGGGCGGTATATGCGTGTCATTGCTTTCGAATAAAGAAGCAACTACGCCGTTATCGCCCGATATCGCACCGTCTTACACAGATAAGTACAGTGAGCCTATGGATAATGATGACGACGGCGAATATTTGGAACATCCCGAGGGTGGCGGCGCGGCTTCTATCGCGTTCACCAAAACAGCTGTGATAGACTTTGAAAAAGAGCAAGCTTCCGTGATGTTCGGAAATCCTTCACGTTCCGAGCAAGATATGGTGATACAGATCGTTATACAAGATGTCATCATAGCGCAATCGGGGCTTATCACTCCCGGAAACAAGATACTGACGCTCGATCTTTTGCCAAACGCGAAAGATCGCCTTGATGAAGGACTGTATTTGGGAAGTTATATCGTTTTGTTTTATAATCGCGAAACAGGCAAACGAGAGATCGTAAGCACAGAGATACCGATAAACATTTTTTGTAAAAAATGACTTAAATGCGTCAAATCTTCAATGGTATATATTTTAAATTTCATTGGCGAAAGCAAAGAATATCACTTATATAAAGTAAAAAGAGCAACTCGGAATAAAGATTCCGAGTTGCTCTTTTTTATATCGATAAAAGCTTTTTCGCTTCCTTGTAGTCGGGCATATATCGTTCCACTGTCTGCCAAAATTCCTTGCTGTGGTCATGATGCACGATATGCGAAAGCTCGTGAACGACAAGATAGTCCATCGCTTTTTCGGGATACAGCATTATCCTCCACGAAAAGCATACAGAGCCTTTAGATGAACAAGACCCCCAACGTGTTTTTGCATCTGTTATCTTTATGCTCATCGGCGCTACATTCATTATCTTTGAAAAATATTCTACTTTTTTCGGCAAGATATCCTTGGCAAGCAAGATAAGCTCCGCTTTTCTTGCTTCGCTTACATTCTCGCGTTCGTTTTTTGCCATTCGCTTTTCCATATGCTTTAAAAGCCACGCTTCATTCTTTAAAACAAAAGCCTCTATCCCCTCTTTTCGCATCTTGAGCGGTGCGCGCACAAGAGCCATACCCTCCGCCGTAACCTGCAAACTGACTGTTTTTCGAGAGGAACGCAGTATATCGTAAGGTATGCCGTTTGCAACGGCTCTTTCTTCTTTTTTCATAAATTTAACATCTCCATTCATAAATTATTAACAAAATACTCATTTTATCGTTTTTTGTTTACATTTTCCGCATTGATTTATCATATGTCGGCAGGTTATAATATAGTTACAATACAAGATCACACACGGAGGTGCATTTTCTGTGATATTTGATTGGACTTATATAATATTGGTATTGCCTGCGGTCTTGCTTTCCGTTTGGGCAAGTATGAAAGTAAATTCAACATTCAAAAGATATTCCACCGTTCGTCCCATGGGTGGCATGACAGGAGCGGAAGCCGCGCGCAGAGTATTGGACGCCAACGGACTTTATAACGTGCGCATAGAGCATATCAGAGGCAATATGACGGACCATTTCGACCCAAGAACGAATGTCATTCGACTTTCGGACAGCGTTTACGGTGTTTCCAGCATTTCGGCAATAGGCGTTGCTTCCCACGAAGCAGGTCATGCCGTTCAATATGCAAAAAGCTATGCTCCCCTTAAATTGAGAAACGCAATAATCCCCATTACGAATATAGGCTCTCGTTTGGCAATGCCGCTCATCATATTAGGCATATTGTTTGCGGGACTCGGTGAACAGTTCATCTATGTTGCATACGCGGGCATCGCTTGTTTTGCTCTTTCAACGCTGTTCCAGCTTTTGACTTTGCCGACGGAATTTGATGCGAGCCGCAGAGCACTCATGTCGATGGAGAGCTACGGTTTGCTTTACAGAGATGAGCTTGACGGAGCCAAAAAGGTGCTTTCCGCGGCTGCGATGACATACATCGCCGCGCTCACCGTTTCCGTTATGCAGTTGCTTCGTCTTATAATAATAGTCGGCGGCAACGACAGGCGAAGATGACTTCAATCGCTTCTCGCAGATCATCTTCATCTTAGAACAATTATATATCAACAAGAGCGAAAAAGAAAGATTCTTTTTCGCTTTTCTTTTCACCTATATATTGATTTTTGCTTCAAAAAAGGATATAGTTATATTGTATAGTATTTTTATAAAGGAGAAAAAAGAAATGACAGTTTCCGAAAGATTTTTAAAATATGTCGCATATCCCACAATGTCAAACTCGGAAAGCGAGACCGTGCCGACAACGGCAAAACAGCTCGCTTTGGGTAAGGCTCTTGTAGAAGAGCTTCTCTCGTTGGGACTTGTTGATGCACATATCGACGACAAAGGATATGTTTACGCAACTCTTCCGTCCAATACGGACAAAGCGGTAAATACGATAGGATTTATCGCTCATATGGATACATCGGACGCGGCTTCCGACGAAGATATAAAGCCCGCAGCAATAGATTACAACGGCGGAGATATCTTGCTCAATACAGAACAGAATATCTTCATGAAAGAGATAGATTACCCTTGCCTTGCAAATTACGTCGGCAATACGCTCATCGTTACGGACGGCACGACGCTTCTCGGAGCAGACGATAAAGCAGGCGTTGCGGAAATACTTACCATGCTCGAAAAGCTCATCGCAAGCGGCGAAGAACACGGAACTATCAAAATAGGTATCACCCCCGACGAGGAAGTCGGCAGAGGCGCGGACCATTTTGACGTTGAAAAGTTCGGTGCGGATTATGCATATACGGTAGACGGCGGCGCACTCGGCGAGCTTGAATATGAAAACTTTAACGCTTCCGGCGCAAAGGTTATTATTCACGGCGTTTCCATTCACCCCGGCTCCGCAAAAAACAAGATGAAGAATGCCGTTACTATCGCTATGGAATTTAATTCTTTGCTTCCCGCGCTCGAAGTCCCCGAAAAGACAGAGGGTTATGAGGGCTTCCACAACATCTTCAAGATGACAGCGGAAACAGAACTCGCCGTTATGAATTACATCATTCGCGACCACGACAGAACAAAGATCAACGATAAAAAACAGCAGTTTATCAAAGCCGTTGAAGAGATCAACGCTCGTTATGGCGAAGGCACAGCCGAAGTTGAGATAAAAGATTCCTATTTCAATATGAAAGAGATAATCGAAAAGAATATGTATATCGTAGAGCGCGCAAAAAAAGCCATGAGCGATATCGGCATTACACCCAATATCGTCCCCATACGCGGCGGCACGGACGGCGCGCGCCTTTCTTTCAAGGGTCTGCCCTGCCCCAACCTTTGCACAGGCGGCGAAAACTTCCACTCTCGCTTTGAATTTGTAAGCATTGACTCGATGGAAAAAGTAACAGAACTTCTTCTTCGCATAGTTAAAAACAGCGTAGAGGAAGGCAAAGCATAATTTTTAAAGGAGGCATTTTATGTTCAAAAAAGCACGACCTATCTGGATAAAAAACAAAGAGACCGAGAAAAACTATTTTGCATCTTTCCGCGCGGAGGTAGGCTCTCTTTGCGGTGCCGAACTTCATGTAACAGCGGCATTCTTCTATCGCGTTTTTGTCAACGGCAGATTTGCCGCATTCGGTCCCGCGCGCACCGCTTCGGGATATGCGAGAAAAGACATCATTTCTCTTTCCGCTTACGACAGAGTGAGCGGCAAAAACGAAATAGTTATCGAGGTTGCGGGATATAACTGCCGCACTATCTCAACGTGTCTTTCCACCTCGTTCCTTTGCGCCGAGGTAAGAAAAGACGAAAAGATAATCGCGTTCACGGGCAAAGACTTTATCGGATACCCCATGACGGAAAAAGAGCAGAAAGCAGAGCGCTATTCCGCTCAGCGTCATTTCGGCGAGATATGGGACTACACCAAGCCTCGCGATGAGCAAGCGCTTACAACAGCGCTTTTCAAAATGCCTGAAGTCATAGACAGAGTTGCTCCGTACCCCGTATACGATGACGTTTGGACGGATAACGCGGCATTTTTCGGCACATTCGAATATGATGAAACACTTCCTTGCAAAAACACTCGTTCCTCCTTCCCCATGAGCGAATACTGGGGCTGTTTTGCGGAAGAAGATATCCCCTATAAACCTTTCCGCTGGATACAGAAACAGCGTCAAACACCCAAAGAAAGAAACATCGAGCTTCCGCTCGAACTTCACGCGGGCGAATACGTTCTTTTCGACCTTAAATATATCAACTGCGGATTTTTGCAGATGGCTTTGCATACGCACAGTAAATGCGACCTCGTAGTAGGTTTTACCGAATATTGCGAAAACGGCGTATTCTCTTTCACAGATATTAACGCGCAGAACGTTATCGAATATGTAATGAACGCGGATAAAGATTACGAACATATCAGCTTTGAGCCTTATTCGCTCCGTTTCGTGGTGCTTATGCTCAAAAAAGGCAGCCTTACGATTTCTTCCTTCGGCGTTAAAAAATTCGAGCGCGATATGTCGGAAGCATTCAGACCTCAGTTCAACGACCCCGTTCTCGATGGCATCACGGAAGCCGCTGTACGCACATTCGCGCACAATGCGGTAGACCTTTACAGCGATTGCCCCTCTCGTGAACGCGCGGGTTGGCTCTGCGACTCCTACTTTACGGCGGAAGCGGAATATTTCTTCTTCGGAAAAACGCCCGTGGAAGACGCATTCTTGCAAAACTACTATCTCTACCCCGATAACGCGGAGATCCCAGAAGGTATGCTCCCCATGTGTTACCCCTCCGACAGCAAGCGCACAGGCGAAAGAAGCTATATCCCCCAGTGGAATATGTGGTATGTTCTTGAGGTAGAGGAATACATAAACAAGCGCGGAGCAAAAACAGACAAAGAGCTTTTCCGCCACGGAATCGAAAATTTCATGCATTTCCTTGAAAAGCACGAAAACGAGGACGGCTTGCTCGAAAAGCTCCCAGGTTGGAACTTTGTCGAATGGTCCGATGCGAACACATGGACAGACGACGTAAACTACCCCACGAACTTCTTGTATGCGGGTGTTCTTTCCGCGGCATACAGACTTTACGGCAATGAAGAATGGAAGATAAAAGCCGAAAAAGTGCAGGCTTTGACGGCGAAGCTCTCTTTTGACGGCGAGATGTTCACGGATAACGCAGTGCGTGAAAACGGTGTCCTCAAAAATACAGGCAACACCTCGGAAGCTTGTCAATATTACGCAATACTCTTCGGCGGCATAAACATCGATGACTCCAAGTACGTAAAACTCAACGAATACGTCCACACAGGCTGCAAGGGCGTTGCGGAGAGTGGCAGAAGATTCGTTCCCGTAAATGCGTTCATCGGTCTTTACCTGCGTATAAAAGCGCTCTTGAAGCTTGAATATTATCAGATATTGATAAACGAGCTTGGCGATTTCTTCGGCGGCATGGTAGAAAAAACAGGCACGCTTTGGGAATATCGTCAGATGAAAGGAAGTTTTGACCACGGTTTTGCTTCTTTCGTCGTTCCGGCTATATACACAGCCGTAAAAAAACTCAACGAAAAATAAAAAACAACGCCTCCGTGTAAAAAAACTCTTGACAAAACGCAACAGTGATGATATACTATGTAAAGTCATTTGCTTTACAGTTAAAAGCGAGGTTTTTGTATGTTTGAAAAAAATCTGCGTCTGGTAGTGCTTTTCGACACATACGGCGCCCTGCTCACGGAAGATCAACGCAATATGTTCGGTCTTTATTATAACGAGGATCTTTCTTTGGCTGAGATAGCCCAAAGCACGGGGCTTTCACGTCAAGGTGTGCGTTACGCGATAAAGCACGCGGAAGAAGCTCTTCTTTCTTACGAAGAAAAGCTCGGTCTTTCAAAACGCTTTTCCGAAATAGACGAAAGCCTTGAAAGAGCCGCCGATATTGCAAGATCCCTCAAGGAAAAGCACACGGATGAAAGCAGTGAATTTGACAGTCTTCTTTCGCATATATCCTGCGCGGGAAGAATTATAAAGGAGTAAAAATGTTCGGAAATCTCCAAGAAAAACTCGCCGAAGCTTTCAAAAAGTTCAAAAACAAAGGAAAGCTTACGGAAAAGGACGTGCGCGAAGGTATGCGCGCCGTAAAGCTCGCGCTTCTTGAAGCCGATGTAAACTTTAAAGTCGTTCGCACTTTTATAAACACGGTTACTGAACGCGCAGTAGGCTCGGAAGTTCTTGAATCGCTCGTTCCGGCACAACAGGTAATTAAGATAGTAAACGAGGAGCTTACCTCTTTGATGGGTAGCACCGTTTCTAAAATACAGATCGCTCCCAAACCTCCCACGGTAATAATGATGGTCGGTTTGCAGGGCGCAGGTAAAACGACTCACACGGCAAAGCTTGCCGCCCTCTTCAAAAAAGAAGGAAAACGCCCCATGCTCGCGGCTTGCGATATATATCGTCCCGCCGCTATCAAACAACTCCAGGTCGTTGGCGACGCAGTCGGTGTTCCCGTTTATACCGAAGACAGCAAAAACGCTGTCAAGATAGCAGAGCATGCTTTGGCTGAATGTCAGCGCAGCGGTTGCGATATGTTGTTCATCGATACAGCGGGTCGCTTGCACGTTGACGAAGACATGATGCAGGAGCTTCTCGATATAAAAACAAAGCTCGAACCGCAAGAAATACTTCTCGTAGTAGACGCTATGACAGGTCAGGACGCGGTAAACGTTGCCGAAAAATTCAACGAGCTTCTCGATGTTACAGGCGTCGTTATGACAAAAATGGACGGCGATACACGAGGCGGCGCGGCTCTCTCTATTAAATTTATCACAGGTAAGCCAATTAAATATATCGGCACAGGCGAAAAGCTCGACGCTATCGAGCCTTTCTACCCCGACAGAATGGCTTCCCGTATCCTTGGTATGGGCGATATGCTCTCTCTTATCGAAAAAGCTCAGCAGAGCTTTGACGAAAAGAAAGCGGCAGAGCTTGAAGAAAAGCTCCGCAAATCGCGCTTTACACTTACGGATTACCTTGAACAGTTCCAGCAGCTCAGAAATATGGGTTCGCTCGATTCGCTCATGGGCATGATCCCCGGTGTTAAGCCCAGTGCCATCAAGGACGCAAAGATCGACGAAAAGGCTATCGACCGTATGCAAGCCATCATTCTTTCGATGACACCGGCAGAACGCGAAAAGCCCGAGATCATCAACTCCTCGCGCAAAAAGCGCATATCTCTCGGCGCGGGTACTTCCGTAGAGGAAGTCAACAAATTGCTCAAACAGTTCGACCAGACCAACAAGATAATGAAACAGGTCGCAAGCGGCAAAAAGTTTGGCAAATTCGGCAAATTGCCGTTTTAACGCAGTATAATTATTCAATGACCAAAGTTATTGAAGATTTATAAACAAAAATTTTATATAAAAACATTTATTTTCGGAGGATATTTAACATGGCAGTTAAAATCAGACTTACAAGACTCGGTTCCAAAAAAGCTCCCTTCTATCGCATCGTTGTTGCAGACTCTCGTTTCCCCCGCGACGGTAGATTCGTTGAAGAAATCGGTTACTACAACCCCCTCACAGAGCCCGCTGAAATCAAAGTTGACGCAGAAAAAGCTAAAACATGGATCAAGAACGGCGCTCAGCCCACAGATACAGTAAAATCTATTCTTAAAAAGGCCAGCGTAACAGAATAATCTTTTCGGAGAGGCTTAATAATGACAAACCTTAAACAGACACTTGCACACATTGCCGGTGGAATTGTCGATAAACCCGAAGAAATTGTCATCGCTGAAAAGATAGACGGCGACCACATCACGCTTGAACTTTCCGTTGCACCTGACGATATGGGTAAGGTTATCGGAAAACACGGCAAAATTGCTCGTGCGATCCGACAGATCATGAAAACAGCGGCAAGCAACTGTGGCAAAAAGATCACGATCAGCATCAAAGACGAGATCGAAGTTGCTGAATAATAAAAGACCTTTACAAAATGCACCTCAAAAGTCAAAAGACTTTTACAGGTGCATTTCTGTTTTGTGCCGATAAGATAACAACAAAAAACACTCAGTCTTATTTGAGACTGAGTGTTTTTTGTTGTCGCTCGGAAGCGATAACGTTATTCATGTGATTTTTCATGAAGACATATACCAATACATAGAGCGCCGCGCACCAAATAATCGCCATGATAACATCGGCAAAAGAGTGCTGCTTGCAAAAACAAGTTGAAAGGCATATCAAAATCGTCATAACGCCCGCCGATGCAACGGCGAATTTATGCTTTTTAAGTTTTTCGCAATCCGAGAAAGCCAAGAACACCGCTATGGCGCCGATACAATGCATACTTGGGCAGACGTTCGTGTTCGTATCGGTCTTATATATGTGAGCCATTATCTCCGTCAATATATTTTGTTCGTCGAACGTTGCGGGACGAAGATTTTGACCGTTGGGAAAGATAACATAGAATATCAGCGAAGTAGAAAAGCCTATTATTATAAACCACATATATCTGCGAAAAGCGTTTGCGTCCGCAAAAAAGAGATATACACCCGTGAAGAGCATAAAAGGATACCATAACACATAAGGTATTACGAACCATTCGCAAAACGGTATCACATCGTCTATCGGCATATATGATACCCAATAAAAATCGTTCCAGGAAACAAGTTCGTTTTCTATGAAATTGAATGTTACCAAATATATCGGAACATACAATAACAGTAAAATGTGCTTGTATTTGTGGAATAAAGCTTTAAGATCCAATTCTATACCCCCTCAATGTCTTACATTTGTAACGATAACGTTTTCTCCGCCGTAATATCTCAAGGTAGTGAGCAATTTGCCCGCCGCATTAAAGTAAACAGCTGTTTTTTTGCCCTTTATATTGAATATCGCAAAATAAAGATCGTCGGATCTTTTGGATTCGGAATAGTCGAGTTCCGCTGTACATTCGGCAAGAGCGGGCTTGTAATCTTCGTCGTCAACAGGATAGATGCCGAGGTTTTCGGAAACTTTTTCGTTCAAAACTTCAACAGCCTTTTTTCTGCCGCAAATGCGATAGATATGGAAATTGCCTTTTTCAACGATATATGTATATTCTATCTTGGTAAGGTGCCATGTTGCGAGTATCGCTATCCATTCCGCAAAGATAGCGGCAATGAATACGGGAGCCATCTTCGTCCAAATAAAGCAGATGAATATGAACAATACGAGTATAGCGACATAAAGCAAGGAAAAAAGACATTTTTTGAGCTTTATCTCGCCATCGGATCTTCTTGAAATGGTGTATTTCGCGAAGTTACCGATAGAGGTCTCTTCCTTAAACGGAATACCGTTTGATTTTTTTGATTTTTCTTTTGCCATTATAATATTCTCCTTTATTTTATTTAAGATCGTTCAAAATAACCGCGCAATCGGGAACGGTAACGGTGGGCTTAAATTCGCTTTCGTCAGCCATAGCCTGCGTAGTTTCACCCGAAAGCACGAGCATAGATCTCGTTCCCGCGTTGATTCCGCAAGCGATATCCGTATACAATCTGTCGCCGATGACAAGGGTATTTTCTTTTGTTACAAGGGGATCTTTCTCGCTTATTTTTTCGATAGCGTAGAGCGGCATTGCGGGTTCGGGCTTGCCAATAAATATGGGGCGTTTTTTTGTCGCGTTATAAAGCGCGTCGGCAACGGAGCCGCAATCGGGGACATATCCGTATTCCGTGGGACATACGTAATCGGGATTCGTCGCGATATAGGGAATGTCCTTTTCGGTGAGCAAACGAGAAACGTCGTCAAGCTTTTTGAACGTAAGTTCCGTATCAAAGCCCATTACAACACCTTCAATGTCTTCGCGGTAATCCTCATAAACATCTATGCCTTCGGCAATAAATGCATCTTTGAGCGCTTTCGTACCCAAAACATAAAGCTTTTTGCCGTCCAAATGGGTCTTTATATAGTTTATCGTAACAGTCGTAGAGTTCACGAAGTCTTCTTTTTCCGCGTCTATACCGAGTCTGCGAAGCTTTTCAACATATCCCGTTATATTTTTAGAAGAGTTGTTCGTCATGAACAAATAATGTTTACCCTGTTCACGTATGGTGCGAAGAAGTTCGGGAACAAATGGAAAAAGGTTATCGCCAAGGTAGATAGTTCCGTCCATATCGAACAAAAACAAACGAATGTCGTTATAATTCATGATGTTTTCCTTTCCTTTAGAATATTTTTTAACATAATATAAACATTTTACAATTTTATATTGCTTTTGTCAATATAAAAAGCAAATACTAAAAAATTCTTAATAAAATGTATTTTTTTGAGAAAAACGTCTTGACAAAATCTAAAAAAATGGTATACTATAAATGTACGCTGCTATGGCTCAGCAGGTAGAGCACGTCCTTGGTAAGGACGAGGTCACCGGTCCGAATCCGGTTAGCAGCTCCAGGATCCCGATCGTTTATACGGTCGGGATTTTTTTTGTATCTCAACGACATAATGATATGCCCCCAAAAGTCATATGCTTTTGGGGGCGTTTTTCTATCCGCGATCATTTTGAAATATTTTATATTTTTCCTCATATAATCTTCCTATAAGCAATATATTTTCGGAGGTCTTGCGCCATGCAAAAAGAGAATTTCACTTCCCTGCGCGACAAAGAGGTCATCAATATGTGCGATGGGAAAAAGCTCGGATATATAAACGATATAGAGATAGATATACGCGAAGGTAGCGTCTGTACCATCTCCGTTTTGTTCGATTCCGGAATATTCGGATTCGGCAAATGCGAAGAGATAGTCATACCGTGGGATAAGATAGGGTGCTTCGGCAAAGATACCATATTGGTAAATATCGGCACTGATATTTACGCAAAGCTCGGTTGCGCCGAAAAATGCGAAAAGAAAAAACGATGATATATTGGCTCCGTTCGTAAAGAACGGGGCTTTTTTTGTCGAAAATATCTGCGTTCATCACCTTATATTGCGACAATATTTTCGCTCGTAAAATGATATCATCTTTCAAAGATACGATTTTAATTGGAGGATATCGAATGGAAAACCTTTCTCTTTCTTGCCACGACGAGATAATGACCGCAAAGCTCAAAAATGAGATAGACCATCACAGCGCCGTAGCCGTGCGAATACAAATAGACGATATGATGTTTAAAGAGCTTCCGCGAGCGCTCATCTTCGAGCTTTCCGAGGTCGATTTTATGGACAGTTCGGGGCTTGGACTTGTCTTGGGCAGATACGCAAAAGCAAAGGAGCTTGGCATAGATGTTATGATAATGAATCCGTCGAAGCGCACCGAAAAAATTTTTCGCATGGCAGGCACGGACAGACTCATAAAAATAATTCACGAAAAGGAGACAGACAATGAAACAAATAAATGAGATAAAATGTACTTTTCTTTCGCTTTCTCAAAACGAGGGACTTGCAAGGAGCATAGTTTCGGGATTTTTGCTCCCTCTCGATCCCGACGTAGAGGAGCTTGCCGACTTGCGCTGTGCCGTATCAGAAGCGGTTACAAACTGCATCGTCCACGCCTATAAAAAAGGCGTGGGCAAGATATCGCTGACGCTTCGCGCATACGATGACAGAACTTTCAAAATGACCGTTGCAGATAAGGGCTGCGGCATACCCGACGTTGCTCTTGCGCGAAAACCGCTTTTTACAACTCTTCCGGGCGAAGACAGGTGCGGCATGGGCTTTTCGATAATGGAAAGCTTTTCGGATAAGCTCGATGTCAGATCGATGATAGGTAAAGGAACGACAGTAACGCTCACAAAAAAACTTTCCTCTGTTGACGATACATAATTTTTTAACGGAGGTCAACGATGCCCATAACAGAGGAAAACAAAAAAGGCGAAAAAAATCTCGAACTTATAAAAAAAGCTCAAAACGGCGATAAGCTCGCGCTCGAATCGCTAATATCCGATAACATAGGACTGGTAAAGAATATTGCGCGTCGTTTTTTCGGCAGAGGCACGGAATACGAGGACATCGTGCAGATAGGTACGATAGGCATGATAAAAGCAGCAAAAAGCTTCGACGAAAGCTATAATACGGTGTTCTCCACCTATGCCGTGCCGCTTATAATAGGCGAGATACGCCGTTTCCTGCGCGACGACGGAATTATAAAAGTCAGTCGCGATGTTCGAAAAAAAGGCTCCGTCATACTGCGCGCAAAAGAAGAATTTCAAAAGGAACATCAGCGCGAGCCAAAAATATCGGAGCTTGCAAAGATATGCAATTATTCGGAGGAAGAAGTTATCTACGCGCTCGACGCTTCCAACCCCGTCTCATCGTTGCAAGATACCATCGGCTCCGACGACGGCTCCGCCACGATAGAGGACATGACCGCCTCCGATTCCAACGAGATAGAAAGTGCCATAGACAATATCGCTCTGCGAGAAGCGATATCCCACCTCAATGAAGAACAACGAAAGATAGTACACTTGCGCTACTTCAAGGAGCTTTCACAACAGCAGACAGCCGATATATTGGGGCTTACGCAAGTAAAGATATCTCGCGAAGAAAAGAAGATATTCGCACTGCTCCGAAAGGAGTTATAGTTCTTTTCGCCTTCTTTTGAATAAACAAAGAGCATCACGGAAGCAGATATCCGTGATGCTCTTTTATTATGTCTTTGTTTATTTAACCCTTACGCACTCTTTGGGAGCCGCACAGGTGATCTCAACATTGCCATCTGCATTTCTATTCCATTCAACTTTTATCTCGCCGTAAGGCGTGGGAATACTTCCCTTTGCAAAATCCAGTTTGGAATCGCACGGAACCACTTCAAATTCCGTAAATCCGGGCTTCGTGGGTCTTATACCGAGAAGTTCCGTTATAAGATATATCGCAGGGGAAGCGGACCAAGCGTGCGCTACACTGCGCGTTCTCCATTCTGTCTTTGTATTGAAAGATTCAAGGCACGTCGTACAACCCGAATCGAGCATATTGCCCCATTCGCGCTTGATGGAGTGAAGCGCAAGATCTGCATATCCGTTTTCGAAAAGCGTTTCCAATACAAAATACATAAAGAACGGAGAGCCTACGTGAACTATGCCGTTGGGGGCTTCCGCTTCGCCGGGCTCGCCTATCGTGCGGCGAGCGGGCGAGCTGGAGAGGAATACGCCCGATTCTATGCATTTCACAAGGATATTGAGGGCTTTTTCTTTTCTTTCGCCCTCCGCTATACCGTAAAGCACCGCAAACGTATTAGTCTGCGCGCTGATTCGTGAAAGCGCCATGTAATCGTCGAACGAAAGCGGCTCTTTGCCCATCTCCGCGTAAAATTCAAGGTATTTTGCATACGTTTCTTCATCGCGTACCGTATCTACATAAGCTCCACGTTCTTCGCTCCAACAATATTTGTTGACAGCTTCCTTGATGCGCTCCGCATGAGCGGCATATTCTTTTGCTTTTGCTTCGTTTCCAAGCTCAGATTCTATCTTTGCAAATTCCGCAAAGCAGTACGAGAGCATCATGTTGTTTGCCGTTACTTCGCCGTATTCGCAAATGTCGTTGCTTGCCCATTCGATAAGGTTCCAAGCGCCGTTCATTGCGAACAATCCGCGTTCGTCGGACATCTTCAAAGAGCGTTCAAGGTTCGCTTCTACGCCATACAGAGCGCGTTTTAGCGCCTCCTTGTCTCCCGTGTATCTGTAATGGTCCGATAAAGCGAGCGACCACATATAGCTCCAAACGGGGATCGTACCTTCGGGGTACGTTGGGAAGCACGCGCAAGACAAAAAGTTGCCCGCAATATATCTCTTATTTCTCGTGCGGTATACTTTACGCAAACCGTCCTCTACCGAATGAGCAATAAGTTCAAGATAACGCACATTGAAATCGTAAGAACCCATAGCGCAAAGATTTACAAGCGCCGTAACGCGAGCGTCGCCCGTCCATGTGTTCTGCTCGTATCCGGGACAGTCAACATATGCGTCGAGCATACAGACTTTCGCCGTGTCCAAAGACATTTTGTATATCTCGTTGAGCCTTTCATCGGAACATTCGAATCTCGCAACATCTTCCGCGGGATAACGCCATTCCTCGATGCCGAGCTTTGAGATGACAACTTCAGCGCTCGGCGCCGTGATGCTCACATAAAGATAACGCAGACCTCTGCGGGCATGAGAGATATATTCGTTACTGCCCTCTTTGCAGGTATATCTCATTATCTGATGGATATGACCGTGAGAGATACCCTTATCGTTTATCGCTTCGAAAGCATTAAATGTTATCTCGGTGCCTTCGGCAGCGGTGATATCAAAAAAGATACCGCCGATGCGCTCAACGCCGAAATCAAGTATGAAAGTTACATCGTTTTCGGAAGCGCTTACCTTCATCTCTCCGCTCTCGCCGAATATGGTATCTCTGCCGAGTATGCCGAGGGACGCTTCGCTCGTCTCGCTCTGAGAGACAGCGTCTATATTCTTATCCATAACGGAATCGGTGCATTTTATAAAAGCGACCTCTTTAAGCTGTTCGGGAAGCGACATTTCATCGCTCACATCAGCCATGCCGTCGTTTGAGACAGTGCCGAGAGTTGCGACCTCAAGATATTCCTTCGTTTTGTCGGACATAACATAAGGTTTTGCAATGTCGTTCCAAGGATAAACGGGAGCTTTTCTTTCGGGAACTTTTACTTCGACTTCAGTCTTGCTTATATCTGATATTTCGATGCCCTTGCCGCTTATAAATAAGTTCGGCGCTCCACCGGCAACAGCGAATCTGTGTTCGCCTTTGCAAACGGATATCTTTTCGTCAAAAGAGCATATCTTGCCGTCAACGGAGACCGCTTCCGCGCCGCCGAAGCTCTTAACGCATATCTCGCCGTCATCTTCAAGCGACATCTTCGCTTCGCAAAGCAATGTCTTGCCGTCAACGGCGGATATCTTTATTTTTTTGCCGTCCGCTCTTTTGCTCTTTGCAAGAACACTGTATTCTTTCGCGTAGAGCGGAATATTCGTCTGCATATCGCCCTTGCCTTGATGCATGGAATCGAACGGCTCCGTCAAAAGATCTTCGCTCACGACGTTTGCGTTTTCCCAAGCCGAATCGTCAAATCCGTTGACGAAAGCGGGAGCGAAAACATCTTTGCGCGCGTCAAAATGTTCTGGCGACTGATTTCCGCTGATAAAGAAATCCGTATTATCGGAAAGGCAATCATATCTTTTTGTTTTGATATCGCCGTTGCTTACGAGCAACGTGTTCTCCCCTTCCGTTATCTGCATTGCGAGCGCGGAAGTTTTGGAATTTCCCATGCGAGCGAAGATTATCGCAAGAGTATTATTTCCCTCTTTTACAAATTTCGAAATATCGACTGCTTTGTATTCTATGGCGAACATATAGGAGCGTTCGCAGAAACGAGCCGCAAGTACGCCGTTGACATATGCTTCCGCATAATAGGGGGCGCAGACCGTAAGGATAGTCGGCTCCGTCTTTTTCGCTTCAAACTCCTTGCGTGCGACAGCCCATTCGCCGCTCTGCGCATTGTTCGCTTCTATCCAGCAAACATCGTTTTTAAAAGCGATGTCTTCCTTATAGACCTTTGCGAGAGTATTATGCATGATAAGACCTCCTGATATTTTTTATCTTAGATTCTCTTGTCGAGGATCTCACGGTATTTACCGTAAAATTCTTCGAAACGATCGTTTTCGATAGCTTCGCGTATCTTAGCCATAAGCTCGTTGTAGAAATAGAGATTATGGAGAACGCAAAGACGCATACCCAATATCTCGCCCGAACGAATAAGGTGGCGCAAATAGCCGCGAGAATATCTGCGGCAAGCGGGACAATCGCAGTTTTCGGAAAGAGGTTTTTCGTCCGTGATATATTTTTCGTTATGAAGGTTTATCGTGCCTTCCCATGTGAAGATATAGCCGTGTCTTGCATTTCTGGAGGGCATAACGCAGTCGAAGAAGTCTACGCCGCGGTGAACAGCTTCAAGAATGTTTACGGGAGTACCTACGCCCATGAGATATCTGGGTTTGTTTACAGGCATATGAGGTTCTACCGCGTCGATTATTCTGTACATTTCGGAAGCTTCTTCGCCGACAGCAAGACCGCCGATAGCGTAACCGTCAAGGTCGAGCTTCGCGATCTCTTTCATATGAGCAACGCGGATATCTTCGTATGTACCGCCCTGGTTGATACCAAAGAGCATCTGCTGTTTATTGATAGTTCTTTCCAAGGAATTAAGTCTTGCCATCTCGTTTTTGCATCTTACGAGCCAACGAGTCGTGCGTTCAACGGATTTCTGAACATATTCGCGGGGAGAGGGGTTTTCGATACATTCATCAAACGCCATCGCGATAGTGGAGGCGATGTTGGACTGTATCTGCATACTTTCTTCGGGACCCATGAATATGCGCTTGCCGTCAACGTGAGAAGCAAACTCAACGCCTTCCTCCGTTATCTTGCGGAGAGAGGAAAGGGAGAACACCTGGAAGCCGCCGCTATCCGTAAGAACGGGACGTTCCCAATTAAAGAATTTATGGATACCGCCCATCTTATAGATAACATCGTCGCCGGGACGAACGTGAAGGTGATATGTATTTGAAAGTTCCACCTGGCAACCTATCTCTTCAAGGTCTTTTGTGGAAACGCCGCCTTTTATTGCGGCGCAAGTACCGACGTTCATAAACACGGGTGTCTGAACTGTACCGTGAACGGTGGTAAACTCACCGCGTCTGGCGCGGCCTTCGGTCTTGAGCAATTTAAACATCGTAAATTACAACTCCTTTTTTATTTTATTCGTCCGAATCTTCGGTCAAGCTCGCGCTTCGTCATTTCGAAAGCCACGGGTCTGCCGTGCGGACAATATTTTATGCAATCATATCTTAAAAGATTGTCGCAAATATATCTTATAAATGCCTCGTCATAATATCTGCCTGCTTTTACAGAGGCTTTGCAGGCTGTTTGATACAGCGCGCTTTCAAAGATGCTCTTGCGCTGTAATTCTATGTTTCCGCCATGTTCGCAAAGCGAAGTTACCAGCGTGGTAAAGAGCGTTTTTGCTTGTCCTATCTCGTATCCCGACGGTATGCCGTACAAAAGCGCCGTTTTGCCGTCCTTTATCTCAAATTCAAAGCCGCTCGAACATATCTCGTGTTCAAATTCGGAGGCGCTCGCCGCCTCTTCGTTTGAAAGCAGCACGGTTTCGGGGGAGATGAGCATCTGAACATCAAGCTCCGCTTTTTCAAGTCCCGCTCGCAATATCTCGAAATTTATCCGCTCGTGTGCCGCGTGTTTATCGACTATCAATATCTTGTCCTCAAGCTGCATTATAACATAGCTTGCGTAAAGTTCTCCGACGATGGTATATTCGGGTATCGGTCTCGCCGCTTTTCCGGGGATATTCGCATCTTTTGCGGCTATATTCGGCAACGAAGGCTCTGTCTGTTCGCAAAGAGACGGAGTTTTCTCGCTTTTTCTTTCCTCGCTTTCGCGCATTAGCGCTTGCGCCGTCTTTTCATCGAGAAATCCTGTGTTTGCCCTTACTTGAGTGCGCTTGCCGACGTCATAATATGAAGCATCTAGAGTATCCTCTTTTGCCTGAGCCTTTCGCGGCGTCACGATGGAGTCGTCCGCGTTTATATCGAGTTTAAAGCGCGGTATCTCCGCTATATCAAGTTTGGGAGATTCGGTTTTGACTTCGGGGGCTTTTTCCGTTTGAGGGAGCTTTATTTCTTCTTTTTCGGGTTCCGTTTGCTTCTCTATCGTTTCCGAAAGTTTGACCATTTCAAGCTTTTTGTCTTCACCCTTCGGAACGAACGGAGAGAGGACTTTTAACTTTTCTTCCGTCAGCTTTTCGCTCTCTTCTTTGAGCGTTTGAAGCGCAGGGCGCGGCAATGACGATTCCAAAGCACCTCTCGCGGCATAATATACCGCATCGAATACCGCTTTTTCATCGGAAAATTTAACTTCCAACTTGGAGGGGTGTATATTTACGTCCACCAAAGAGCAGTTGAGCGATATATCCAAAACGCAAGACGGGAACTTCTCGTGCGGAATATAGGAGCGATAAGCCTGTTCCAATGCGGCGGTAAGCGTTTTATTTTTTACCGAACGCGAATTTATGAAGAAATGTTGCATTGAGCGGTTGCCGCGAACATTGTCGGGCGAGGAGATATATCCCTTTACTTTTACACCGCTGTGAGAAGCATCTACCTCCGTCATTTTTGTCGCGACGGCTCCGAAAACGGAATACATCGCATTTTTAAGTTTTCCGTCTCCGTTCGTAACAAAGCGAAGTTTGCCGTCAACTATAAATTTTATCGCGATGTTCGGGTGCGATATGGCCATCTTTTCCATGACGGAAGCGACATAAGCCGTTTCGCTCGCATTGGATTTCATAAATTTAAGCCTTGCGGGGGTGTGCGCAAACATGGATTCGCATATTATCGTCGTGCCGACGGGACAACCGCTGTCCGCTACATCGCGGAGAGAGCCGTAGCTCGCCATAATGAGCGTACCCAGCTCTTCGCCCTTTTTTGCCGTCATGATACGCATCTCCGTAACAGCGGATATGGCAGCGAGCGCTTCACCGCGGAAGCCGAGAGTCATTATAGAATAAAGATCGTTCGCGTTTTTTATCTTGCTCGTGGCATGGCGGCGCAAGCAGAGCATCGCGTCTTCGCGCGTCATGCCGAAGCCGTTGTCCGAAACGCGCAAAAACGAGATACCGCCGTTCTTTATCTCCGCGGTAACCTCCGTTGCGCCTGCGTCTATGGAGTTTTCGACCATCTCTTTTATAGCGGAGGCAGGTCTTTCCACGACTTCGCCCGCGGCGATAAGGTTCGCTACGGACGTATCCAAAACATTTATTATTCCCATATCAATCCAGCTCTTTTTTCAGTTCAAATATAAGGTTCAACGCTTCAAGCGGCGTAAGCGTATTTATATCTACGGCGCGCAGTCTGTCGCAAGCTTCTTTTTCGTTCATATTGTCGAACGTGATGATATCATCCTCCGGCACATACGATTTCGCCTTCGCGCTATCACGCGATACGGGCGCGCCTGCCACAAGGTCCGCAAGTATTTTTTTTGCGTTCTTGACTACTTCGTTGGGTACGCCCGCAAGCTTCGCTACCTCTATACCGTAACTGTCGTCAGCGGCACCTTTAACTATCTTACGCAAAAAGATTATATCGTCGTTTTTCTTTTTCGCGGCTATATTGTAGTTTACAACGCCCTTTTCTTCGTTCTCCATGGTCGTAAGCTCATGGTAATGTGTTGCAAAAAGCGTTTTTGCGCCTACTTTTTTGAGCGTATATTCGGCAACGGCGCGTGCTATCGCAAGACCGTCGAACGTGCTTGTTCCTCTGCCTATCTCATCATAGATGATGAGGCTGTTTTTTGTCGCATTATGCAAGATATACGCCACTTCGCTCATTTCGAGCATGAACGTAGATTGACCCATAGCAAGGTCATCGGAAGCGCCGACGCGCGTGAATATCTTGTCTATTACGGATATACGAGCTTCTCTTGCGGGTACAAAAGAGCCTATCTGAGCCATAACGGTTATAAGCGCGACTTGGCGCATATATGTGGATTTACCCGCCATATTCGGACCTGTTATAAGCATGAACTTATTTGCCGCGCCGTCGAGATTCGTGTCGTTTGGCATAAAGTATGCGTCTTTTGCGTATTGCTCCACAACGGGATGTCTACCGTCTTTGATATAAAGGACATCGCCGTATCCTACTTCGGGACGAGTATAAGAATTTTTTCTCGCGACCTCAGCCAACGATTGATAAACATCGAGTTTTGCGAGCGAGAATGCCGTTTTCTGTATCCTATGGACGTTGGACGATATCTTTTCGCGTATATCGCAGAAAAGGCTGTATTCAAGCGAAGCAAGCTTTTCCGATGCTCCCAATACTTGAGATTCCATCTGCTTTAATTCTTCCGTTATATAGCGTTCGCAGTTTGCAAGCGTCTGCTTTCTTATAAAGCGTTCGGGAACGCTCGCGATATTGGATTTCGATACTTCTATGTAATATCCGAAAACGCGATTATATCCCACCTTAAGGTTTTTTATGCCCGTTGCGTTTCGTTCCTCTTCCTCTATCCTGGTTATCCAGCCGTTGCTGTCGGATACGATGGAGCGAAGATAGTCAACATCTGAATTGAAACCGTCGCGGATAAAGCCCGCTTCTCTTATAGAGAATGGCGGCTCGTCCACTATCGCGGAGCTTATGAGCGAATAGATATCTTCAAGCGTATCAAGCTCCTCGTATACCGAAGATATCTCTTCGCTTTCAAAAGAGGCTATTATCCTTTTTATCTCGGGAAGTCTTTCCGCCGTTTGCTTCACCGCGACAAGATCGCGGCTGTTTGCCGTTCCGTAAACTATTCTTGTAATAAGTCTTTCAAGGTCAAGCACACCATGGAGCGCTTCCGCGAGTTCTCCCGCATCGACCACGCGCTCGTAAAGTTCCGCGACCGCCGCTTGGCGCTTATTGATATAATAAGGATTTTTGAGCGGAAAAGCAATGTATTTCCTCAACAGTCTTGCTCCTGCCGCAGTCCTCGTTTTGTCAAGCACCCAAAGAAGCGTACCTTTTTTCTCTTTCGAGCGCATCGTCTCGCAAAGTTCAAGGTTGCGGCGAGTGCTTTGATCTATCTCAAGATATTCGCCGTTGCGGTAAAAATTGAGCGTCTTGAGACCTTCCATATTGTTCTTTTGCGTTTCGGAAACATAATACAAAAGTCCGCCTACGGAAAGGAGCGCCGCAGAATCAGGGTCCTCAAATTCTTCGGGAATGGAATCAAAGCGGTTGACCACGCTCTTTATCGCGTGATCGGGCGCAAAACGTTCGGGGCATTTGTCGTTTATAACGGCGGAAAGCTTTTCTCGCAAAAATCTTTCCATGCCGTCTATCTCCGCGGCGGGAACGTTGAGAACGACTTCGCGAGGGGAATAAACGCCTATCTCCGTCATGGTCTTCGAAAGCATATCGTCGCCCGAGAAAGCGGTTACGGAGATCTGACCCGTGGAGATATCCGCAAAAGACACGCCTATCTCCTCCTCGGTATAACATATGCCGCAGATATAGTTATTCTTCTTTTCATCGAGCAAAGACGACTCTATCAGCGTTCCGGGCGTTATCATTCGTGTAACGTCGCGCTTTACAAGTCCTTTTGCCAGCGAAGGGTCTTCCAACTGTTCGCATATGGCAACTTTATAGCCCTTGCCGACAAGTCTGCCTATATATCCCTCTACCGCGTGGTAAGGTATGCCGCACATCGGCGCGCGCTCCTCCTCGCCGCAATCTCTACCCGTAAGCACAAGGTCGAGTTCTCCCGAGGCGGTCTTTGCGTCGTCGAAAAACATTTCGTAAAAATCCCCGATGCGGTACATGAGGATATATTCCTTGTACTTATCCTTTATATCAAGATATTGTTGCATCATCGGTGTCATGGTCATTTCTCCGTTTCGATTTTTTAAATAAGGTCTTTTAAGCTTCTATCTCGCCCATAAGAGCAAAGGGTGAAGAGCTTGTTATCTTGAGGTCTGCAAATTTGCCTGTGAGGCTCTCGTCTCCGTCGAACAAAACGATCCTGTTGCCCTCTGTTCTTGCGGACATTTTGGCACCGTTCGTCTTGCTCGGTCCCTCAACAAGAACGCGAAGCGTCTTGCCTACATAGGATTCGTTCTTTTCCGCCAAAAGCTCGTTCTGAAGAGCCAAAAGGCGGCTCATTCTTTCCGTCTTGACTTCGTCGGGTACCTGTTCGAGCTTAGCCGCGGGAGTGCCTGTTCTGGAGGAATAGATGAACGAGAATATCATATCGTATCTTACTCTCTTAATAAGATCGAGAGTATCGTTGAAATCCTCCTCCGTTTCGCCGGGGAATCCCACGATTATGTCCGTGGAGATAGCTATATCGGGCATCTTTTCGCGCATATAATCAACGAGTGCAAGATACGCTTCCCTGTTATAATGGCGGTTCATCTCTTTGAGCAGACGGTCGCTGCCAGACTGAACGGGCAAATGAAAATGCTTTGCTATCTTGGGGTTCGACGCCATAACGTCTATCAACTCGCGCGAAGCATCTTTCGGGTGGCTCGTCATGAAACGCACCGTGAAATCGCCCTCTATCTCGCAGATGCGGGAAAGGAGCGTTGCAAAATTACATTCGCCGCCAAATTCCTTGCCGTAAGAGTTTACGTTCTGACCGAGGAGCGTTATCTCCTTGCAACCGCTCTGCGCAAGCTCGCGAACTTCTTCTATTATCTTTTCGGGGCGACGGCTGCGTTCTCTGCCGCGAACATAAGGCACTATGCAATATGTGCAGAAGTTATTGCAACCGTACATAATGCTGACCCAAGCGCGGAAATTGCTCTCGCGAATAACAGGCAAACCTTCCGCAATCTCCGTCTCGCCGTCATTGGGGACGAATATCCTCTTTTTCTTTTCATAAGAACGGTAAAGTATCTCGGGCAGATGAGCGAGCTTTTCCGTGCCGAACACGAAATCTATATAGGGATAGCTTTTCTTTATCTTTTCGCTCATATCGCTCTTGGATACCATACAGCCGCAAACGCCTATTTTGAGATCAGGGCGCGCATTTTTCAAATGCTTGTAACCGCCCGTTATAGAAAGAGCGCGTTCTTCCGCGTGTTCGCGTACGGCGCAGGTATTTACGATTATGACATCGGCAAGAGCAGGCTCTTTTACGATGTTATAGCCGCTTTCGTGAAGCATACCCGCTATCCTTTCGGAGTCGGCTTCGTTCTGCTGGCAACCGTATGTAACCACGCAAGCGGAAAGGTCTTCCCCTGCGTTCATATTTTTCAGCGCTTCCATATATTCGGAAACAGTCTTTTTATCTTCCATAAACAAATTCCTTTTGAACATAATATATCACTTTATTATACTTCATTTTTGCGATATAGTCAACATCGTAAAAGTAAAAAACTGTTTGCGCCCCAATAAAAAACATCGCGATATCGAACCGCCGCATAAGATCGGTATGGTTCAATTTCGCGATGTTTGTGTTTATTCGATCATCGTATATTGGAAAAATTCACAATGAAGTTTAGTTCCGATATCCGCACCTGCGGGAAGCAGTGCGAGCGCTATGAAAACATCTTCTTTGTCGTTTGCGCCGATCTCGCGCAGATAAGCATATTCGCCCTCTATCTTAACGACGATATAATCCTTCGGCTCCATATCGTACCTCCGTTCCATTGCATATCATTTGTTTTTGATGTAATCGTCGATAGCCGCAGCGGCATGTTTGCCCGCGCCCATCGCAAGGATAACGGTCGCCGCGCCTGTTACGGCATCGCCGCCGGCATAAACACCGTCTTTTGATGTTTTGCCTACTTCGTCCGCAACGATGCAACCGCGAGCGTTCACATCCAAGCCCTCTGTCGTATTCTTGATGAGCGGGTTAGGTGATGTTCCGAGCGCCATGATAACGCTGTCAACTTCGAGCATGAACTCGGAGTTTGCTTTTTCAATGGGTTTGCGTCTGCCCGAGGCATCGGGTTCGCCAAGTTCCATCTCCACGCATTTCATAGCGGTAACGTTGCCGTTCTCGTCGCCGATTATCTCTTTGGGGTTGCAAAGGAGCTTGAAGATGATTCCCTCTTCCTCTGCATGATGTATCTCTTCCGCTCTTGCGGGAAGTTCTTCTCTGCCGCGGCGATAAACTATGTATACTTCCGCGCCGAGTCTCTTCGCGCATCTTGCCGCGTCTATCGCAACATTGCCTCCGCCTACGATAGCAACTTTAGAGTGCTTCTTGATGGGCGTTGCATAATCGTCGAGGTACGCTTTCATAAGGTTTATTCTCGTAAGAAATTCGTTTGCGGAATAAACACCGATAAGTCCTTCGCCCGGTATCTTCATGAATGAAGGCAAGCCCGCGCCCGTACCGATAAATACGGCTTCGAAGCCTTCTTCGCTCAAAAGTTCGTCAACGGCAACAGCCTGACCGACTACGGTGTTTGTTTCGATAGTAACGCCGAGATTTTTAAGATTTTCTATCTCGCGGCGAACGATATCCTTCGGCAAACGAAATTCGGGAATACCGTACATAAGAACGCCGCCCGCAACATGGAATGCTTCGAAAACGGTAACATCATAACCGAGTCTTGCAAGGTCTCCCGCGCAAGTAAGTCCTGCGGGACCCGCGCCGACAACGGCAACTTTATGACCGTTCTTCTCTATCTTAACTTCCTGTTCTTTTCCGTGAGCCATGTGGTAATCCGCGCAGAAGCGTTCCAATCTGCCGATGGCAACGGGTTCGCCTTTTATACCGCGGATACATTTGCTCTCGCACTGACGCTCCTGCGGGCAAACACGACCGCATACGGCGGGCAAAGAGCTTGTTTCTCTTATTTTGTAATATGCTTCGTCAAATTTTCCCTCCGCAACGAGCGCGATAAATTCGGGGATCTTGACGTTTACGGGGCAACCCTGCACGCACAAAGGCTTTTTGCAGTTAAGGCATCTTTTCGCTTCTGCAACAGCCATCTCCTCTGTATAGCCGAGGGCTACCTCCTCGAAATTTTTATTTCTCACATCGGGTGCCTGTTCGGGCATCGGATGCTTTACGGGAGACATATCTGCCATGGTCTTATTCCCCTTTCACTTTCATTTTCATAAGGTTGCAATGCTCATCGCGAGCTTTCGCTTCCTCCGCGCGGTACATGCCAGAGCGAAGGATTATCTCGTCGAAATCAACGAGATGACCGTCGAAATCGGGACCGTCAACGCAAGCGAACTTCGTTTCGCCGCCGACTGTAAGACGGCAACCGCCGCACATACCCGTTCCGTCTATCATAATGGGGTTCATGCTCACGATGGTCTTGACACCGTATTTTTCGGTGAGTTTGCAAACGAATTTCATCATCATAAGGGGGCCGATGGCGATAACTTCGTCATATTTTTCTCCCGCTTCGAGAAGCTCTTCGAGCTTGTTTGTAACAAAGCCCTTGTTGCCGTTGGAACCGTCATCTGTCATGATGAAAAGACGTGTGGAAGCATTCTTCATCTCATCTTCGAGGATAACGATATCTTTGTTGCGGAAGCCCGCGATCATATCGACTTCGGCTCCGAGTTCATGAAGCTTTTTGGCTTGAGGATATGCGATCGCACAGCCGAGACCGCCGCCGATCACAGCAACTTTTTTTATGCCGTCCGTATGTGAAGGCTTGCCGAGAGGACCCGTGAAAGCAAAAAGTTCTTCTCCCACATTCATCTCGCCCATAGCCATAGTAGTAGCGCCTACTGTTTGGAAAATAACCGTTACGCTGCCCTCAGCTCTGTCATAATCCGCAATGGTAAGAGGAATACGCTCACTCTTTTCGTTGGGCATTATCATGACGAACTGACCGGGCTCCGCTTTCTTTGCGATGCGGGGTGCGTCTACCTTCATAAGCACAACATTGGGCGTAAGCACTCTTTTTTCAAGAATTTTGTTCAATTAAGAAACCTTCTTTCCGTACTGTAATGACAGTATTCTACCATTTTTCCGTGATTTTTTCAATATCTATCGAAGCTTTTATAGTAAGTTTTTGAATAATTTTTTAACAAATCGGCAAAAAGTCGATAACGCTCGGCGAAATACCGAGCGTTATCTGTCTTATTCTTTCACTATCTTATCCGCATACGGACCCCAAAAGTAGTTGGAGATAAAGTCGTCATAAGAATCCTTTGCGACATAGAATCTTGCGCCCTGTGCCATACCCTCGCAAAGACCCATAGATACGTTATTTACCGTCGTATCGTTCGGATCCGCCGCCATGATATGCACTTTTTCAAGGTTCGAAGCGCCGAAGAAAGCACCGTCGTTTATCGTGGAGATGCGTTCGCTTATGTATATCTCTTTAACATTTCCGCCGTCAAAGGCACCCGTATCAACTGCGTATATGCGTTTTCCGTTATATGCCGTCGGCGTTGTCAGCACGCTCTGATCTTTGCCGAGCAAAGAAAGTCCGCTGATATTATAGCCTATGACTTCGCCCGAGCGAATGACCTCGGAAAATTCGAAGTACACTTCGTTTTCGTCGTATCCGAGATCGTCATTGCCGTCGTCCGTTTCGGGTACCTGCGGCGCGTCGGGGATATCGACGTCGATAAGAAGTTCTTTGCCGAGAGCTTTCGCTATATCAGCCGCGAGGTTTGCGGTATGCATCGTCGCGCCGTCATCGTTCAAATGGAAGTTACTGTCGTAAAAATATCCGCTCAAATATATATAATCATTGGGATCGCTTATAAGTTCCGCATCAAATGCGCTGTCTATATATTCCTTGAACGATCTGATATTTTCAAGCGTAACGTCCTCCGATATCGCGTCCTCGTTCATCGGAGAGAAGGAGAAAAGCACTCTTGCGCCTTTGCTCTTTGCAAATTCAACGTATTCATTTACGTAATCAACAAAGTCGTCGCTTATATTGTCCTCGGAAAATTCTATGACCATACTGCTGTCGTATCCGAGCGGCATGATGTTATATGATCTGGGGTATACGATATCGCAGTATTCGTCAAACGATGCGATATTATATACACCTTCGGGAGAAAGTTCTACATCTGTAAAGAAATATTTTACTTTCTGCACGGCATAGCGCCAAGCACCGCCGAGCATATCTCCGTAATTATCGGAGCCTATCCTTGTAAGGATCGACATATCACTGTCGCAAGCCTGCCAAGCGGCTTCCGCGTTGAAATAGAGAGAGTATGTCTGCGCGTCTGTCTCGGGCGCGAGGATTATTATGTCCCCTTCGTTTATCGCATCGCGAGAGATGTCGAGCATCATCTTTGTGCCGAGAGTCGCATAAAGACCGAAGTTTACACACGGCATACCGAGCATCTCTTCCAAAAGCTTGGTGTCAACGCCGAAAGGCACACTGCTTCCGCCGACAACTATCACTTTCGGCTCGTCTATCGAATCAAGTCTTTCGACTTTTTTCGAAAGCTCGCCCAAAAATGTTTTTCCGAACTGCGGAGCAAAGCCGAATATTATCGACGCGATCATCGCAAACGGTAAAAGCACGCAAAGGAGGATGCAAATAAAGCTTATCCAAGATTTTTTCATATTCGTTCCTCCTTAAAATTGAAAATAGATGAATGTGCTTGCTCCGCCAACGGAAAGAAGCATTATCCAAGCAAAAGCCACCGCCCAAACGAGCCAAACAGTGCTTGTTTTGGTGCAGATACTGCCGTTAGCTTCGTTCTTGTTAGTCAAAACATCAAGCTGTGCCATTATTATCACACTCAATATCGCAACAAGTATTGCCGTGATGCCCAAGCCCATGGACGAAAGTGCTTCGCTTATGCCGCCCCAACCGATGACCAGGTTGGAAAGCAACTTGGCTATATCGGAAAGGCTGTTGGCACGGAAGAATATCCAGGAGAAGCAAACTAGTATGAACGTTATCACTCTCTGACCCGCTCTGAACCAAAGGCTCTTTGTGTTTATGTGAAGCTTTTCCCAAAGGGATCTTCTACTTTTGAGCGTAAGCTCTCCGACTATTCGATAAGCCGCATGAATAAGACCCCAGATCACAAAAGTCCAGTTTGCGCCGTGCCAAAGTCCGCTTACCAAAAATACCATGAAAAGATTGAACATATGGCGCGGTTTAGAGCAACGACTGCCGCCGAGCGGGAAATAGAGATAATCGCGGAACCAAGTGGAAAGGCTTATATGCCATCTTGCCCAAAAATCCTTTACGGAACGGGCGGCATAGGGTCTGTCAAAGTTTTTCATAAGAGTTATGCCCATAACTCTCGCGCAACCTATTGCGATATCGGTATATCCCGAAAAGTCGCAGTATATCTGGAATGCGAAGAAAACCGTCGCGATAACTATCGCGGGACCTGTCGCGTTTGCCGCGTCGTTGTAAACAACATTTACGTATTCAGCCAAAAGATCGGCAACGACAATCTTTTTAAAGAAGCCTACCGCCATCTTGCAAAGACCCGCGCGCGCATTATCCGATGTGAGCTTGTTCTTTTCGCTAAGCTGGGGCAAAAGGTTTCCGGGACGTTCGATAGGTCCCGCAACGAGCTGAGGGAAGAATGTTACATAAAGAGCAAAGAGCAGAAAATCATGTTCCGCTTTTTCATCGCCACGGTAAACATCTATCGCATAGGAAAGCGTTTGGAACGTGTAGAAAGATATGCCCACAGGCAATATGAGATCGAGCGTAAAGTCGAATGTGCCGCCCGTCGCTTTGCCGAGCGCCCAACCGAACGATTCCGCAAGGAAGTTGTAATACTTAAAGAAGAACAGAACGCCAAGACAGGAAACGAGCGTTACCACTATGCAAAGTCGTTTGACCGTTTGCTTTTGGCTCTTCTCTATTATCAATGCGCTGAAGTATGAGACAGCCGTTGTAAAAAGTATCAACACGATAAGCTTTATATCCCAAGCAAGGTAGAATATACAGCTCATTATGAGCAAGCTTATGCGCGACAGCTTTTTGGGAAGCAAGAAATAGAGCAATAGCGTTATCGGGAAAAATACAAGAAATTGCCAAGAATTAAACGTCATTTATCTTTCCTCCCCATCTTTATCTCGAAAAACAATCTGCATACCAATGTTATGCAAACCAGCAAGAGCGCATCGCAAAGCGCGCCACCTTTATATATTATCGCAAGGCTCGCCACGGTAACGAACACCGCGTCAAGTAAAAGAAATATCGCGCGTGCCTTGCCTATGAGATATTCCGCCACGCAAAGTGCAACGGATATCGCCGAAAGTATCAAAGTTAAGATTATCGTCGCATCCGAAAACATGATCAACCCTCTTTTTCAAAATAAGTGTTCAAAAATTCAACTACGCTCTGTGTGCGTATCTTCGCGCCGTCAAGTACCAAGTGCCATTCGGAATCGAGCATATATTCATGGTCGATGAGGCAATCTTTGTATTCGGAGATGATCTCAAGGTTCGGGAACGCTTTTTTGAGCGCATTTTCGTATTCTTTCATCATCTCATCGCTCTCGAAACTGCCCTCTTTATCCATCGCGGGCCAAGTGTAGAGTATCTTAACACCGTTTGCACTCATATTCTTCATTATATCGGAAAGATGGTCCGTACTGCTGCCGTTCAAAAACGAGATGTATCTTGAAAAACTATATGAGTTATATCTTTCCTTGTGTTCGCCCGAAGAAGCGCTGTCGCCATACATATCTGTACCCGTGGAAAAAGCTTCAAACGACTGCTGATTTCCCGAATGTGAGCTTGCATATGTGGAATATGTACTGAAGACGCTGTTATAATTTGAGATATCGATATTACGCAAGATATCGTAATGACCGCCGTTGAACTCCCATAATCTGGAGGAGAACGAAGCTTCGCCGAGCATATAATTGCCCGCTTCGGGCGCCCACAAAGCAATATCTCCCTCGCCCATTATCTTTTCGAGATATTCAAAATAGAATGCCGCCGTAACGCTGGCGTTACTGCCGAGGTTTACTATCTCATATCTGCCGTCAAAAGCTTCGTCTATGATACTGCAATCAAAGCCGTAGTATGAGCCTGAGCCGCCGTATATGGTCATTATATCTTTGCCGCTGTTCTGCGCCCAAAGAAGTCTGTCGAGTTTGACGTTGGCAAACGATGTCGTCCAGCTCTTATAAAGCCCCAAAACGGCATTTATGCGAAGATTTTCTATATTCGTGCCGCTGAAGCTCCTGTCGGAAATGTTTACGAGCGAATCGAACATAACAAAAGTTTTAAGAGCTCTGCAATTTGTGAAAGCACCGCTATCCACGTTAGTTATATTTTTGGTAAGGACAACGCGTTCCACGGAAGAGCCGTTGAAAGCTTTTTCGGCGATACCGATGACAGTCTTGCCGTCTATCGTATTGGGAATGACTACATTTTTGTCGCTTCCTTTATATTTGGTAATATAGAGTCCTTTGGATTCGGCTCTGTATTCAAAATCTGAAGCACTGTTCTGTTTTTCCCAAATGCAATAAAGCTCAACGCTCGGACGGTCGTGCATTGCAACGCGAGAACCGAGGCTTATCGCCGTTCCCGTGCCATCGGCTTTTGTGTTGTATTCCACGAGCGTATAGCCCTCATTCACAAAATTATCTTCGGCGGTAAGCGTGTTGGGGCATTTATACCAAACAACAGACGCCTTTTGAGTGTATGTATCAGAACCGTCTTTTTTCACTGTTCCGCCGTTCGCATGATATACGATATTGGCGCTGTAATTCGCCCACAAAGTAGTTTCTTTGGAAAGGGAAACTTTATATTCCATACTTTTGGAAGCGCTCTTTCCACCGTTGGAAATGGCATCTTTACTTGACCAACCGTCAAAGATATATCCTTCTTTCATCTCGATATTAACGGTTACGCTTTCACGAGAGCCTACGCCTGATTCGACTGTCGCCCTTACGTCGCAGTATGCGGGGTTATACATTATCGTTGCGTATTTGCCGACTTCAAGAGCCACAACGTCGTTATCGACAGATTTTACCTCGACATCTTGAATGGGTGAGGTCGTGATATCCGTGTTAGAGGAGCTTTCGGTCGTGGAGATATCCGCGGTCGTTCCGAGCGTGTCTCGGGACGCCTCGGTCGTATCGTTTTGACCGCCGGCGCAAGCCGAAACGGAAGCACAGACAGCAAGTGCCGTAATTACAGAGATGATCTTTTTCATAAAAATTTTCCTTTCGCAATAAATATTCAAAAGCATATTATGTAACAAGTATAAACAATTTGCACTAAAAAATCAATCCCCTTTTACATTAGGAATTGCAATTTTAATAAAAAACTTTGTAAAAAAACAATATTTTTTCTGTTTTTTAAGACTTTATTCACAATTATGTGTTATACTATCATTAAATCAAACAGGAGCAAGGTAGTTATGAAATTTTTATATGGTGAAAGTGAATCTATAACATCAAAAGCTTTTATAAATATATTCAAATGTAATAATCACGTTATCGACGTCGCGCACGACGGAGAAGCTTTACTCGATTTTGCAAAAGCGGAAAATTACGATTGTATAATATTAAACCTTTCAATGCCGAAGATAGACGGTCTATCCGTTCGTCAAAAACTTTCCGAACTTGGAAGCGATGTACCTATAATATTTATATTGCCGAGAAATACAGACGATGATATCCTCAAAGCGATAAAAGAAAATGGTTACAACTACATAAAAAAACCGTTTACCATGGGCGAATTTATTTTGCACGTCAAAATTTTTCTTAGCCAAAAGGATAATATCGCCGACGATCTGATAAGCTACGGCAATATCAAGCTCAATCTTCGCAATTACGAACTTTTCGGAAGCGAAAAGCATTTCGTCTTGCCAAGGATAGAATACAAGATAATGGAACTTCTCATACTCAATCGCGGATTGTACGTTTCAACGGAAGACATATTCAACAAGATATGGGGACAGACAGATCCCGAAAAAATAGGTATCGTTTGGGTATACATCTCTTATCTTCGCAAGCGATTGAACTCCGTCGGCGCAAACGTGCAAATAAAAGCAAGGCGTAACATCGGCTATGCGCTCGTTCCGAAATAATGCTCCGATGACATAAAAATACAAAAAACGACAGAAGCTGTTTCTCTGTCGTTTTTTGTATTTTATAGCATGATATTCTTGCTTCATTATCACAAGAAACAGAAAGGGTGTGCAGTGGCACACCCTTTCATATCGTTTATTTAATATCAACTGTGATATCTTCACCGTTGGCATCGATAACTATCTCTTTGACATCTTTATCGTATGCGGATATTATCTTTTCCGCGGCGATATCTTCCACGTTGCGGCTGATGAAGCGGCGCATATTACGCGCGCCGTACTTCGTGGAAAACGACTTGTCGGCTATGAGCGCAAGGGCGCTGTCCGTACAAGAAACGGCGATTCCTTTTTCGGAAAGAGCCTTTCTCAAATCGTCTATCATGTTTTCGGCAATTCTGCGGAAGTCTTCTTTATCGAGCTGACGGAATGTGATTATCTCGTCGATACGATTCAAAAATTCGGGACGGAGGAACTCGGCAAGCGCACGCTCCGTGCGATTTTCGGCGATGCTCTTTTCGCTCATACCGAAACCGGGAGTATTCGTCGCCATGCTCGCGCCCGCATTCGTCGTCATAACGATGATACTGCTGGAGAAATCAACTTCTTTGCCGTGAGAATCCGTAACCTTGCCATCGTCAAGTATCTGGAGGAGGATATTAAGTACATCGGGGTGAGCCTTTTCTATCTCGTCGAAAAGAACGACGGAATAAGGCTTGCGACGTATCTTCTCCGTGAGCTGACCAGCATCGTCATATCCTACATATCCGGGAGGAGAACCTATCATACGAGAAACGGAATGTTTCTCCATAAACTCGGACATATCGAGGCGAATGAGCGCATCGGGCGTGCTGAAAAGCTCTGTTGCAAGCACTTTTACAAGCTCCGTCTTGCCGACACCCGTCGGTCCCGCGAATATGAAGGAAGCAGGCTTGCGCTTGTACGAAACGCCCGCGCGGTTGCGCTTGATGGCGCGAACAACGGCATCAACGGCTTCATCTTGACCTTTTATCCTGCTCTTGAGCGAATCCGAAAGCGTGTTGAGCTTTTCAAATTCGTTTGCGTTTATCGTTCCTGCGGGAACACCCGTCCATATCTCTATGACTCTCGCGAGAGAATCCACAGTAAGCTCTATGGTGGAAAGCTCATCTTTGAGCTTTTCGTATTCCGCTTCATCTTTGAGCTGATTTGCTTTTATGGAAGCGACAAGCTCGTAATGTTCGTTCTTGCGCTGTTCGTCCGCGTCATCGGGAACGGGATTCTCCTCAAGCTCCGCAATCTGATTTTTAAGCTCTTCAAGCTCTTTTTCGACAACGGCAACGCGGTTTACAATGGGAGAATGCATAGCAACATAAGCCGCCGCCTCGTCAAGAAGGTCGATAGCCTTGTCGGGCAAAAATCTGTCCGTGATATATCTTTCGGAAAGCTCTACCGCACGAGATATCACCGCGTCGGAAATATTTATCTTATGATATGTTTCGTAATATTTTTTTATACCACCCAATATCTTTTTCGTTTCCGCGATAGACGGTTCCTCTACCATGATAGGTTGGAAACGACGTTCGAGAGCGGAATCTTTTTCGATATATTTGCGGTATTCGTTGAGCGTAGTCGCGCCGATAAGCTGTATCTCGCCGCGAGAAAGCGCGGGCTTCAAGATATTGGCTGCGTTCATGCTTCCTTCGGAATCGCCGACACCGACTATGCTGTGTACCTCGTCGATAACGAGGATTATGTTGCCGAGGGCGCGTACCTCGTCGATAAGCCCTTTCATGCGACTTTCAAACTGACCGCGGAACTGCGTTCCCGCAACGAGAGATGTAAGGTCTACCAAATACACCTCTTTATCGCGAAGTTTGAACGGAACATCGCCTGCGGCTATCTTCTGCGCCAAAGCTTCCGCTATGGCTGTCTTGCCGACACCCGGCTCGCCTATGAGGCAAGGGTTGTTTTTCTGTCTGCGCGAAAGTATCTGCATCATGCGCGCGGTCTCGCGCTCTCTTCCGATAACGTCGTCGAGCTTGCCCTCTTTTGCCAAAGCGGTAAGATTGCGGCAATACATGGAAAGATAGCGGCGTTCTTTTTCTTTTTTCTTTTTGTCTTTGTTCTTTTCTTTGGAAGGAGCTTTCGCTTCGTCGCCATCGTTCATTGCGGGAACGTTGTCATCGGAGCTTGCTTTATTGTTTGCAAAGGGCAAAGAACCGAATATTTTCGAAAGATCGAGGGACGGTGTGCGCGAAGCGTTGTCATCGTCGTCGGAGTCTCCGTCATCACCGTTATCATTCGCGACATCGCCGAATTGCGATAACATTCCGCTCAATTCGTCCTCCATATTGTCAAGGTCATCGCTTGAAACACCCATGCCGGAAAGTATACTGTCAACCTGCGGGATACCCATCTCTCTGGCGCATTTGAGGCAAAGACCTTCGTTTTTGCTTTCGCCGTTTTCAATTTTGGTAACGAATACCACTGCCATACGCTTATGGCATTTTGAACATAGTTGCATCATGTAAAAAATTCCTTCTCGGCGGCAAATATCTTGTGTCGGTATACCGCGCCGCCGTACGGCATATTATTTTTATATCATCCCGTTATCTTCTGCAAAAGAAGATATATATAAGTCATGGGATTTGAGTTGGTGCATAATCTGTATACCAACGAATTCAGCATCTCACTCATAAATACTTCGGGCCACTGTGCATTCAATATCGGAAAAAGGATATTGCCGAAGATATTCGCCGCTATCCATACCCAAAACATACCGTTGAGCAGACCGAAAATACAGCCCAACACTCCGTTTGCCTGTTTTATCACGGGGAAAAGAGCTATCTTATCGAGTATGAGAAAAACGAGCTTAAAGATAATGATAAGGGCTATCAAAAGCACTATGAACGATATGATCGCCGCCAACATCTCCGCAATAAGGTTATTGCATACTTCGTCCGATATGACGGTGATATTGCCCATGTCTATGCCGCTCTCTGCGGCACCCGAAACGGAGTCGGAAATGTCATCGGGCAAGATAAAGTGAGTTAAGATAAGCTTTATCTTCTGCATAAAGCCGCCGTCCTCGAAGGTCGGCATCTCTATGCCCTCCGTTATCATATTGGCAATGAACGGTATCTTCTTTATATAAACGGTAAAGCTTTTATAAAAGGTCAGCGAAAGAACGAATGACAAAAAATGCGAGACAAAGCCCGAAACAGAACGTATAAAACCTTTTTTCGTTCCCGCAATAGCAAATATTACGATTATCGCAATAAGAATAATGTCCAAAATCGCAGACATATTTTATCCCCCTTTATAATTTTATTCAGCTTTTAAAATCCGAATCGTTTATAAGCGCCGTGTGATCGGAAAAGCAGATCATCACATTGCCGTCATCAAAAACATACATTTTCTTGGGGCTTCCCGAAAAATCCGCCTTTGAGGTATCTCCGCCGTCGATACGATATACCGAATCGGATGCCAACAGATATATTTTATCATAAACTATATGAACATCTATAACGGTAAAAGGAAAACTTTGTGTAAATTTTTCTTTTCCGTCGCTGTCATATACGTGCAAAACAGCTCCGGCTTTTGTCTCGCCCGTAATAACGACGATACGATCGTCGAATACACGATAAAACTGTATCGGAGCATCGAATGACACGGCAGAATTTTCCTTGAATTTTGCGTTGTAGAACGATATGCCGTCCGAATAGAGCGCAAAAAGCTGCCCTTCATCAAAAAATCCCGTTTTAAGGGGTATCTTTCCGTCGGTCGAGCAAATGAGCATCTCTTTGTCCTTCGATATACTGCGAACAGAAAGCTCGCGCGAATAAACGCCGTCATTTATCGAATATGAAAGTACGGAAACATATTTTCCGTTCGGAGAAACAGCCGCGCTCGCGGCATATTTTTCGTTGCTCTTGAGCGAATATACGTGTTTAAAAGTGCTGTTATAGACGTACACCGCGCTGCGATAATCATTATCGCGCGTGATGACCGCAAAACTTCCGTCGTCGCCCGCCGATACGGAAACTATCGGGTGATCTAAAGTTATCTCGTAAAGCTTTGCAAAAGAATTGAATATGGCAAGAGTGCTTTCGCCGGGATAATATGTTATAAGATATTTGCCGTCCGCATCGCATATCGCGTTTTCCGTGCCTATATCTTCATATAATATATTTTTTCCCGAAATGCTATAAAGCTTCAGCATTTCGTCGCCTGCCAAAACAAGGTCGCCCTTGTAAAAATCAAAATGAGAAGTCGAACCTGAGCTGTAATATATATCCCTGTAATTTGCCGAACTTGACGCAGGATCCACTTCTATATATTTGAACAGATAGCGGAAGTTTTCCACGCGCAAGTCCTTGCGGCACATGATAGTCGTAAAGGATACAAAAACGGTCAATATCACTATGATGGCGTATTTAGCCAAACGATATACATCGGCAAGGCTTTCATAATATACGCTCTCGCGAGGAAGATATACAGACATCGTTTCGGTCTTTTCCTTCATTTTAGAAAATATACCAAGCGCCATAAGTCCCCTCCTCCTTTATACATATTTAAATAAACACTTTTTCAAGGTAAAGTCCGTCCGCAGGCGCTGTTACACCTGCGCGCGAACGATCTTTGGATGCGATAATATCATCGATATCATCGACCGATATCTTGCCCTCGCTCACTTGAACGAGCGTGCCGACGATTATCCTTACCATATTATATAAGAATCCGTCTGCCGCCACAAATATGCGGACCGTGCCGTCGTCCGAAAGCACCGCTTCGCAACGCGATATGGTGCGAACGGTATCGATGATATCACTTCCGCTCGCCATGAACGCGGCAAAATCATGTGTTCCAACGAGCTTTTGCGCGGCAAGATTCATTTTTTCAACATCGAGTTTTCTTGTGTAATGCCATGCGCGGTCGCACAAAAAAGGATCCATATACGGCTTAGTCCATAAAAGGTACATATATTCTTTTCCTTTTACGGCGCGGCGCACTGAAAAATCGTCCGCAACCGTCATCGATTCCATAACACATATATCCTTCGGAAGCGCAAAAGCAAGCGCTTTCGACAATCTTTCCGCGGGTATACGTGCGCCGCCCTGCGGAACTTCAACTGTGGCAAGATATTCGAGAGCATGGACACCGCTGTCGGTCCTGCTACACCCCGTTACAAGGCAAGGAACGGTAAATATTCTTTCGGCGGCGCGCATAAGCTCCGCCTGAACGGTGTTAGCATTATTCTGAATTTGGAACCCCGAATAAGCCGTGCCGCAATAAGTAATTTTCAAAAGATATTTCATCAGTTTATACCACAAAGAACGGCGCGAAGTTGTTGATCAACACTATCGCCGCTATTACTGCCGCTATAAATATCAAAAATATGATATCTCGCGGTGCGCAATGGAGCTGGGTCATACGAGTCCTGCCCTTTCCTCCGCGGTAACAACGACATTCCATCGCCACGGCAAGCTCGTCCGCGCGGCGGAACGAGGAGATGAAAAGAGGGACCAATACAGGTACGAGTGCCTTTGCTCTGGAAGCTATGCTACCCGTCGAGAAATCGGAGCCGCGAGCCTTCTGCGCGTTCATTATCTTGTCTGTTTCTTCTATTAGTGTGGGAATAAAGCGGAGCGCTATCGTCATCATCATGGCAAATTCATGCACGGGTACTTTGATAACGCGGAGCGGAGAGAGCAAACGCTCTATCGCGTCCGTAAGCGATATCGGGGAGGTCGTATATGTGAGTATCACGCTCGTTCCAACGACCAAGCAGGAAATTCTAAGTACCATGTATATTGCCGATATGACACCTTCGAGATATACGGTTATCTTCCAAAAGCTGAAAAGTACCGTTTCTCCGCTGTGCCAAAATATATTAAGCACCGCCGTAAACATTATGATAAATATTATCGATCTTACGCCTCTCAGCACCGTTTTTATCGGCAACTTCGACATTATCAAAAGCACTGTCGTTATCAATATCATAACGCCGTATGAGACCGCCGATCTGCACAAAAATATCGCAACTATATAAGCGATGCAAGCGATAAGCTTCACTCTCGAATCAAGCTTATGAAGTATGGAGTTGCCGGGAAAAAATTGTCCCAAAGTTATATCCTTCAACATTTTTTCTCACCTCCGAGTACGCGCAAAAGCTCTTTTTTGGCTTCTTCAACGGTATAGACAGATGTATTTACATCATAGCCTTTTTTCGCAAGTTCCAGCATGAGTTTAGTAACTTGCGGAACGGCAAGACCCGCCGTTTCTATCTCTTCCGCGCGAGAAAATACCTCAGCGCACGTTCCCGTCATGATAGGCTTGGAATGGCTCATTACGACGAGCTTGTCGCAATAAAGCGCCATATCCTCCATACTGTGGCTTATCATGATAACGGTGGAGCTTGTTTGCTTTTGATATTCGCATATCTTGCTCAATATCTCGTCTCTTCCGCGAGGATCGAGACCTGCCGCAGGTTCGTCCAACACAAGGTTTTTGGGACGCATTGCCATAACTCCCGCAATAGCTACCCTGCGTTTTTGTCCGCCCGAAATATCGAAAGGAGATTTTTCGAGCATATCGTCGGGTATGCCTACAAATCGAGCCGCTTCACGCACGCGAACATCTATCTCCTCTTCCGAAAGACCCATGTTCTTCGGTCCGAAAGCGATATCTTTATATACCGTTTCTTCAAAGAGCTGATATTCGGGGTACTGGAAAACAAGACCCGTCATATAGCGAAATTCTTTTATCTTTTTCGGGTCAGCCCACATATTTTTGCCGTGTATAACAACGTCGCCGTCTGTCGGACGCAAAAGTCCGTTCAACATCTGAGCCACGGTGGATTTACCGCTTCCCGTATGACCGATAAGACCCGTTATCTTGTTTTCTTCGAAGATAATGTCTATGTTATCCACAGCTACCTTCATAAAAGGCGTGTTTTTGCTGTATACATACGATACACCTTTAAGTTCAGCCGCATTCATTTATTCTTCTTCCTTTCCTCCAAAATTTTTGCCAAGGCAAACGCGCCCTCCTCGGGCGTGAGCGCATTGCGAGGAAGATCGTAACCCTCGTCCGCAAGCTCTTGGAGCAAAAGCGTCGTCTGCGGAACGTCAAGTCCTGCTCCGCGTAATATCTTCGTTTGAGAAAATACTTCTTTGGGGGTTCCGTCCAAAAGCTTCTTGCCGCTATCGATAACGACGACTCTGTCCGCTTTTGCGGCTTCCTCCATGTAATGAGTTATTAGGACGACTGTCGTGCCGTTCTCTTTGTTGAGCTTTTGGATAGTTTCCAAAACCTCCGCTCTGCCTATCGGGTCGAGCATCGCGGTGGATTCATCGAATATGACTATTTCGGGATCGCAAGCGATTATACCCGCTATGGCAACACGTTGCTTCTGTCCGCCCGAAAGTTGATGCGGGCTGTGGCGAGCAAATTTTGTCATTCCGACAAGTTCGAGCGCCCTATCGACACGTTCGCGTATCTCTTTGGGCGGAACACCTAGGTTCTCGGGTCCGAACGCAACATCCTCCTCCACGATAGTGGCAACGAGCTGATTATCGGGGTTTTGAAATACCATTCCCACACGACGGCGAAGGTCGAAAAGATCGTCCTCCGTCATATTCTCTTCGTCTATCTTTTCGCCGAAAAGATAGAGCGAGCCTTTCGTCGGTGTAAGGATAAGGTTAAAAAGCTTTGCAAGCGTACTCTTTCCGCTTCCGTTATGACCGAGAAGCGCCGTAAAAGAGCCTTTTTCGATCTCAAGATCGAAATCTTCAAGTACCGCGGGACCGTTTCCCTCTTCGTCTTCATAAGAAAAGGAAAGACCTTCCGCTTTTATAACAATTTCAGCCATCTTTTTTCCTTAAAAATTTATTTTGTCCATCTCGAGGAAGCGCCGCAAGGAAGCGGTGCGCCCGTTCTGCGAACAGGCAAGCCTATCTCATCGGAAACCACTTTGCCGCCGCGTTCCTTTGCTATTTCGAGGTTGAGTATGTATCCCATCGTGGAAGCGGAAAGTCCCGTAGTATAGGAATTGAGCAAGAAAAACAGCGGGTCGTCCGAAAGGAGTTTCGCCGCGGAAGAAACGAATCTTCCGATACATTCTTCAAGTTTCCATACTTCTCCGCCCGGACCTCTTCCGTAAGAGGGAGGGTCCATGATTATACCGTCGTATTTATTGCCACGGCGTATCTCACGCTCAACAAATTTCTCGCAATCGTCAACGATATATCTTATCGGAGCTTCCGCAAGTCCCGAAAGTGCCGCATTTTCCTTTGCCATCTGCACCATGCCCTTTGAAGCATCAACATGGCACACGGAAGCGCCCGCCGCTGCTGCCGCAACAGTCGCGCCGCCCGTATAAGCGAAAAGGTTAAGCACCTTTACGGGGCGATCTGCCTTTTTGATAAGTTCGGAAAACCAATCCCAGTTTACCGCCTGTTCGGGGAAAAGTCCCGTGTGCTTAAAGCCCATGGGCTTTATCTTGAAATTGAGTTTAGAGCCGTAGCCTATATTCCAGCTTTCGGGAACGGCAAGGCGAGACCATTTTCCGCCGCCGCCCTCTCTGGAGTAAACACCGTCCGCTTTTTTCCAAAGCGGATCTGCTTTTACGCCTTTCCAAATTACCTGCGGATCGGGACGAACGAGGGTATAATCTCCCCAACGTTCAAGGCGCAAACCGTCCGATGTATCTATAAGTTCGTAATCTTTCCAACCGTCAGCTATCCACATTTTATCTTAAAATCCTTCATCTAAATTTATTTTTACCTGTTCGAGCCTCATCTGCTCGCCGACCTGCAAGCAATCGCTTCCCATAAAGGGTATGCCGAGGTGTTCGTATGCGAGATGAGTTACGCATCTGCCTCTCGGGGTGCGGCTCAAAAATCCTATCTGCATAAGATACGGCTCGTAAACGTCCTCGAGCGTTATCGCTTCTTCGCCTATCGTAGCGGCGAGGGTCTCCAAGCCGACGGGACCGCCGCCGTAAAACTTGATTATCGTTTCGAGCATCCTTCTGTCTATATTATCGAGTCCGAGTTCGTCTATTTCGAGCATATTGAGCGCTTTGTCCGCTATCTCCTGCGTGATGTTGCCATCGCCCTTTACCTGTGCGTAATCGCGCACTCTTTTGAGCAGTCTGTTGGCGATTCGCGGTGTACCGCGCGAACGCTTCGCTATCTCCATAGCGCCGCCGTCCTCTATCATTATATCAAGTATTCCCGCGCTTCTCTTTATTATAAGCGAAAGTTCCTCTGGCGTGTAAAGCTCCAAGCGCAAAAGCACACCGAAACGATCTCGAAGCGGTGTCGAGAGCTGACCTGCGCGCGTAGTGGCGCCGATGAGCGTAAACTTCGGCAAAGGTAAGCGGAGCGAACGTGCCGCAGGACCTTTTCCTATTATTATATCGAGTACGAAATCCTCCATCGCGGGATAGAGTATCTCCTCTACATTTCTCGAAAGGCGATGTATCTCGTCTATGAAAAGCACATCGTTTTCCGCAAGGTTCGTAAGTATCGCCGCAAGGTCCCCCTGTTTTTCTATCGCGGGACCCGAAGTAACGCGAATATTTACGCCAAGTTCGTTTGCGATGATCGCGGAGAGGGTCGTTTTACCCAGTCCGGGGGGACCGTAGAGCAAAACATGGTCGAGCGAATCCGCGCGGCGTTTTGCCGCCTCGATATATATCTTGAGGTTCTCTTTCGCTTTTTCCTGACCCACATATTCGTCCAGCGCGTGCGGACGAAGCCCATTCTCGGTGTCCGAATCTTCCTCGCGATACGATGTCGCAATGATCCTTTCGTCGCTGTCCGATATCGCCGAATTGGAAGTGTCAAATTTATCTATCATTCAAATAAACTCCTAAAAATCAAAATCGAAGCGCCATTTTGCGAAGCGCCGCAGAGACCATCTCCTCGAGCGTTGACGTGGGCGGTATGCCCTTGAGCGCACTTTGCGCCTCCGCTTTCGTATAGCCCAAAACGATAAGCGCTTTTTCCGCTTCCTCATAATTTCCGCCGCCAAGACCCGCTTCTTCGATAAACTCATCGTCCGCGCCGTCTGTGCCGACAACGGCAAATTCCTTGGCTACTTTTTCTTTAAGCTCCAACACTATGCGCTCGGCGCTCTTTTTGCCTATTCCGGGAGCCTTCGATATGGTCTTTACATCTTGCGTGGAAACGGCAAGAGCAAATTTTTCAACGGAAAGAACAGAAAGTATCGACATAGCCGCTTTCGGACCTATACCCGAGACCGTTATGAGCATCTTGAACGCCGAAAGCTCCTCTTTTGCGGCAAAACCGATAAGATCGACCGCATCCTCGCGAATATAAAGATAGGTGTAAAGAAGCACTTCTTTTTTATCCATGGAAGCGAGCTTGCCAAGCGTATTGTCGCTTACGATAAGCTTGTAGCCTACGCCTCCGCAGTCAACGACAGCCGTTCCGGGTTCGGTGAACACCAGTTCACCGCGAACATAATAAAACATTTTTTCTTTCCTTTCCGTAGGTCGATAAATTCAAAAAAGCCGTTACAGCAGCCTTTCCTTTTTCTGATTATAAAAATCTCGTATACCCGATTCGGAGGCGTGTGCATGGCATATAGCCAACGCAAGAGCGTCTGCCGTATCGTCAAGCTTCGGCACTTTTTCAAGCCGCAGGAACATCTTCACCATCTCCATGACCTGCTTTTTTTCCGCCCTGCCGTAGCCTACGACGGATTGCTTTACCTGAAGCGGAGTATACTCGTAAAAATCTATATTCTTTTTCATTGCCGCCAAAAGTATTACTCCGCGCGCTTCCGCAACGGCAATGGCGGTCTTTTGGTTAGTATTGAAAAAAAGCTCCTCGCAGGATATACAGTCAGGACGGTATGTATCTATTATCTCGCACATATCGTCGTATACCATCTCGACGCGCTTTTCGACGGGTATGCCGGTAGGTGTTCGTGAGGCGCCCATCGAAACGAGTTTGAATCTTCCTCTGTCGGCATCTATAACGCCGTATCCGACGATGGCTATGCCGGGGTCAATTCCCAATATTCTCATAATATATTATTCCTCCACGGCTCTGTAAAGCCCTATCGCAAAAAATTGGGGAAATTCCAAAAATAAATAACACAAAAGCCCCGCGATATCGGCATTGTCCGTGCAGAGCGTTATTCCGAAAGAATTTTCGCGTCCCACCGACGATATCGGCAAGGAATATATCTTCAAAACATTCGCTCCGAAAAAATCAGCCGCAAGAATGATATTTCCCATCTGCCCCTGATCGGAGAGAGTTATGCGAAATTCAAGCGTGCGCGAACCGACATTTCCTATTATATCAAAATTTTTGTATACCAAAGCAAATTTCGTGCTGACTTCGCCGTCATCGGAAAGCACCGTTGACGACAGCACTATCGAAAGAGAATATTTCTCTATCAACCTGTAAAAGCCGTTGAGCCTGCCGTCCGTGGAGTTTTCCACGGGGATTATGGCGTAATTCGCCTCTCCTGCGACGACAGCTTCGCAAGCGCTCTTAAAATCCTCTTCATATTCGGAAAGTACACCCGGAATAAAGCGAGCAAAGCGTTCAAACGCTTTGCCGCTTTGATTTCCTATTACAAAGGATACTTTTCTGTCTTTAAAAGGCGTGGTATCCTCTTTATAATGCTCCGAGAGCCATCTTACCGCGTCCGTATCCGAATATTTTTTGCCGTCATACGCGGCAATGCTCTTGCAAAGATATAGGTCGTCGAGCTTTTTGGTATATTCCGAAAGACAATCCGAAAGCCCCGCGTTTTCTTTGCAAAGATGCGCCGATAGGGAAAACTCCTCGCCTTTCATCGCTCCGTATATCTCGGAAGCACCATCGAAATGCGACACGGCATCCATGATATCATCAAGCCCCGAAACTTCTTTGAGCGACAAGGCGATAAGCCTTGCGCGTTCTCTGATATGTGCGAATCTTCGTTCATGAACGGAAGCCTCGGCACAAAGAAGATGCTTTAAGTTTTCGGAGATAATATCTTCCGCCTTTTCGGCATACATTTCATTTGCCGAGTTCTCGTTCTTCATATCCATTTTTCGCCGAGATTCAATCCATTATAAGCTTCAAGCTTATGTCCATAGCGTGAACGCTGTGTGTAAGCGAGCCTACGCTGATGATATCGACGCCTGTATCTGCAACGGCGCGAAGTTCGTCAGCTGTCTTATCGCCCATATTGCCGCTCGCTTCCGTTATCGCTCCGCCGTTTACTATCTCAACGGCGCGAGCCATATCGGGAACGGACATATTATCGAGCATGATGATATCCGCGCCCGCTTCGAGAGCTTCTTCGAGCTGAGGGAACGTTTCTATCTCAACTTCTATCTTTATCGTATGCGGAACGCTCTTTCTTGCAGCCGCAACGGCATTTTTGATGGAGCCCGAAGCAACGATGTGGTTATCTTTTATCAAAACACCGTCAGCAAGGTTGAAACGGTGGTTCGTGCCGCCGCCCACGCGAACAGCATATTTTTCGAGTATACGAAGTCCGGGCGTAGCCTTACGAGTGTCAACTATCTTTGCTTTTTTGCCTTCAACAGCATCGACTGTCTTTTTGGTCATCGTTGCGATGCCAGAAAGATGCTGCAAAAGGTTGAGTCCGACGCGCTCGCCTGTGAGGATATTGCGCGCGTTACCCGAAACTTCCGCGATAACTTCGCCTTTCTCGGCGTAATCGCCATCATTTTTGAGCGGCTTGAATTCCACATCGCCGCCGACAAGTTCAAAAACTCTTTCGCAAATGAAAAGACCGCAAACTATGCCGCTTTCCTTTGCGATGTATCTGCCGTGGGCGCGTCTGTCTGCGGGAACGGTAGAGCGCGTCGTTATGTCGCCGTAGCCTACGTCCTCTTTGAGAGCGCGAGAAAGTATATCGTCCACCTCGGGCATATAAAGGTCAAATTCGTTGTTTTTCATCTTTATCAGTCCTCCACAATGTAATGTGCGCCAATGCTTTCTTTTCTTGCAATAGCGCCGTCTAATATCATTTTAGCGCATGAGAGCATATTGTAATAATAAAAATCTGTTTCTCTTGTAAGTTTTACGTGCTGTTCTTTTTCGAAAAGCTCGTCGATTATACGCTTGCCTTCAGCCATACCCTTGGGTGTGCGAACAGGACCTGCGTATTTTGTTACAGTGCGACGAACGAACTCTATCTTTTCGTTGATATTGCCCTCGTCGGCAACTACGGAAGCGTCCGTGTTATCGCAAACGGAAATATCCTGTTTTGCGGGACGGAAGTTTTCTTTGATGTTTTCTGCGGCGCGTCTGCCGAAAACGAGACATTCGAGCATAGAGTTGCTTGCAAGTCTGTTTGCGCCGTGAACGCCTGTCGAGGAACATTCACCGCAAGCATACAGACCCTTTACATTCGTCTGAGCGTGAAGATCCGTCTTTATGCCGCCCATGAGATAATGCTGAGAAGGACGTATCGGGATCCAATCGTTGGGAACGTCAACGCCGCGCTTCTGACATTCGTTGAATATCGTCGGGAAACGATTCTCGAAAAATTCGGGACTCATGGAAGAAACATCGAGGAACATCTTATCTTCGCCCGTGCGGTTCATTTCTTTTATGATCTCGCGAGTTACTATGTCGCGAGGTGCAAGGTCGGCAAGGGGATGCTTGCCCTGCATGAAGGCTTCGCCTTTGCTGTTGCGAAGTATGCCGCCCTCACCGCGTACCGCTTCCGAAATAAGGAAAGCGCGTTTCGATACCCAATCATCTGTAGCAAGGGTCGTCGGGTGGAACTGTACAAGCTCCATACCGAAGATCTCAGCGCCCGCACGGCAAGCCGCCGCGATACCGTCGCCGACAGCACCGTCGGGGTTCGTCGTCGTTGTGTAAAGGTAGCCCGCTCCGCCTGTCGCTATGATTATGTTGGAGCATATCATAAGTTTGGGCTGACCGTTGGAGATGATAGCACCGCAAACGCCGTCCTCGTCAGTGAGTATATCAACAAGATATGTGCCGAACAGACATTCGGTATTTTTTCTTGCAAGAGCAATCTCGCCCAAACGGCGCGTGGTCTCTCTGCCTGTGGCGTCGCCGCCGCAATGAACTATTCTTCTGCGGCTGTGTCCGCCTTCTCTGGTGATGAGAAGCTCACCGTCTTCGTTTTGGTCGAACGGAACGCTCAATTCGCAAAGACTGCGGATATCCTTGGGTCCTTCTTCGACAAGAAGCTTAACGGCTTCTTCGTCGCAAAGTCCCGCGCCTGCTTTAAGCGTATCTTCTATATGAGAAGCATATATGTCGTCGGGCGCGATAACAGAGGCTATACCGCCCTGCGCAAGCCATGAGTTTGACTTTTCGATGGAAGCCTTTGTTATTACCGTAACCTTCATCGAAGTATCGAGGTTAAGGGCTGCGTAAAGTCCGGCGATACCGGAGCCTACGATGAGTACATCTGTTTTTGATACAGGAAGCTCATTGAAATTTTCGTTCAAAAGATAACGTTTCATTTAAAAAATTCCTTCTTTCACTTTCACGCGCTAAGCGTTGAATATGATTCAAGTTATAATAAAATATATTAAGTATATAATACCATAAAACACAATATCTTTCAATAGATTTAAGATTTTTTTCGCATTTTGCGCGGCATTTTTAAAAAGTGAGGTTTTTTTGTTTACTTTTTTCGCGGAATGTTGTATTATAAATAGACATATACAAAAAAAGGAGCTTGGCAAAATGCCCAACACTAAAGACACAAAAAACATTTTTTCGGGAAAGGTAATGCTTGCGCCTATGGCGGGCGAGGGCGACTATGCCTTTCGCGCATCCTGCAAAAGATTCGGCGCGGATCACCTCGTTTCGGAGATGATATCGGCAAAGGCAATTTGCTATAACGATAAAAAAACTCCCTTGCTCGCGAAGATACGCGCGGAGGAGATGCCGATATCGTTGCAGATATTCGGCAGTGAACCGCATTTCATGGCTCAGGCGGCGGATTTTCTCATAAACGAATCCGTAAAAGCCGGTACGCCCTGCGCCGCAATAGACATAAATATGGGCTGTCCCGTACCCAAAGTAGTCAAGAACGGCGAAGGAAGCGCTCTTATGAAAGACCCCGAACTTGCGGGACGCATAGTAAGAGCCGTAAAAGAAGTTTGTGCAGACACGCCCGTAACGGTAAAGATGCGCTTGGGTTGGGATTCCGAGAGCATAAATGTGGTGGATATGGCAAAGATAGTCGAAGATAACGGAGCCGCCGCCGTATGCGTCCACGCGAGAACGAGAGAGCAGTTCTATTCCCCGGGCGTAGACATCTCTCATATAAAGAAAGTCAAGGAAGCTGTTTCCATACCCGTTATCGGAAACGGCGATATATTCTCTGCCCAAGATGCACAAAACATGATGCGAGAAACAGGGTGCGATTCCGTTGCGATAGCTCGCGGAGCGCTCGGAAACCCATATATCTTTGCGGAGATAAAAGCATTTTTGGAGGGCAAGGCTTTTGTTCCTCCCACACCGCGAGAACGCATAGAAGAGGCATTGTTGGAAACACAGATGCGTATCGATGATAAGGGCGAATATGCGGGACTGCGCGAGAGCCGCCTGCATTTGGCTCATTTCACGAGATCTCTTCGCGGATCCGCCGCAATACGTGCAAAATTCAATCTTATCGATTCCTTCGAAGAAGTACGCGAACTTTTGCTCGCCTATATAGACGAGCTTGAAGCACAGCAAGAAGTTTGATCTTTTGATATCTTCAAACCGAAATAAATCGCTTTTGTTGCCATATTTCGATGAAATATTCGATAAAATAAACTGCGCCGAGATATGGAACTCAGCGCAGTTTGTTCCGTCATCGCGATGACTTCGCACGGCATAATGCATGAATTTTATTTTATGACCGCCATTTTTCGGCGGTCTTTTTTACATTTTTATGCATCTTGTTATGAAATCTCGCTTTTTTCCATGATATCCATGAAGAGGCAGCCGCCAACGCTCAAAAGCAAACTCATCAAAACGCTCTCAGCCATGTACGTTACAAGTTCAAAATTCGCGAACAGTTCGAACATATCGTGCGATACTATGTAATAAACAAGATATATCGCCTGTATCGCGACCATCGGAACGGTCATATTTAATATAAACTTTGAAAATTTGCCGAAGCCCTCTCTTTTCCTCTTCTTTATTCCTTTCATAGCAGACACCTCCGCATTTATGATCGATTGCTTCTATATTAGCACATAATAGGTCATTTTGCCATGATGAAATAATGGGTACAGCGTAATATTTATGCAACAATGCTGAATATTTTTCTTGTGCCATGATGTTTTCGACAAGAAACGACAAACAAGTAAAGATTTTTTATCGTATAGATGCAAAATGCGCAGTTTGCCTGTCGAAAAAGAAAGCTTATCACCGCTTACGAAAACCATATTTTACTTTACATAGTCCATAAAAAGCCTTATCTTGATAGTGAACAATTCAATTTGGAGGCAATTAGTTATGAATGACCTATGTAACAATTCAATGATCACAAAGCGCACTCTCTCATCAAACGATATCACGATAACGTACAGACTTTTCGAAAACAATGCAGGTGGTCTGCTCTTTTATTCCGCACTGCTCACCATGGAAAAAGACGGTGTGCAGGAAGATCGCTATATACCGGAATTATCCTCCGATAAGATATCAGCACTTAATATTTTTCACATAATGCACAAAAATTTCGTTCTTCCCTCTGAAATAGACGCTCTGTTTTCGGAGGGTATGTTCGATGCAAACCCATCTTGTGATTAAATTTTCCCAAAATTCAATAATAAATACATTTTTAGTTTGATTTTTCGAATAATGTGTGATATAATGTTCGGGTATCGATAAATTTTCAAAAAAAGCGATTCACGGATCACGGAGGTCTATGCTTATGAAATGTCCAAAATGCGGTTATACGGAAAGTAAGGTCATCGATTCACGTCCGACTGAAGAGAGCGCAAGCATTCGCAGAAGAAGAGAATGTCTCTCTTGCCAAAATCGTTTCACCACTTACGAAACAGTCGAAACGATACCGTTGCTCGTCATCAAAAAAGATAAGACCCGCCAAGCTTTCGATAAAGCAAAGCTTTTGAACGGCATCATAGAAGCGTGTCATAAGCGCCCCATCACCCTCGAACAGATGGAGAACGTCGTTTCGGAGGTGGAGCTTGAACTTCAAAATTCTCTTACGCACGAGGTGCCGTCAAGCAAGATAGGCGTCCTCGTCATGGAAAAGCTCAAACAGCTCGACGAAGTGGCATACGTCCGTTTCGCTTCCGTATACAGAGAGTTCAAAGATCTCGATACGTTCATGCGCGAGCTTGAAGCGTTAAGATCGCAAAAAAACGATAAGTAAACAAAAAGACTTTTGTCTTTTTTAAATATTTTCATTTATGAAAGGGAGATTTTAAAAATGATCTCAATCAAAGAAGTAGCATACAAAAACTACGGCAAATGCCTTGCTATCTCTAACGACAGCATGGAGATGTTCGTAACCATCGACATCGGTCCCCGTATCATCAAATGCAACCTTCTCGGCAAAAACAATATGATGTTCGAAGACACCGACAGAACGACATTCCAGGATGTTTCTTCTCTTTACGGTGCGGACAAAAAGTGGTATATCTACGGCGGTCATCGCATTTGGATGAGCCCCGAAAGTCTTCCCCTTACCTACTACCCCGATAACGATAAGGTCGTTTACAGCACATTTACGAACGGCGCGGAATTCACTCCCTCTGTACAGGCTGTTACGGGTATGCAGGCATCCATGAAGATCGAAATGGACGAAAGCCAGCCCAAGGTAAAGATCACACACTCTCTCACAAACACGAAAAAGGAACCTGTAACAGGCTCTTTGTGGTGCCTTTCCGTTATGGCTCCGGGCGGTACATCTCTTACAGTACAGCCCACAGAGGACACAGGCCTTCTCGCAAACCGTTCTCTTATCATCTGGCCCTACAACAAGATGACAGATAAGCGTATGGTCATCACGGATAAGTACATCACGGTAACTCAGGACAAGAACACAGACCGCAATATCAAATTCGGTATCAACAACACATTCGGAAAGACCGCTTACGTAAACGACGGTCAGGCATTCGTTAAATCCGTTGAATACATTCACGGTGCGAACTATCCCGACAACGGTTGCTCCGTTGAAGTATTCTCCAACCGGTACTTCGAAGAAGTGGAAAGCCTTTCCCCTCTCAAAACGCTCGGCAAGAACGAATCCATCACTCATATCGAAGAATGGCAGCTCTTTGACGGCATAGAGATCGGCGAAAAGACAGACGCGGCTCTTGACGAAGTAGCAGCAAAACTTTTCTAAAATCTTTCCGTGCAAAGCTTCCATTGCGTAAAGGGATCCTTGGAAATTCCCACATTGGTGAATAACACAAAGATCCGACCTATGATGAAAAACATGGGTCGGATCGACTATTTTATGAACATCGTAGAAATCACCATAACAAAAAATCCCGCAGACCGCAAGCATCGGTCTTCGGGATTTTTTTATTTTCAAGCTCTTTTCTTTTTCAAAAGACCTATCGCGAACATCACAAAAAACGATACGATGTTGCAAACGACTATCGACGCACCGATGGGCGTAGAAAGCGCAAAAGACATCGTCATGCCCGCAAGAAAGCTTACGACGGATATTGATACTGCCGCAACTATCGTTGCAAAATAACTCTTGCATATACGCATAGCCGAAACAGAGGGGAATATTATGAGCGCGGAGATAAGGAGCGTACCCATAAGGCGCATACCTATAACGACCGTTACCGCTACCAATACTGAAAGGAGCGTATCATAGAATCCGACTTTTACGCCCGTTGCGCGAGCGAAACTCTCGTCATGAGATACGGCAAATATCTGCGTATAGAAAACGATAAATATGATTATTACCAAGGGGAAAACTATGACCGCCGTCCAAAGGTCGGTCTTCGTTATCGAAAGCAAACTGCCGAACATATAGCTGTTAAGGTCCGTGTTACTGCCCATGAGCGAAACTATCATTACACCTATCGCGAGCGCACCCGCAGATATCATGGCTATCGCGCTGTCGCCCTTTATCTTGCCGTTCTCGCGCAAGCGAAGGAGCAAGAACGATGCGATTATTACCACGGGTAGCGCTACCGCAAGCGGAGCCGCTCCACACGCGGAAGCTATGGCAAGCGCGCCGAAGCCGACATGAGAAAGTCCGTCGCCAATCATCGAATAGCGCTTAGGCACAAGGCAAACGCCTAAAAGTGCGGCGCAGACCGAAAGTAACAGACCGACAACCAGCGCGCGCATGGCAAAGCCCATCTTCAAATATTCAAAAAATTCAATCAACACTTCCGTGTCCTCCCATATATTCTTTGCCAAGGTCCGTTTTGAGGTAATCTGCCGTGGAACCGAAGAAAAGCTGATCGTGCTTGATATGTAAGATGCGGTTCGCGTATTTCGCCGCCGCCGCAACATCGTGGGAGACCATTATTATCGATATCCCTATCTCGGCATTGAGCTTCTTTGTCATGGTATAAAGCTCTTCCGTAACTATCGGGTCGAGCGCCGCCGTCGGTTCGTCCAATATCAAAAGCTTTTCCGTGGAGCAGAGCGCTCGCGCAAGCAAGACGCGCTTCTGCTGACCGCCCGAAAGCTCGGAAAAAGAACGCTTTGCGAATTGCATAATGCCGAGCGTCTCCATCAATTCTTCCGCGCGTTGGCGCTCCATTGACGAATAGAACGGTCTGAACCCTCTCTTGCCCAAAAAGCCCGTGCGAACTATCTCTCGCACATTAGCGGGAAAATCCGTGCTAAAGCTCTGCTTCTGCGGCAGATAACCGATATTCTTTGCGTTCACGCCGTCACCGTAAACTATATTGCCGCTCGAAACTTTTTTCAGACCGAGCAGAGCTTTTATAAGCGTAGTCTTACCCGATCCGTTTTCGCCCAGCACGCAAAGATAGTCGCCCTCGTTGACGGTGAAATCTATGTTTTTTGCAACGGTCATTCCGTCATATGAGAGCGATACATTTTCGCATTTTAAAATCATTTTTCGATCATTCTCCTTTTTTCTCGCAATCGGCGCATACACCGTTTATAACGGTGGATCTCGGGTCGAGTTTGAAACCGTGTTCCCCCGCGATATGGCTTGCCAATTCTTCCATAAGCTCGCAATCCAAATGGATTATCTTTCCACATTCGCAGCATTTCAAATGGAAATGCTCGTCGCACGCGTGCGTCTTATCTATAATATCTGTAAAGTACCTTTTTTCCGCTCACCGAAGTACGCAAAATATCGCCGTCATCGCACAATTTCGATATCAACCTGTATACGGTGCTTTTTCCGATGGCGTTGCCGCAAAGTGCGTTCGTTATCTCCTCCGTGGAAAATTCCTCGTCGGGATGAGAACGCAAAAAATCAAGCAATATCTCGCGCTGAGATGTTCTGTATATATTTTTTCCGTCTTTCATAACGCGCTCCGAATTTGAGAATTATTCTCATATTATACACATATCGAAAAGAAATGTCAAGTGGGATATACGGCAAAATCGTTGTTTTCGCATTTTTTCGTTGTGTATTGACAAAACTAATATATTATTATATAATTTTATAGATATACAAATACATTTTTTCATATTTTCTAAGGAGGCTATTTTGAAAAAGCTGCTTAAAAACATGAAAGACTACAAGGTCCAGTGTTTGCTCGGACCTTTGTTCAAAGCGTTCGAAGCTATTTTCGAACTTTTCGTTCCGCTCGTCGTAAAACAGATAATCGACGTGGGTATCGCGAACAACGACAGAACGTACATAATCAAAATGTGCGGTCTGCTCGTGCTTTTGGCTGTCGTAGGTCTTTCCTCCACGCTCGTAGCGCAGTATTTCGCGGCAAAAGCCGCTTGCGGTTTCTCCGCAAATATTCGCAAAGAGCTTTTCTCTCATACGCAATCGCTCTCTTATACGGAGCTTGACACTCTCGGCACGTCATCGCTTATCACAAGAATGACGAGCGATGTAAACCAGGTACAGAACGGCGTGAATATGTTCCTTCGTCTGTTCTCACGTTCACCGTTCATCGTGTTCGGCGCGATGATAATGGCGGCAAGGATAGACGCAAAAACGACCATCGTTTTCGCCGCAACGATAATCCTTTTGCTCATCGTCGTTTTCTCGATAATGGCAATAACAGTCCCGCTGCACAAAAAAGTACAGCAGAAGCTTGAAAAGACCGTACTCCTCACTCGTGAAAATCTCGCAGGTGTGCGCGTAGTACGTGCGCTCTCTCGCGAAAACGAAGAGCAGGAGAACTATAACGGTTTCAACAACGCCATGACAAAAGCGCTCAACATTGCCGGCAAAGTTTCTTCTATCATGAACCCCCTTACATATGCAATCGTAAACATCGGCATAATTGCGCTCATCTATAAAGGCGCCATAAGCGTAAACGCAGGTCTTATATCTCAGGGTGCGGTGATCGCTCTTTACAACTATATGTCCCAGATACTTGTTGAGCTTGTAAAACTGGCGAACCTTATCGTAACGGTTACAAAAGCTCTTGCTTCTGCGGGAAGAATAGAAGCTACTCTCGAAACAAAGAGCAATGTCGCTTACGGCTCCGAAAGCGTCAAAAAAGGCGGCGTTGAATTTAAAAATGTTTCTTGCAGATACAAAAACGGCGGTGCGAATGCCGTTTCCAACGTAAGCTTCAGCGCAAACAGCGGCGAAGTTATCGGTATCATCGGCGGTACGGGTTCGGGTAAATCGACTTTGGTAAACATGATACCTCGTTTCTATGACGCAAGCGAAGGAAACGTACTTATCGACGGCAAAGACATAAAAGATTTTTCTCGCGAAACGCTCCGCGACAAGATCGGCGTAGTTCCGCAGAAATCGGTGCTTTTCAAAGGCACTATTGCCGAAAATATGCGCATGGGCGCAAAGGACGCAACAGATGCCGATATCGAAGAAGCGCTCAAGACAGCGCAAGCTTTCGACTTCGTTAAAGAACGCGGCGGTACGGAAACAGCTGTCGAAGCCGCAGGCAAGAACTTCTCGGGCGGTCAAAAGCAGCGTCTCTGCATCGCTCGCGCACTCGTTAAAAAGCCCTCTGTGCTTATCCTCGACGACTCCACTAGCGCGCTCGACTTCGCAACGGACGCAAAGCTCCGCATGGCTATACGCGACCTTGAAGATTCGCCCACGCTCTTTATCGTTTCACAGCGCGCCGCTTCCGTTATGTATGCGGATAAGATAATCGTTCTCGACGGCGGCGAAGTCGTCGGCACAGGCTCGCACAAAGAACTTCTCGACTCTTGCGACGTTTATAAAGAGATATACTATTCTCAGTTCAGAAAAGAAAAGGAGGCCGCAAAATGAAAAAACAAAAAATATCGGGCAAGGCTTCCTTAGCCACGCTTAAAAAAGCGTTGATATATGCAAAGCATCGCCGCTTTCAGATATTGTTCGCGGCAATATTCGCCGTTATCTCCACCGCTTCAACGCTCTATATCCCGATCCTCATCGGCGAAGCGATAGACTGCATCATCGGCGTAGACAAAGTTGATTTCACGGCGCTAACAAGCTATTTCGTGCAGATAGCGATATTCACAGGTTGCGCCGCTCTTTGCCAGTGGCTCATGAACGTGAGCATCAACTCCGCCGCTTACGGCATAGTTGAAAAGATACGCAAAGACGCTATGCACAAGATACAGCATCTTCCCCTTTCCTACATAGATACACACCCTCACGGCGATATCATCAGCCGCGTTACGGCGGACGTAGAGCAGGTCTCCGACGGTCTCGTTATCGGTGCCATACAGTTCTTCTCGGGCGCGGTAACGATAATCGGTACGCTCATATTCATGTTCCGTATCAACTGGATAATCACCCTCGCGGTAGTGCTTATCACTCCCGTTTCGCTCATCGTGGCTAACGTCATCGCGAAAAAGACATACTCCATGTTCAGCACCAGCACTCGCATACGCGGCGAACAGACCGCGCTCATCGATGAAGCTATCGGCGAACAAAAGACAGTACAGGCTCTCGGCACGGAGAAAAATTTCGAAGACAGATTCGAAGTCCTCAACGAAGAACTCAGAAGATCTTCTCAGGTGGCAATATTCGCCTCATCCCTTGTAAACCCCGCAACGAGATTCGTAAACAGCTTGGTATATGCCGCTGTTGCGCTCACGGGCGGTATAATCGCAGTGTCCGCTTCGGGCAGCGTTATCACGGCGGGCATACTCTCCTCTTTGCTCGCATACGCGAACCAGTATACAAAACCCTTTAACGAAATATCGGGCGTTATCGCCGAGCTTCAAAACGCTTTGGCTTGCGCCGCTCGCGTATTCGATTTTCTCGAAGAAAAAGAAGAAAGCGACGATTCCGCTTTTCCTTCTATGAAAGAAGCCGAAGGAAACATCAAGTTTGAAGACGTGGATTTCTGCTACGAACCTTCAAGACCCCTCATCGAGGGCTTCGACCTTGACGTACAAAAGGGTCAGCATATCGCCATCGTAGGTCCCACGGGCGCAGGTAAATCCACACTTATCAACCTTCTCATTCGCTTCTATGACGTTACGGGCGGCACGCTCTCCGTAGACGGCTACGATATAACGAAGATAACCAGAAGAAGCCTTCGCACGAATTACGGCATGGTGCTTCAAGACACATGGCTCCGTTACGGCACGGTACGCGATAACATCGCTCTCGGCAGACCCGACGCAACAGACGAAGAGATCGCCGAAGCCGCTAAAAAAGCTCGTGCAGACGACTTTATCCGCAAGCTCTCGGACGGTTACGATACCATTATCGGACCCGGCGGCGCTTCCGTTTCTCAAGGTCAGGCTCAGCTCATCTGCATCGCCCGCGTGATACTCCAAAATCCCAAATTGCTCATTCTCGACGAAGCTACATCTTCCATCGACACAAGAACGGAGATGAAGATAAGCGCCGCTATGGATGACATGATGAAGGGCAAAACGAGCTTTATCGTTGCCCACCGTCTTTCCACTATCCAAAACGCAGACAAGATCCTTGTTATGAACAACGGTAAGATAGTTGAAAGCGGCACACATGAAGAATTGCTCGAAAAAGGCGGATTCTACTCCGACATATACATGAGCCAGTTCTCCATATAGATCTGATGTAAACTTTTTGATTTTTTCAAAAAATATAAGCTCCACTCAAAAAAAGAAAGGAAAACAAAATGAAGCACATCATCAAGCAGACTCCCGCACCCCTCCTCATCGTTCTTGCAAGCTTTGACCCAAGCCAAGAGGGCATCGATCACTTCGACGAGAACCATCCCGAGGTCCTCACGGATATCACCAGCCCCTACTACGGTGAACAGTGGACGACTTCCGACCCTTGGCACTACTATGATACGTTCTTCAACGAAAACGGTAGCTCTCTTATCGACTTCTACAAGGAGATGACGGGCGAAAGATTTTGGTTCTATCCCGCAAAGATAGACCACCCCGATTCCCCCGATCAGCCCGACGGCGTTCTCAAGATAGCCGTTCCTTTTGCACACCCCGCCGCACTCCGCCATTTCGACGGTTACGACAACGCAAGCGCCGCTCACAAAGCTATCCACGATATCGTAAAAGCTTGTGAAAAATATATCGATTTTGCAAAATACGATAAAAACGGCGACGGCATCGTATCCCCCGATGAATTCGGTATCATCATTCTCAACGCGGGCTACGACCATTCTTCCCAGAAGGGCGACCCGAACTATGACGCTCCCGATTACGAGAACGCGCCCGACCCTCGCCACCGTTTCATGGTACACGGCACGAGCCAGCATATCGACGTTCAGATGGACGACGGTTCCAAGCTCGTTTGCTTCTCCAACGTAGGCGAACACAGAAACGTAAATTCTCTTTACATGACTATCGGTACGCCCGGACACGAGCTTGCTCATAACCTCGGTGCACAGGACCTTTATTCTCGTTACACAGGTCCGCAGGATGCCGAAAGACGTTGGCCCACACCTCGTCATTTCTCCCTCATGTGCAACGGCAACCATATAGACGGCGGTAACTCCCCCTCTTATATCGACCCCTATCAGCGTCTTATCTTCGGTTGGTCCGATGAGCTCCAGGCTAACGAGGACGGCGTATATACGCTCTATTCTCAGATGACGGGCAAAGGAAATGTCGTTAAGATACCCACTCCCAACCCCGATGAATACTTCCTTTGTGAGATAAGACTCAAAAAAGGCTTTGAAAAATACCTCACGAATGACGAAGCATTCGGCGGCGTTACCGTTTGGCATATCGACGAAAAGATAAACGACGAATGGTTCTGGAAAGCTCAGGCTGTTTCCTCCAACCGTCCCAACGGCAAACGTCATGACCTCGGCGTTCAGATACGTCCCCGCCAGGGCATGGAGAAGATCTGCGATAAAGACGGAAATTTCGTTAAATTCGGTCCCCTTTACGCGGACGATGACACAAGCGCTATCCCTTATTTCTATAGATCCGAAGACCCCGCAACGGCTATCTTCGATTCCAACAAATATTGCGGTGCCGCTTCCCTCTCCTACTCCCTCAACAGCTTCCCCGAAGGCGTAAGCGAAAGCTGGAACCTCCGCATCGAAGTTCTTGACGAAGCAGGCGACGAAATGAAAATAAAAATAACAAGAACAGAGGACTGAGTTGATGAAAAAAACTTTATCTCTCATTCTTGCGGTAATGCTCCTTTCCTTCTCTCTCGTTTCCTGTGGAGGCGCAAAAGAGATAAAAGCAGAACCGTTTGAAGCAAACGTAACCGTCGATACGACGGGTCATACTCTCCGCAAAGTCGAGATCGTTATCGAAGATTACGGCACGATCTCTCTCACGCTCGATGAAACTGTTGCTCCCATCACGGTACAGAATTTTATCGAACTTGCAACGAGCGGATTCTACAATGATTCCCAGATAATCAGATTGCAGTCGGGCTTCGTTTTTCAGGGCGGCTCTAAAAGCGCGTTCTGCGAAAGCATCAAAGGCGAATTTTCCGCAAACGGCATTGAAAATGCCCTTGAACACAAAAAAGGCATCATCTCTATGGCGCGCAGTCAGGACCCCGACTCCGCGACAAGCCAGTTTTTCATAATGCTCTCCGATTCTCCGAGCCTTGACGGCGACTATGCGGCATTCGGCTGGGTAACGTCGGGAATGAATATCATAGAAAAGATCGAAGCTGACATCGACAGCGATGATTACACCAACGACTACTATGGTGTATCCATGGGCTTCTTCAAAGAAAAATCTTATATAACCATCACCTCGGTAAACGTTATCGAATAAGCTGTAACAGCGTCATGCGGATCGCATGACGCTGTTTTTCTTAATGCAAATTTAATTTTTAATTAAATGTAAAATTTTTATACTCATTGATTTTTGCAAATATATATGGTAAAATAATAGAAAATAAAACGCTACGGCGAAAAAAAGGAATGATCAAATTGACAAAAATAGATGTATTTTCAGGTTTTTTGGGCGCAGGCAAAACAACGCTCATCAAAAAACTTCTTAAAGAAGCTTATGCAGGCGAAAAAGTCGTGCTTATCGAAAACGAGTTCGGCAAAGTCGGCATAGACGGCGGATTTTTGCAGGAAGCAGGCGTCGAGATAACGGAAATGAACTCGGGCTGTATCTGTTGCAGTCTCGTCGGCGACTTCGGCAAAGCCATGACAGAAGTTATCGAAAAGTTCCATCCCGACAGAATACTCATCGAGCCTTCGGGCGTAGGTAAGCTTTCCGACGTTCTCAACGCCGTTGAAAAAGTTGAAAGCGATGATGTTAAGATTTCCGGCGCGGCAACGGTTGCGGACGCTACAAAGTGCAAGATGTACATGAAGAATTTCGGCGAATTTTATGACAACCAGATCGGCAGTGCAAACGCTATAATTCTCAGCCGCACAGAAGGCATGAAATCCGAAAAGATAGACGAAGTTATCTCTTTGCTTCGTGAAAAGAACGCAAATGCTATCATCGTTACAACACCTTGGGATATGCTCGACGGCAAGCAGATACTCGAAGTTATCGACGGTTCTGTCGCTCCGCTCCGGTTCCATGACGACGATGATAAACACGAACACCATCATCACGACGGCGAATGCTGCCACCACCATGACCACGATGACGAGCATGAACACCATCATCACGACGGTGAATGCTGCCACCACCATGATGACGAACACGAACACCATCATCACGACGGCGAATGTGATGATCCCGAATGTTCTTGCCATCATCACCATCACCACCACGCAGACGATGTATTCGAAAGCGTAGGCGCGGAAACAACAAAGAAATTCACAAAAGAAGAGATAGAAGAAAAGCTTGCGGCTCTCAACGATTCCGAAAGATTCGGCAGTGTTCTTCGTGCGAAGGGCATCGTTGCAAGCAACGGCGATAAATTCATCTACTTCGACTTCGTTCCCGGCGAAGCGGATGTTCGCGAAGGCGAACCCGATGTTATCGGTAAACTCTGTGTTATCGGTTCCAAAATAGATCATAATGCTATATCCGAGCTTTTCGGAGTACAGCTGAAAGCGTGATAGAATGAAAGAAACACCATTATACCTTTTTACAGGCTTTCTCGAAGGCGGTAAAACAAAATTTATAAACGAAACCATCGACCAAGGCTCTTTTGACGACGGTGAAAATACGCTCCTACTTGTTTGCGAAGAGGGTGTTGAAGAATACAATGCCGAAGCGCTCGCACAAAAGAACATCTTCGTCGAGATACTCGACAGCAAGAACAAGCTCAATCCCGACAAGCTCGCGGCTCTTCAGAAGAAGCACAAAGCGGGCAGAGTCATCTGCGAATACAACGGTATGTGGCTCATCTCCGACCTTTTCGAGGCTATGCCCGACGGTTGGGTCATTCCCCAGATAATGATGTTCTGCGATTCCGAAACATTCATGGATTACAACGCTAATATGCGTTCCCTCGTTGTCGATAAGCTCAACAACACAGACCTCGTTGTTTTCAATCGCTTCGACCCCGACGCGGATAAGATGCCCTACCACACCATCGTGCGCGGCATATCGCGTATGTGCGATATCGCATATGAATATCCGAACGGCGACGCCGAATATGACGATATCGAAGACCCGCTCCCCTTTGACATCGATGCCCCCGTTATCGAAGTCAGCGACAAAGACTTTGCTATTTGGTATCGCGATGTTTCGGAAGAGCTTGACAAATATGACGGCAAGACAGTCAAGATACGCGGTCTCGTTGCCATAAATCCTCAGATACCCAAAAATTGCTTTGTTTTCGGCAGAGAGATAATGACTTGCTGTGTTGATGATATAAAATACGCAGGCATGATCGTAGAGGGCGGAGAGAATTTTTCCGTAAAACACGGCGATTGGATAATCCTCACAGCTAAGATAAACATCAAACATAACAAGATATACGGCAAAAAAGGCCCCGTGCTTTGCGCCTTGAACGTGGAAAGCACCAACGCCCCCGAAGATCCCGTTGCTACATTCTATTGATAGATGTCCGAACATTCTCTCAAAACTACCGCCCTTACGATATCCGAAGACCGTCCCGAAAAGACGGTCAAGGAGGCAAAAGATATAACATACGATAAGCTCTTTCTGCTCTTTATGATCGGCAGTTTACTCGGTGTTATAATAGAAGGTTGTTATTGCCTTTTCAAAAAAGGTCATTGGGAAAGCCATGTCGTTTCCGTTTTGGGTCATTTCAATATCCTTTACGGAAGCGGAGCGGTATTGTTTTTCGCAGGTGCCGCTATCCTTAAAAAGAAGAACATCGCTTTGCGCGCGACGATACTCATGCTCATAGCGACCGTGCTTGAATTTATCGTGGGACTCATGCTCAAATACGGTCTCGGTATGCGCGCGTGGAACTACGAAAACAAGCCCTTGAACATCGAAGGCATCATCTGCGTGAGATTTTCCCTCATGTGGGGCTTGGCGGCTTTGGCTTTTTGCTTGATATTTCCCCATGTAAACAACTTTCTTGACAAATTCAAAGGAAAGGGTGTCCATTTTGCTTGCGTAGGTCTCGGCATATTCATGGCTTTGAACCTCACCGTAACGGGCATGGCAATAACAAGATGGAGCCAAAGACATTACGGAGATATTGCAGACAACAGATTTGAATCGTTTATCGACATGACAACACCCGACGATTGGATGCGCTCGCGTTTCATGGAATGGGAGTTTCTTGACGAAGTACCGAAGAAAAA
>CAZFTE010000007.1:0-60372 GCA_964521785.1 uncultured Lachnospiraceae bacterium
TTTCCGCCATAGCGTTGTCATAATCATTTCTTAGTGTAAAATAATAATTGGCAAATAAAGAAGGAACACTTTTTTTCGATAAGAACCTATTTTCAACTGCGATAATCAGCTCATATTTTCTTTTCATAAAGTTTCACCTATAAATGTCGCAAATAAAGTAAAAAAACTATAAACATTTTTTAAATTATTTCATTTTTTCTTTACAAGCGTTTTGGTAAGTGGTAAAATGTAGTTGTATATCATTTACAATGATAAAGAAAGGACAAAATGATCATGAGTACAAAAATATTGATTATTGATGATGACAGCAATATTTGCGAAGCAGTAAAGTTATATCTTGAAAATGAAACATATGCGGTTCAAACCGCTAACGATGGCGAACAGGGCGTTTATATGTTCAAAACATACGACCCCGATATCGTTTTGCTCGATATAATGATGCCGAAAAAAGATGGTTGGCAGGTATGTCGAGAGATACGTGAAATGTCGAGCAAGCCTATCATAATGCTTACGGCAAAAGGCGAGATCTTCGATAAAGTTCTCGGTCTTGAACTCGGCGCTGATGACTTTATGACGAAACCTTTTGATATGAAAGAGCTTTCCGTAAGAATAAAGGCTATACTTCGTCGTTGTAACGCAAAATCCGATAAACCCGAAATAGAAACGCTCAAATTCGATAATATGGAGATATCTCTTCAGAAATACGAGCTTAAACTTGGCGGCAAGCCAGTTGATGTTCCTCCGAAAGAACTTGAATTGTTGTATTTTCTCGCTTCCAACGAGAACCACGTATTCACAAGAGACCAGCTTTTGGATAAGGTTTGGGGATTTGATTACCTCGGAGACTCCAGAACGGTAGACGTTCACGTTAAACGTTTGCGTGAAAAGCTCGACGGCATTTCTGATAAATGGAATCTCAAGACAGTTTGGGGCGTCGGCTATAAATTCGAAGTATTTTCTTGACAAGATGCTCCCTAAAATGACTTTATAAGGGGCGTAAAATGTGAAAAAAAGTATATTTACAAAGTATATTTCGGCTTTTTTGATCATAGTTTTCATAAGTTTTATGATGCTCACCATCATAGTAAGCTCTATGACGATCAAATCCTCAAATAAACAGCGAATAAATATCGCGCAAAATACCGCAGTCTATATGTTGGATTTTTTAAAGAAAGAGTATAACACGAACGCCACAAAGATGACTGAATTTTTGCCATTCGAATATTTCGTTAAAATGAAAAAAGATCAATTTTCAAGCACCATAGACATACTCTCCAAGAATGCCGAAAAAATGACCATCATGATAACGAACGAAACGGGCGATATACTTGTTTGCACGGAAGATCTTTACAACGGAAGCATCACTGACGAAGCTATCGTATATGACATAACTAGCGCCACAAGTGAGCTTCTCTATACGGATATGTCGGGAATGTTAGATGAAAAATTCGGTGTTTACATACTTCCCATGAAATATACGGAAAGCGATGAAAGTGCGGCGGGAGCGCTCATAGTTTGCTTCAGCGTGAGCTACATAGACGAGCTTACAATGGGTACGGTGCGCACGATAGTTATTGCCAGCCTTTGGGTAATGATAGCAAGCTTCATTGCGATATATTTCTTAACGGAAAAGATAGTTTCTCCTCTTCGTGAAATGAGCTATGCCACAAAACAATTTGCAGCAGGCAAATTTGATGTTCGTATAACTGTTGACGGCGAAGATGAGATAGCCGAACTTGCCACAGCATTCAATACCATGGCGCAATCGCTTGCGGAAAGCGAATATACGCGAAGCAGTTTCCTTGCAAGCGTATCGCATGATTTGAGGACCCCGATGACTACTATATCGGGATTTATAGACGGTATACTGGACGGCGCCATTCCTCCTGAGAAACATTCCTATTATCTTGGCATAATCGGTCAGGAAGTCCGCAGGCTCTCCAGGCTCGTTTCCCAGCTGCTCGATATCTCCAGAATGGAAGCGGGAAACAGAAAATTTGAAAAAGTTCCTTTCGATATATGCGAAATGGCAAGAGTGATCTTGCTTTCTTTTGAAAACAAGATAGATTCCAAGAAGCTGGACGTCGAGTTCAATGCTCCCGACGATAAATTGTTCGTTTATTCCGATAAGGACGCAATAAACCAGGTCGTTTATAATATTTGCGAAAATGCAGTAAAATTCTCCAACGAAGGCGGTAAATACAGGATAACCATCTCCGACGAAGGAAGCTTTGCTCGTGTAAGCATCTACAATGAGGGCGTAGGTATATCTCCCGACGATCTGCCGCACATCTTCGATCGCTTCTATAAGAGCGATAAGAGCCGCGGTATGGATAAGACGGGTGTTGGACTCGGACTTTATATTTGCAGTTCGATAATGGACCGTCTCGGAGAAAAGATATATGTAGAGAGCGAATACGGCAAATATTGTTGTTTCGTTGTTGAGATAACCAAATTTAAAGGCGAGTTGCCTGTTACACCTCCATTTCGCGAAGAGATATAATGCAATTAAAAACTTTCCGCTTAAAAAGCGGAAAGTTTTTAAGCTATTTTAATATCGAGATTATCATGCGATAGATAAGTACACGACCTTTTTTTTTACATCGGCGCATAATATTCGACATGATTTTTGTACCCTTATTCTATGCTGAATAAGGCATACGGTTGACCAAAATTTTTTCATCAAAAGGAGAAAAAACAATGATAAAGATATCACCTTCTATTTTAGCTTGCGATTTCGCTCGTATGGGCGAAGAGATCGCAAAAGTTGACAAATTTTCAGATTATCTTCACGTAGATGTGATGGATGGACTATTCGTTCCGAACATCTCGTTTGGTATGCCCGTTATAAAATCCATCAGAAAAACAACAGAAATTATTTTTGATGTTCATCTTATGATAGAACGCCCCGAAAGATATATCGATGAATTTGCAAAGCTTGGTTCGGACATCATCACTATCCACTATGAAAGCACGCAAGATCCCGCAAGCGTTCTCAAAATGATAAGAGCGTCAGGCAAAAAATCAGGTATCTCCATAAAGCCCGGCACAGATGTTTCCGTTCTTATCCCCTTGCTCCCCCTTTGCGATATGGTACTCATCATGACGGTAGAACCCGGTTTCGGCGGTCAAAAATTCATGCACGATATGATGTCTAAGGTACGCGCTATACGCGATATAGTTGAAAAAGAGAACTTGAATATCGAGATCGAAGTTGACGGCGGTATCAACGCAGAAACAGCGGCTATCGCAGCCCAAGCAGGCGCAAATGTACTTGTTGCAGGTTCATCGGTATTCGCTTCTCCCAACGCAGAAGCAGCCATTCGTGAAATGCGCGATGCGGCAGAAAAAGCATATGAATTTTAAATTTATATAAAATAATTATAACAGTCAAAGGAGAAACTTTATGAAACAGTTTTCGGTTATTTTGATAGGTGCAGGAGGTCGAGGCAGAACATATTGTAATTTCATGAACGATATGCCCGACAAATATAAGATCGTCGGCGTAGCCGAACCCAATGATTTTTGGCGCAACGCCGTTAAAGAAAGCTATGGCATTCCCGAGGATAATTGCTATACAGACTGGAAAGATATACTTTCAAGACCTAAATTTGCAGATATTGCCGTTATCGCCACTATGGACGATATGCATTACGCTCCCGCAATGAAGGCTATTGAGCTTGGATATAATCTTTTGCTCGAAAAACCCGTTGCTCCCACAGCAGAAGAGTGCGCGGACATCGCAAATGCGGCAGAGGAAAAAGGTGTTTCCGTTCTTGTATGCCATGTTTTGAGATACACGAATTTCTTTAAAAAGGTAAAATCCATCGTTGACAGCGGCATGATCGGTAACATCATGTCTATCGACCATACAGAAGCGATAGGCGATGTTCATTTTTCTCACAGCTATGTTCGCGGTCATTGGCACAGCGAAGAAGAGACAACTCCCATGCTCCTTGCAAAATCTTGCCATGACCTTGATATAATCCAATGGCTCGTAGGCAAACAGTGCAAAAAAGTAACTTCCTTCGGTTCCCTTTCCTATTTCAAAAAAGAAAATGCACCCGAGGGCGCTCCCGTGCGCTGTATAGATGGCACTTGCCCCTTAAAAGACACCTGTCATTATAATTGTCGTAACATTTATATAAATCCCGAAGAACATAATATCACAAAAATTTGGAAACAAGTATACAGTAATCTGCTCGCAAGCGACCATCGTTATACAGATGAAGAGATAGAAGAATCTCTCAAGACAACGGATTATGGTCTTTGCGTTTTCCATGCAAATAATGACGTCCTCGACCATCAGGTAGTCAGCATGGAATTTGAAGGAGATGTAACCGCAACTTTGACCGTAAACGCTTTTAATGATGGCGGCAGATATATCAGAATATACGGCACCAAAGGCGAACTTTATGCGTATATGTCGGATACAGAGATCACGGTACGCACATTTGCCGATAAGAAGAAACATCATATCCCCGTACAAGAGACCGAGGAATCCATCGCAGGTGGACATGGCGGCGGCGATTTCGGCATAGTATGCGATCTTTACGATTATCTCAACGGCACTTACAACGGTTGCTCCGTTGCCGAAATACGCACATCTGTCTCCAACCATCTTATCGGATTTGCGGCAGAAGAAGCGCGTCATTCCGATACGGTAGTGTCGATAGACAAATTCAATGAGAAATATGATTTTAAAGCATAAGATGCTTTAAAACAAAAAAACTGACTTCTTGTGAAGTCAGTTTTTTTGTTTTATTTGTTATGAAATATTTGATATTTCTTTTTGAACGTGATTTTTTTCATAATCCCTTCGAACTTTTTTCAATGACACAAAATATGCGGGGATTATAAATAAATCTGCAAGGAACCACGCTAATGTTGCGGAGAAGCACGCCGCTATATATCCGAACATAGGAACAGCAACTATTCCCAAAAAAGATCTTGCAACCATCTCAAGTGCACCTGCACCGACAGCAACAGAACTGTAACCCATACCCTGCACCGCATTTCTCATAATTATGAGGAATGTCAACAAAACATAGGAAAAAGCATGTATCATCAAATATGTATGAGCATTGCTGATGACTTCTGTTTCTGCTTTATCTATATAAAGAAGCGCTATTTTATCGCCGAAAGCGAAAAGCACAAACGATGCTATCACCCAATAGCCGAGACCTATCAACACAGCGGACTTGATACCTTTGTTTATACGCTTAGTATCTCCCACACCCGTATTTTGACCTACATATGTCGCCATCGTCGTACCCAGAGCTTCATAAGGACAACCCGTAAGACCGCCGACCTTCTGCCCTGCCGTTGTAGAAGCGATCTCTATAGTACCGAGAGCGTTTACGGAACGCTGAAGTATGATACTGCCCATTGACGTGATCGAAGTCTGAAGTCCCATGGGAATACCGATAGCCAAGGATTTATATGCTCTCTTGGCGTCGAATCTCCATTCGCCCTTTTCAAATTTTAATATCTTAAATTTCTTTTTCATATATATCACGCAAAGGATAACAGATATAAGCTGTGCAAGTATCGTAGCCAATGCAGGACCGTTTACACCCATATCAAATACGGTAACGGAAACGATATCGAATATTATATTCAAAAAAGAAGCTATGAGCAAGAAAAATACAGGGCTTTTGCTGTCTCCCAATGCCCTTATTATCGCCGAGAAAAGGTTGTACGCATACAAAACAGGAATACCGATAAATGTTATAAGTATGTATTCATATGCATATTGCCAAACATCATCGGGAGTTTTCATAAGTTCGAGTATAGTGGAACAAAGAAGAGCCGCGGCAACGGTAATGACCGATACCAAAACCACCGATACCCAAACAGAGTTTGCGATATATCTTCTGAGAGAAGAATAATCTTTTGCTCCGAACGATTGAGCCACAGGTATCGCGCATCCCGCGCCTATACCGTTACAAAAACCAATTATCAAAGAACTTATTGAACTTGTAGAGCCAACACCTGCGAATGCATCGGTTCCTATCCATTTACCAATGACCATGGCATCTACCGCGCTGTAAAACTGTTGAAACAGCATACCTAAAAATACAGGAATAGCAAATCCTATTATTATTTTAAAAGGCGAGCCGACAGTCATATCTTTGGCTGTGCTTCTCAAAAAAATCACCGCTTTCTAATGCATTATATCTAGTTATTATACATTTATGCATCAATTTTGTCAAGCGATTCTTGCTAAAATTTGAAAATACTCATTATTTTTCAATGTTGCATAAAAAGCCCTTCTTTTTGTCAATACTTTAACCATACGCAAAAAATGTCAAGAGGAATGGTATGTATTATAATAAAGTCGAAATTTGTGGTATAAATACTTCAAAATTGAAAACACTTACTGCCGAAGAGACGGACGAACTTTTAAAGAAAAACGCAGAAGGAGATAAAAAAGCAAGAGAGGAGCTTATAAACGGTAATCTGCGGCTGGTATTGAGCGTGATACAGCGATTCAGCAATCGTCAAAGCTGTGCAGATGATATATTTCAAGTGGGTTGCATAGGACTTATCAAGGCGATAGATAATTTTAATATATCTGTCGGAGTTAAGTTCAGCACTTATGCAGTCCCGATGATAATCGGAGAGATACGGCGCTATCTGAGAGATAACAATATGATGCGTGTCAGCCGAAGTATGCGCGATCTTGCTTATCACGCTCTTTCTGCCAAAGAGATCATAGCAAAACGTCTCGGAAGAGAGCCTACAAATGCGGAGATAGCCAAAGAGATAAATGCCACAGAGGAAAATGTTACCGCCGCAATCGAAGCGATAGTAGAACCGATATCGCTTTATGACCCCGTATACTCCGACGGTTCCGATTCGGTTTTTGTTATGGACAGCATCAAAGATGAAGAAAACACAGACGAGCATTGGATAGAAAATATCGCTCTCGAAACGGCGATGAGTAAACTGGGTCCCAGAGAAAGCGCAATAATAAATATGCGATTTTTCAGAGGCAAGACGCAGATGGAGATAGCAGACGAAATAGGTATTTCGCAAGCGCAGGTATCTCGAATAGAAAAAAGCGCATTGGAGCGTATCAAAAAGAGTATGTAGTTCCCGCTTCAGAGAGAAACTAAAAAGGATAGAATGGATTACCATTCTATCCTTTTCCATTATATCAATATCCCAGTTCTTCGTTGACGAGAATGATCTTCATTCTGTCTTTCTTTCTCTGATGAGACATTACTGTATAGTTTACACATATTCTGTCATCGGAGTTGCAGCCCTTAGGCATATTTCCTCCGTTAGTCAAAGAAACGCATTTGCCCATCTTGGCACAATAAGTGTTGCAGTTAAGTCTCTTGCAGTTGAGCGGTGCCGCTATCGTCTTAACTCTTATAACAGCCTCGTCAAGATCTTTAACTATCTTATTTATACCCGCAACGATAACTACCTTCTTCGGTCCGAATAAAAGATTCGATACTCTGTTGGAGTTACCGTCAACGTTGTAAAGTTCGCCGTCCTCTGTAATAGCGTTGGAACTCGAAAGATAAACGTCGCAAGTCTGCGCTCGCATTACCATATCTTCTCTTTCCTCAGCCGAAAGTGTCGGATCGTTTCTATCCAAATAAGTGTAGTTGCCGTTTTTTATTTCATCTATTATTCCGCAATCCTTGAGAGTAACGGAACCGCCTGAAGCACATACGGAGCCTTCGGGAATGAGCGAAAGCGCAAGCTTGCACGCTTCTTCTCTGTTTTCCGCAAAAAAGACTTCCATATTGTTCTTTTTAAGATTTTCTATTGTCTTTTCGATATTCATGCTTTAAAACTTCCCTTTAATTCAACTATTCTGTTAAATCTGTTCGGATATTTGCTGTCCACCGCGAAATAGCCCAAACGTACAAACTGGAATTTCTCGCCTGCTTTAGCATTTGCGAGAGAGGGTTCTATCTTTGCACCTTTTATCTCAACAGCGGATTCGGGATTCATAAAGTCCGCATATGTTTTGCCTTCGGGCATATCGGCAACGTTTTCAAGAGTAAACATATTGTCATACAATACAACATTAGTGTCGATAGCATTGGGAGCAGAGAGCCAATGGATAGTACCCTTTATCTTTCTGCCGTCCGTGGGATTGCCGTTTCCTGCTTCGAGATCGACTGTACAGTGTATCTCTTTTACAGAACCGTCTTCGTTCTTTTCAATGCCAACGCATTTAGCAATGTAAGCACCCATAAGACGAACTTCGCCGTCGGGCTTCATTCTGAAGAACTTGGGAGGAGGAACTTCCGCGAAATCATCGGCATCGATATAAAGTTCTTTGGTGAAAGGAACTTCTCTTGTGCCTGCTTCGGGATCGTTGGGATTGTTGGGAACAGCGAAATATTCCGTCTTATCTTCGGGATAGTTGTCGATAACAACTTTTATAGGATGAGGAACGCAGATCCTACGCTGTGCCGTTGCATTGAGTTCATCGCGAATGCAGCTTTCCAAAAGTCTGATATCAACAAGGCTGTTGGATTTGGAAACGCCGATCCTGCCGATAAAGTCAAGTATGGATTCAGCTGTATAACCACGACGACGAAGACCGCAAAGTGTGGGCATACGAGGGTCGTCCCATCCGTCAACGATTCCGTTTTCAACAAGTGCACGGAGGTGGCGTTTGGACATTACAGTGTGAGTGAGGTTAAGTCTTGCAAACTCTATCTGACGAGGAGGGCAAGGCTTATATTCGAGGTCTACATTGTTTATTACCCAATCGTAGAGCGGACGATGTATCTCATATTCAAGTGAGCAGAGCGAATGTGTGATTCCTTCGAGAGCGTCCTGTACAGGGTGCGCAAAGTCGTACATGGGGAATATGCACCATTTTGTTCCCTGTCTGTGGTGTTCAACATATTTGATACGGTATATAACGGGGTCGCGCATACAGAAGTTGCCGGAAGCAAGGTCTATCTTTGCGCGGAGAGTATATTTACCTTCAGGGAATTCTCCGTTCTTCATGCGTTCGAAAAGGTCAAGGCTCTCTTCGATAGGTCTGTCGCGGTAAGGAGATACTGCGGGGTGAGTAAGGTCGCCCGCATATTTGGGGTCGCGAAATTCTTCGGGAGTAAGCTCACATACATAAGCAAGACCCTTTTTAATAAGACCGACAGCAAGCTCATAGTCTTTTTCAAAATAGTCGGAACCGTAGAAGAATCTGTCTTCCCAATCGAAACCGAGCCATTTGATATCCTCTTTGATAGCGTCTACAAATTCCGTATCTTCTTTTGCGGGGTTTGTATCATCCATGCGGAGGTTGCATTTGCCGCCGTATTTGCGAGCCGTGCCGAAGTCAATGATCAATGCTTTGCAATGACCGATATGAAGATAACCGTTGGGTTCGGGTGGGAAACGAGTGTGTATCTCGTCTGCTTTGACCTTTCCGTTTGCGATATCTTCATCTATAAGTTCATACAAGAAATTATTTGAAACTTCACTCATTATTATAAAATCCTTTCTAAATCAAAGAGCTTTAATTGCATTTTCTATTCTCTGGCGCGTCTTCTGTTCGCCGATTATCTGCATCACAGTGTAAAGATCGGGAGCATTTTGCTTGCCTGTTACCGCTACACGGATAAAGGAACTGATGTCCGCTACATTACCCTTGAATGATGTGGGATCTGCTTTGTATGCTTTCATATCGGAAGCAAAGCCCATGCTGTCCGCGATCTTCTTTATTTTGTCGAACCAAACGTTCATTTCATCGGAATGATCGTATGTTTCAAGGAAGGATACGAGCGTATCCTTTATATCTTCCTTGGAGAAGCCTTCTGCGTAATCATCTACCATTGTGAAATATTTATCATAGAAGAATCCCATATAAGGCTTAACATCTACCCATGTGGCAATATCTTTTCTCGGCTTTTTACCGCCTCTGCCTATGGCGAGTATCTTCTTTGCAAATTCCGCATCGGCAGCAAGTTCAGCGGCAAATTCTTCGTCAAACTGCTTTGCCCATGTAAGCACTTTGTCATATACTTCGTCAGCGCTCATTCTGGAGATGATGTTTTTGGAAACGTCGTTGAGCTTTCCAAAATCGAAAAGGCAACCTGAAACGGACATCTTCTTTATATTAAATGGAAATTCCGTATAGGGCTTATCGATGTTCTGCGCGTGCCATTCTTCATAGTTGGAATTAAGAAGCGTCATAACATATTCGCAAACAGCTTCGGGAGAATAGCCCATTCTTGTATAGTCGTCCATATTTGCGCCCATATCGCGTTTGGAAAGCTTCTTCTTGTTTCCGTTTTCATCAAGACGCATTATCTGTGCGATATGCATATACTTGGGAAGTTTGAATCCGAGATAAGAGAAGAGTTGGATATGTTTTGCAAGGCTGGGGAGCCATTCTTCGCCGCGGATAACGTGAGTCGTACCCATAAAGTGATCGTCGATAGCGTGAGCGAAATGGTATGTGGGGATACCGTCGGATTTAAGCAAAACAAAGTCCTCGTCGTTTTCGGGAATCTCCAAAGCGCCTTTTACAAGGTCTGTAAACTTTGTTTTCTTTTCGGGGTCGCCCATAGCGAGTATTCTTATAACAAAAGGATGACCCGCTTTGAGGTGTTCTTCAACTTCTTCGATAGTAAACTGTCTTCTGGCAAGCATCTCGGCTCTGCGAGCTTCCGCTTCTTCCTGCCAGTTGGTGTTTTTTATCTCTTCTTTTTTGTTCGTCTGCTGAAGCTCGTCAAGTTCCTCTTCCGTTGTGAAGCAAGGATAAGCTTTTCCTTCGCTTACGAGCTTTTTAGCAAATGTCTGATAAATAGGTCCTCTCATGCTCTGTTTGTAGGGACCGTATATGCCGTGGTCGGCAACTTTGCCGCTTTCGTCGAGTATGGCACCCTCATCAAAGTTTATGCCGTAAGTTGCAAGAGTGCGGATAAGACCTTCTGCGGCGCCTTCCACTTCTCTCTTTGCGTCAGTATCTTCTATACGAAGATAGAAAACGCCGCCCGACTGATGAGCAAGACGTTCAGCTACCATGGACGGGAAAAGTCCGCCAAAATGAACGAATCCCGTGGGGCTGGGAGCAAAACGAGTTACTTTTGCGCCTTCGGGAAGATTTCTGGGAGGAAATCTTTTTTCGATATCCTCGGGAGTTTCCGTTATATTCGGAAAAAGCAGATCGGCAAGATAATTAAAATCCATTGTTATATTGTCCTCCAAAAAAGTTGTATTTTAAAAATTAAAATTTTCTTGTTGCGCCGTGTCCCGGATATATCGTTTTACCCGAGAGCTTCGGCAAAAGAGCTTGTATCGTTTGTGCCATCTGTGTATGATCGCCGCCGTAAAGGTCTGTCCTTCCATAACCGTTTGCAAATATCGTATCTCCTGTAAACACGACATCATCGCAAAAATAGCATACGCAACCTTTTGTGTGTCCGGGAGTATTCATCACTTCAAGACATACGGTACCGATATCTATCTTATCGCCATTATCAAGTGTCTGTCCGCGAACTTTCGAAACGCTGGGTGCACCTTCGAAAAAGACGGAAGCGTTTTTAGCACCGTCGTAAAGAAGTTCTTCATCATTCTTGTGGATATATACAGGCACATTGTAGCGTTCGGCGATATCGTCCAAATAGCTTACGTGATCGAAATGTCCGTGCGTCAGCAGAATACATATCGGTTTCAATTCGAGCGCTTCCAAGCAAGCGGATATCTCTGGCGAAGCGGGATCTATGACAGCGCAGACTTTCTGTTTCTCATCTGAAACTATATAGCAGTTCACGCCATATCTGCGGTCAACAACAGTTCTTATTTTCATAATCAATTATCCTTTTATATAAAAATAATTATATTACAAGTGTTTTATAGGTAATTATAACACATAAAAAAAATATTGTCTATCTTTTCTTGCGTAAATTTTAAAAAAATCTTTATTTTTTATCGATTTAGTGGTAATATAATATATAAAAATGAAATTATGTTTGGCGGTGCATAATGAATAAAATAAAGATCTTGGATATACCATTTGATAATATCACAAAACAGGAAGCCCCATTGTTGGCGTTCTCACGATTGGAAAAAGGCGTTTCCACATTGGTCGTTACGCCCAATTCGGAAATAGCGCAACTTTGCTTTGAAGATGAAAGCGTTAAACGCGCCGTCTGCTCTGCTGATATCATATTACCCGACGGTGAAGGCATCGTTATCTCTTCGAAGAAGATAGGCACGCCGCTTAAAGAAAAAGTGGCGGGTGTTGAATTTGGAATGAGATGTGCGGAACTCGCCGCAGAAAAAGGCTATTCCTTATTTTTACTCGGCGGCAAAGAGGGCATTGCGCAAAAAGCGGGAGAAGAACTTCAAAAACGTTTCACGAATCTCAAGATAGCAGGTGTTCGTAACGGATATTTTGATAAAAACGGAGCCGAAAACGAAAAAGTCATCTCCGAGATAAATGAAAGCGGCGCAGATATACTTTTCGTCTGTCTCGGCGCACCCGCGCAAGAAAAATGGGCAAGCGCAAACAAAAGTGAGTTGTCTGCAAAGCTTATCGCGTGCCTTGGAGGAAGCCTCGATATATACTCAGGCAATGCCAAACGCGCACCAAAATTATTTATAAGATTGAAATTGGAATGGTTCTGGCGGCTTTTAAAACAGCCATCGCGCTTGCCGCGAATGATGAAACTTCCCAAATTTCTTCACACCGTAAACAAACAGCAAAAATTATTGAAAAGAGGTACACAAAAATGAAAGTCGAACTTATTGCCTATACTCCCGATGCGGATAAGATAGTCGCGGCGGCAGCAAAACTTTGCTATGCCAAAAGCGATATAGACACGCTCCTTGATGGATTGACACCCGAAAAGACGGAAAACTTTCTCGATATGCTGACATCTCTCGGTCATCAGAGTCCCGTTGAACACGCAAGCTTTACCTTCGGAATAGAGGGCGTTTCTCGTGCGCTCTTGGCTCAGCTGACAAGACACAGAATAGCTTCTTTCTCCGTTCAAAGCCAGCGATACGTTTCAAAATGCAATTTTGAATACATAACTCCGCCCGAAATAGAAGCTATCCCCGAAGCAAAAGAGGAATTTATCGCCGCAATGGAAGAGGACGCTCTTCATTATGAAAAATTACAGACGATACTCAAAAAAGAACATGAAAAGCGTCTTATCGCAGAGGGAAAGAGCGAAGCCGACGCTAAAAAAGCCGCAGAAAAAATGGCAAATGAAGACGCTCGCTTCGTTCTTCCCAACGCTTGCGATACAAGAATAATAATGACTATGAACGTTCGCTCGCTTTATAATTTCTTCACGCTCAGATGCTGCAACAGAGCGCAGTGGGAGATACGCGAGCTTGCAACGCAGATGCTCATTCTCGTGCGCGAGGTAGCGCCCATACTCTTTAAAAATGCAGGTCCCGCTTGCGTAAGAGGCAAATGCGCTGAAGGTGCGATGACTTGCGGAAAAATGCTCGAAGTAAAGAAAAAATTCTCTGCCCAATAAACAACAACGTAATTTAAGCGTGAAATATCTTGCTTTTTGAGCTTTTTTAAGAAAATTTCCCGTTTAATTGTTTACTTTTTATTTTCTATACTGTATAATTATAGAGTACACTTAATAATTTCTCTATATTTTTTGGAAGGCGGTATAACAGTAATGAAGAAAAAACTTCTCGTGCTTGGTGAAAGTTATATGAATCTTCAAATGAAAACGGATCCTCCCCAAAAGGAAGGAGCTTTAACTTTCGGTTCTTCTTATAGTTTTCACCCTTACGGCGAAGGAGCTATGACGGCAATATCCGCGGCAAAACTCGGCGGAAGTTGTGTCTTCTGCACAAAACTCGGCAACGATATGAACGGCGAGCGCTTAAAGAAATACTATAAGGCTTGCGGTTTGGATATCTCCCTTGTCGAAACGAAAAATAATGCTCAGACAGGTATGAGCGTTACCCTTTTCAACGATATCACGGACGGTCATACATTTGTTTCCAAAGGTGCTAACCTCACCTTTACAAAGAGAGATATAGATGATGCTTTTTCATCTTATCCCGATATGTTTATCGTACCGCAGGACGATCTTCTTTCGGAAAAAGTATATATTCCCAAAAATGCTTTGACAGAAGATATCGAACCGGAGGACGGTCCCACGGAAATGATAGATATCTCCTCGCTTAACCTTAGCTTGAACACAAAGAAGCAGGACGACGTTGAGGATGAAAACGACGAATTTACTCAAACGATGGTATTTTCAAGCGAAAAGATCGCCGTTGAAAGCGAAGAAAGCGCCATAAATACCGACGATAAGACCGAAGATGACATGAGCCTCGCCCTCTATGCAACAAAGCTCGCTTCGGAAAGAAACATAGACTTGGTCGTTCATTATAACAGATATACTTCTAAGCTCCCCTTAAATACGATAGACGGCATAAAGATACTCGTCATCTCCGATGAGATGCTCTCCGAATTATCCGGCATTTGCCCCAACAGCATAGACAAAACGCTCCGTGCAATAATGCCGTTTGCAAATAACATAAGATCTCAGTATTATGTCGTCCAGCAAGGAAACGATTCCGTCTTTATATATGACGGCAAATATTATGAGATAATAACTCTTCCCGATACGCTTAAAGCAAAAGCACGCCAGGAATCTCCTCATATGCACGGCACGTTCATCGGCGCTGTCGCAACAAGATTCCTTGAAACACGCGATATAGTTGACGCTTGCAAATATGCTTGCGTGGTAAGTATATTGACCCATTCAAAATTCGGTTGCCTCGACCATGCGCCCACGCGCCAAGAGATTGCCGAATTTACAGCGGAGAAATGACGATGGCACAAAAAGCAAAAAAATTATTGGGCGTTGACTTCGGCATGGCGCGCACAGGCTTAGCTCATTCCGATGACCTCGGCATTTTTGCCGTTGGCATGGGAAACGTAAAAAGCTATAATAGGGAAAAAGCGGCGGCTGAAGTTGCCTCAAAAGCAATAGCAATAGGAGCCGAAACGATAGTTATGGGCAAACCCGTAAATATGGACGGCACATCAGGCGAAAAAGTGGCTTTGGTAGAAGAATTTGCCGCGCTCGTCGCAACGCATACGGATATCCCGATAGAATATTATGACGAGCGACTTTCCACGGTATCGGCGCACCGTATTCTTTCCGACAGCGGACTTAAAACGAAAAAGCATAAGAATATCGTGGACTCGTTGGCAGCGGAAATAATCCTGCAAAGCTACATGGATTCCCAAAAGAAAACAAATTTATAAAACAAAAGGATATATTTACTATGAAACACGAAGAAAAAACAATGGAAAAGATCGTCGCTCTTTGTAAGAACCGCGGTTTTATTTTCCCCGGTTCAGAAATTTACGGCGGTCTCGCAAACACATGGGATTACGGTCCTCTCGGTGTAGAACTTAAAAACAACATCAAAAAGGCTTGGTGGAAGAAATTTGTTCAGGAAAACAGATATAATGTAGGTCTTGATGCCGCTATCCTTATGAATCCCCAGACATGGGTAGCTTCCGGACACCTTGCGGGCTTCTCCGACCCCCTTATGGACTGCCGCGAATGCCACGAACGCTTCCGCGCAGATAAGATAATCGAAGATTATTGTGCCGAAACAGGCGCTACGCTCGAAAAGCCCATCGATGCTTTCACACAGGCTGAAATGAAAGCTTTCGTTGAAGAACACAATATTCCTTGCCCCACTTGCGGCAAACACAATTTCACGGATATCCGTCAGTTCAACCTTATGTTCAAAACATTCCAGGGCGTTACAGAAGATGCAAAAAACACTGTATACCTCCGTCCCGAAACAGCGCAGGGTATCTTCACAAACTTCACAAACGTTCAGCGTACAACTCGTAAAAAGCTCCCCTTCGGTATCGGTCAGATAGGTAAATCTTTCCGTAACGAGATCACTCCCGGAAACTTCATCTTCCGCGTTCGTGAATTTGAACAGATGGAACTTGAATTCTTCTGCAAGCCCGGCACAGACCTTGAATGGTTCGCATACTGGCGCAATTTCTGCCACAACTGGCTCCTCTCCATCGGTCTTAAAGACGAACATATCAGACTTCGCGACCACGATCCCGAAGAACTCTGCTTCTATTCCAAAGCAACGACAGACTTCGAGTTCCTCTTCCCGTTCGGTTGGGGCGAGCTTTGGGGCGTTGCCGATCGTACAGATTACGACCTTACACAGCACCAGAACATATCCGGCAAGGATATGACATATTTCGACCCCGAAACGAACGAACATTACATTCCTTATGTTATCGAGCCCAGCCTTGGCGTTGAAAGAAGCCTTCTCGCTGTTCTCTGTGATGCATATGACGAAGAAGTCGTTGACGAAGCAAAGAACGACGTAAGAACAGTTATGCGTTTGCACCCTGCTCTCGCGCCCATCAAAGCGGCTGTTCTTCCTCTCTCCAAAAAACTCTCCGACAAAGCTATGGAGATCTATGAAAAACTCGCAAAACATTTCCCTGTTGACTTTGACGATGCAGGCTCTATCGGTAAGAGATATCGTCGTGAAGATGAGATCGGCACTCCTTTCTGCATCACATACGACTTCGATTCCGAAACAGACGGTTGCGTTACTATCCGCGATCGCGATACGATGGAACAGGAGCGCATCAAGATCGAAGACCTTGTTTCCTACATCGAAAACAAAATGGTATTCTGATCTACGTATAATATAACTCTCGCCAAATAAGGCAGACATTATAAAAACGGTATGCTTGATACAGTGATTTCAAGCATACCGTTTTTTCGATATCAAAAAAATATCGAAAAATGTAAAAAAACATTTGCAAATGTTTGAAAAAGCAATTAAAGTATGATATAATGGTTTAGAAAAAACATTGTCAGGAGATTTTTATGGAACAAAAACTTATCTATGATATCCATGACCGTCCGACATTCGGCAAGATGATAATATTCGCATTGCAGCAACTGCTTGCGATATTGGCGGCAACCATTGCCGTGCCTGCCGCTATCGGTCTGCCCACACAGATCCCCGCCGCAATACTCGGCGCAGGTATTGGAACATTGGTATATCAATTCTTCACCCGGTACAAAAGCCCCGTATTTTTGGGCAGTTCATTTGCTTTTTTGAACTCGCTCGGCGTGGCGCTCGCATACGGTTATTGCGGCATATTGCTCGGCTCCATCGTTGCGGGTCTCGTATACTTCGTTATTGCGCTCATCATTCATTTTACAGGCACTGAATGGGTAGATAAACTCATGCCTCCCGTTATAATCGGACCGACTGTTGCGCTTATCGGTCTTTCTCTCTCGGGAAGTGCCATGGCAAATATCGTAACGGCAGACGCCTCCGAGATATTTGCGGGAAACAACCTTGTTTCTCTCCTCTGCGGCATGATATCATTTTTTGTGATAGTCGTATGCTCCACGCAGAAGCGCGTGCAGATGGCAAGGCTCATTCCTTTTATCATCGGCATAGGCGCAGGATATATAGCCGCCGCTATATTTACATTCATCGGCATGGCAACGGAAACCGACTATTTGATGATAATCGATTTTGAACCGTTGGTAAGAAACTTCATTACCGAAGACGGAAGCTTCCGCGGCATATCCGCTTTCTTCGCCCTGCCCGATTTTGCTCTTATCGGAGCCATTAAAGAACTTGTATCAGGAGAATTTTCTTCCGAAATAATCTCCGCCAGCAACGGTAAAGCTTCCATTCTCGACCTTGGCGGTATCGCGGAAGTTATAATCGCGTTCTTGCCCGTTGCTCTCGTAGTGTTTGCCGAACATATCGCGGATCATAAGAACCTTTCTTCCGTTATAGGTCATGACCTTATCAAAGACCCAGGTCTTGAAAAGACCCTTCTCGGCGATAGCGTCGGTTCTATTGCAGGAACGGTACTCGGAATCTGCCCGAACACTACATACGGCGAATCCGTTGCGTGTGTTGCGATAACCAAGAACGCATCTGTTGCAACGATAACAACAACGTCCGTTATGTGCATCATACTCTCGTTCATAAGCCCCATCATGGCTCTGCTCCAGACCATTCCCTCATGCGTAATGGGTGGCGTTTGCTTGACGCTCTATGGTTTTATCGCCGTTTCGGGCTTGAAGATGTTCAAAGACCTTGACCTTGACGACAACAAAAATCTTTTTGTCGTTGCTTCGATATTGATATCGGGTGTCGGCGGCTTGGCGATACAAATACCCTATGCATTCGCCGAAAACGGTGCCGTAACATCATCTATCACCATCACCTCCATTGCGACCGCACTTATAATCGGCATTGTTACAAATGCTGTACTTATACGCGTTGAAAAAAGTAAGCTCGGCAAAGGCAAAGACAACAAATAAGTTCAAAAGGCATTATTTCCCGAAATAATGCCTTTTATTTTTGCATTTCAATATCTTTCGCACCTCTGTCCACAGTCATATACGGAACGACACAGCCGAATAGTAAAAATTCACAAATAATTCTGAGAAAATTTCATATAAATGCTTGAGAAAAAGAGTTTTGTATGTTATAATTACTTCGTAACTTATATTGCAGATCAAAGGAGATTAGACATATATGAAATTAGGTATCGTAGGTTTGCCTAACGTAGGCAAAAGCACACTTTTTAACGCTATCACAAACGCAGGAGCGCAAGCGGCAAACTTCCCTTTTTGCACTATCGACCCCAACGTTGGTATGGTAAGCGTACCCGACTCTCGTCTTGACGCTTTGGCAGAAATGTACAACCCCGAAAAATACACTCCCGCGGTTATCGAATTTGTAGATATCGCAGGTCTTGTAAAAGGCGCTTCTCAGGGCGAAGGTCTCGGCAACAAGTTCCTCTCTCACATTCGCGAGACAGACGCTATCATTCATCTCGTTCGTTGCTTCCCCAATTCCAACGTTATCCACGTTGATGGCAACGTAAACCCCTTGAGAGATATCGAGACTATCAACCTCGAACTTATCTTCTCCGACCTTGAAGTGTTGGAACGCAAGATAACAAGAGTTGAAAAAGACCTCAAAGGTGATAAAACTCTCGCAGGTGAGCTTGCTTTCCTCAAAACAGTAAAAGAAACGCTCGAAGCGGGCAAATGCGTTCGTTCCATGGACCTTTCCGAAGAAGAAAAGGAGATGCTCTCCGACGTTGCTCTTCTTACGCTCAAACCCGTTATTTATGTTGCGAATATCGGTGAAGAACAGCTTTCCGAAAATTTCACATCTTCCGAAACATACAAGTCTCTCGAAGAACACGCAAAGAGCGAAGGTTCCGAACTTCTCGTTATCTGCGCTCAGATAGAAGCTGAACTTGCGGAACTTTCGGGTGATGACAAAGTGGCATTTCTCGAAGATCTCGGCATCAAAGAGAGCGGTCTCGATGCGCTCATCAAAGCAAGCTATAAGCTTTTGGGCTATATCAGCTTCCTTACAGCAGGTCCCAAAGAAGTTCGCGCTTGGACTATCGTAAACGGTACCAAGGCTCCTCAGGCGGCTGGTAAGATCCATTCCGATATGGAACGCGGCTTTATTCGCGCAGAAGTTATCGGCTTTGACGATCTTATGAAATGCGGCTCCATGACGGCGGCAAAGGAAAAAGGTCTTATCCGCAGTGAAGGTAAAGACTACGTTTTCCGCGACGGCGATATCGTTGTTATCCGCTTTAACGTATAATCAAACATAAGAGATCGGTTGTCCTTGAAAATATCTTTGGATTTTCGAGCGCAACCGATCTTTTGAAATAACGGAGGTAATCAAATGCTTAGGATCGGTTGCCATCTTTCCGCATCTGCGGGATATCTCGCAATGGGCAAAGATGCAAAAAATATAGATGCAAACACATTCGCGTTCTTCACGCGAAATCCGCGCGGCGTCAGTGCAAAAGCTATAAACGAATCAGATGTTGCTCGCTTTAACGATTTTGCAAAAGAAAACGATATATCTTGTCTTGTGGCTCATTCGCCATATACGCTCAATCCTTGTTCGGCAAAACCCGAACTTCGCGAATTTGCTCGAAATACAATGGCGGACGATCTTCTCCGCCTCGAATATACACCCGGCAATTTTTATAATTTTCACCCTGGCTCTCACACAGGTCAAGGCGATGATATAGGCATACGCCAATGTGCAGATATGCTCAACAGCATAATCACCGACGAACAAACAACAACGGTGCTTATCGAAACGATGGCGGGTAAAGGCTCTGAAATAGGCAAAAGCTTTGAACAGGTGGCGCAGATACTCTCTATGGTGGAACGCAAAGATAAAATCGGCGTATGCCTTGACACCTGCCATATTTGGGACGGCGGATATGATATAGTAAACGACCTTGACGGAGTTATCACAAAATTTGATAATGTCATAGGACTCGATAAACTTTGCGCCATTCATCTCAATGACAGCCTCAATCCTTGCGGCGCGCATAAGGACAGACACGCTAAGATAGGCGAAGGCTGCATTGGCAAAGAAGCTCTTTTCCGAGTTATAAATCACGAGGCTCTTTTCGCCCTTCCCTTTATCCTCGAAACACCGAACGATGAAGAAGGATACAGAAAAGAGATCGCTCTTCTCCGCGAAGCATACAGACATTAAAAAATACACCTTTCTAAACTTGAAAAGTGTCCATAAAACAGTTGATCCGACCTACAGTTACTACCATAGGTCGGATCTTTTTATCAATGCATCATCAAAAATCAAAAACGATCTGTTTATCATCGTCCAATTTTAGCACAGCGTCAAACGGTGTGCCTTTTTTGGAAATAAATCCTTTTATCTTTGATGTTTTACCTGTTTCCAAAAGCAGTTTCGCATTTGAAACGGATATAGCTCGTTTGCAGATATTCAAACTTATTTTGAACGTGCAACCGTTTTTATACCCCAAACAACCGTAATTATATCTTCCTCGTACGACTTTTTCTCCGCACAAAGGACATCTGCCGATATCATCGCCCACAAAACCAATATCTTCATCACATTCAATATCTGTTTCTGCCTTGGCAAACGTTCTTGCTATCTCCTCTTCGGCAATGCGAACGCTCTCTTCAACAGTCATCTCGCCTCGGTATACCGCCTTTAGCGCTTTACCCAGTTCTCCTGTCTTGTATTTATCCATCGAAATATTCATGCGTGAAAGCGAATCTATCATAAATTGACCCGCAGGCAAAATATTGTATACATCTTTTTTCAGCTCTATATACCCGCTTTGCTTTGCATTATCGATTATGCCCGTTCTTGTAGCCTCTGTGCCAAGCTCCAAGCCCTCGAAGATAGCACGGTAGTCTTCGTCATCGCTTTGCTCTTTCTCGTCATCGGGACATTGCTTATCCTGAGCTTTATCTTCTTTTTTATCATTTTTGAAAGGATTTTTGAGGTAATTGTTGAGCGTTTCTATCGTATAATGTTTCGGCGGAGTAGTCTCTTTTTCAACAGGCTTGAAATCAACGTTCACGCTATCGCCTTTTTCCAGGTTCGGCAATATCTTGTCCTTTTGCGTATGATCATCGTATTTTGTCCAACCCGGAGATCTTATAACGACTCCCTTGAGCGTAAAAGTCTCATACTCGCCCACATCTATCTTCATCTCCGTCCGCTCCACTATACAATCCTCGGAGCAAAAAACAGCGACAAATCGGCGCATTATCGCGGAATAGACTATGCGTTCTTCTTGCGAGAGCGCGTCCTTATCGGGTATCTTATACGTTGGAGTCAGCGCGGAATGAGATTCTATCTTTGAATCATCGAATATCGTCTTTTTGTTTTTAAACTCTATCGGATATCCTATCTTCTTTATATTTTCGATGATCGTTTTTATCTTGCTCTGTTCGGCGGTAGCAAGATATTCCGAGTTAGTTCTCGGATAAGTAACATATCCCTTTTCATAAAGCCCTTGAAGTATGGCAAGGCTCTTTTCCATAGACATTTTATGCTTTTTGCCAAGTACATTTTGCAGTTTTGTAAGCGAATATAATTTACCGGGTGCAAGAGTCTCTTTTTTTATCTTTTTGCTCGATACTATGCCCTGCTCTAAATTATATTTGTCGCACAGCTCTTTTGCTTTATCAAGCTCTTCCTTTTTGAATCTATTTTTCGATAACAGAGCTATCTCTTCGCCGCTCGTTTTTTCATTGCTGGACATCGCATAATATGTCTCCGGTACAAAATTGATTATAGTGTTATCGCGGTCGCATACAGCTTTTACTATCGGCACTATTACCCTGCCGACTCTCATGAGCGTTCCCGATTTGAGCGTTGCATATCGCGTCAGATTCACACCGTAAAGCCAATCTATATAAGTTCTTGCGAATCCCTCGTTTGCGAGCGCGTCATATTCGCTTTCGTCTTTCATATCGGCAAGAGCGGCTCTTACGGTCTGCGGTGTCTGATCGGGAAGCCATAAACGCAAAAATCTTTTGTTTTTCACCCCCGAATTGATTATGCATAATCTGACTATTATCTCGCCTTCTCTGTCTGCGTCCCCCGCGTTTATAATAGTATCAACATCATCTCTGTTGCAAAGCGACTTTATTATGCCGAATTGATTCTCCACTCCGACATCTACCCTTTTGTCATCGCCCTGTCTTAATTTGAATTTGAATTTTTCGGGAAAGCACGGCAGTCCGTTCATGCTCCAACGCACCTTTTCACCGCTCTGCCCATAATAATCTTCAATATCACAAAGAGAAAAAAGATGACCGAATGCCCATGTTACAAAGTATTCGTCGTTTTGAAAATATCCCTGCTTTTTACTCATCTCGCCTATACCCGCAACTATATTGCGTGCCAAACTGGGCTTTTCGGCAATTATCAATTTCATCGTCCTTGCTCCCTTTTCTGCATTTTTATATAGTATAACATAAAAAAAGAATTACGACAAGATATTATATCTTATCGCAATTCTTTTCTCGGTTTAAAATATCTTATCTATCAGCAAACGTACATATACTGACCGCCGCCAACATTTTCGGTATGACCGTTGGGAAGGACTATCTCGGCTTCCGTTCCTTCGGGAACGATAAACTCAAAGTATACTTTGCCGTCTTTGTAGTACCAGTTGCTTTCAACTCTGCCCTGTACCGTTTCTATACTGCAATTAACGTATCCGAGTTTGGCATTGGGCTGAGGAGCCAATCTTATCTTCTTATAGCCCGCACCTTCCTCGCAAACATTTATACCTGCCGCAACACCGTAGAGCCAATCGCCGACAGCGCCATATGCATAATGGTTATAGGAGTTCATATCCGTACTCCAGAAGCTTCCGTCTTCTTTGATACCGTTCCAATGTTCCCACATTGTCGTAGCGCCGTGATCTACGGAATAGAGCCAAGAAGGATTCTTATCCTGGAAAAGAAGATCGTATGCAATATTAGTCTTTCCGTTGGAGGAAAGCACATGGAGAATGTAAGGAGTACCTACAAATCCCGTGGACATACGATCGCCGAAATCGTGGATAAGTTCTTCGAGTTTATCCGCAATAGCGCTTCTTTCTTCGGGCAAGCAAAGGTTGAAATGAAGGATAAGCACGAGAGCCGTCTGGGTCATTCCAAGTCTGATGGAATCGACCGTGGTACGCTTCTGTTCGGGAGTGGGATTCATCTCAGTGAGAGGAAATTCCGCTTTGGGCATACCGTTTTCCATGAAATATTCACGGAATTTTGCAACTACTTTTTTGTAAAGTTCGCGATATTCGCTAACATCTTCGCCAAGGACATCACCCGCTTTGATAACGAGATCTGTCGCATTAGCAAAGAAAGCGGAAGCGATAAGGTCGTTTGACGTTGCGCCGACATAAACATCGCCGCCGGCGTCCATAGCGAGCCAGTCGCCGTAATGATAGCCGCCGAGCCACAAATATTCTTCAGGGCCGAAGCCATGGATATAATCCACCCATTTCTTCATCATTTCAAAGTTTTCCGCAAGCATTTCTTTGTCGCCGTATGCTCTGTACAATTCCCACGGAACGATAACGGCAACGTCGCCCCAAGCCGCTGCGATTCTCGTCGGGTGTGCCTGAGGTGTCCATTCGGGACAAACGCCCCAAATAGCGCCGTCTTTTCTCTGGTCGAGTCTAAGGTCGCCAAGCCATTTTTTAAAGAAGTTTGCAACATTGAAGTTCATCGCGGCAGTACGGCAAAATACCTGTGTATCGCCCGTCCAGCCGAGACGTTCGTTTCTCTGAGGGCAGTCGGTAGGTACATCGAGATAATTGCTCTTCTGACCCCAAATGATGTTGTGGTAAAGCTGATTTATCCTCTTGTCTCCACATTCAAAATGACCCGTGCGTTTCATTTCGGTATGGACCGCGATAGCGCGAATATCGTTAATATCGATGGGCATATCGGGATATTCTTCTATTCTTATATATCTGAATCCTTGGAAAGAAAACTCGGGCTTATATTTTCTCTGCGTTCCGTCCAGAACGAACGTTACGCGGTTCTCTGCGGCACGATAGTTTGCATTATAAAAGTTTCCGTCTTTGTCAAGAACTTCGGCACAAGTAGTAACGATCTTTTCGCCCTTTTTGCCTTTTACGGAAAATTCGACATAACCCGTCATATTCTGACCGAAGTCGATAACTTTTTCACCTTTGGGGGTAGTGATAAGTTCTATGGGGGCAAGTCTTTCATGTTCCGTTACACCGTCGCCAACGTTGGCAACGAGCATCGTTTCATAGTTGTCCGCAACGGCATTGCCGAGAAATTCGGGCGTATGTGTTGCATCGAATGTTTCACCGTTATATATATCGGCATAAACAACGGGAGAAGTATATACTTCCCATGTTTCGTCCGTATTGAATGTCTTGGTGGTTCCATCCTCAAATTCCGCGGTTATTTCCGCAACAAGGATAACATGGTCGGAATAGAAGTTTACTGTGGCATCATAGCCGAGATGACCGACAGCCCAGCCGGGAGCGACCGTGATATCGAGTTTGTTCTCGGCTTTTATCTTATCCGTCATATCGTATGTTTGATATAATATTCTTCTGTTATAGCTTGTATAACCAGGAGTAAGTACGTTTTTGCCGAGTTTTTCGCCGTTAAGCTTTGCTTTATAAACACCGACTGATGTGATATCCGCTTTGACGGATTTGACAGCTTTTCCAAACTCAAATTTCTTGGAAAATACGACCGCCGCGCCATCTTTATTTACAGGGCTTTTTATCCACTGAATATTTTTCATAAAATGTGTCCTTCCTTGGAATATTTATATTTTTCAATATCGTATTTTATTGTATCACAAATAAAGTATTATGTCTATAAATTATTTGGAAAAAAGTCCGGACAAGATATTTACGCAACCGTCCACGCCCAAAAGCGTGCTGTCAAGAACTATATCGTAATTTTTAAGATCATCCCATTTTTTTGCTGTGTTAGCGTAATAATAATTGGCGCGTTTTTTGTCGAAACGTTTTCTTACCGTTTCAACATCTTTTTCGGAAACGTCATAGTCTTCTTTTATGCGTTTTTGCTTTTCTTCATCGGAAGCGCGAATGAATACTTTCACTAAGCCTGATCTGTCCTTGAGCGCTTCGGAGGCGCAATGACCGAGGAATATTCCCTTTCCCTGCGTTGCAAGTCTCTTTATTACAAGCTGTTCGGCAACGTATATATGACCCTCGTTTGCAAGCATATCGGGGTCGCCCGATTGCGCGCGACCTATTATAAATACTGAATAAAGGAAGCTGTTCGTTACGGTCTCCTCGTATTGCTCTATACGCTCCGTAGAGATGTTGTACTCTTTCGAAACCTCTTCAAGGATCTCGTGGCCGTAGCAAGGTATGCCGCATCTTTCGGCGACCTTTCGAGCTATTTCGGTACCTGCGCTGCCATATTCACGTTCGATGGTAATATAATTGCATTTCATAGATATATCCCCCTTGGTTTAATTAAAATCTTTCGGTATGCACTTTTTGCGAAGCTCTGCCATTCTCGTGTCGAGGTCTGCGCTCAATCGAGCGCACGCATTAAGCTCCGCACTCATCTCGTCTGTAAAGAAAACATCTTTTTTGTAGCGAAGCTGATGTTCAAGGCTTGCCCAAAAATCCATCGCTATCGTGCGTATCTGTATCTCGACTTTCATCGTTTTCTTTTCGTGAGCCAAAAATATCGGTATCTCCACGATAAGATGAAGGCTTCTGTATCCGTTTTCTTTTGGATTCTTTATGTAATCTTTCTTTTCGATAAGAGTAACATCATCCTGATTCAGCAGAAGATCTGCGAGCATATAAACATCGTCTATAAACGAGCAAACGACTCTTACGCCTGCTATATCTCTTATGTAAAGTTCCATGCTTTCAAGATCGAGCGGGCAAGAGTTTTTCGCCATCTTTTGAAAGATGCTCCTTGGTTTTTTCAACCTTGTCTTGATGGTGCTGATGGGCTGTCTGTCGAACTGAAGCGAAAATTCTTCGTTCAAAACATTAAATTTCGTTTCGATCTCCATCATGGCACATTTATAATATGTCATCAATTTAGTAAAGTCCTGCGTTCCCTGCATAATATCTTCGAAAAGCTTAACGGAATCATTAATTACAAGCGCTCCGTTTTCTTCTGTACCAAGAAGTTTTTTGTTTTCTTCGATCACCATTTATTATCTCCTTTTCGCAAGTGCGTCGCTGTACTATAATATGATTTTACCACAATTTATTGAACTTGTCATCACTTAAAGTTAATTTATTGTTAACTTTGTGCAAAATCACCTACACACAAGAGAAATATATGTCGATATGATAAATGAATTATGAGTTATACGGCATTTTCGTCGCTTTCCTGTCTCTTTTTCATTTTACGCCAGTTATAGAAACCGTAAAGATCGTTTGCCAAAAACATTACGAAACACAATATCATAGGAAGATATGCTATATCGGCAATGCTCGCCAATATCCACAATACGATCAACACTATATCGTTGGAAGCATATCCGAGAGCATAATACGGTGTTCTCAAAAAAGAAAGCGAAGAAGCAAGAAAGCTCGTCGCAACGGATATCGTGCTGAACAAAAGATTAGATGTTCCCAATGCTTTCAATATGAAGTAGAAAATGAATGTTATCACTGATGTGAGCAAAGCTATTACAAGAAGCTTCTTTGGCGTCAAACGGCTTACTTTAACTTCCGTAGCGCCGCTGTCATCGCTTTTAACATCGGAACTCGACTCTTTTTTATACGGGTGTTTGAGCCAAGCAAATACATTTACAAGCGCGATAGGCGCGGACATTCCGACGTAAGTTATCATCTCACCGTAATATCCTATCTTAAATGATACTATACCGTAAAGAGCGGCAAACACAACTATCATGGCTTGTCCCAAAACGAATCCCTTGGCTACGAATATGAGTGATGTTACACCGATGAGAGAGGCAACGAGCGTCAAATAGTCTCCGCCTTTGGAAAGCAGGAATGAACAAGTTACTACGATCACCGATGTGATCCACAGACCGAGTTCAAACTTTGTCAATGTCTTGAATGGATTTTTGAATTTCATAAAATTCCTCCTGAAAATAAAAAAATATGCACCCGTGCAAAGCATATCTACAAAGACCTAACGATATGCCCGACGAATGCAACTGCATTATACTACCCGGTGGCAGTTTTCCTGTGAATTATAACATATAGTAAGAATTTTGTCAATAAAATCAACGAATAAATTTACAAACCGCGTTTTTTATGATATAATATACGCAGAAATGTCCGTGCAAGCACATATTTTTGCTTCATGGCATAATTTTTTAAATCTTAAATAAAAAGGCGGTACATTATGTTATTACCCATCTACCTTATCTTTTTAGCTGTTATGAGCGTCATAGCGTTCATACTTTACGGTGTCGATAAACGCAAAGCGATCAAAAAAGTATGGCGTACACCCGAGGCGGTGCTTCTCGGTTTCGGTTTCTTCGGCGGCGCGATAGGCGCGCTTCTCGGCATGAAAGCGTTCAGACATAAGACAAAGCATTGGTATTTTTGGTTTGTAAATATAGTCGGCATCGCTTGGCAAATAGCGCTTACGGTACTTATCATTAAATTCCAATTATAAATACAGGAGGAAAACATGAAGATAGCCATTCTTGACAGAGGAACGCTCGGCGCGGATATAGACCTTTCCCCGCTTCGCTCGATAGCTCAAACAGACGAATATGAAAAGACTTCTCCCGAAGAGGTGGCCTCTCGTTTATCAGACGCAGATGTTGCCGTTGTAAACAAGATAAAGCTCAACAGAGAAAACTTGCCGTTCTGTAAAAATTTAAAGCTCATATGCGTTGCGGCAACGGGATTTGATAACATCGATACGGAATACTGTAAGGCAAACGGTATCGCCCTTTGCAATGTTCCGGGATATTCCACCGAAAGCGTGGCGCAGATAACGCTTGCGATGGTGCTTTCTCTCGTTTCTCATATGACGGAATACAGAAATTTCGTACATTCGGGCGAATACTCCGCTTCGGGAACGGCAAACAAGGTTACTCCCGTATTCCACGAAATGTCCTCTATGACATGGGGCGTTGTAGGCGGTGGCGGCATAGGTTCTCGCGTGGCATCGATAGCGGAATCTCTCGGTTGCAAAGTGCTTATGTGCCGTCAAAAAAAGGACGAACGTTATGAGCAAGCGGATATCGATGAACTTTGCCGCCGTTCGGATATAATCTCTCTTCATGTACCGCTCAATCCAAGCACGAACAAGCTTATAAACAACGAAAGGATAGCCGAAATGAAAGACGGAGCTATCTTGGTAAACGTTTCTCGCGGCGCCGTAACAGACGAAAAAGCGCTTGCGGAAGCTCTGTTGAGCGGAAAACTCGGAGGAATCGGCATCGACGTTTATTCTTGCGAACCGTTCGGATGCGATCATCCTTTTTATAAATTGCTTGATAAAGATAACGTTTGTTTCACTCCGCATATGGCTTGGGGCGCGGCGGAAGCGCGCAACAGATGCATCAGAGAGATAGGAAAAAATATCTCCGCTTTCTTCTCGGGAGAGCTTCGCAACCGTATCGTTTGATATTTTTTAACATTCATATCGAATATTTTTGAAAAAAGCAAATATTTTTTGCTAAAACAACTTTATTTATTAACATTTCAGAGGTATAATTTTTATATAATTTTCTCTCGGAGGATATTTTTTATATGAATATAAAAAACAAAAAAACGATCTTGACATGGTACACTGTGGCAGCCATTATCATCGGCGCGTCATTGGCTATATGGAGGACAGTTCTTTTAAAACAAACTTTCGACCCTTATGACGGCACATTCGAACTCGGCTCTGGTAAGACATTACTCATGTTTGAATATATGTTGCTCTTGGCATCTGCCATCGCCGCAACATCATGCTTTTTCATAAAAGGCACCGCATTAAAAAAAGCTTCGTCTTCAAATTCCACGGCGTTGCAGTATGTATATCTCGCTTGCGGAATAATCCTCGCAACGGTCGGCGTAATAACGCTCTTTTATTACTTCGGCGATATCTTCGCTATCAAAAACAATTCGGGCTTTACAAAAATAGGCACTCCGATAGCGTTCATACTCCTCTTCTTTGTGGCTGTATATTTCTTTGTATCGGCAAAACCGAAATATGAGGGACAGCAGTTTACAACGAAATTGTCCTTTGCCGCCCCGCTATTTGTCATAGCTTATGTTATAGCATCATATTTCAATTCCGACTTTGTTTATAACGATTTCAACCGAATCACTTGCCACTTGGCTTTTTTGGCTATATTATTGTTCTCGCTTTCGGAATCGAACTTGCTCTTAAACAGACCCGCATATGCGCTTCGATTCGTTTCTTCCCTTTTATGCATCATTCTCATTCCCACATATATCGTGCCTATGACATTGCTCGCGGCTTTTTGGGAGGTCAGCTTCACCTCGACTTTGCTCATAGAAATGTCGCAGATCGCTTTTCTTATTTACGCTATATACAGCGCTATATCCGCAATAACCCATCTCGAACCGAGAAATAAGACCGATAACTCGCCGAACACAGCTGAATAAAAAGCAAGACCCAACAAAGCATCATGCTTTATTGGGTCTTGCTTTATGTATCAATCTAAATTATTTCTGTTTTTCTTTAACTTCGATAAATCTCCAACCAAGAGAACCTATCGCGTTACCTACGATCATTATAAGGATATATCCGATAACCTTGGGCTGAAAAATGCCTGTTCCGTAATAAGAAACAAAGTAGAAGAAAGAAGCCATAGAGTGTTCAAAACCACACATGATGAACACGGAGATAGGCATCATTACCATGAGGGGATTCTTTGAACCGCGGAAAAGAGTTACCGCAAGATACATCATGATGCCGCAGCAGATAGCGAGCAAAAATACCTGCCACCAAGAATGAGCGAGTTTCGCTTCGCAAATGCTTTTAAGGCGAGCTTCTTTGATACCGACGGAACGATAAAGCGCAGAACCCACGGTAAGACCTATAAGGTTGCCCAAAAGCGTTGTAAGCAACGCAGGAAGATCTTTGACACCCATGATGAATCCAACTTTACCGGTATAAAGATTATAACCTCTGTAAAGAATTGCAAGCAAGCCGAAAGAGAACATAAGGCTTCCGAAGAAAGAATCTTCAATAGCCAAGTATGTCATGCCGGCAAAAACGATAAGTAAGCCCGAAAGGATCGATTTTCTGAGATTTGAAAAAAACGTTTCCACAATAACACTCCAATAAATAATATTTTTAGCGCGAGTCTGACCGCGCAAACGTTTATATTATATCATAAAATCTCACTGTTTGTCAACACATAAGCAAAAAAGCGGTCTGTTTTTTACCGCTTTTTTGCTTATATCGTCATTGTCATCGAAAAATATCCAATAGTTCCGAAAAGTTAAATATGCCCATATCGGCAAGGATATAATTTTTAGCTCTGCCCGTACCTATCGTCGTCATACCATTGCTATTCGCCATGTCTATAACAAAAAAAGCATTCTCCACAACAGCACATTCCTTCGGTTCTACGCCGAGGTTTCTAGCCGTTGCGATCAAAATATCGCTTTTTCCCTTGTCAACGTCAACAGCGGCAAGCTTATATCCCCTCTGCCATAGAGTAAACAACGTCTTCTTGGTCTCGGCTGTCGAATCAACTGTCTCACAGCCGAATATTATCGCTTGAATATTCAATATTTCCTCCCGCATTTAAGAATAAGTTTATTTTTCCCGTTTTTTCAAGCAATAATCAACCGTGTGCTTCTTGCCGTCAAATTTAAAGATACGATCTTTCATACGTTCTTCGTCCGTCTCCTCTATCCTGCCATCAAGTACTATACCGCTTTTTTCGGCAAAAGCATAACGAACTATATATTCGGTATTGTTTATATCCATGCGCAACTCGGCTTTGTCGAATCTTTCGTCTATATGAGGTCGGATATAAAAACCGCTCGCCTTTTGCGTATATCCGAAGACTATCTCCACTATCGTTTTTCGATACCAAGCGGCGGCGCCCGTGTAAAAGCTCCAACCGCCTCTGCCCGAACATTCCGCGTGCGAATAAATGTCCCCCGCCATAGCATACGGTTCTATCTTGTATCTTTCTGAAAATGATGCGCTCTTGCTCATAAGCGCGGGATCGAGCGCTTCAAGAACATCTATGCCCTCGCTTATCTTTCCGCTCAACAACAGTGCGGCGCTCGCCCATACGGCGGCATGAGTATACTGTCCACCATTCTCGCGTATACCGGGAAGATAACCCTTTATATATCCCGGTCTTGCTTTGCCGCAATCGAATGGCGGCGAAAGCAATTTCCAAAAGCCGCCTTCTTTGTCATAAAGTTTCTCGTATGCTTGAACTATCGCGGTCTTGCTGTCGCTCGAATCTCCGCCGAACGATACCTCCATAAAAACAGCAAAGCTTTGTGAAAGCGAATCTATCTCACATTCCTCATTGCCCCTTTTGCCGAGCGGAGTTCCGTCGTCGTAATAACCGCGCAAAAACCAGCCATCTTTAAAAGCAAGCTTGGCACCGTCATATAGTTTCTTCGCATTTTCGGCAAAAAATCGAGCATCATCTGCGCGAGCTTGACGCTCGCAAAGCTTCGCAAGACGAAGATAAATTATGGCGCAAAATTCCGTGAGCCAAACGCTTTCGCCCTTACCGAGTATTCCGACATTGTTCATGCCGTCGTTCCAATCCCCTCCGACGATAAGCAATAGAGAATGTTCTCCTACACCTCGCTTGTGAACAAGATACGCCGCCCTTAGCATATGATCAAAAACGGTCGCTTCGCCGTCAAAACGGAGTTCTTCGTATCGCTCTCTTTCGCGAGCGTCAAGCTCGGGCGAAACAAGGAACGGAGCTTTTTTATCAAGTAATTTTACGTCCCCTGTCTTTTCGATATATTCGCAAACGGCATAAGGCAACCACAAAAGATCATCGGAATATCGGGAGCGCAGTCCCGTTTCTTTTCCGCGATATTCGTGCCACCAATGCGCCGCATCTCCCTCTTTATATTGATGAGCGGCGCACCGCAATATATGTTCCCTGCAAAGTTGCGGCGCATTTTCGATAAAAGAAAGCGAATCTTGAAGTTGGTCCCTGAAACCGTATGCCCCACCTATCTGATAAAATCCCGCACGGGCAAAAAACCTCGAATACAGCGTTTGATACGGAAACAGAAAATTCACCGAAATATCAAAAATAGGCTCTCTCGTCTTTATATTTACCTTATCGAACAGCTCATAGAGCCGCCTTCGGCATATGCCGTTTTTGCATCTATCGACTATCTCTTCCCTTGTATATCGTTCATCGAATACCCCTATAAAGAAAGATATATCCTCGTCATTTTCTTGCGGCATTACACATAAACAAGCAATATCATCGCCGCCAAAAGATACATTTCCGTCCGAAAGCAGCTCGGCGCGGTTCAAAAAAGCAGTATTTTCATACGATGAAGCCATGACCACTGAAATATTATCCGTAAAGACAGAAGATATCGATATCATATCCCCGCTTCTTTCGAAAATATATTCGCGCTCCGCTCGTTTCCTTTCTCCAAGGCACGGTTCCACTATAAAAATAAGCTTTATTCTGTCGCTCGCAATATCGCTTTCGATAATATTAAAACTTATGCATTTTATTGGCGCATCGGCGCAAACAGAAACGCGCAAACCGTATTTTATTCCTCCCGCTTCGCCGAAATATTCCGCTTCTCCTCCCGCAAATCTAACAGTTTCGGCAACTGCCGCCAAATCGATATCTTCGAAAACGTTCTTGTCAAATCTGTCATATATTCGAAGCAATAATCTTTCGCCTTCGTCCTCCCGCATATTGTCAGCCGTATGCGGAGTAAGTTTTCCGAGCGCGGAGTTTTCAAAATAGGTAAATCCCAAAGAATTTTCCGTTATCACCGTTCCGAAATCTCTTTCGGCTAAAATATATGCAAACGGCACGTTTCCGTGCGGCTTTTTAACGATAGCTCCGTCATCGATATAATATCCGCATTTGCCGTCTGCCGTAAATTCAGCGGAAAGCGAGACTGTCTTTTTTGCCTTTGACAAAAGCTTTTCTTTTGTACGCTGAGAAAGAGACGCAATATTGTGGTTTTGATCGAAATAAAAACTTATCGGCAAAGAAAGTTCTATCTCGGCTGAACTCAGTCTTTCAAACAAAGCTTTTTCGCTTGCCGAAATATTGCCGTCGCATATGAGAAATATGCCGTTATCTCGCCCGATAAAATTTCGGCAACCCTTTGATGCGATACAGTCTTCTATCTTTTTTCTGTTGGAAAGATTATAGAGATCGCTTTCGGGATATATCAGAGCGATATCATATCGCTGACCGCGTATACACATATATTTGTATACACCTATCAATATCGCGAGCGAATAAAATTCGCTTTCGTCCACTCTTTTCATTTTTGCAACGAGCAGCCTGTTCTCCCCTGATATTCCATGCTTCCAAAGAATATCTTTCGGAGCTTTCGTAAGATGTGCGTTGTCGTTTTTTATTCCGAAATAAAACGAGCGAAGTATATGGTTTTCAAGCACCGCCGTTTTCGGCGATATGCCCGAAGCTCCGTATTGCAGCCTTGCCACATCGTTTTTGTGCAAAACGGCAAGCCTTTTGCCGTGATCCGCAAGCATATATCTTACATCGTCTTCGTTTTGTGCGCACGCCATGACAAAAGCGCATATGCCCTTGCTGTCCATATCGGCGCTGCGCATAGCCAACACGGGAATTATCATCGCACCGACAGAGTTTTTAAACTTATCATTTGCCGCAAAAGAAATTATATCTCGCTCATCATAAAGAAGAGGCAGGATCTCGTCTCTTTTCGTGTCGAACGCTCCAAGATGCATATCGGGATAAGCTTTTATGCCGAAGATGTTTTTATTTTCCCCGCCGTGTCTTGAACGGCGAGAAAATATGAGCGCCTCTTCTTCGGCGGCATATCCACTCTCCAAAAAAAGATTAGAAAAGCTCTTGTGGGCAAGAAAAGCCTTTTCTTCCTCCATTATCGGCTCACCGTAGATAAATGCATGAGCGTTTTTTACATCTCCGTATATCTTACACCAAACAGCTATCATCTCTCTGTCGGAAAATATCCTTAAATTCAGCTCAACCTTTATGATTTTTCCGTCTTTTTCATGCTCCGAAAGATACGTTATCTTGTAGTCGTTATACATGAATGAATACTTCGAAGAGAATGTATTATCGTTTTTAGCTATCGGGACCAAAGGCAATACTTCTCCGTCCGCCACAGCATATATTTGCAGACCGTTTCCGAGAGAATATCTGTTGTGATCGGAACGAAACAAAACATTTTCTCCGTTGTATATAGCTATATGTCCCGATGAAGAAGCCAATATCCGCGTTTTGTTGTTTGAAAGCATCGCCATATCAGGATAAAGGATATCATATTCGTTTCGTTCCGCCTTACTGTTGTTGATATATACCGACAACGGCTTTTCTTCGCGTTTGTTTTTTGATCTTGTCGGTATGGCAGGCGCGTTCACGGATATCTTTTCACATAAAAGCTCACGCGAAGCGCGAAGCTTTGGCGAACGCATAAATCGCTGAACGAAAATATTGTTTTTTAACATATTGATCGCAGAGATAAAACTCATTCCGACATGATGCGCCATATAGCTTTTTACGATACCGTATCCGTTGCCGACTCTGCTTTTTTCAAGGTCTATCGCTTCATAGAATCCATATTCCCCGTAAGCGCCGAGCTTTTTTAAAACACGTAAATTATCAAGACAATCTTCCGCTCCGTATCCGAGCATCAAAAAAGATGAATACGGCGATACTACCGCGCTGTTTTTTTCGTTCGGATCAAGAGATAGTCGTGAAAGCCCGAATGCTTTGTATTGATAATTCATCTCGGCATCGAATTGCCAATATCCGCTTTCCGAAACCCCAAATATATCATATCCGTTGCATTTTATCGCATTTGCTTTCTCTATTCTCAGCGCAAAAGAAAGCGCTTCATCGGAAAGCGAATTTGGTATTATCGGCAAAAACAGCGTCGGCATAAAATATTCAAATGCCGTTCCGCTCCATGAAGCTGCGCCGATATAACCTCTCGACGAAACTATCGGACGAGCCGTAGCAAAAAAATGCTCTCGCGGCACTTGCCCCGTCGCCACGGCATAAAAGCTTGTCATTCTCGCTTCGCTCATAAACATATCATAGAAAGAATCGCTGTATCTCTCGTTGCGCACGTCATATCCTATATAAAAAAGTCGTGCGCCGTCATCGTACAGGGCTTTGAAATCCGATCTTTTGATCATGCCGTCCAAGATGCGTATCGTATCCAAAAGTTTTGGACATTCACACGTATATTCTTTCGCTCCCTCGCAAAAAGCGGCAACAGCGCAAACAAAATTTCCCGAATCGACCGTTGAAATAAACGGCTCGCCTATAACGTCTAAGGTCTTTATATCGTACCAATTATAAAGATGACCTTTCCATGTCGGCAACCTTTCCAGAGTCCTTGCCGTCTTTTCCGCGTAATATTCAAATTCATCGCAGTTTATGAGTGAAAGATCTCTCGCTCCTAGCAACGAAGCCAGGTAAAGCCCTATATTCGTCGGAGAGGTGCGATATGCCGTGCGTTCCACGGGCGAAACTTGATAATTATCGGGAGGCAGAAAATTCGTCTCCTCGTTCACGAGGTCGCGATAAAAGCCCCACATACGCGAAGCATACAGATATATCTCTTTGCGTTGCTTTGCGCTGAGTTCTTGCTTATAAGGGCTTTTTTTCGACATAGAATGAGCCATAAACGGAAAAACGAGCCACAATATCCCCAAAAGTTTCATCGGCGCAGACGGCGCCAAAACAGCTGTTGCGCCTAAAACGAGAGAACAACTCATTTTTTTGACATATGAGAATATATTGTTCTTTTCCGAGTCCGCAAAAGCCGCCGTTTTCCAGTTGAGAAAGTTTCGCTTGCTGACGGTGAAACGATACAGCGTCCTTGCGAATGCGTCCGCGAAAACTCCCGCTTCCTGCGCCATCGCGCATATCTTGTAAAAAGAATATATCAAAGTGCTGAACATCTGCGGCAGTACTCGCGAGCGAAATCTTCTCAGCGCTATACCGACATTCCCATAAAATATCGTCGTCGCCAATGAATGTACTATCGGAAATAAAATGTGCGAAAATAAAAACAGGATAGATATCGGCACAAGGGACGGCGAAAAACACCCTATCAAAAGCAAAGATAAGATGCTCAAAAACGGTGTCGCCGCTCTTATAAAATTATCGAATATCTTATATTTTCCGAGCATGGTCATGGGGTTTCGTATCTTTTCGCCGCGTGCATTTTTAACGAACGGTAAAATATAAAGCATCGCTTGCAGATCCCCTCTTATCCAGCGATGCTCACGGTTGAAATACGCAATCGCCGTTTTGGGAGTATCATCTGTCAATGTGATATCGCTCGCTATCGCGGAACCGAGCAGATTCCCTTCGAGTATATCATGGCTCAAAATACGTTCATTGGGAAAAAATCCGTCGCAAACTTCCGTAAATACGCCTATATCCAAAATGCCTTTACCGCAAAAAGTGCCGTTACCGAACACATTTTCGTATATATCAAACGAAGCGGTAGCATAAGTATCGATACCGCCGTTTCCCGCCGTAACAAGCGAAAATTCTGTGCCTGCGGCGCTTTCCAAAGCCGTTCCGATATGCGGCTGAACTATCGCATGACCCGATACGACTATGCCGTTCTTCACCGTCGGCGTGTTCATCGGATGCAACATCGTTCCTATAAGTTCATCAGCCGCGCCCGCATAAAGATTCGTATCGGAATCAAGCGTAATAAGATACTTTGCGCTTTTCAGCAAAGATTCGTTCCCGATATGATCGCAAATACTCGTAGTCTTTCCGAGGATAAAGCGGCAAAGCTCCAAAACGGCACCTCTTTTTCTTTCGCGACCGATATATTTGCGCTCGGAATTTGAATATCTGCGCTCGCGAATGAATATTCCGAAATGCTCGCCGTACTTTGCATTGAGCGCGTTTATACGCGCTTTCGCCGCGGATATTATTTCTTTATCTCCCTTTTCCGTGCGCTTTTCCGCATCGGGCAGATTGCAGACTACGGCATAAAGACGATTCGGATTTTCGTCCGCAAGATAAAAATTTTCAAGCCTTTCAAAAAGTTGTTTGTCGCTTTTGCCGCCGCATATCATACTCATTATTGCAATTATCGCTTTTTCATCCTTTACCTTTTTTCCCGCTAACCGCGGCAACCCGTCATTTCCCGCAAATTTAAAGCAAAGTTCCAGAAGCTGTTTTATCGCGCCGTAAACAGCGACAGCCACACCCGGCAACACGACAAAAGCCATTACATGAAGTTGACACAGGAGCAAAAACAATATCGAGAAAAGCGCCGTCAACGATAAAAGGCAAAGTGCGTATATGCGCCCTACGGAGCTGTTTCTTTTCAAAAGCAACGTTCCTATATGGACCTTGCGCTCGTCAGCAAGCGCCAAAAGTTCATTTGCCTTTTCCCTCTCGCTCTTCTTCTCTTTTTTGCAGATATCCAAAAGCTCCGTTATATACATAAACTTCGTTTTTCTGTCGCAATGCGGATAATACCCCGCTTTTTCCATCGAAAATATCTCCTCGGTCGCGGAAAACGCAAAGAATATCCGAGAAAAATCGATAAATCGCAGGCGTTCGATACCGTGAAGAAGATAAGAAAGCTCTTCCTCTTTTATTCTGGATACGCTATCGGCTATGCGCTTGAACATGACCGCAAAGAGCATATCGGAAAGCACGGAAAGAGTTGCGCTGTCATATCTTTCTCCGCGTTTTCCGAGAAAAGCGCATATACCTTTTTCGCTTATCTCCGTTTTTGCGTTCACCATATTGCAAGCGAGTTCAAGTGAATCGCAAATATCCTTCTCCGAGGTGAGCTTTGAAAAATATGTTATACGTTTAAGCGAGTTGTTCGCTTGCGAGCAAAGCTTTTTATATACGCTTGCCGCATGATAGAGCGCGCCGCCATCGTTCTCGCGCAATATCCGCTTTGCGGAATCTTTGAACCTCTTTGCGCTCTCGGAAATTTCATTTTTTATTTCTTTAGTTTTGACCGTCATCAAATCACCCTGTTTCCGAAAAGTTGTTTTATTCTATTCTTTGGCGATTCGGGTAAATTTATACATTTATCAGAAGTAAAAAAGATCGACCTCGACATGATGTTCCTGCCGAGATCGATCGTAAATATTTTATTTCTCTTGTTCGTTTTTATATAGTATGTCAAATACTCCGTCCTTTTCGCCTATATAATAAGCGTCGTCTGGTATCTCGTTTTTGCGGAAAAACTCTTCACTGTCGCCAAATATGACCTTGCCAGCCAATGACAGCGGGACGGCTGACGATATAAACTTTCTGTTCGGACCATGGGAGCCGACAAAAACGACATCAACATCAAAATACGCCGAATAATCGAGCTTGCCCTCAAAAGCTGCGCTTTCTATATACGAAAAAGACGAATTTTCGGTTTCTATCGAAAAAGCGACTATCGGCTTTTCGGAACGAGGGAGCTTATAAAGCGGTGCGAAATCTATCTTCACTTCCCCGTTCGTCCAAACATCGCCTCGCTCATACACTTCAAAAGGAATATCGAGTTTTTCGAGCGTTTGCACGAGCGCTATGTAGTATTTTTCTTCCGTCTCGTTTTCGAATGAGGGCAAGATAACTTTGCGTATCTTTATGGCATCGGAAAGTCTTTCGATAGAATTCTTGTGATATTGATGATAATGAGTAAGTACAAGATTGTCAACCTCTGTAAAAGAAAACTCCTTAACGCTGAACAGCGCTTCCCGCATTATCGAATATTTGCCTGTTGAAATATCTATCGCGTAGCTTTCGCCGTCCGCGGCAAAGCTTACAAATTCGCCGGATCTGTATGTGGCAACGGAATATCTTTCGTTGTTTTTCGTAATATTCGAATATATGCCATTACAAGGGAAGAACGCCACGCAGAACGAGACAATCAACACACATATCCTCTTCCACGTTAGCTTATTTGCAAATATGCATAAGACAAGGCATATCGCCAACGATGCAAAGATATAGCCCGAGAATGGGTACTTCAGCGAAACGCATATGCCGCGCACATCGGAAATCGCTTTTGCGAGCGTCATTATCAAAAAAGTGAGCTTTTTGCATATAAAAGCCGTAATGCTCGAAATGTACGGCACAAAAGACAACGGCACGAACAAAAAGCACATCACCAATAAACACGAGGCGAGCGGCAAAAACAAGAAATTTGACGCGATACCCGCTATCGAGACTTCTCCGAAAGAGAAATATATGATAGGAAGCGTAAAAATGAATGACGAGAGGCTCATCGAAAATATGCCGTAAAAATATTTGCATATCGCATATAATGCGCGCAATATTTTGTTCTTTTTCGGCTTGCGCCACTTATAGAACAGCTCGTCTGCGACAGGACGCATCAAAATAATGCCCATAGTCGCGCTTATCGATAGCCAAAAACCTATATCATATACCGCCGTCGGGTCAAACAGAGCTATAAGAAATGATGCCGCGGAGATCGACGTGAGCGGATCGTTCTGTTCACCGAAAATATCTGCCAAATATACCAAAGTGAGCATTATTGCCGCGCGCATCACAGAAAACGAAAGCCCTGTAAACAGCGCGAATCCCCAGCTTGCCGCTATCAAAATTATGTTCCTGTATTTTTTGCCGACAGCTCCTTTGAGTAAAAAATCCAAAGTTTGAACAACTATCGAAAGATGCAGTCCGCTCAATGCCAGAAGATGAGATATACCTACTCGTGAAAAATCAAGCCTTAATCCTCGGCTCACATATGTCCTGTTTCCCAATATCAGCGCGGCGCAAAATCCGCCCTCTTCTTCACCCAAAAACGAGATATATCTTTTGCAAAAATATTCGTTTGCGGTATGGATATGACAATTTATTCCTTTTTCAGCAACGCCCTCGTATTCCGCTTTACTTGCTTGAGCGCAGAAAAATATCCTTTTTCCTCTGAGATATGCCGTTTCGTCCGTCGTATTCGAAAATTCCGCAGAAAATGAAACTATGTCTCCGTATTCAAATTCCGTCTTTTCTTCTATCTCAAGCACGACGTCCGCGTCAACTTTTTCGCCGTCAAGTTCTGTAATGTTCACATAATATGACGAGGAATATGCTCCGCTGTACGAAACTTTGGTTATAGTTCCTTGCGCAAGATGTTCTTTGCCGTCAACATATATCTGTAAAAATTCGCATTTTGTCGAAATGACCTTGGCATAGAGTATGGGAGAAAACGCAAATATCGCCGCAAGCAATATGAATATCACATTTTTTGCGCGTAGTTTTTTAGAAAAAGCTTCGCCCAAAAACAGCATCAAAATAAACATCGCCATGCCTATCGCAAAGATATATCTTCTCATTATCGGCACAAGCATATATATCGAAAACAGCGCAAATGAAAAGAATGTGATGATAAAAAGCTTTCTGTTGGTAAATTTCGTCATGATGTCATCCAAAAAGAAAAAGGCAGAATAAGTCTGCCTTTTTGCAATATTTTATGTTAAGCAAGGTCTGCCAAACGTTTGTCAAGCTCCGCTTTATGTTCGGAGTAACCGGGTTTATCGAGAAGCGCAAACATATTCTTCTTGTAAGATTCAACGCCGGGCTGGTTGAAGGGATTAACACCGATCGTGTAGCCGGAAATAGCAACTGCTTTTTCGAAGAAGTAAACAAGGTAACCGAAATCGAAAGCGCTCTTGCTCGTGAGCGTGATGGAAAGGTTCGGTACATCGCCGTCTGTATGAGCGAGAACTGTGCCGAGGTGAGCTTTCTGGTTTACAAAGTTGAGCGATTTGCCCTCAAGGAAGTTAAGACCGTCTGCGTTTTCTTCGTCATAAGGAATATTTACGCCGTCCTCGATATCGATATTGAGAACTGTTTCAAACATAAGTCTTGTGCCTTCCTGAACGAACTGACCCATAGAATGAAGGTCCGTCGTATATGTTACGGAAGCGGGATAAAGTCCCTTGCCGTCTTTGCCTTCGCTTTCGCCGAAGAGCTGTTTCCACCATTCGCAAGTCATCGTAACCGCAGGGTCGTTTACTGCAAGCAATTCGATGGATTTGCCGCGACGATTAAGGATATTGCGGATAGCGGCATATTTATAGCAATCGTTCGTATGAACATCGCCTTCTGCAAAATCTGCGCGAGCTTTTGCCGCACCTTCGAGCATTTCGGTGATGTTGATACCTGCAACTGCGATGGGAAGAAGACCAACTGCCGTAAGAACGGAGAATCTGCCGCCTACGTCGTCGGGAATGATGAAGCTTTCGTATCCGCGAGCATCAGCTTCGCCGCGAAGAGCACCGCGAGCCTTATCTGTTGTAACAAAGATCCTGTCTTTTGCAGCTTCGCCGTATTTTTTATAGAGAAGATCGCGGAATACACGGAAAGCGATAGCGGGTTCTGTTGTCGTACCGGATTTGGAGATAACGTTTACGCAGATGTCTTTGCCTTCGCAGATGGAAAGAATATCCGCAAGGTGAGAAGAGCTGATATCGTTACCTACAAAGTAGATGTTGGGAGTATCTTTCTTTTTTTCGTTGTAATAGTTGCCTTTTACAAATTCGATAGCAGCGCGAGCGCCGAGATAAGAACCGCCGATACCGATAACAATAAGAATATCGCAAGAAGATGCGATCTTCTTTGCGGCAACATCGATCCTTGCCGCTTCTTCACGGTCGTAGTTTACGGGAAGATCTATCCAACCCAAGAAATCGGAGCCTGCTCCGCTTCTGTCGTTAAGCATTTTAGCCGCTGCTTCGATCTCGGGAGCAATAACGTCAAGGTCTGCTTTTGTAACCGTATTTTTCAAATATTTGTCTGAAAATTTGAATGCCATTTTAAGCACCTCTTTTTTATATTTCATTTATATAAACGAGGCTCGTTGCTTGGCAAACCCGCCTCTTTATAATGATCGCAATTTTTTTCGTTCCCTGCCTCACACAGGTGCGAGGAAAGGCACACCGCGCCGTCATCGCCGCTCAATATGAACACGTTGGAAGCAAGACGACCGCAGTATTTCCTATCCAAAGATAACTCTGTTTTTTCATCGGTATTCTGCATGATTCCCTCTGAAATAATATTTTTCTATTATCTTTTTCAATAGATAGGAATATTATACATCACTCTTCGTCGTCGTATTTTTTGATCTTGGCTTCTTTGAATCCCGAAACATTTCCGCGTTGCATCGCTCCGAATATGCGATGGCGCAAGCCTTTGTTGTCGCGTTCTATGGAAGCGAGAAGATTTTTCATCTCTTCGCGCTCCGTATTTTTGTTTGCGGGGCAAGAGCTTTCTATAATGGGAAGCTCCGCGTGGCGCGCGAAATATTCGACATCTTTTTCGGGCGCATATACGAGCGGACGTATTACCGTTATATCCGTTCTGTCAAGGTAGGTTACAGGAGAAAAACAACCTATCCTTCCCTCGTAAAAAAGGTTGAGCATGAAAGTCTGCACAGCATCGTCAAAATGATGACCGAGCGCGACCTTGTTTGCGCCGAGTTTTTTTGCCGCCTCGTTAAGTGCGCCCCTGCGAAGTTTAGCGCAGAGCGAGCAAGGACTCGGTTCTTTTCTGATATCGAAAACTATCTTTGCGATATTGGAACGCTCTATATAATATTCAACGCCCAATTCTTCACAGAGCTTCGCGATAGGCGTATAATCAGCCTCTGCTCTGCCATCTCCGAGATCATCGAACTTCATATCTACCGTTATCGCGATAAGTCTGAACTTTTTGGGATAAAAGCGCGAGAGCGCGGAAAGCGCATATAGCAATGAAAGCGAATCTTTGCCTGCGGAAACACCTACGGCAACAACATCGCCATCCTCTATCATATTATAATCATCGCACGCACGGCGAGTGTAGCTCAAAAGCCTTTTCAATCCAACCATATAATTCACCATTTCAATTAAGAATACTTTATTATTTTACCAAATTATGCTCTATATTTCAATATGCAAGGCGAATTTTTTTGTCATAATTTCAAATCTTTCGTCAAAAAAGCCTTCTTTTATATCGGTGGGTGGTCATAAAATAGTTGATCCGACCTATGATTACAATCATAGGTCGGATTTTCGGTATTCAGTTGTTGTGTTTAGTTCGGCAAATAGAAATTTACTCAATCCGAACTTCGACACCTTCAACTTCAACATAAACGATTATATCTGCACCGGTATTATTTTGCATTGAAATACCGATTTTGAACCATTCGCCCTCTATTGCATCAAACTCAACAGGCATACCGTGCGTTAAGTATGTTGCCACATATCCGGTTTCGACATTTTCATTAACCGGTGACAAAATCACTTCTGTATCGCCCAATCCATCGTCAGACCAAATGATAATCTTTTTGCCCGTAGCTGATATTTGTTCGTCCGAATAAGCGAATGCCTCTGTGCTTCCGGCAGGTACATTAATCTTAATCTTGTAGGTTTCGTTTTTTCCACAGCTTACCAAACTAAGCACACAAGCCATTGTTAAAACTAACGCTATCAACTTTTTAATATGCTCACGCTCCTCAAATTAGAATTGGTTAGTCTCTCGGTTTAGAGGATTCCCAAGCCGCAACAGCAAGGATACCACAAATCACAGCAACACCAATGCAAACTGCTTTGACGATATTACTCAAATCCAAAATACCGCTGCCTTCGACTGTAACAGCACAGACGATTGCTAAAATGGTTACGAGAAACAAAGCAATACTTACAACTTTGAGAATAGTATTCTTTTTCATACAATCATACTCCTTTGTCAAATTGAAGTTTAGATTACATTTTTTAAATAAAGTGTATCAAAAAAATATAAAGAAATATGCAAAGAAGGCTTTTTTTCATATATTAAAGTGTTTCCAAAAATCCTTTGAGCTTCGCCGCTATCTTTGCGTGTCCCGCATCATTGGGGTGGAGACCGTCGGGTATATACATCTCTTTGAGAACGGGAACACGAGGAGCTATTCCCGCAACAGACATAAGGTCAAGGAACGGTATTGAATATTTTCTTGTAACCGTCTTTATGATTTCAACATAATCATAAAGAGTGCCTACCGCTTCGGGTTTGTTGTCGCCATGAGGGTTATCTTCTGTGCTTCTGTGGAGGGGTCCCATGAATACTATCTGAGCTTTGGGGAAACGAGTAAGCAGATCGTTGCAAAGGATATTGCAAGCGCCCCAAAATGTGTAAGGTGTGTTATCTTCGGGAATACCGATGGGCGCATCGCCATGACCGAAATCGTTCGTGCCGCCGAATACAACTATAAGGTCGCTGTCGGCATCGATGTTATCGATACGAGAGATGAAATCTCTGTCGTGTCTCAAATTATCGCTTGCGGTACTTTGACGAGCAAGGCGGCTTCCCGAGATACCGTCTACATAAAGTTCTCTTATGCCGCATTCTTTTGCGATGATGTTGTAATACATATTTTGGCGATTGGAAACGCCTACGCCTTCTGTGATGCTGTCGCCGATAACAGCCATTTTTATGCCTTTAAGTTCCATAGTAAAAATTCCTTTTTATAATTGTTTTATGGTTTTATAATCATTTTATCATTTTTGCACTGCTCGGTCAATCACCAAAAGCAAAAATTCGCCGAAAAACGGCGAATTTTTACTTTTATTCTTCGTCATTCTTTTCCGTATCGACAGTTTCGGAAGAAAAACCGATATCTTTATCGACAGGCATCGAAAATACTATACCTTGACCGGGTGTATTAAGACCTACCGCTCTGTAAAGAGAGTGGAGTATATCGTCTCTTATTGCGGAATTAACAACTATCATAACGATCTCTTTTTCGGGCTGTATCGATATATTGAGAAGTTTTTCCGCTTCAAAGTTGGCTGTACCGCGGGCGCGGAATACCGTGCCACCGCGAGCGCCTTTTTCTTTTGCCGCGTCCATTGCGGTCTCGCTGAAGCCTGCGTTGACAACGCAGAATATTACCTCATGGTCGAACTGTTGTTTCATAAATTCACTCCCTTATTTCAATGTATTGCTTAAAAATTGATATACGGCAACACCTATCGTGCTGGTCAAGGGCGCGGTGAACGCTATACCCTTGCCGTCTTTGATGGTTTTGAACTTTTCTTCCAACATACTGAGCGCGTCGCCGCATCTGTCTTCGCGTATCGTGCTGATTATCACAGCTTTTTTGTTGTCGGAATATCCGAGGAAATGGAGCATCTCCGTCGTGGCGGTTCCCTCCGCCGCAACGATGAGCTGCATATTCACTTCGAAAGATTCGAGCAACGCCGTGAAAACGTCCGCTTTATCTCTGTTTACAACGGTAAACAAAAGCTTCAATTTGGGAGGTGTCGGCTGTTTGCTCACGGTGGTTACCTTTTTCTTTTTGGGCTGGACCGCGGGAGCTTTTTCATTTTCGTTTTTCATGCGTATGCCTCCTTACATAAAGTTGATGATCTGCTCGTCATAGGAGCTGAGAATCTTCTTGATAGCCATAGTTTCACGAAGCTTCTTCTTGATGACAGCGTTAAAACCGAGAAGCTGTATCGTGATAAGAGGTGTGAGCGCTACCATGGCAACTATGCCGAATGCGTCGCTCATTATCTTCGCCTCGCCCTGAAGCACGTAGCAAACGCCAACGGCGAAAGGCAATATAAAGCTTGATGTGAGCGGACCGCTGGCAACACCGCCGGAGTCAAACGCGATAGCCGTATATATACCGGGAACAAAGAAAGAGAAACCGAGCGCTATAAAATATCCGGGGATAAGATAATAGAGGATATTAAAATCAAATATGATCCTGATTACCGAAAGGAGTATGGAGATACCTACGCCGACGGAAAGCGCGATCATCATGGAACTTTTGCTTACCATTCCGTCGGTTATATCTTCTACCTGCTTGTTAAGCACCTGTACAGCGGGTTCGGCAAGAACAACCACCATACCGAGTACGAAACTGAATACGCAAAGAAGTATCTTATTTCCGCTCGCAAGTTCCGTACCGAGCTTGTAACCTATGGGCATAAAGCCTACGGATACCGCCGTAAGGAATACTATAAGACCAACCAATGTAAACATGATGCCCACTGCAATACGTCTTATCTGATTTTTCGGAAGCTTGAGGCAGAATATCTGCAATATAGCAAAGAATGCAACTATAAGACCGAGCGCTATGGCAACTTCTTTTGTAACGTCCAAAAGCTTATGCCAAAGGTTCGAACCCAAGTATACATCTATCGAATAATCGGGCAAAACATATGTAATACCGCCATTGGCTGTCATACCGAGCGCCAAAACTGCGATAATGGGACCTGCGGAGCAAAGAGCGATAAGACCAAAGCTGTTTTCGCCTACGTTATTACCGCCGAGCGTTGCCGCAATACCAACACCCAAAGCCATTATGAACGGAACCGTGATAGGACCTGTCGTAACACCGCCCGAATCGAATGCGATAGCCAAAAAGCCTTCGTTGCCGTTTATTACAACGAGAGCGGCAAGAGCAAACAATACCATGTAAAAGAATACCAGCAAAGAAGAGAGCGATTTTCTGAAAATGATCTTCAAAACGGCTATAAGAAGGAATATACCGACGCCGATTCCGACAAAAACGATCAATTCCGTGCTGTTGATAACGTCCTTTACCTGTTCGGCAAGCACAGTAAGGTCAGGTTCTGCGACCGTTATAAGAAGACCCATCAAAAAGCAAACTATCAAGAGCAATGACAATTTTTTGGTTTTAGAAAGACCTGCGCCAATATGCTCGCCCATCGGGGTCATAGCCAGGTCTGCACCAAGGTTAAACAGCGCGATTCCTATTATAAGGAACACCGCGGAAATTAAAAATACGGTTATCTCCTTCCACGAAAAATTCACCAAAGGCGTAAGATTCAGCAGAACGAGTATCGCCACGACTGGGAATACCGATATGAGCGATTCTTTGAGTTTTTTCAGCAAGATTCCAATCAAATTTTGTCATGCTCCTTTCAATTTCTTTAATTTTAAATTATTGTATCATACATTTTTTATCAAATCAAGTATTTGCATTAAAATAATTCATTAACTTGATAAAAGTTACAATTTTTTAATATTTTTTGTCTGCTTTTGAAACTTTTATTATTGCATTATGACATAAAGACAAAAGCTGACATTTCTTTCAAAAACGGCAGCTTTTTATATTATTTGTTCTTTTTATCAAGTATTTCGAACACCGCGCAAACGGCACCGAACAATACCCCCGCAATGGGCCATATTATCCAACTTTTATACCAATCATCGGTAATAAAACTGTATGCCAAAAACAGAGCCACAACGGCACACCAATATACTCCCGCAACAGGACCTATCTTCTTGTTGGCTTCTTTTTTCTCCCTTGTGTATTCCCCTTCTTCAAGCAAACGATCCATCGCTCCCTCTATCATTCCGACCGAAACGATCATAAACACACCTATCGCAACAAACAGAAGAGTTGTCGAAACTCCGATCATTACGGCAAGCGCCGATTCCGTTATGGAACACATTATTGTGGGTACTGCGGATATTATGGCAAAAAATATGCCCAACATCGTCGCTTTGCGATATTTCGGTTTGAACTCGTCTTTTTCGGTCCTGAGCGCATTTTCGGCGTCCGCCTCAAGCTCTATAAATTCTTTTTCCATATATTCATATTCGTTCGTTTTCGAACCGAAAGAAACAAACAATAATACCGCCAACGCAACTATTATCAATATTGCAACCACGCCTATTATAGCGCAAGCATCTTCGGATATTACCGTTATCGCTCCCGCTTCGCTCAGACCTGCGAGCAAAAGCAACAATATCGGAGAAATTATGCACAAAAACACACCGAAAGCGACCTTTCGCGCGTTCTCCTTATATATAGTCATGTAATCCATAGCCGCACCGAGCGAAAATCTATGAGTTTTATTATCCGTTTCTACCTGCTTCTCATCATGAGTTTCGGGGTCCGAACTTGATACATTCGCTTCTTCATCTGGTTCGGTCGCATCGTATTCTTCATCTTTCAAAAGATAGTCCGTACTTACTCCGAAAACAGCTGAAAGCTGCACTATCTTTGATATATCGGGAACAGATTGCGCGCTCTCCCATTTTGAAACAGATTGACGTGTTACATTCAATCTCTCCGCCAGTTCCTCTTGCGACCAACCTTGTTTTCTTCGTAACATTATGATCTTATCAGCCAATTTCATAATAGCACCTCTCTTAATGTTTTGTTTGATAAAATTATATCACGCAACCGCCGTAAAAACAATAAAGACCGACAGTCAATTTGTCAACTGTCGGTTGCTTTTTTAAAAAAATGTTCGTTTTTGAAATATTTTTTTAGCTTTGAGTGTCCAAACACGCATCTATGATCAATACTACCGAAAGAGCGATAACAGGGTCGATGTGGTCGTCAACATATATTTCATATGCATCGCCGAAAGTAAACCATTGCTTTGAAATAGAAGCTATCAGTCTATCTTCGCTGTGTATTTCATATTCGTGGCAGTGAAAATCTCCGCTTACAGTCCAGCCGAGTCCGTTCACTCTGTATGAACTGCCGAAAAACGTAAAGTCTTTTACTACTTCAGCTATATGGTTTCCGTCCCTGATTATATTATATTTGGGCAAGAACGTAAATATCTTCTGTTCGATAAAAGCCAGTTCCCTTTCCGTCGCGGAATAAATGTGTAACTTTTTGCCGAAGGTGAAAACTTCACCCTCGACAAAAAAACATTCTTTTTCGTTCTCGTCATAGATACTGAATTTGTCTCCGAATGTAAAAACGTGCTGTTTTAAATAAAATTTCATTTTATCCTCTTAAAAGTCATCATTCAACGACAACAATAAAACGATAAACGTCCTGACCGCCGTTAAATGTCTGTATCTCTATGTCGGGATACTCTTCCTCGATGCGAGCAACAAACTCGTCAAGAAGATCTTCGCTCACGGATTTACCGTAGAAGATATTGACGATATCGCGGTCGCTTGCTTTCATACCATCAAGAAGCTTCATGGACGCAGCGAGGATATCGGGTTCGGAAGCGAGCATCTGCTTGCCGCAGAAGGAGATATAGTCGTTCTCATGAACTTTTACGCCGTTCATTTCCGTGTTTCTTACAGCATATGTTACAAATCCCGTTTCGACCTCAGTCATAGCGGCATTGATGCCTTCTATGATCTCTTCAACGTTCTCGTTTTCAAGGTCGATGGTGGAAAGAGCCGCATAGCAATCGCCCACGCTCTTGCTCTCTATAACGTGTATCTCTGCTTTTTCATATATCTTTGCCGCCTGGCGAGCCGCAAGGATAATATTTCCGTTGTTCGGGAAAACGATGATGTGGTCCGCATTTATCTCTTCGAATACATCAAGGAAGTTCTGCGCGGAGGGGTTCATCGTCTGACCGCCGCTTACGATCTCGTCAGCGCCGAGCGTTTCGTATAGCTTGCGGATACCGTCGCCGTTCGCAACAGCGACAACACCATATCTCTTGTGCGGTTTTTCCTTGGGCTGTTCAACCGTTTCGTTGTGCTGAACAGACATATTTTCTATCTTCAAAGTGAGAAATTCACCGAACTGATGGCAAAATTCCAAAACTTTATAGGGCTGCATCGTGTGAACGTGAAGTTTTACGATAGTTCCCGTCTTATAAGCAACGATGGAATCGCCGATAGTCGCGAGAAAATCTTTGATGATATTTACATCGAAAGCTTCAACATCTGTCTTTGCATTCATAAGCTGAACAAGAAGTTCCGTGCAATAGCCATAGTTCATTTCGCTGTCGGGTCCGAATTTGGAAAAATCTATATCCGTTGTGTGAGAAGTGCTTTCCGCGGACGCGATATCTTCGATCTCTTCGCCCTTGAGTATCTTGAGGAAGCCTTCTGCTATATATTTAAGACCCGAGCCGCCGCTATCAACAACGCCCGCTTCTTTGAGTACAGTGAGTATTTCGGGAGTGCGCTTGAGCGAAGCGTCCATTTCCGTTACGAGATCCTGGAAAAGAGATTCTACCGTGCTGTCGTCATTGATGCGAGATACAGCATAATCAACTGATTCTCTTGCAACGGTAAGGATAGTTCCCTCTGCGGGAGAACTTACGGAAGCATAAGCTTGCTTAACACCGTTGGAGAGCGCCTTGCCGATGTCAACTACGCTTACTTCTTCCTTGCCGAGGAATTCGTTGGATATACCAGCGAAGAACTGGGAAAGGATAACGCCCGAGTTACCGCGTGCGCCGAGGAGCATACCGTCCATAAGGGATTTTGCTACCTGGTCGAGAGATTCTCCCTCTATTTTGGAAAGAGCTTTTGCGCCGCCTTCCATCGTCATCATCATGTTATCGCCCGTATCACCATCGGGAACGGGGAAAACGTTCATATTATTTACTATCTTTACGTGTGAACGGAGATATGCCACACCGCCGCGAAACATTTTCGCAAAAAGATTACCGTTTAAAAATTTACGTGCCATTCTTTAATCAATCCTCCCTCTTTTTACCCCAAAAGAATACTGCTACCGTTCCGGGACCGGAATGGCTTCCGATCGTCGTACCTATATTATTTATTTCAACTTTGCCTTTGATATTGGGGAATGCTTCTTCAATAAGCTCCGCAACCGCTCTTGCGTCTTCATAACAAGCGGAGTTGCACATATAGCATTTGTCCGCATATTCAAGACCGTCGTTTGCGTTTTCTTTCATGCGTTCCACGATAGTCTTTATAACTTTCTTTTTGGAACGTATCTTCTCTCTAGCTATAAGATGACCCTCAAAGTCAACATTGAGCAACGGACAGATTCCGAGAAGTCCGCCCACAAAGCCCGCCGTTTTGGAAACTCTGCCGCCCTTGATGAAGAATGTAAGGTCGGAAGTAAAGAACCAATGGTGCATCTCAAGCTTATGTTCTTCTATCCAATCGCGAAGTTCGTCGACGCTCTTGCCTTCGTCGCGCATATCGGCAAGCTTATCCATTATAAGTCCATAGCCGGAGGAAGCAGCCAAAGAATCCACAACATATATCTTTCTGTCGGGATATCTTTCGGAAGCGATGGCTGCCGCCGCTTTTGCAGATTTGGATGTACCGGAGATACCGGAAGAAAGAGATATATGAAGAACATCCTTGCCATCTTTAAGGAAGCCTTCAAAATATTCCAAGTATTCCTGGATATTGAGTTGAGAAGTCTTTGCTTCCTCGCCCGCTACCATTCTCTTATAAAACTCGTCAAAAGGTATCGTTTGACCGAGGTCGTCGGGGTACTCCTTGCCGTTCAAAAAATAATGAAGACAAATATATGAGATATTTCTGCTGTCAAAATGTTCCTTGGTCAGATCTGCTGTAGAGCAACAGCTAAGTACATATTCTGCCATAAATATAACTCCTTGAATAATTTATTTACATTATAAGTATACACTGTATTTTGCAAAAAATCAAACATTTCCTTGCATTTCATCATCAAAAATGTCGCTACAGAATATAGAATTTTCAAAAAAAGCACTCTACTATCAGTAGAGTGCTTGAATTTTGAATCATTTATTATCTTTTATCTTGATTTTGGAAGAAAGATACACTATCGCAACAACGGGTATTATAAGAAGAAATATCTGCCAAACGTTGTATTTTATCAATGCCACATATATCAGCAGTAATATGGAAAAGACCATCAGCGTTATTATCAATCTGTTTTTTCTGCCCTTGTTCCAAATGGAATTTAAAACAAGATGCGTTATAAAAGCTATCGGAAGCGCCGCAAAAAATATTATCCAAAGCGGCTTATCCAACACTATCCAAAACAGTATGAACAAAAACAGTGCAAACGTCCATATGCCGCAGAGAGCTATTCCCTCCACCGCTTTAAGATTGAAGCGTATCTTATCCGCGTCATTCTGTTCGTTCTTTTCTTTCGGCTCCCATTCATTGTGGGTGCTGAAAAGATAATCTATGGACACGCCGAATATCTCGCTCATCTGCTTTAATACGTTTGCATCGGGCAAAGCCTCGGCGCGCTCCCATTTCGATATGGATTTATCGGAATAATTAAGCTTTTCGCCAAGCTCGCTCTGCGTCATTCCCGCGTCCGTGCGTAGCTTTATAATATTGCTTGCAATAATCAATTTAAGTTCAACCATTCCAAGTTCTCCGTTTTCGATTTATTTGATATGCATATATTTTATCATATCACGCGGCAAAAATCAATAAAAGATTTATTTGATAATATATTTTCCCGCGCCAAGCTCAAATATCATCTTGCCGTTTTCGATCTTTGCGCCAAGTTCCTCTTTGCTCATAACAAGACCGTTTATCTCCAAAGAGTCCTTTGCGGAAAGCAACGGAAATTCCACTCTTGCGCTCGTTCCCTCAGGGATCTCTACGGACGATACAAATTCGCCGTTTTCGAAATGCCATTCGGAGCAGATCTTACCGCATACCGAGTCATACTGCGCTTTAACGAACGTGATACGTTCCTGTCCTTCGGGAAGTTCGCTGTCTTCTCTCGTATCGGGACGAGGGCAAAGCACAAAATGCTTAAATCCGGGTCTTTCGGGGTCTGGAGAGATACCCGCCATCTTGGAATACATCCATTCAAGAACAGCGCCGTATGCATAGTGATTAAAAGAATTCATCGTAACCTTGCCGAAGCCGTTTGAAAGCGTATAGGAATTCCAACGTTCCCAGATAGTCGTTGCGCCCTGTCTTACGCTGTAAAGCCAAGAGGGGTCGTTCGTCTGCAAGAGCAAGGAGTATGCAAGATCGTCAAGTCCCACTTCGGAAAGCGTCTGGTTGAGGATACCCGTGCCAACGAAGCCTGTGGAAAGAGTGTAATTGTTTTCTTTTATCTTCGCTTTGAGGTTTTTGATGCAGTTTTCGCGCACCGCGCCGTCTACCATGTTAAAGTGAAGAGCGCAAAGATAAGCGCACTGAGATTTTTCAGTCAATTCGTCTCCGTCAACGAAAACTTCTTTGAATTTTGCAACTACGCGCTCTCTGAGGTCAGCATAGTAAGCCGCTCTGTCTTCCTTGCCCAATATATTGGAGAACAATGTCATCAACTGAGCATCATATGCATGGTAGCAGTAAGAAAGCAACTTTCTCTCTGTATTTTCGTAAGCGAGCCAGTCGCCGTGCTGAAGCGCAGGTCCGATAAGATCTTCGTTTACGATTATATTGTTCATATACGCTTCCATGGAATCGTAATGTTCGCGGATAACTTCCGTATCTCCGTACATCAAATAAAGTACGTACGGAACTATAACGCCCGCGTCTGTCCAAGCCGCGCTACCTCTGTTTTTGTATGTCCAAAGTCTGGGGATTATATTGTCATAACGTCCGTCAAAGCCTACCTGAGCGTCTCTCGCGTCTTGAAGCCATTTGCGGAAGAACATATCCGTATCCATCAAATAGGAGCCTGCGCCGCAGAATATCTGTGTGTCGCCTGTCCAGCCGAGACGTTCGTCTCTCTGCGGGCAGTCCGTGGGAACGGATAAATAGTTTCCGAGAGCACCCCATTTTATGTTGGAAATAAGCTTGTTGATCTCACCGTTGCTCGTTTCGATAGAACCGCTCATCTTGAGTTCGGAGCCGATAACTTCGCCGCAGATCATATCGATGTCGATGTCGTTTTCAGCACGCAATTCGATATAGCGGAAACCATAGAAAGAAAGCACCGGCGCATATTCTTCAATGCCTTCACCGCTCGCGACATATGTGATACGAGCCAAAGCCGTGCGGTAGTTCTGGATATAGATGGAGCCTTTGGCGCCGTCGTTGCCGCGTTCCTGCGCGCCGCTGTCATTGAGAAATTCCGCAACGCCGAAACGTATCTTTGTTCCCTTTGCGGCAGATATTCTGAATTTGGGTCTGCCGACCATATTCTGACCCATGTCAAGCACGAGCGAGTCGCCCGCTTTGAGCGTCATCTTCTCGCAATCTTTTCCGATGCGGCGAGCCGTAACGTTTATCTCGCCGTATGTCGTGCCGTTGTCCTTTACGGAATCGTAAACGACAGCAGAAACAGGGTGTCTTTCAAATTCGGGGCGAACACGAACATAGGGACCGAAATGAGGAACTATCTCGCCGGAATATTCCGTGTAAACAGCAGCTTTTTCGTAAGCAGCCGTTTCGAGTTCGTTCTTCTTCGTTGCGTCGTAATATTCGCCTTCCCAAATATCGGCATACATGATAGGACCGCAAAATGCCGTTTCAAAATCTTCGCCGCTGGCGATAAGTTCTGTCGTGCCGTCTGCATATTCTATCTCTATCTCACAGCAAAAAGCGGGTTTTTTATAACCGTAGAAGCCAAAGCTTATTCTGCCTGACCACCAACCCACACCGACAAAAGAGATGAGCGTGTTCTCTTCACGGATACTGTCCGTTATATCGTATTCATATTCAAAAACACGAAAACGGTAGTCTGTCCATTCCGGTTTAAGTTCATCGTAAACGATGCCGTTTTCGGTGCGATTACCTACTCTTTCGCCGTTTATCTCCATGTCGAATACGCCGAGAGCGGTCGCGCGGATAGTTGCATGGGATACTTCTTTCTCACATTTGAATTTGCGGCGGAATGTGAGCAAGCCCTCTGCGGGAAGATCTATCGTTCTTCCTTCGAGGATAGCGGCGTGCTTTGCCTGCCAAGGATACTTATTTTTAATAGGATCCATTGATGAATTGGTGATAAAAATACCTTTTTTCATAATTCAAACTCCTTGTGTCAAATTTTTTATTTTGTTTCTAAATGTCCGTTCTTTTTTGTTCCGCGATTGAATATCACTGAAGCCAAGATCATAAGGACAAATAAGATCGTTATGTATATCGGCAATATATCGGGCGTTATGTTCTGCGCTATCTGACCGTATATCATCGGAAACAGCATTATTCCGACATAAGCCATAGCCATTTGCGAGCCGACGATCGCTTGTGAAACATCTTTTCCGAAATGCTCAGGGGTAAGATGAACAAGGTTCGGAAAAACAGGACCATTGCCAAGTCCGATAAGAAACAGCGCTATCGTGCAGATAGCTACATTGTACGGCACGAACAACATACAGATAGCCATTGCGATTACCGCAAAGCCCATCTTTATTATCTTCCATGAAGAGAGCTTGTAGGCAAGGACGCCCGACAAAAATCTGCCAACCGCGATGCCCATATAATAGAACATTATAACTTTTGCGGCTGCCTCTTCGCTGAGTCCGCGAGATTCAACGAGGAATGTGCTGCCCCACGAACCGCAAGTACATTCTATCGCGCATGAGCATATGAACATGAGCCAAGCCATGCGTATACGTCTGTTTTTCGCTTGTTTAATAAGAGGGATAGTTACTTGCGCTTCCTCTGCTCCCTCGGAATCTCCGTGAGATACCTTTTTCCAAAGCGGTATGGAAAATACCGTTATCGCCGCGATAACCACCTGGATATAAGAAGCATATCTGTAACCGCTTCTCCAATCGTTTGCGTTAGAAAGCGCAATCGACATAAGATAAGGGCTGACGGTAACACCTACACCGTAAAAGCAATGCAAAAAGTTCATGTGCGTAGCTTTGTAATGGAGCGCAACATAGTTGTTAAGCCCCGAGTCTATCGCTCCGCCGCCAAGACCAAGCGGAACGGCAAACAAGCAAAGAAAAACGAAGTTTTTCGAAACGGAAAATCCAAACAAAGCTATCGCCGTCAAAACGGTGCTTACGGCGGTTATCTTAGCTGTTCCGAAACGTTTTATCAATCGAGCGCTCAAAAGGCTTGCGGTTATCGTTCCCGCCGTCGTTATTATGCTGACACAGCTTCCGAGCGAAACAGGCAAAGAAAGCTCCGAATATATTGCGGGCCATGCAGGTCCAAACAGAGAATCGGGTATTCCCAATCCGATAAAATCGATAAAGATGATGACAAGAAGCAGGGTCGCCATTAAAATATTTCCTTCCAAAAATATAATAATATAATACGATATCTAAATATCTCAGATTATTCTACCATGATAGTATGTCAAAGTCAACATTGACTTTAGTAATTATATATGATAAAATTGCTTTATACTATAATTCCATAGGAATATTTATAAAGGAGATATAACGCTATGGGTTCTATGAAGGACAAGATGCATAATTTGGAGCTTTATCTTCCGTCAGACGAAGAAATATCCGCTTATCAGCTAAAATGTTTGGATCGTCTTTACGATTTCAACATGACTCGTCCCACTGAAATGAATAAGCGCATGACATTGCTCAAAGAAATGTTCGCGGAGATCGGCGAGAACTGTTATATAGAGCCTCCGTTTCATTCGAATTTCGGTGGAGCACACGTGCATTTCGGCAATAACATATATGCCAATTTCAGTTTGACCTGCGTTGACGATACTCATATATATGTCGGAGACAACACGATGTTCGGACCAAATGTTACCGTGGCAACAGCGGGACACCCTATATTGCCTGAACTTCGCGCAAAAGGTTACCAATATAACGCTCCCGTACATATCGGCAAAAATTGCTGGATAGGCGCGGGCGCATTGATACTTCCGGGCATAACCATCGGCGACAATGTGGTCGTAGGCGCGGGAAGCGTCGTAACGAAAGACTTGCCGTCAAACGTTGTCGCTGTCGGAAATCCCTGCAAGATATTACGCGAGATAAACGAGCGCGACAAAGAATATTACTTTAAAGACAAAAAAATAGATTGGAACGATCTAAAATAAAAATAAAGGAGATCAGCAGAAATGGAATTTATCGCCGCTGACACATATTATCAGGAAACAGAAAACGAAAGAGAAAGACGCCTTGCCTGGTTCAAGGAAGCGCGTCTCGGTATGTTCGTGCATTACGGCTTGTTCTCTCAGATGGGAACGGGTGAATGGTGCATGGCTTTCCAGGATTACAAAAAAGACGAATACGAAAATCTCGCAAAAACTTTTGCACCCAAAGAAAACTGCGCCGACGAATGGTGTGCTTTCGCAAAGAGATCGGGAGCAAAATACATCGTTCTCACAACGAGACACCACGAGGGCTTCTCTCTTTGGAAATCCGAAGTAAACCCCTATAACTCTTACAACTATTTTGGCAGAGATATCGTTCGCGAATTTGTGGACGCTTGCCGTAAATACGATCTCAAGATCGGTCTCTATTCTTCTCTTATGGACTGGCACCACCCCGACGGTTGGAAATGCGCTTTTGACCCCGAAGCGAGAAGACGCTTCCTTGATTACATCGAAGCTCTCAACGTAGAACTTCTCTCCAACTACGGTAAGATAGACATTCTTTGGTACGATATGCCCTATCCGATGAAGAGTACAGAGGGTTGGGATTCCGTAAACCGCAACAACAGACTCCGCAAGCTCCAGCCCGATATGCTAATCAACAACAGAAGCAAGATACAGGAAGATTTCATGACTCCCGAAGACAAGCTCGATCCTTCCGTGAACGCTTGCTGGGAAGCTTGCATGACGTTCAACGGCATCTCTTGGGGCTATATCGATTCCGATCTTGCCGCTCCCTATTCTTACAGCGCACAGCAGATAATTAATATGATAAACCGTTGCACGTCAAGCGGCGGCAACCTTCTTATCAATATCGGACCCATGGCTGACGGTACTATCCCCGCAGAAGCAGTAGCTCCTCTTGAAACTGTCGGCAAATGGCTCGCTGAAAACGGCGAAGCTGTTTACGGTCTCAAAGCGGTAAACGGAACTGATTTCGCGGGTTGCAACCTCAACAAAGCCAGCGTAAGCAAAGACAAAAAGACAGTATATGTTTGGAATATGATCTGGGCACCCAAAGACACTCTCCAGCTCGGCGGATTTTTGAATACCCCCAAATCGATCACATACCTTGCAACAGGCGAAAAAGTGGATTTTGAAGTAGACGGTCATAGAATAATACTCAAAAATCTCCCCAAAGAAGCTGTTGACAAACACGCAGGCATTACAGTATTCAAACTTGAATATGACGAAGAAGCTAAATACAAATGGGTAAGCTATTATCCTCAGATGAACTTCGGTGTAAATGTTGCCGGCGACCTCGCTCAATAATAAAAAAACAGAAAAGCTATCAAGTTGATAAACTCGATAGCTTTTTTCTTCGCTTTCTTGGAAGAAAACTTGGCAAAGAATTTTCATTCATGGATTTCGATGATAGTTATTGCAACGAAGACTTTGTGCGAAGTTCTTTTTGCTTACTTTTTCTCCACTCTTGGAAGAAAACTCGGCAAAGAACTTTCAGTCAAGGACTTCGATGATGGTTATTGCAACGAAGACTTTGTGCGAAGTTCTTTTTGCTTACTTTTTCTCCACTCTTGGAAGAAAACTCGGCAAAGAACTTTCAGTCAAGGGCTTCGATGATGGTTATTGCAACGAAGACTTTATGCGAAGTTCTTTTTGCTTACTTTTTCTCCGAAAGAAAAAGTAAGTTATTTGGTCAAGATTTTAGCTTTTTTGAAGCCTACCACTTTGTAGTAGATAAGTGTGGAAACACAGCACAAGAACCAACCTGCCGGATATCCCATCGCAACGGGAATAAGCTCGTTTGAAATATAGTTCGACATAACGAACAAATAGAGCTGTCTGAAACCAACAAATGTCGTAAGCATGATTATCATAGGGGCTTTCGTGTTGCCCGCGCCGCGCAATGCCGCGGAAAATACCTGGTTTACACAACAGAAAACATAGAACGGTGTTATTACTCGCAAAAGCTTAACGGCGTATTCCACAACTCCTGCGTCTCCGTTGAATATCGCCGCAAGATATGGCGCAAATATCATAACCATAACTATGAAAAATACCGTTATGCAGGTCGCCAAAAAGTAAGCTGTGTATGTTCCCTTTTTCGCGCGTTTCATGTCCCCATTGCCAAGATTCTGACCTACAAAGGTTGTTGCCGCAAGAGAGAGAGATTGCATGGGCAAGAACAGGAACTGGTCTATCTTGGAATAAGACGTCCAGCCTGCAAGACAGAGCGTGTGGTCTCCGTTTACACCTGCTATGTAAGATTGAACAAATACATTCGAAAATGCCGTGAGCGCCATTTGGAGCGCGGCAGGAAGTCCGACGATGCTTATTTTTTTAAGTATATCTAGATTCAAATTTAACTTTTTAAAGCTGAACTTGACGCACGTGTCCGTCGTTATGAGTTCGCGCATGGTAAGCGTCGCTGAAACGAGCTGTGCGATTACCGTCGCAAGCGCAACACCGGCAACGCCCATATCGAATACAAATACGAATACAAGGTCAAGCACGATGTTCGTGATAGCCGCCGCAACAAGATAATAGAAAGGTCTTGCCGAATCGCCTATCGCTCGCAATATGCCTGCGCCCATATTGTATATCAAAAGTCCGGCAACGCCCGCAAAATATATCAAAAGATATGTTTTTGCGTAAGGATAAACAGATGAACCGTCCGCCTGCGAACGAAGCATGAGCTTCAAGAGCGCGGGGGATATCGCCATGCCCACTATGGTAAAGATGATAACCATCAAAAACGTGAGCGCCATAGATGTATGTGTTACTTCGTTTACTTTATCTTCCTTTTTTGCGCCGTAATATTGCGATATAACAACACCTGCTCCGCTCGCGAAGCCCGAGAAGATACCTATAAGTATGTTTATTATAGGTCCTACACTTCCGACGGCGGCATATGCGTCATTGTTGCCGATCTGACCTATGACCCAAACATCGACCATGTTGTAAAGCTGCTGAAACAGATTTCCCAAAAGAAGCGGAAAGGCAAATTTCAAAAGGTTAGATATTATGCTTCCCTGCGTCATATCGATTTCGCGCTTTGCAAAAATTGATTTTTTTACTGTTTTCTCCATTTTTTCACCAACAATTCGACATAATAACATAATTATATTATATCACTGCCACCTGCCAATGTCAAACCAATAATTATATTAGTAACTGTCAAGTAAAAGTTGGCAAAGAGCATGATATAATTTTTTTGGTAAAAA
>CAZFTE010000008.1:0-53598 GCA_964521785.1 uncultured Lachnospiraceae bacterium
TTTTTTGCTTCCTCCTTTTCTTTATTTCTTATCCCAAAAATCAGAGCAAAAAAGAAAAAACAGCCTCGCGGCTGTTTTTGACTTTTTATAAATTTATTTACCTTCACGTATTCCGTCAACAAGAGTATGGATCTTCTTGAGGGGGTTGAGGAGGTCGCTCATAGATTCATCGCGGTTAAGTCTATCAATAATATAAGAAACATATTTGCACATATTAACTTCCGCATACCAAGGACGCTCGATGATCTCAGGCGCGCGATAGTTAAGGTTAGTCGTAAAGATCCTGTCTATCAAGCCCTGTTCATATGCCGCGTCAAGACGTTCGCAACCGTTGCAGAAAAGACCGAATGTAGTAAATACGAATACTCTTCTTGCGCCCATGCCTTTAAGCTGTTTTGCAACGTCGATAACGCTGTCGCCGGAGGAGATCATGTCGTCAATGATGATAGTATCCTTGCCTTCAACGGATTTTCCGAGGAATTCATGTGCTTCGATCGGGTTCCTGCCGTCAACGATAACGGTATAATTGCGGCGCTTGTAGAACATACCAAGCTCTACTCCGAGTACGGAAGAATAGTACATAGCGCGGCTCATACCACCTTCGTCGGGTGTAATGATCATTGTTGTGGCGGGATCGAATGTTATATCGGGATATTCGCGTACAATGGCTTTGAGCATCTGGTAAGATGTACGTACGTTGTCAAAGCCGGATCTGGGAATGGCGTTCTGAACTCTGGGGTCATGAGCGTCAAACGTAATAATGTTGGAAACACCCATGTTTACGAGTTCCTGGAGAGCGATAGCGCAGTCGAGAGATTCTCTTGCGCTGCGTTTGTGCTGTCTTCCTTCGTAGAGCATAGGCATGATAACAGATATACGGCGAGCTTTACCGGAGATAGCGCCGATCATTCTCTTGAGGTCCTGGAAATGGTCGTCGGGGCTCATGGGAACCATCTGACCATACATCTTATATTTTACGCCGTAGTTAAATACATCCGCAAAAATATATGTGTCGTGGCCACGAAGAGTTTCGAGTATGATACCCTTGCCTTCACCCGTACCGAAACGAGGGCAGTCCGCCTTTACAATATATGTTTCGTCAGTATCATCGCGAAACTGATGAAGATATTTGTCAACGCTTTCAATAAAGCCTTCACTGCCCTTCATTCCGATAACGCTTAATTTTCCGAAATATTTAGAATCCATAAAAAGTCCTTTCTTTTTATACGTTTTTTCGTCGTTCCTAAGGATCGCCGAAAAACGCACAGTGCGTCTTTTGGCGACCCTATCGATTAGATATTATTAAAGGTTAAATACTGTCTCGATCTCTTTAACTTCTTCGTCGCTGATAGTGATAACATCACCTGCGATGTTCTGTGTATAAACGAGAGATTTGGAGCTGTATTCCATAACCTCAAGTCTGTCGAACGCGTTTGTAAGAGATGTGCCTGCCGCAACTACGCAGTCATTCTCGATAAGAGCAACGGGGTTCTTCAAGGAGAACTCGTTTACAAGGAGGTCTGTCTGCATGAATGTTGTGCCGAAGGGGAATTTTCTTACTGTCTTGAGAGCGATATAGCTTTCGGGGATAAGACGAGCGTCAAATGCATGGTCTGTAACAGCGTAAGCCATGAGGTGAGGAGGACGAGCGATAACAAGGGACTTGATGTCTTCGTGCTGTTCGTACATCTTAGCATGGAGCATTACGGAGCGAGAAGGAACCTTGCCTGCTTCGCACTTGCCGTCTTTAACAAGAACGAGGTCTTCGGGTTCGATATATGCTCTGTCTGCGTCAGCGGGAGTGATGATAAAGGAACCGTCGGAAAGTCTGTGAGAGAATGTGCCGGATGTGCTTGTGAAGAGCTGTTCGTTATATGCACGTTTGATAAGAGCGCACATATCGCGGCGGATAGCCTGTTCTTCGCTGGAACGAACTGCGGGGTGGAATGTGCCGAGCTGAGGATCTGTTCTGAGTTTGAACACTTCCATGTGTTTGTCTGTTACTGTGTGGATAGCGCCGCCGAGAACGCCTGCGTTGATCTCAAGTCTTGCAAGGAAGTCGAGTGTTTCGAAGTTCTTGAATGCGGAGAAAAGGTCTTTTGCAGCCAAAACAACGCCGTGGTTTTCGAGCATTACTGTGTTGATGCCTTTTTCAAATTCCTTGGAGATGTTTTCGCCGAGCTGTGCGCTGCCGGGGCAAGCGTAAGGAGCGTAGGAGATCTCGCCGCAAAGTTCTTTTGCGTCGGGAATAATAGCTGTGTTGGGGAGCTTACGGATCAAGCTAAACGCAACAAGAGCCGGAGGATGAGCGTGAAGTACCGCGCCTACATCGGGACGTTTCTTGTAAGTAGCAAGGTGGAAAGGATATTCAACGGAGGGGCGATGTCTGCCGATGATCTCGCCGTTGGGTTTGATCTGCATGATATCGTCACGTGTAAGAGTACCCTTATCAACGCCGCTGGGGCTGATCCAAACTGTGCCGTCGCTGTCTTTGATGGAAAGGTTGCCGCCGGAGATCGTTGTCATGCCGTTGTAGTAGATACGGTTCATGATCGTAACGATCTGGTCAGCAGGATGAAGCATACTTAAATTCATTTTTTTCTCCTTTACGATTTAAATCGTTAATAATATTATTGTTTTTTGTTTATCTAAAAGAAAGAACTTCTTTTTCGTATTTTTTAACGTCTTCGAACCATTCGGCACCTGCGCAAACGCCGCATTCTTCGCAGTATTTAGCCCAGATGTCTTCGAAAGGAAGCATCTTGACTTCTTCCTGCATCACCATAAGTTCGGAGAAGTTGCCTTCGTCCTGAAGTTTTGCAAGAGCCTTGTTGGGTGTGCAAAGAGCCATGAGGAGCGCTTTCTGGAGGCTTCTGAAGCCTACTGTCCATGCGGAGATACGGTTGATGCTTGCGTCAAAGTAGTCAAGAGCAATGTAAACTCTTTCAAGAGCGTCGCAACGAACGATCTCTTTTGCGATCTCTTTTGTTTCGTCATCGAGAAGAAGAACATGGTCGGAGTCCCAACGAACGCCTCTTGTTACGTGAAGAGCCAATTCGGGGAAGAAGCAAAGAAGTGCGGGGATCTTATCGGAAACTACTTCTGTGGGGTGGTAATGACCGTTGTCCATGAGGGGGAGGCATTTGTCTTTGTTCATAGCTGCGATGCTGAGAGCAAATTCAGCGCTGCCCGCTGTGTAAGATTCAACGCCGATACCGAATACTTTGGATTCAACGCAGGGTTTTACCTTGTTGAAATCGAAAGGCTCGGAAAGGATCTGTTCGATAGAATCTCTGTATCTCATTCTGGGGCCCATACGATCTGCGGGGATATCCTTGAAACCGTCGCCTGTCCAAATGTTCATAACGCAGGGGATACCTGTTTCTTCAGCGAAATACTGAGAGATACGGATACAAGCTTTACCGTGTTCGATCCAGAAATCGCGGATCTCTTTGTCGGGAGAAGAGAGTGTAAGACCGTTAGCTTTGGGATGAGAGAAGAATGTGGGGTTGAAATCAATACCCATATTTCTTTCTTTTGCAAATTCTACCCATTTCTTGAAGTGTTTGGGCTCGAGTTTGTTTCTGTCTGCCCATTCGCCGTCTTCAAAGATAGCGTAAGAAGCATGGATGTTGAGCTTCTTCATACCGGGGCAAAGAGCGATAACTTTGTCCATGTCAGCCATGAGTTCTTCGGGTGTTCTTGCACGGCCGGGATAGTTACCTGTTGTCTGGATACCGCCTGTAAGGGGCTTGGAGGGGTCTGTGTCAAAACCTCTTACGTCGTCGCCCTGCCAGCAGTGGAGGGAAACGGGAACTGTTTTGAGTTTTGCGATAGCTGCGTCTGTGTCTACTCCAAAGGACGCATACATCTGTTTTGCAGATTCGTATCTTGTATTCATTTTGCAATCTCCTTTTATGAATTGTAGTTATGAATTTTTTATCTTATATGTTTATGGAAGCTTCAGATAAGTTTTTTGAATTTTTCGTAAGCTTCATCCCATTCGTCCTTGTTGTTTTCGGGATAGTATTCTTCAATTTCGAATGAATTAGCTATTACCTCACGTGCTTCCTTGAGGTCTTTGATCTCGCCGTTTGCGATAGCCTGAGCCGCGATATTACCGAGTGCCGTTGCTTCAACGGGACCTGTAAATACGGGTCTGCCGCAAGCGTTTGCCGCAAGCTGAGAAAGGAGCTTGTCCTGTGTGCCGCCGCCGACGATGTTGATGGCAGGCATACGTTCGCCGACCATTTCGTCGATCTTTTCGACCGTCCATCTGTAACGCATTGCCAAACTCTGGCTTATGCAACGAACGATCTCGCCCTTCGTTTCGGGAATGGGCTGGTTCGTTTCGGCGCAATATTCACGGATCTTCTTGGGAATGTTGCCGGGAACGCCGAATCTGGGATCATCGGGATCGATAAAGCTCTGCAAGGGTTTTGCAGCCATACCCATCTTAACGAGGTCTCCGAAACCGATGGTCTCACCTTCGCGGATCCACTGTCTGCGGGATTCCTGAAGTACCCAAAGACCTGTGATATTTTTGGAGAAACGGAACGTTCCTTCGTATCCGCCTTCGTTCGTGAAGTTATATTCGGAAGATTTAGCGCTGATCCGGGGAGCTTTTGTTTCAGTACCCATGATAGACCATGTACCGGAGCTTATCCAAATGAATTTATCGCTCTTTGCGGGAACGGCAACAACAGCGGAAGCTGTATCATGCGCTGCAACGGAGATGACCGTGGGGTCGATACCGCCACATTCTTCCTTAACATCATCGCGAAGTTTGCCGCAGATAGCACCCGGCTCAACGATGTTGGAGAAGATGTGCTTGGGCAAGCCGAATTTGTTGATTATTTCGTCGGACCAGTTTCTTGCCTTTGCGTCAAGAAGCTGAGAAGTGGAAGCAATGGTATATTCCGTCTGTTTCTTGCCTGTAAGGAAGTAGTTGAGAAGGTCGGGAACGAAAAGCATATCTTTAGCAATACCGAGAAGTTCGGGGTTGTCGCGCTGAAGTGCGAGGAGCTGATACAAAGAGTTGAAATCCATTACCTGGATACCCGTAAGATCATAGAGCTGTTCGCGAGGGAACGTCTTGAAAGCTTCTTCGGGAACGCCTACCGTTCTCGTATCTCTGTAATGAACGGGGTTGGAAAGGAGCTTGCCGTTCTTATCGAGCAAGCCGAAGTCAACGCCCCATGTGTCTATACCGATGCTTGCGATATCTTTGTCATCGGAAAGAGCGCAGTTGCGGATAGACTGTTTGATCTCATGGAATATACGAAGTATGTCCCATGTATACTGTCCTGCCGCCATAGTGGGGTCGTTTGTAAAACGGTGGTTTTCCGTAAGGGCGAGCTTTTCGCCGTCAAAAGTACCAACGATACCTCTGCCGCTGGACGCGCCGAGGTCGATGGCAAGCATTTTGAGTTTTTTTGCCATGTTTTTTCTCCCTTCATCGCCGTTTATGATAACGGCAATTTGTTTATTTTTAAAATGTTCTTATCTCAATTCGGCTATTGAAACGCCTGTGTCGCCCTCGCCCCATTCGCCTATACGAACGGATATGACGCGGGTATCGTTTTTGAGATATTCCGTAACACGGCGGCGAAGCACACCTGTGCCCTTGCCGTGAACTATTCTTATGGTCTTGACGCCTGCGCGAAGCGCATCGTCGATATATTTGTCAACCATCTCACAAGCTTCATCGCCGTATTTGCCGCGCAGATCGAGCTGCGGCGCAAACGATTCAACGGCGCGCTCCTTGTAAAATGAAATGGTCTTCTTTTTCTCTTTTTCCTTGCATACGACGGTCTTTCCGTCTATGAGCATAAGGCGCGAGGAAGTCAATTTCATCGTTGCGTTGCCGACTTTGACCATGACGTTTCCGCGGTTGTCGGGTGCAGATGTAACCTCGCCTTTTTTGTTGAGATCGACAACGATAACGGCGTCGCCCTGCTTGAGCGGACGAGGCAATTTATAGTCTCCCATCTCCGTTTTGAAAACGGGATCTATCTCATCGCTGTTTTCTTTGAGATGAGCGCGTATGGCTTTGCGCGTCTCATCGAGCGTACGGGCAAAATCCTCCTTGTCCTTCTGCTTTTTCGCTTTTTCAAGCTCGGCAAATATAAATTCGCTGGAGGCTTTCGCCGCCTCTACCATTCGTCTTGCCTGTTCGCGCGCTTTTTCAAGTTCCTTGCGCGCATCTTCAAGTGCACGCTCTGCCGCTTCGTCGGATACTTTTTTCTTCTCCGTCATCTCGGAAAGCAACATCTCGCTCTCCTCGCGGCTCTTTTCCATCTTCATGCGCTCGCTTTCGAGCTTGTCTATAACTCGCTCGAAGCGCTTGTCCTCGCCCGAAACGAGTCTTTCGGCGCGGTCGAGTATATATTTCGGAAGCCCCAGCTTTCCCGATATCGCAAAAGCGTTGGATTTACCTGGAGTACCGATTATAAGCTTATATGTCGGTCGAAGTGTTTCAACGTCAAATTCGCAGGAAGCGTTGCAAACGCCTTCCGTGTCCATAGCGTAAGATTTAAGCTCGACATAGTGAGTCGTAGCGGCAATGAGCGCTTTTTTCTCGCGCACCGCTTCTATTATGGCGGTAGCAAGAGCCGCACCCTCTATGGGGTCCGTTCCCGCGCCCAATTCATCGAACAAGATAAGCGACTTATCGCTCACCTTTTCGAGTATCGAAACTATCTTCACCATATGGGAAGAGAACGTTGAAAGCGATTGTTCTATGCTCTGCTCGTCGCCGATATCGGCAAGTATCTCGTCAAAGACGCACATCGTAGAGCCTTCGTTTGCGGGTATATGCAAGCCCGCCTGGGTCATGAGCGCAAACAAGCCGAGCGTTTTGAGCGTTACCGTTTTACCGCCCGTATTCGGACCCGTGATGATGAGCGTGTCAAAATCCTTGCCCAAGCTTACCGTGGTGGGAACGACAGTCTCTTTTTTCAGCAACGGATGACGTGCTGAAATAAGATTTATCTCTCTTTCCTCTGTTATCTTCGGACTCATACCGTTGTATGAGAAAGAAAGCTGCGCTTTTGCGAATATAAATGCAAGCTCGGTGATTATCTCGTAGTTCGCCTTTATGCAACCAGAAACGGCACCGACTTTTGCGGAAAGTATCATTATGATACGTTCTATCTCGTCCTTTTCTTTGCCTTCGAGCATACGAAGCTCGTTGTTTGCTTCGACAACGCTCATAGGTTCTATAAAGAGCGTGGAACCCGAAGCCGACGTATCATGAACAAGACCTTTTATCTCGTTTCTGTATTCAAGTTTGACGGGGATAACGTATCTTCCGTCGCGCATCGTTATTATCTGGTCCTGCAAATATTTCGAATATGTTCCGCCCGTAACGTATTTTTGCAGATTCTCGCGAACGCGGTTCTCTGCCGAACGCATCTTACGGCGAATATTATAAAGCTCGTCCGAAGCGGTATCCGCAAGCGCTTCGGGGCTGATTATCGCTTTGTTTATCTCGTCCTCAAGGTATTTTTGCGGCACAAGGCGAATAAAATGATCGTCAAGCGCCGTAACTTCGTCTTTGTGGTCGAAGCTGTTGTAATCCTTTAGCGCGCGCGTAGCGGAAAGCACTCTCGCTATCGCCAAAAGTTCGGAAAGTGTCAAGGACGCGTCGCGTTCGGCGCGATCTACCGCGTCCGTTATATCGCTCACGCCGCCGAACGGAGGCATACCCTTTGCAACAAGTGCGGAATACGCCGTATCCGTTTGCGCCAGCATCTTTTTTATCATCATAACGGACGTTACGGGCATAAGTTCACGTGCCAACGCCTTGGCGCCCTCCGTAGGAGCATGATACGCCAACTTTTCGCGTATCTTGTCAAATTCAAGTGTGCGGACAGCCGCCGCAAATTTTGTATTTTCTTTTATGTTTTCCATATAGCAGTTGTAAATTATTTATTGTTTTTCGCTTCCTCTTCGGGAAGCGCCTTTGTACCGTGAGGCTCTCGCTTCAGCGGGTCGTAACTGAAACGGCGGCAAATGTGCGTATCGCGCACGACCGCCCCAAGCTTTTTGCACAAAACAAAAACGTTGCCTTCCATATCGGCTGGAAGCGTTGTACCATACTCGCAGAATGCGCATACATGCTCCGGATTATCGTCTATAAGGCGCTTTGGCATATTATTTCCTCCGTCATTTCTTACAAGGGTCAAAGCCAAAAGGCATAGCTCGCCCTTTTTATAGTGTTATATATATAGTATAAATCACCTAACGCTTTTTTTCCACAGTTTTTTGAAAATTTTCTTGTTTTTTTGAAAAAAGCTTAATATTTTAGCTCCCAAAGCCGCAAAAACGGCTGTTACGGCAATAACGGAAGCAAAAATCGCGCCAAATTCAATGCGGTCCAACCATTTTGCGCCGTCGTTGCCGAACAGACCGAATACGGCGAGCATTATCCCCTTTTCGAAAAACGAGCTGAGCAAAACGGCGACGATTGCGCAGACAACCGATTGAGCCACCTTCCCTTTGAAATATTTTTTGACGGTCCGACCATCGGCGCATACGGCATTCGCCGTCTGCATAAGCACGGACAGTCCCGAAAAACCGAGCATAGCTCCGCCGTAAAGATACCGTGTCAAAATATCCGCTCCGCTTTTCGAAAGAGCGAAAAATCCTCCGCTTATCTCCATCGCGCCGCCTAACAACGCGCCGAGCGCCCCCGATATCGGCAAAAATTCAATCAAGATATTCGTGAAAACGCAAAAAAACGTTACGAAAGAACATACGGTCAATACCGCCGCCCCGCTTTCTTTTATCGAATCCGATATCGCTGTCAACGGCGCAATTTTTTCTTGCGCCGTTTTACAAAAGGCGCGAGCTTTTGAACGAGCGCCGCGAGTAAAAAACAGCAACAAAATGCTCGATATCGACTGCGAATAAAGCAATATCGCTCCGTATTCCTTCGATCCGAACATCGCATTTCCGACACTGCCTATCAAAAAAGCGGGAGAAGCCGACGTTATAAACGGCAATATGCTTTCCGCTTCGCTTTTTTCGATTTCTCCACTCGACAAAAGCTCCGCAAGCACCATGGCACCTATCGGATATCCCGATATCATGCCCAATAAAAGCGCCGCGGCTCCGCCGCTCGATATATGAAATATCTTTTCAAAAAAGCCTCTCGATATGCGCGAAAATATCCTTGTACCGCCGCATTTGATAAGCAATTTCGAAGATACCGTAAACAAAAACAGGCTCGGCACTATCCGCTCCGCGCAAAGCGACAGTGCGGCAAGCGTAGCCTCGGATACCGTTTGCGGCTCTGCCAAAGAAAAAGCCACGCACGCTATGCAGATAAAAAGCATAAATGCTCTTAAAACACGCTCTTTTTTTGTCATTATTCCAAGCCCCCTTTACATAAAAATAGATATGCCAAATATTTTTTCGATATCCATATGGGAGAAAACAAATATGAAAAACAATAAGAATACCGCCACCGAAAAAGAAAAGGGCTTTCTCGTCTCGAAAGCGCTTTCGAGCATAGCGCCGAAGATGACCGTAGAATGTGTTGACCGATACGAGCTTCTTTTGGGCGGTTGCAAACGCATAGAAGAATATTCCGCGGAGCAAGCTACCGTAGCGACAGCCTCTTGCAATATAAGGATAAAGGGAAAAAAGCTTTCCATAGCGTTTTCGGGTAACGGCAAGATACTGCTTTCGGGCAAAATATGCTGTATAGAATTTATTTAACTTTAAAAGGAGCAACAAATGAGCAAGATATCACGATTTATCTTCGGCGCATACCTTTTGAACGTCCCCTCCGATAAGCTCAAAAACGTACTGAACGTACTTATAACCAACGGCATACCGTTCGGCAAGACAAAGGAAAGGAACGATTCCTACACGATATGCCTTACAAAACGCGGTTTTCGCTCATATGTCGAAAAATGCGGCGGAGAATTTCTCTTCGATGAAAGAGCGAGCGAGGTCGGCTTTTCGGCGGTCTTGGGAAGATACAAACTGCGATTCGGAATGTTTATCGGTATGCTCATATTCGCGCTCTCCGTCTCGCTCTCCTCGCTTTTCGTTTGGGATATAAATATCGTTGGGAACGTCAACATCACGGAAAACGAGATATTGGAGCGGCTGGATGCATACGGCTTTCGACTCGGCGCATTTTCCAAAAGCTTGGATACGCGCCATATATGCGATAGGATAATTCTCGAAAAAGGCGACATCTCGTTTATGTCGATAAACATGAAAGGCACCGTTGCGACAGTCGTGATACACGAAAGCAACGACGATGACAAGAGCGACACAGATGCTTCTCCGTCAAACCTCGTTTCATCTTATGACGCGCAGATAGAACGCATAGAGGTGATAGGCGGCGTATCCGAAATAAAACCGTTGCAAACGGTTAAAAAAGGTGAGCTTTTGATATCCGGCATAATAGATTCAAACGCCGTCGGATATCGCCTCGTAAGGGCGCGCGGCAAGGTATTCGGCAAGGTCGAACTGTCTTTTGAAAGCGAGATACCGCTCGTTCAAACCGAAAAAAGGGCGACAGGAGAGAAAAAAGAGCAAAAAAATATAAAATTTTTCTCAAAAACGCTTAATCTTTCAAAAAAAATTAACATTCCTTATGAAAAATATGATACAATAGTAAATGAAAGAAAATTATTTCTCTTTGGCGTTATCGAGTTACCGATATTCATAGTTACAAAAACATATGAGGAATATGAGGAAACGACTGTTACGCTCTCCCGAAACGAAGCTTATGAAAAAGCGCTCTCCGATATCGAAAAGCAGAGCGAAGATGTGCTTTTCGGCGCGGAGATACTTTCGCGCAAGATGATCCTTTCGGAGAACGCCGACACGCTCAAACTTTCCGTGAATGTCGAATGTATAATCGATATAGCGCAAGAGGTAAAAATAGAAACCGCTCGGAGGTAGATCTTTTAATGAACGAAAAAGTTCTTCTTACAGACACAATGGAGCAAACAGCAAACATCTTCGGTAATTTCGATGCAAACACCGCGATGATAGAAAAAGCGTTCGGTGTTTCCATAACGAACAGAAAGACCGAAAAAACTCTTGGGGACGCCATCGTCGTGCGTTCCGAGGACGAGGAAGCCGTTGAACACGCATACAGTGTCCTTGAATATCTCAAAGGGGTCGCGGAGCGCGGCAACGAGATAACTGACCAAACGGTCGATTACATCATCGGCACGATAAGAAGCGGCGAAAAGCTCGAAAGATTCGGCGATGATTGCATCTGCGTTACAACGCAGGGCAAACCCATAAAGGCTCGCACCATGGGTCAGAAAAAATATATCGACCTTATAAAGAAAAATACGATCGTTTTCGGTGTCGGCCCCGCAGGCACGGGTAAAACGTTTCTCGCGGTCGCCGCGGCTTCTACGGCGTTCCGCAACAAAGAAGTATCTCGCATAATACTTACGCGCCCTGCGGTCGAAGCAGGCGAAAAGCTCGGCTTTTTGCCCGGCGACCTTCAGATGAAGATAGACCCTTACCTTCGCCCTCTCTATGACGCTTTGTTTGAGATGTTCGGTGCGGAAACATACCAAAAATTTATCGAACGCGGTTCTATCGAGATAGCCCCGCTTGCATATATGCGAGGAAGGACCCTTGACGATTCGTTTATCATTCTCGACGAAGCGCAAAACACCACGCCCGAACAGATGAAGATGTTCTTGACACGACTCGGTTCGGGAAGCCGCGCCATCATAACGGGCGACGTTACGCAGGTAGACCTTCCCTACGGCAAGAAAAGCGGTCTTGTGGAAGCCATGAAGATATTACGCGGCATAGATGATATCGCTATCCATGAATTTAACGAACGCGACGTAGTCCGCCACAAACTCGTTCAGCAGATAGTCATGGCTTACGACAAGTACGAACGCGCTAACAAAGAAAAGGCGGACGCAGAAAAAGAAAAAGCCAAAAACGAATGCTATAAGTTATTGAATAAGAGGAACAGACAATGAAAACCACCGTTTACTTCACAAATGACCAAAAAAGATACAAAATAGGCTTTCAAACTCATTATCTCGTAAAAAAAGCTATCAAAGCAACGCTCGCACACGAGAATTTTTCCAAAAACGCGGAAGTTTCCGTAACTTTCGTAAATAATCGAAAGATACACAAGCTCAACAAAGAATACCGTGGCAAAGACAGACCGACAGACGTCCTCTCCTTTCCCATGTGGGAAAACGGTTTCGAGGGCGAAGTTGACGTTGCCACAAATTCCGTCATGCTCGGCGATATAATCATCTCCACGGAAAAAGCGGTCGAACAGGCGAACGAATACGACCACAGCATCTTCCGCGAAGTATGCTTCCTCGCCGTTCATTCCACGCTCCATCTTTTGGGTTATGACCATGAGACGAGCAAAGAGGACGAAAAATACATGAACGAGACTCAAGAAGAAGTCCTCTCTTCCATCGGACTTACAAGAGATTAAAAAACAAACATAAATATATTTTTAAAGATAAGGAACAAAAAAATATGCAGAAAACAATATTCGCCGCTATCGTCGGCAGACCCAACACGGGTAAATCCACTCTTCTCAATGCTATCCTCGGTCAAAAGGTAGCTATCGTTTCCCCCAAGCCCCAGACGACTCGTACAAGAATAACGGGTATACTTACAAAAGACGAAACACAGTTCGTTTTTCTTGACACCCCCGGTATCCACCGCCCCCAGGATAAGCTCGGCTCATACATGGTAAAAGAAGCAAACGGCGCCATCAGCGACGTTGACGCAGTTATCCTCGTTGTAGAAAGCGGCAACCGTGTCGGCGAAGTTGAAAAGAGCATCATGAAAAAAGTAGATGCTTCCACACCTCTCATTCTCGTTATAAACAAGACAGACGTCAGCAACGCAACAGAGATCGCCGAAACCATAATCCGTTACTCCGCAGAGCGCGAATTTGATGCGGTGGTTCCGATCTCCGCAAAGAACAACGAGGGCGTTGACGCCATCGTAGAAGAGCTTTCCAAATACTCAAATGAAAGCCCCTGGTTCTTCCCCGAAGATATCTGCACGGACCAGCCCGAACGTGCCATGGCTGCCGAGATAATCCGCGAAAAGATACTTCGCTTGCTCTCTGAAGAGATACCTCACGGCGTTGCCGTCGTTATCGAAGCTTTCGAAGAAAGCTCCAAACTCATAAAGATCCGCGCCGAGATATTCTGCGAAAAGGATTCTCATAAGCCCATCATCATCGGCAAACGCGGCGATATGCTCAAACGCATCGGCACGATGGCTCGCGAGGATATGGAAAAGATATTCGGCATCAAAGTATTCCTCGATCTTTGGGTAAAAGTTAAAGAAAACTGGCGCGAACAGAACGCGGCTATCGCGAACTTCGGCTTTAAAGACGAAAACTGATAAAAGGGGCATCGTATGCTTATAACGGTAAAAGGACTCGTTCTGCGCGAGACCCCCGTGGGCGATTTCGATAAGATGCTCACGGTGCTGACCGCTGAGCATGGCAGGATATCCGTGTTTGCTCGCGGAGCCAAAAAGATGAAAAGTCCTTTTTTCGTTTCCACGCAAATGTTCTGCTATTCCGAATTTGTTCTACGTAAAACATCAGATGTATTCTATGTCAACGACGGTTCGCTCATAGAAGGATTTTTCGATCTTCGGAACACTTTGGAAGGCTCTGCTCTGGCCGGATATGTCTCCGAGGTCGCTCGTGATATATCCACGGAAAACACCGACGAAGCAAAGCTCTTGCGCCTCACGCTGAATACTCTTTTTGCGATAGCGAAGAATAAAAGACCGTTGCCGCTTATAAAAGCGGTGTTCGAGCTTCGCGCTGTCTGCTATGCGGGTTTTTTGCCGCGCCTTTCGGGCTGCGATGTATGCGGCAAGGCGCCGCTTCCGACATATTTTTTCGATATAGCAAACGGTATATTCCTTTGCGAAGAATGTTACCATGCTCGCGAGATATTTTATAATGACGAAGCAAAAAAAGTAAACGAGGCGGAGGGAATCTATGCAAACGCCCACCTTATAGTGCAAGTATCGCCGAGCGTCTTTTCGGCGGTGATATACGCGCTTTCCGCGCCGCAGGAAAGGATATTCTCGTTTTCCTTGGAAGATGACGCTCTGCACGATTTTTCCGTGCTTTGCGAAAAATATCTGCTGTGCCACCTAGAACGCGGCTTTCCAACGCTCGAATTTTATCATCAATTTATTTGAAGATGACAACAAAAACACCGTTACGGAACGTAAAGTTCCGTAACGGTGTTTTTTATCGTAGTTATCGATCTGAATATACTATATTATTCTTCTACCCATTTTGCATAGAGGGAGAAATCTTCCGTGCCTTTTTCTATGACAGCGTTCATGTCATAAGGCTTTGTAAATTCCTCGTCATAGTACCAATTCTCTATAACATACCCGGAGTGTTTGCTCTTCAAGCTCTTGAGCCAACCCGAGGGTATGCTGAGAGCGGAACCATATTGCGCTTTGATAGTGTATCCCTTTGCGCTCGAAGCATCGCTGTAAAGCGTTACGCTTATCTCCGTCTTTTCCTTGGGAGCGGAATCTGTTCTCGTAACACCCGTAGCTTCTACATAACCGTTCGAGGTCTGCATATAAGCCTTATAGTAATATTGCGTTTCGGGATCCAAGCCCTCGAATGTCGCGGAGAAAGAATCTCCGTCATCGGACAAAACAGCGTTCTTTGCAATATACGCTTCGGAGAAATCTTCGCTCTTGGAGATAGCGATGGCAGCTGCTTCGTATTCAGCCGCGTTCCAAGAGGATATCTGACCCATTATCGTCAATGTATCGTGCGTCTTTTCGTCGCAGATAGCGCCGAGATTGGGGGTATAATCTTTTGTACCCGAAGTGATCTTGATAGTCATGGAATCGCCGGGTGCGCTAAGCACTTCGATGTGAAGATTGTAATTCTGCTTGCCTTCCCAAGACTTGGGGTAAGAGTTGAGGGACTGTGTGCCGTTCGTTACGGAACGGAAATTACCTGAATCGAAAATCGCTTTGGAAAGGTCATTTTCGTCGTAATAGTAAAAAGGATCGCTGGGATTCGTAACTTTCATATAACGTCCGTTAGCATCGTATCCAACTCTGAAAAGAGGAACGATGGCGGGATCGTGGCGTTTGCCGTTGAGCAATGTCGATGTGGAAGCACTGCCCTCTTCGAAATATCTGTTGCAAAGATCCTGGTCTATGTGCCAAACCATGATACCGCCCTTGGAATCTCCGCTTGTAAGATCGGATTCGAATCCTTCTTTCAAGCGTATCTCGATAAGATAATATTCGCCGGGGTCGGGAGTATTTACGCGAAGTACCGTGTATTTATCGCTGAGAGTGGAATGTATCGTATAAACGCCGTCCTCAACGACTACTTCCTCTGCCCAACCGAGAAATACTCTGTGGTAAGGGTCGAGGTATGAGGGCATTTTCCCGTTTGAAATATGGTTACCGTTACATTCAAGAGAAAAATTGTATGCGCGGGGCCAACCTGTAACAGTCTGACCGCCGTGTCCGTTTCTGTTTGTGTCGTAAAGGTCCTCTGCGCCGAGGTTATGTGCAAGCTCATGTGCGGGAGTGCCTATCTGCATGATATTGCCGCCGCTGCCGTATTCGCCGAAGTTGGATACTTTGGAAAACGTTACGCCGTCCATCTTTGCGTTCAAGCTCTGAGAAGTACCGTGTACCTGGAAATACTGTCTGCCGCCCATGGTATTTGTGCCATTGGATCTGTCCTGACCGGGATTCAATATAACGACGCCAAGCTCGGTAGCGTCGATCTTGCCGTTCTTGTTCGTATCATATTTAGAATAATCGATATAAGGGTCTGTCGCCTGAAAAACAGCTGTTATACATTCGCCCGCAAGACCGGAAGCAGTAGGGTGAGCCATGCTTACCGTTACTTCTATGATACCGTCCGTGTAGGGAGAACCCTCGGGAACAACATCAAAAGGTATCGGAACGAATTTGAAAGCGCCCATCGTAAGCTCTTCATAATAGTTCGTAAGAGAATATCCGTCGCCGAAATAAAGGTCGTAATGTTCGGAAATATCTGAGCTTGCCCACTGTTCTCCGTAATATTTCTGTGTTTTATCGCTGTAAAGCTTTGAGGGATTTGTTTCGTCCCAGTCGTTTTCACCGTCGCCGTCAGCGTCAAAATTCGCAAGAATTACCAAAAGCGGTATCTCCAAAGTGCTTTCAACGGGTTTTGCCTCTATGGAGATGGCATTTGCGACTTCTTCAAGTGGCAACAAGATAGGATCGTCTTGTTTTACGGCTTCCGTTGCCAATACCTGTTCTATAATAGTAGTGATATCCGTGCCGTCGGTGCCGCCTGTGTTATCGCTGCCTACGTCTTTGCAAGAAGCCACGCTTAATACTGTCGCAGCCGCCATAAGCGATGCCAATATTCGTTTGAATTTCATAAAATACAGACCTTTCTGTTTATAGATTTTGTGGGTATTTTATCATAATGTTCATATTTTGTCAATATATTAAAATGATTTTGAAATTTTATTGTTATATCTCCACAATTAAACATCTTCGTATATATTAAAAATAACAACAACGCACCTTTCGGTGCGTTGTTTTACATATATTTATTATTTACCGTATTCGTAGAACGCGATCTGAGGTCTTACGTCGGGTTCTTCAAGCTTGATTTCGCAGTTTTCAACGCGGAAATTGTTTGCGTATTTAACCGTGAAAGCGTGTCCCGTGGAAGCACCGTGTCTGTCGTATTCGGGATAACGATTGTCTATTACCTTGGGTTCGCCGGGTATGGTCTGAGCGCCGCCGGGAAGCACGAAGTAGCAATCCTTGAAAGTTACGTTATCAATGCGCGCGTTGTCATACTGACCGATAGCCATTACTTCGCGAACGTGCTTCGTATGGCTGAACGGATAGTAATGTTCAAAGCGAAGCTCTCTGAACGTTACGCCGTCGATGTGTCCGAGGCGAGGTTCTGCACCGCCTCTGGGGCATCTCTTTCTGTCGCCGACGGTGATATAAACGGGAGCGCCTACATCCGTCATGCTGATGCGTTCGAATACTACATTTTCAACGTCTGCACCGTCAACGCTTTCGAGCGAAACGCCGCATCTGTTTACATTTTTAACAAAGCAATCGCGAACGCGAGTGTTCTTGAGACTGTAATATGTATCCGTACCGAATTTGATACCTGAAGCAAGGCTCTGTATCATCATATCGTAAACATCGATGTTCTCACAGCCATAGGGGTCGGAACTCTTGAAGCAAAGACCGTCGTCGCCTGCCATGACGTTGCAAGAATAGATCGTCATATCGTGGCAGTCAACGGGGTCGATACCGTCGCGGTTAGGCGTGTTAAGGCAATCGAGGTTGAGGTGATGCATGATGATGTTGTGGGAAGAGAGCGGTACTACCGTCCAGAAACCGGGACTCTTGAAGTTGATATTTTCGATAACGATATCTTTGGAATATGTGATATAGCAAAGGTCGGGGCGGCAATCTTCAACTCTCTTGCCCGAAACGGGGTCGTTCATCTTGAAACGATATGTGCCGTTTCCGTCGAGCATACCGCCGCCTGTTACGCGGACGTTGGAAACGTTTTCGCCGTAAACAAGGCTTCTGCCGAGCTGGCGAACAGCGCAAAGGCTCGTTCCCGGCTCCATAAGAGGATATTCGCCGTGGTCATGTGTTCCGAGGATAGTTGCGTCTCTGTCTACCCAAAGAGTCATATCGCTGGCAAGGAAAAGCTCGCCCGTAAAGAAAGTTCCGCGAGGAAGAAGTACCGTACCGCCTGTAAATGCGGCATCGTTTATCGCCTGCTGGATCTTAGCCGTGTCGAGAGTCTTGCCGTCGCCGATAGCGTTATAGGGAGCTTTTGTTACGTCGAATACGGGAGCGTTGGGTATCATGCCTCTTGTAAAGTCAACGTCATCATAAATACGTATACGCATGAGCGTAAGACCGTCTTTACCTGCAGAATATACCGCGTTGCAGATATCGGAAACAGAGTTCATCAATTTGAAGCCCTTTGCGCGGTAAGCGCCGTCTACCATAAGGTCGTATGTGCCTTTTTCGGTATCAACTGTAACCTTGATATTGATAGCGTTCTTGCAGGGGAAATAGTGAAATTCGCAAAGTCCGCCGAAGATACGAACAAATTCGTCGCCGTTGGAAGCGTAGAGGTTGTTTGCGAAGAGCGCGATCCTAACGGCAGGTGTGCCGTTATTGTCCGTTAATTCGGGAGCAAAGCAAAATTCTTCCGAATTTGCAACGAGAAGCGATTCAACGCTTACAACGCCCGAAACGGGAGCGAACGTATATGCCATGGAAGCGGATTTTTCGTCTTTGGAAACGATCTTAAACGCTTTGGAATCTTTGAAAGGATAAGCTTCAACGGTAACTTCTGCGTTGTTGCTCTTTTCGGTTACGCGCTCTGTGATGTGTTCGAAATCGTCGTTCACAACATATATCTCAGCGTCATCGGAAACAATAAGGTTATCGATGCTTGCGCTGCCGTTTGTCGTTGCAAATCCGATAGCCGTTGCGTTACCTGTGCCGCAACCGGCTGTAAGAGCTTTGCGGCAGTTTACGAATATATCCGCGCTGCCCTTTTCGCCGTTGTAAATAACGCGAAGAGCAATATCGGAACCGTTTTCATATGTGCCTATCTTTGCGCCGAGAGAAAGTATCTTTCCGTTTTCGAAGTATACTTTGCAAAGTGTACCGTTTGCGCCGAGGAGCGTAAAGGATGCGGCACCATCTTCGCCGATGTTTATCTTTGCGCTTGCAGCGATCCTGTCTGTGCCGTCGAAAGCACGAGATATGCGAGCTTCGCCGCAGAGCATAACGAATTTGTCTCTGCTCTCTTCTTCTCTGGCAACAAGTTTAACGTCGCCGCAAACATCGTATTCCGCGCCGATAGCTTCGCCGTTGAATACGTCGGTGATATAGTTTTTATATGTTCTCTTTTTGTAGGGTGCGGGAATCTTTTTGGCGATGACCGTTTCGGGAACGGGTGTCGTGCCTATCTCATATACTTTGGGAAGCACGAAAACGGAAAAATGATTGCTCTCGCCCGCAATACCGGGAACATTTACATGAGCGCCTTCCGCAAAATCTTTGGAATAGATAGCGTATCTCACGCCTTTGGAAGATGTCATCGTGTCGCCCGTCGCGTTCCACTCGGAAGCATATTCGGGGATATTTTTATCGTCGAACGCAACGAATACCGTTATATCGCGTTCCGCAAAGAAATCAACTTCCTGTTTATCGTCAAATCCATCCGCGAACGAGTTGAATGTTACGACCTGATCTGCACCGATGTATTTTTCGGAAAGAGCGGCAACAACATCATCGCTGTTGGAATAAAGCTTGGAGCCGATATCAAAGTTAGGGCTTACGTAATACCAACCGCTTGTGTCCCAAGGGGCAACGAAACGGCTTGTAAGGGGTTTGGCAGGAACAAAATTTACACTGCTTTTTTCATAAGATATAGCCATAAGTTTCTCCTATAATAAAATTATCGTTTATATTTTCATTGTATCATATATTAAAAATAAAATAAAGGGATTTTTTAAAATCCCTTTATTTTATTCTGTTACTTTATTTATTTTTGCGCCCACTGCGCGAAGTTTTTCAACTATATTGTCATATCCGCGGTCAACATAGAAGAAATCCTCTATCTCGGTCCTGCCTTTTGCGACAAGCCCCGCGATTATCATCGCCGCGCCCGCGCGCAGATCCACCGCGCGCACTCTCGCGCCTACAAAATCCGTCTTTCCGTATATCGAAGCCTTGTTGTCGTCAACGATTATATTCGCGCCCATGCGCTTCAATTCTTCCACATAGCGGAAGCGATTATCCCATATCGTATCCACGAGCGTGCTTTCACCATCAGCCATACACATAAGCGTAGCTATCTGAGGATTCATATCCGTCGGAAAACCGGGGTAAGGTTTCGTGCGTATATTCGTCTTGCAAAGTTCTCCGTTTCGAGAAACCATAACGGCATCGTCAAATTCCTCTATATAGGCGCCCATCTCCGTAAGCTTTGCGCTTATCGCCTCCAAATGCTTCGGAATGACGTTTTCTATATAGAGCATACCCTTCGTTGCCGCGGCAGCTATCATAAATGTACCTGCCTCTATCATATCGGGAACGAGAAAATGAGTACAACCGTGAAGGCTATCCACACCTCTTATCTTTATCGTATCCGTGCCTGCGCCCGAAATCGAAGCGCCGCAAAGGTTCAAAAAGTTTACAAGATCTACTATATGCGGTTCTCTTGCCGCGTTCTCTATCTCTGTCGTTCCGTTTGCCAAAACAGCGGCTATTATCGCGTTTATCGTGCCACCGACAGTTTTGCAGTCAAAAAATATTCCCGTTCCGCAAAGCTTGCCGTTTTTCGCCGTTGCTTCTATCTTCTCCGCGCAAGAAGTATCCACTTCTGCTCCGAGCGCCTCAAACGCTTTTATATGCTGGTCTATCGGACGAACACCGAAATCGCAACCGCCGGGATATGCTATCGCGGCATGACCGAATCTTCCCAAATAAGCGCCCAAAAGATAATACGAAGCGCGCATCTTCTTTGCAAGTTCTCGCGGGGGCATCTCGTCGCGAACATCGCGGCAATCTATCGAAACGCGGTTTCCGCCAAGCCTTATCACTCTTGCGCCAAGGCTCTCTATGATATCGAGCGATATCTTAACATCGCTTATGTCGGGCAAATTTTCTATAACGCAAACATCACCTACAAGGAGCGTCGCAAACAGAACGGCGACAGCCGCGTTTTTCATTCCGCTGACCGCTATTTTTCCTTCAAGCGCTACTCCGCCGTCGATTATCACCTTTTCCATATGTATACCTTTCAAAAAATAATCAACCCGCTCGCAAAAGCGAGCCTCAGGTCTTGTCATATAAAATATAAATGTCTGTTTTGAGTTGCGTCTGAATTTTTTTCAAAGCATCGTCTGTTTTTATTCTATCATAAAATTAAGATTAACACAACAAATTCCTTATGAATTTTTTAACTTTCTCTTTTATGCGAAATAAGGTTGTATACTCCGCTCAGATCTTGCTTGTTATAATGCACTCGGCACATGGGAATAAAATATCTTTTTCCGTCAGCGCTGTCATATACGCTGTAAAAATACGTCATATCGGAAAGGACTATACCGCTTTGAGTTTCGTTTTTGAAATGGTCTTTTTCCAAAAACATTATGTTTAGCGCGTCTATACATTCGGCAAATATCTTTTTTGTCGGAAAGACAAAAGAAAACGTTCCCGAAGCTCGCGTTACGCGCTCGCCGTATATGATGATCATCATGCCATCGTCCGATATCTTCTCGTTGCCGAACGTTTGATATGCCGTTACGGTATACGTTTCCGTGATCGGATCGTAAAAAATGCTTTCCAACGCCACGTTCGCGTCAACTTCGCTTTTTCTGTTCGAATCGCATTTTGAAAGCTCTTTTATCTTTAAAAAATCGCGGACGATCTTTTTTATGTTTCCCGATATCTTTTTGTCGGAAGACACGTCGATATATGATGCGTTCGTTCGCGGCTCCGCGTTATCTTGCGTCGATTTATAGAAAAAAGAACCGCCGCGGGCAAATTGAAAGACGCCGCCGTCCGATATGACCGTGGTATCCTCCGCACCGTCGGAAGAAGCGCGCTCGCCGTATATCTCTAAGATATCGTCGCAGGACGATATCTCTTTTTCACACATATAAACGGAAAAGCTCTGCTGTCTGCGTTCGAGTATACCGCGAGAAACATTTATATTTCCGTTTTCAACGGCGCGGTAAGCGTTTTCTATCGTTTCCGCGTCATAATAGTTCTTGCTTCTGAAATTTACGACTATCAATACCGCGAAGAAAGCATTTGCCACGACCAAAAGCAAGATAAACGCAAGTTTTAACTTTTTTACATTCATCTCAAAGTCCCCTCGTTTTTCAAACAGGCGTGATATCGCGCCGAAACTCCGCCATCACTTTCGCCAAATGAGTAGCACGGCATGATATCGCTTTTTTCTTTCGCGCCGCAAACATAGGCACATACCTGCAAAAGCGCAGACGGCAATATGTCGCTCTCCTCGATATCGTATATCTCAAAAAGCGCGCCCGAAGCCTCTTTTATCCTGTTGCCCGATATGGTAAAAGAAAACGCTCTCTCACCGCGAGAAATATCTATGCCGTCATATGCGAAAAAGTAAGTTATCGTCAAATTTCCATTCTCATCGTATGATATACCCGAAAGCTTTACAGCGGCTCTTTCCGAAACGCCCGCAAGCGTTGTGATATCTTGCGCTATCAAAAGCGTTGCGCCTATCTTATCCTGCAAAGAATATTCGTAATTTTCAACGTAATATCCGATGACCGTGCCGATATCTATGCCGTTTCCCATTGCGGCATATCTCACTTCGCCGTCAGCGCTTATCCTTACGCTCTGCCCCTCCTCGTAATATATGACCGTTCCGTCATTTTCCGTAAAAACGGATACCTTTTCGGGATTGAGAGTGAAAGCGGAAAGCACTTTATCGTATATTCCCGTGTCGGAAAGCTTGGTGCCTATCGCGCCAAAACCGACTTTCGGAAGCGTTACGTCGCCTTTCGGTATTATCGTATCCGAGGAGATGATAGCTTCGAATCTTTCCTTGGAGATGAATATATCTTCCGCTTCTTCGGAAGCGAAAGTAAAATCGAAGGTTCCTTCGAGATCATTATATTCATTTGCGATATTTTTGTTAAAATTTTCGTTATATCCGAAATTACCCGTATAAAGATGGTGTTCTTCGCCCTCGGATAAAGCCAAAGTACAAACTTCTCCGATATAATCATTATAAAAAACAAACACTTCCTTTATAAATTCATCGGAAAAGCTCTGCAAGAACATATTTTTGTCCGTCAAGCTGACGATGATTGATTTCGGATATGCCGCAGAATATTTTATATATAAAAAACCGTTGTTCTTCGCCATGCGGACCAAATATCTTGCGCTGTCGTCGGATATGGTCTGCATAGTTCCGTAAGCCAAAAATTCTTCCGCTATGGCAAAACAATCTTTGTACATACGCTCTGCAATCTCTCCGCCGTATGCTCCCGAACGAGAAGCGCCGTCGGCAAGAGATACGCCCACGAACGAAGGCATGATGTTCTCTTCGCTCACGCTGTCGATATATCCCGAAGCGGCAAAATTCTGTTCGAGCGCTATCATGTCGTCCGCGTCGAATTTAAGTTCATTGTTCGTATTGAACGAAAACATATAGACAAAAGTAAGGCAAACAAGGTTTACCAGCAAACAAAATATCAAAAAAGTGCTTGCATACGAAATTATTTTCTTTTTCAAACCTTATCTCCTCCCTTGTTCTTAATTTTTAAGGCAATTCGAGTTTGCAATCGTAGGGTATCGTTATAGTAACCTTTGTTCCCTTGCCAACATCGCTCTCCATTTCGATATTGCCGCCGTGAGCGTCCAATATCTCTTTTGCGATGGCAAGTCCGAGTCCTGTGCCGCCCGCGTCGGACGCGCGAGATTTTTCAACGCGATAAAAACGTTCGAATATCCTAGGCAAATCCTCTTTCGGTATACCTACGCCGTTGTCCGTAACGGTGATAACGGCAAAATTCTCTTTCGCCGCCGCTCTTATGGCTATATTACCGCCCTCGGGCGTATATTTAATGGCGTTGGAAACTATATTTATAACGACCTGCTGAAGCTTTTCTCTGTCGGCTGTTATATCGGGTATGCCGCTCTCGCACTCTTTGGTGAAATCGTGTCCCCTCGCCCTTGCGTCAGCGCTCATAACATCGTATATATGTTCTATAAAGCGCGCAAGTTCGAATGTTTCCACTTTCCATGAGGTGCGCTTATTGTCCAATCGAGAAAGCACCAAAAGGTCGCCCACTATTCGCGTCATTCTGTCGCATTCCTCTATCGCCATTTCGAGGAAATTGTTCTTTATTTCGTCGTCGAGCGTAGGGTTTTCAAGCACTGTCTCAACGGCGCCCTTTATACCCGTGAGCGGTGTGCGAAGCTCGTGCGAAACATCGGCAACGAACTCTCTGCGCGATTTATCAAGCTCATATCTGCCCGTAACGTCGTGCAAAAGGCACATTATGCCGCGCATCGTTTCGCCGTTTTCGGAATATTTGAAATCCGCAAAAGTTACGTCCAGCGCTTTATCGCGATAAATAACGTCGTTCACGACATAATTTTTGTTTTCTTTGTATTTTATCGAAACATCGCGGTAATCGATCTGCAAAAGATTTATCATCGAAGAAAAAGTGAACCGCTTCATGCGCTCATCTGCGTCCGCATAATTGAAATCGAAAAGCTTTTTTGCCATCTTGTTTATGTGCATGAGCTTTCCCGACCTGCTGAAAACTATAACGGAATCTTTAAGATACAAAAAAAGCGTTTCGAATTTTTGTCTTTCTCCGCTTATCTCGTCAAGCGTATTTTTAAGCACATCTTTCATGTTGGAAAATGTTTCCGAAAGTGCGCCTATCTCGTCGTTGCCGCTTACATCGATGCTCTGTTCAAATTCGCCGTCGGCTATGCGTTGCGCTCCTATGGTAAGCTTTCGTATCGGCTCCGTTATCGCTCGCGCAAGGAAGAACGAAAGAACTACCGCCGCCAAAAGACCGAAGAGCATACTCTGCACGGTCATTTGGAATATCATCATTGTAAACGAGCGGACTTCCTCTTGCGTATCTTTTACGTAGATTATGCTCGTCCTGCCGCCGTAGGATATCTTGACGGCGTAGTCTATGTAGTCCGCAAATATCCTGTTTTCCGAGCCCACCTCGCCGTTCATCGCAGAAACGATATTCGGCGTTATTTCGAGCCTTGCGCCTATATGAGCATCGGAACCGGCAAGGAACGCGCCGTTCTCGTTCAAAACATAATAATTTCTGTGGGCATCTATGCCGAGAGAACTTGAATAAGCCTTTAAAATCTCGTTTTGCTTTTCGTAATAATCTTCGCTGTCAAAAGCTCGTATAAGCTCAAGCAAAAGCTCGCTGTCGTCGCCGAAAGCGCCCGACATCTGCATATCGAACTCATCTGCATAAAAATTGACCGTGCTTTGCAACATCATGGCGCCGACCGCGGTCATTATGACGATCGTAAAAACGACGAAGATAACAACTATCTTAAAATGCAGGTTTTTGTACATATCAAAGCCTCTTTTTTACGCGGGTATATAATATCCCTTTGTTCTCTTTGTAAAGATATATTCCGGCTCGCTCGGGTTCTCCTCTATCTTGGAGCGCAAACGCGACATGGTAACATCGACTGTGCGAAGATCTCCCAAAAATCCGTCATATCCCCATACCTTCGTAAGCAGATCCTCGCGCGACATCATCTCGCCGACGTGTGTTGCAAGATATACCAACACTTCATATTCCTTTTTGGAAAGTTCTATCTCTTTATCTTTTTTTGTTACGATAAAGTTTTTCGTATCTATCTTCAGCTCACGTATGCGAATGATATCCTCGCTGTCCGCGTTTTCCGCGGGCTTGGTTTCCACCACCTCGCAAAGTTCGCCCGAGGAGCGGCGTATATTCGCCTTGATGCGCGCCAAAAGCACCTTTACGGAGAAAGGCTTCGTAACATAATCGTCCGCGCCAAGCTCAAGACCCATTATCTTATCAAGGTCCTCCTCTTTCGCCGTAACCATGATTATAGGGGTAGAAAGAGTTTTTCTTACTTCCTTGCAGATAGAAAAGCCGTCTCTTTTGGGTAGCATGATATCGAGCAAGATAAGGTCGTAATCTCCCGTAAGCGCCAAGCGCAGACCTTCCTCGCCGTCGCTCGCAACGTCGCAGGCATATCCAGCCATTTTAAGGTTGATTGTCAAGACCTGTGCTATGCTTCTTTCGTCCTCAACGACCAAGATCCTTTTTGTCCCCTGTAAATTTTCCATAAAGCTTTATTCCTTTTCACATTTTTTATAAGTGAGGTGTCATCTTGCACCCTCATCGGTACCGTAAACATAAATGCCGCTCATTTCGGCATATTCTATTATTCGTTCGATATCGAAAAGAGTCTCTTCGCAAAGAACTATCTTCACCGTCGTGTCGGCGTTCTTGTTCGCGTATATATTATCTCTTCTCTCCGCGGACAAGGTAATATCCGCCTTTTCCATAACGCAATATCCGTATTCGGAAAGCGTTTTTGCTCTTGAATCTTCGCATATGACGAGCCGCGTCTTGCTCTTCGTCATATATTTTATTATATCGTTGAAATTTGCCACGGCAATATCGTCGGCGCCGCATATACCGACGCGGATACCGTTCACCTTGAAATACATCAGGGACGAGGCAAGGTCGCCGTCAAGCGCCGTGTCGTCCGATTCGTAATAAAAAGTAACGCTTGCACCCTCGTGCTTTTTCAATATATTTAAAAATTCCGCAAGCGTGCCGCTGCCTTCGGCAAATCCGTTTATATCGCTCGAATCTATGACTACGGCAACGCGAAAGCCTCTCTCGTCTTGCGCGCTTGACGGAACTATACAAACGAGCATGAAAAAGCACGCCGACAATATCGCTCCAATTATCTTTTTAACCATAAACACCTCATTCGCCGTAGAGCATATACGATACAACGAGGTCAACGACCAGACCGTAGCTCCTTACGCCTGCCGGCTGATTATGATTTTCAATATAAGTATTGTTCACCTTATCCGAAACGTCGGCGGCGACATTTTCGCGATATTTGTCGAAAAATGCGCTGTAAGATATAAGCTCATTTCTTATCTTTTGCGGCATTTCCGCCCAAAGTTTAACATAAAGTTCGCTCGACGCTGAAGCGAGGCTGGACATAAAAGTATTGCACATCTCCATATATCCCGCATATTGCAAAAAATCGTCGTCGCTGCCTATGCATACCAAGAAAGCAACAAAATTTGCCTCGTCCTCGGTAACGACACCACGCTGATGCGCCATCTCGTGAGCTGCCGAACTTGCTATTACAAAATCGGGGTAATTCGTGTTTACGTTTGCTTCGCCCGTAAAGAACGAATAAACGCCCGAAATATGCGTATATGTCCAAAGCGGACTCAGAATAACGGGTTTGGCGCGTGTCGTGATATCGTCAACTCCGTCGTATCTTTCACAAAAGCTCTTGTATGCTTCGTTTACCTTTTTGCTCATCTCATCGAACGTATAAGGCATGGAAGAATACGTTCCTTCGGGATACATCACTTTATCAGTGAACTCCGCCGCATGGTCTACCAGCAATTTTGCCGTTTGATAAAGCTCTTCCGCGGAAACATTGCGGCGCTCTATGCCCATTTTAGAAACAACTCCCGTTCCGTAGTAAGCCGTTCCCATCGTGAAAACAAAAAGGCTGTATACCGTAACGCAAAGCGCCAAAAATCCCGAAACGAATCGAGAAAGCGTTTTCCAAGAGCTTGACGCTCTGACAACGAGAAATATTATTATGCCGACCAACAAGGGCGAGGACCACAAAAACATTTCCGCAACGGAAAACGGGAAGATATATGTCATATATGAAAGAAGCGCGCGAAAGAACCTTCCCGAAGTGTTCGCTATAAGATCGGCAAGCCATACGCTGTGTTTTGAGATAAGTTCAACGGCAAAAGCCAATATACCCAAGCCGAAAAGTATCATCGCCCAAAGCGGAACGTAAGCAAATATACCCTTTTTTTCTTTTTTGATCTTCTTCATTTTTCGCACTCCGAATAAGCAAAGTTATACATTTTTATGATAACACAATACATCTTTTTTTTCAAGATATATTGTCGTTTTTCCCACGGACAAGAGTCGGATATCATCGCCGTTTTTCGCCGTAAAACGAGCAAATTCCGCTCTTCTCCGTTGCATCTACGCAAATAATATGATATACTGTTATTATGTATTTAAACATATAATTTTATGGAGCGTATCATGCACGAACAACACAGACAACGCACAAAAAATCGATTTTTAGCGGAAGGATTGTCAAATTTCGAACCTCATAACGTTTTGGAACTTTTGCTCTTTTATTCAATACCGCAAAAGGACACCAACGAGATAGCACACGCGCTGATAGACCGCTTCGGTTCGCTTGCCGCCGTTTTCGACGCTCCGTTCGAAGAGCTTATGGACGTCAACGGCATAAAAGAACATTCCGCAACGCTTATAAAGCTCATACCCGCGCTGGCTCAAAGATATATAGAGGAATCGAACAATTCGGAGGGAGATATTCTTTCCACGCTTCCGCAGATAGGCGAATTTTTCGTTTCGAAATTTATCGGCTTGACAAAAGAAACGGTATTTTTGCTCTTGCTCGATAATAAATTCAAAAAAATAGATTGCGTAAAAGTTCACGAAGGCTCCGTCAATTCCTCCGCCGTTACTATGCGTCGGCTCATAGAGATAACGCTGGAGAACAGAGCGTCCATGGTCGTTTTGGCTCATAATCATCCGCAAGGTCTGCTTATCCCCTCTCCCGACGATATGTTCACAACGAATGAAGCCAAGCGAGCGTTCTCACTTATGGGAATAGAATTTTTGGGGCATATATTGGTCGCCAACGGCAGATATACGAATCTTCTAAACGATCTTTATTGATACTAAAGCTGAAAGCAACAAAATATCCTCGGCAAGATATATCTTGTCGAGGATATTTTTATACATCTTCTTTTTTCTTTTTGGGAAAGATCAAGGTGATCACTATACCGATAGCGCAAAGCACTATTATCGTTACGCAAACGACGGTCTTTATATCCGCCTTTTCTTCTTCGACCGCATAGTCGGTAATATTTTTTTCAAATACCACATCCTTAAAACCTTTCGGAGTTGCGTCCGCTTGCTCGTCAAAGATAAAAAACGAACCTTTTCTCTCGCGCAAGCGCTCGAATGATATGAGCGCATAAAGCGCTTGTTGCGTAGCCATATTATTGGCACCCGCGCCTTTTGTATGCTCAAATTCGCCGCTCGCGAGCGCATAATCGCACATCGCGTCAAAAACGCTTATGCCGTTTTTGATAAACCTTTCGTCCGTCTGCGGATCTATGCCAAGCGTGCAAAGAGTCGTTACGACTTGCGCCGAGCTTTCACAGTTTTCCACACCGTAGTTGAAAAATCCGCCGTTTTCTCCCTGGGTTGAAGAAAGAAAACTTACGGCATCGTCTATCGCTTCTTTAACGCTCTCGACGGTATCGTAATACGGCGCGAGCGCGCATACCGCCATAGCCGTAACATCTGCGTTGCCGTTGTCGCCCGAAAGAGCAAAACCGCCGTCGGAAAGACGCATACCGACTATCTCTTCGGCAAGGCTCTCGCACGTATAAGAAGAGCTTTTCGCACCGTTATTCAAAAGGTGCAAGCCCCATATATAGCTCATTATGCCCTGCGAACCGATAAATCGTTCCGCCGCATAGTCTATATATACACTTTTGCAATTTGCCGCAATAAAACCGAGCGCACAACGTATGCCCTCCGTTCCGCCGACATTCTTCTCGCTTAAATATTCGGCGAGTGAAACGGCATATTCGGAAAGATCGTATTCGCCGAGTTGGTGAAGGCTCATTATATACCATTCACTGCCCGTTCCCGCGACGTCTGCAAGTTTTTTAGACCATTCTTCCGTGTTTTTTGCACCGCTCTCTTCGGATTTGTGATCGATTATGCCGTTTATATAGTCGTTCGCCTCAAGAGCTGCACAATGCGGCGTAAACATCGCCGCCATCATCACGCATAAGAAAAAAGAAAATATTTTTTTCATGTTCTATTATTTTACGGTAACAACGCAAACCGCAGGAGTAAGGATCATATCATCGGAAACCGCGCTTACAACATATTCGCCTTTTTTGTCGAAAGAGATCTGCGCTTTGCCGTTGTCGTCCGTTACAACTTCAGCTTTCTCGCCGTTTACCGTGATAGTTGCGCCTGCAGCCGCCATAGTAACAAGGCTCCAGTTTTCGTCATATGTGAAATAAGAAAGTGTGAGGTTTACTGTCTCGCCCTTGCCTGCTTCCGCTGTGCAAACATCAAAGTAAGCATATTTGTCAGCGTAAGTAGTTGTATCGCGGTAGATGAAAGCGTAAACGCTGTCGCCTACTTTGAGCGTGTCGCCCAAAGACATAGCAGATGCGTTGTTTACATAATAACCGTATGCACCGCCGTTTTCAACGCCCCAAAGCTTTGTGAGCATCAAGCCGTAATCGCTGTCCGCAGAAGCATAACCTGCAGATGCGCCGCCGTTATATTCTTTATCGTGTGCAGCGGTAAGAGCGCCGTTGATCGTGAGGTCGTCGAGTTCTACCTTTTCGTGTGCCATAACGAGGTTGCCTGAACCGTCGGCAATCGTTACATAAACATAATCTTTCTCTTCACCGCAAGAAGCAAATGCAAATACTGTGCAGATGAGCATTGCGAAAACGAGCGCAAGAGAAAATATTCTTTTTGTTCTGTTGTTCATTGTCTTTTCTCCTTGATTTTTAATATTAAAACAAAGATCTTAGTACATACGAAACCACTCTTTCCCGACTCAAACGGCAACGACCGAGAAAAAGTATTCGCCAAAAAAGCGCGTCCCCGAAGCGAAGGCTCCGAAAACGCGCCGTTAAAAATCCGCAACAATATTCCGCAGCAAAACTGCGGAAAACGAACTTTTTTGTAAAAACGGCAGCGCTCTCCAAATTGCCCAAAAGCGTCCGATGTATCATATAAGACAGCGCGGCAAGCATTCCGACTTGAGGCTTTTGCCTGTTACGGTAATGGCTGTTGCGACGGATTTTCACCGAGATTTCCTTGTCCGCGTTGCAAGATATTTATTTTCGTTTATGATATCACAATTTTGCCGATATGTCAAGTGAATGACCGAACTCATTGCGATTTTGCGCGGTAGCGCTTTGTATCACAGCGCAAAAAAGCTCACGCCAACAGACGATATGAAAATTCACCGTTTTCGTATATTATATATCCATGACCGCTGCCCGCCTTCGGAATGGAAACGGAACCGGGGTTGAGGCATCTTATGCCGTTCACAGTCTCATCGAGCGGTATATGGGTATGACCGTAAACAAGCACATCGCCCTCGCAGAGCGGAGGAAGCGCGTCCTTGTTGAATTTATGACCGTGCGTTGCGAAAATCTTTACGTTGCCGTCGAATATAACGGCGCTCTCTGATGTTATGGGGAAATCAAGCACCATTTGATCGACCTCCGTGTCGCAATTTCCGCGAACACATATTATCTCGTTCTTCATCGCATTGAGCATCGATATGACACTCTTCGGCGCATATTCATCGGGCAGATCGTTTCTCGGTCCGTGATATAGCACATCGCCGAGCAAAAGCAAACGCTCCGCCTTTTCTTCTTTGTATGCGTTCAAAAGCTTTTCGCAATAGAACGCGGAACCGTGTATGTCGGAAGCAATCATGATCTTCATAATAATTTTCTCCTTGTATTTCAAAAACACTTCCCCCATACAAAAGTATGGGGGAAATCAAATCAGATATTGTATTTTGCAAGTTCGGCTTTAACGATCTTTGCAATCTCTTCTACAGCTGTGTCGATAGCGATATCGGCTTTGAAGCTCTTATCGCGGAACGATACCTCAACAACGTTTCTGTCGCAAGTCTTGGGGCTTACAACAACGCGAACGGGGATACCGAAAAGGTCTGCGTCGGCAAACATAGCGCCGGGGCGGATATCTCTGTCGTCGTAAAGAACTTCTACGCCCGCTCTTGTAAGCTCGTCGTAAAGTTTTTCAGCCGTTGCGTTTACTTTTTCGTCATCGCGGCGGAGATTACATACTTCTACCTGCCAAGGAGCGATGGACATCGGCCAAATAGGACCGTAATCATCGTGGCTCTCCTGGCAAATGGAGGCTGCAAGTCTGCCTACGCCGATGCCGTAGCAACCCATGATGGGGTGTTTTGCAACGCCGTCTGCATCAAGATATGTCATATCCATGGATTCTGTGTATTTTGTACCGAGCTGGAAGATGTTACCTACTTCGATACCGCGGCTTATCTTGATGGAGTGCTTGCCGCATACGGGGCAGATAGCGCCTTCGTAAGCTTTTGCAACATCAACATAATCAACATTGCCGTAGTCGCGTTCGATATTGAATCCTGTGCAGTGATAGTCGGCTTCGTTTGCGCCGCAAACGAGAGAAGAAATACCTTTAAGAGAAGCATCGAATATGACTGTCGTGCCTTTGGGCAAGCCAACGGGTCCGATAAAACCTTCTACGATACCGCTTTCGAGAGTAATGAATCCGGGGTGGATCTCTTCTTTGAGGTAGTTGCGGAGCTTTGTCTCGTTTACTTCGAGGTCGCCGCGAACAAATACTACAACATATTCATCTGTCATATTCTTCTGGTAAACAACGGCTTTGCAAAGATTCTTGTCGTTTACGGAAAGATATTTGGAAACTTCCTCGATAGTTTTTGCATTGGGAGTATGTACCTTTGTCATGGGAGCCATTTCAGATGCAGCGTTTTCAACGATGCAGTCTGCCGCTTCCATATTTGCTTTATATCCACATTCGGGGCAGATAACGAGCGTATCTTCGCCGATCTCCGTAAGGAGCATAAATTCGTGGGATATCTTACCGCCCATCATACCCGAGTCGGATTTAACGGCGATAACGTTTTTGGAACCTGCTCGAGCAAATATTCTTTCATATGCTTTATAGCAGAGGTCGTAATATTGTTCAAGATCTTCCTGAGATGTATGGAAGGAGTATGCGTCCTTCATTGTAAATTCGCGAACGCGGATAAGACCGCCGCGGCAGCGAGGCTCATCGCGGAATTTTGTCTGGAACTGATAGATCATAAAAGGGAAATCCACATATGATTTTGCTGTATCGCGAGCGAGGTGAACAGCAGCTTCTTCGTGTGTCATACCAAGCACCATATTATTGCCGCTTCTGTCCTTAAAGCGAGCCATCTCGCTTCCGATGCTCGTGTATCTGCCTGATTCTTCCCAAATCGTAGCAGGCATAACAACGGGCATAAGAACTTCCTGACCGTCTATTCTGTCCATTTCTTCGCGAATGATATTTTCGATCTTCTTTGTTATGCGTCTTGCGGGCATAAAAAGAGAATAGCTTCCGTTGCAGAGGTATTTCATATAACCGCCGCGCATCATAAGCGCGTGGCTTGCTATGGAACAATCTTTCGGAGCTTCTTTAAAACGCTCTCCGAGCAGTTTGCTGACCTTCATTTTTTGTTCTCCTGATATTCAATAAAAAAATTTTGTATATAATAGATATTTTATCATTATTTATATGATATGTCAACCGATTTCGCACAATAAACGCATCAAAGCTGTTTGCGTTTTAGGCAAACAGCTTTGAAAAAACAAAAAAAGCATTCGGTGAGAAGAATGCTTTTTGTTTCATATTTACGCTTAAACTTACGCTTTTGCGTTGTTGAGCATCTTTGTGAATCTGCTCTTTTTTCTTGCGGCATTGTTCTTATGGATAATACCGTGAGAAACAGCCTGGTCGATCTTCTTAACAGCAGCTGTGTATGTTGCTTCGGCAGCTTCCATGTTGCCGGATGCAATAGCAGCTTCATACTTCTTCAAAGAAGTTTTAAGAGCCGATTTGAAAGACTTGTTCTGAGCAGCTTTTGTTTCAGTAACTTTAACGCGTTTTTTCGCGGATTTGATATTCGGCATGTTTGCAATACCTCCTTATTTTTTAAGATAGAAACGGTCTTTGCAATGAGAGGGTCGCTCCAACTCGTTCCTTATCACAATTACCTTAATATAATACCACTTATTTACGGAAATTGCAATAGGTTTTTGAAATTATTTTAACTTTTCGGGCTTATTTTTTCCGATTTTATTTTCTGTACCGTTCATAAGACGCGAGATGTTCTTTCTGTGAAGGAATATTACCAATATTCCCATCAAGATACAGAATATCGTCTTGAGCGGCATAGGCGCAAAATATACGAACATCTTATAGTTCAAAAGAGGAAAAAGTATCGCGCAGATGATGGAACCGAGCGAAACATATTTTGTAAAGCCTACGATTATCGCAAATATTATAAGGCACAAAACGAAAACTATCGGATTGAGTATGAGCATGGATGCCGCGGCTACCACAACGCCCTTGCCGCCCTTGAATTTGAAATATACGGGGTAAGCATGACCTATCATGCAGAAGAATGCCGCAACGTATGCAAAACCGTCGCCCGGCATCAACACAAGACCTATCAAAACGGAAACGATAGCTTTGAGCGCATCTCCAAGGAATGTGAGCGCCGCGGCTTTTTTGCCGTGCGTACGAAGCATATTCGTGGCTCCCGCGTTGCCGCTTCCGTGTGTGCGGATATCATCGTGGTAGCCTTTTTTCGATATCATAACAGCGAAATTAAGGCTTCCCAAAAGATACGGCACTATTATGCAGGCTATCACGCCCAATATATAAAGAATCTTTGTGGATTCTATGGTAATGAGTCCATTTGCGAGAAGATCTCTCATATTGCAAGCTCCCTTTTAATCTGTGTTATCGTCGCCCTTCTGACGAATGATGAATCTGATAGGCGTACCGTTAAAGCCGAATGCTTCGCGAAGCTTATTTTCCAAATATCTCTGGTAAGAGAAATGGAAAAGCTCTGCGTTGTTTACAAAGTAAACGAACGTAGGCGGCTTTATACCCGACTGTGTCATATAGTAGATCTTGAGTCTCTTGCCTCTGTCCGTGGGGGGCTGAACGCGAGTCTGCGCGTCTGCCAACACGTCGTTGAGCATACCCGTGGTAACACGTTTTGCGTTTTCGTTGGCAACGGCAACAACGGCTTCGAATATCTTGTTGAGTCGCTGACCTGTCTTTGCGGAAACGAAAACTATTGGCGCATAAGGCATGAAGGAGAGTGCGTCGCGAATGTCATCTGTGAATTTTTTGACCGTGGAATTATCCTTTTCAACGATATCCCATTTGTTTACGACGATTATGGAAGCTTTGCCAGATTCATGTGCGATACCCGCTATCTTCTCGTCCTGCTCCGTGATACCTTCGTTGCCGTCTATCATGATAAGGCAAACATCGGCGCGTTCCACAGCTTCATGAGCGCGGATAACGCTGTATTTTTCTATCTTATCGATAACTTTGCTCTTGCGGCGCATACCCGCTGTATCTATAAGTGTAAATTTACCGTATTCGTTTTCGAGATGGTTGTCTATCGCGTCGCGCGTAGTACCCGCGATATCGGAAACTATCATTCTGTCCTCGCCAAGGAACTTGTTGACGATAGAGCTTTTGCCTGCGTTCGGCTTACCGATAACGGCGATCCTTATGCTGTCATCGGGTTCTTCGTCGGGAGAGTCCTTCGTTGGGGAAAGTTCGAGTATCTTGTCGAGTATATCGCCTGTACCCGTACCGTGAACGGAAGATACGGCGATCGGATCGTCCAAGCCAAGCTCATAAAATTCATAGAAACCAAGCGGAAGATCGCCTACGGAGTCTATTTTGTTTACGCCGAGTATTATGGGCTTTTTACTTCTCTTGAGCATCTGAGCGATCTCTCTGTCGTCCGCCGTAACACCCGCGTCAATATCGCAAAGGAACACTATAACGTCGGCGGTATCGATCGCGATCTCTGCTTGGAGCTTCATTTTCTCAAGTATAACACTGTCTGTTTTGGGTTCTATACCACCCGTGTCGATAAGAACGATAGGCTTGCCGTTCCATTCTGTTTCGTGGTATATGCGGTCGCGAGTAACGCCGGGTACGTTATCCACTATGGAAACTCTGGAGCCGGCTATCTTATTAAAGAATGTGCTTTTGCCCACGTTGGGGCGACCAACTATCGCAGCAACAGTTTTTGCCATTATATTACTTCCTTTCTCTTTGTTTTTTTGCAAAAAAGCAAAGCAAAAAACTTTATATGATGCGCCGTATATATTCGGCGCAAATATTTTTATTTATATAATCAAGCTTCAATAACTTTATCCAAGAGGTCGAAACCGTCGTTTTCGCAAAGGACTATCTCGACATTGAGTTCCTTTTCAAGCTCCTCTTTGCTCTTTCCGCAAAGGAAAAGGTCTCCACCGTGGCGCAGCATATTCGACGGGAGCAAAAGCTTTCCGTAAAGTTCTTTATCTTTTAACTGTTCGGCAAGATCCTTGCCCGTAACAAGACCCGCAACGGTAACCGTAGAGCCGAAAAAGTTATTGATTATCTCATAAACGTTTATTTTTATCTTCGGGAATTTAGCCATTATCTTGTTTGCACATTCGCAAATAAAGCCGTATGCGGCGTGTCCCGTAGCCATGGAGAGCGATATCTCCCTGTCGTCGCCGTCCTCGTTCGCGAGCGCGCTCTCAAGCTCTTCTCGCATAGAGGCTATCATTCCGACGCCGTTTTCTATCTGACGAAAACCTTCGTAATAATCTCCGTCGGGAAGCGGAAGTCCTGCTTCCAAATAAAGCTCGTCTCCGCAATAGAATATGGACGAGCCGAGCGCGTTTTTGCAAGCCGCCGCAAAAGCTTCTACCTGCGCTACGACAGCGGCGCTTTCTTCCTTCGTAAACGGTGTTAGCGGATAAAGACCGTCGCGGAACTTTGTAAGTCCCGCAGGAACGATGGAAACGCTGAATACCTGCGGATAAAGGCAGGCGAGGTCGTGCATAGTGCGCTCAAGGTTTTCTCCGTCGTTTACGCCCCTGCAAAGAACTATCTGGGCGTTTATTTCAATACCTGCGTCGGCGAGCTTTTTGATATAGGGAAGCACTTCGCCCGAACGCGGATTTTTGAGCATCTTTACTCGAAGCTCCGGGTCTGTCGTATGCACGGAGATATTTATCGGAGACATACGCATCTTGATGATCCTGTCTATATCCTCCTCTTTCATGTTCGTAAGAGTGATATAGTTGCCTTGCAAAAATGAAAGTCGGCTGTCATCATCTTTAAAATAAAGCGTATCGCGCATACCTTTGGGAAGCTGGTCTATAAAGCAGAAGATACATTTGTTGCGGCAGGATTGCTTGCGGTCCATAAGGAACGTTTCAAATTCCAAGCCGAGGTCATCATACTCCCCTTTTTTGATAATAAAAGTTTTTTCCTCTCCGTCTCTGTCGATAACAATGGAGAGCTTCTTTTCGCAAATATAATATCTGTAATCAAGAACGTCCTTTATCTCGTTTCCGTTGATAGATATTATCTTATCTCCAGGTAATATCTTTGCTTTTTCCGCGTGAGAAAAACGTTCTATCTCCTTTATACAAACCATAAAAAATTACCCTCTAAATGAATTGTAGGTATGCCCGAGAGCCGAGCATACCTACCTCTCTGTTTGTTTTAAGCTGATCTCGCTCGATCAAGCGTCGTGCTTAACGATCTCTTTGCCGTCGTATGTGCCGCAATTTTTGCATACTCTGTGTGAAAGGTTGTATTCACCGCATTTGGGGCACTTTGTCATGCCGGGAAGATCGAGTTTCCAAACATTGGAACGTCTTTTATCTCTTCTTGCCTTAGAGACTTTTTTCTTCGGTACTGCCATTGTTATCTAACCTCCTTGAATAAGTAAAAGTTTCAATTATTTTAATAAAGTTTTTAAAATTTCGAGTCTGGGGTCGATCTCCTTTTTGGGGCAACCGCACTCGCCTTCGTTCAGATTTTTACCGCATTTAGGGCAAAGACCCTTGCAGTCTTCCGAGCAAAGAACTTTTGAAGGCATATCCAAAAGGATCTGCTCTGTCAACGGCTCGAAAATATCGAGTTTTTTATCTTCGATAAAGATATAATCATCGTTGTCGCGAGAGGTGTCGCGTCCGGCGATCTCCCTTTCGAAATCCAACGAAATTTTACCGTCTACCGGTTTTGTGCATCTGGCACAATCCGCCGTAAACAAGAGGTCGGAATTAACCGTAAGGATCATATATCCCGACATATTCTTTACGTTTCCCTTAACGGAAACAGGGGTATGAAATTTTACATCCGGGAAGAGTTCAGAAAGAACCGCTTCTTCTTCCGGCACCGTGTCAAAATCAAATTCGATCTTGCTTTTTTCGCCGCAAAGTATCGGCTGCATATCAAGTTTCATAAAATGCTCCCTCGCAAAACAACATACAACGCATTATATAATACGCTTCTAAAATTATACCGTAATGTCAAGGATTTGTCAATATTTTTTTACATTTTTAATAAAAAAAGAAGAAATATTTTAGTTTAAATGCGCTCTGCGCTTTCCCGCAAGGTCGGCATATCGCCGACCTTGCGGGAAAGCGAGCTGCTGTATCTTTTTTTATTTCAAACGAGAACTTTCGACTATGCGCCGCCGAATATATTCAAATATGTTTTTTCGCGCGCTTCAAAACGGCAAAAAACTATTATTTTGCAATGATATTGTAGATCTTATTCTTAACGTAGATCTCTTTTACGATATTCTTGCCTTCGAGGAAGGGCCTTATCTTTTCATCGTTCTTAACGATATCGGACGCAACATCCTGCTCTGCGTTGTTGGGAACTTCAACTGTGCCGCGAGTCTTGCCGCAGATCTGTACTGCGATCGTAACCGTTGCGTCAACTGTCTTGGATTCATCATATTCGGGCCAAGGAGAAACGGAAAGGAGCGTCGTTTCGCCAAGCTCGTGCCAGATCTCTTCTGTGATATGAGGAGCGAAGGGGTTGAGTATCGTGATGAATGTCTTGAGTTCATCTACTGTGAGCTTGCCTTCCGCGTAGATATCGTTGAGAAGCGCCATCATCGTAGCGATAGCTGTGTTGAACTTCATTTCTTCGATATCCTGGGAAACTTTCTTTATCGTCTTGTGGAAAGCGCTTTCGAGCTTGGGCGTGGAGCCTGTGCCGCTCGCGATATCCGTAAGACCCGCAACTCTGTCAAGGAATCTCTTGCAACCCTTAACGCTGCTGTCGCTCCACGGTGCTGCGGAGCCGTAGTCGCCCATAAAGAGGATATATACACGCAAAACGTCTGCGCCGTATTCGTCAACAACATCGTTGGGGTCAACAACGTTGCCCTTGGATTTACTCATCTTTTCGCCGTCAGGTCCGAGAATAAGACCCTGAGCCGTACGTTTTGCGTAAGGTTCGTCAACGGGAACTTCGCCGATGTCATAGAGGAAGTGGTGCCAGAAACGAGAATAGATCAAATGGCGCGTTACGTGTTCCATACCGCCGTTATACCAGTCAACGGGGAGCCAATATTTGAGCTTTTCCTGATCGGCAAACGCTTCGTCGTTGTGCGGGTCGCAGTAACGGAGGAAGTACCAAGAAGAACCTGCCCACTGAGGCATAGTATCTGTTTCACGCTTAGCTGCACCGCCGCAAGAGGGGCAAGTGCAATTTACAAAGGATTCTACCTTTGCAAGCGGGCTTTCGCCGCCCTCACCGGGAACAAAGTTTTCCATATCGGGCAATCTGAGGGGAAGCTCTTCGTAAGGTACACCGACCATACCGCATTTCGGGCAATGAACGATCGGAATGGGTTCGCCCCAATATCTCTGACGGTTGAACGCCCAGTCTTTCATCTTGTACTGTACGCCCTTTTCGCCGATTCCCTTTTCGGAAAGGTAAGCGAGCATCTTGTCGATGGCTTCTTTCTTTGTCTTGATACCGTCAAGGAAGCCGGAGTTGACCATTTCGCCATCGCCTGTGTAAGCTTCTTTGGAGATATCGCCGCCCTTGATAACTTCGATGATATCGATACCGAATTTCTTTGCAAAATCATAGTCGCGTTCATCGTGTGCGGGAACAGCCATGATAGCGCCCGTACCGTAGCCCATCATAACATAGTCGGAGATATAGATCGGAATCTCTTTACCGTTTGCGGGGTTGATGGCAGCGATGCCGTCGATCCTTACGCCTGTCTTGTCTTTAACGAGTTGTGTGCGTTCAAATTCCGTCTTCTTAGCACATTCTGTCTTGTATGCTTCGAGTTCTGCTATGTTATTTATCTTATCTTTGTATTTTTCTATGATAGGATGTTCGGGAGCGATTACCATGAACGTTACACCGAACATCGTGTCGCAACGTGTCGTATAGATGCGGAGAGATTCGTCGCAGTTTGTAAGTTTAAAGTCCGCAAATGCACCCTCGGAACGTCCTATCCAGTTTTCCTGCTGGAGTTTAACGTTGGGAAGGTAATCTACTTTGTTAAGTCCCTGAAGGAGCTTATCCGCATATTCGGTGATGCGTAGGTACCAAACGTCCTTTGATTTCTGAACAACATCGCCGTGGCAGATATCGCATTTACCGCCCTGAGAGTCTTCGTTGGAAAGAACTACTTTACAGTTGGGGCAATAGTTTACGAGCGTCGTTGCGCGGAAAACAAGACCCTTGTCGAACATTTTGCGGAATATCCACTGTGTCCATTTATAATATTTTTCGTCCGTCGTATCGATAACTCTCGTCCAGTCGAAAGAAAAACCTACTCTTTTAAGCTGGCTTGTGAACTTTTCGATGTTTCTGTCCGTAAGTATGCGAGGGTGAGTATTGAATTTTATAGCGGAGTTTTCCGTAGGAAGACCGTATGCGTCAAATCCCATGGGGAAAAGAACGTTGTATCCCTGCATACGTCTTTTACGGGAAACCACTTCAAGACCGGAATAAGCCTTGATATGACCAACGTGCATACCTGCACCGCTGGGATAAGGAAATTCTACCAAGCCATAGAATTTCGGTTTGGTATGATCTTCGGATGCGTGGAAAATGCCTTGTTTTTCCCATTCATCCTGCCATTTTTGCTCGATGTTTTTAAAATCGTATTTCATTTTTATGCTCCTTGGTATTAAAAAACGTTATATTTCAACGTCAGTTTTCTGTAACAATATTCTCGATAGAAACGTCTTCTGCGTCCGCCCAAAGCTTTTCAAGTTTAAAGAAATCTCTCTGTTCGCGGTTAAAAATGTGAACCATAACGCTTTCATAATCCATAACTATCCATATGCCTGAGTCGTATCCGTCCGTACCCAAAGGTCTTGCGCCCTGTTCGCCGAGCTTGAACTCAACTTCTCCGCAAAGGCTCTTGATGTGTGTATTGGAATTACCCGTGCAGATAACGAAATAATCCGTCATAACAGTCTGATCGTTTACGCGCAAAAGCTTGATCTGTCCCGCTTTGTTCGCGTCCAAAACCTTAACGATCTCTTGCGCGAGAGCAAGGGAATCCATTGCGTTTTCGTTTGTTGCGATGTTCTGGTTGTTATCCATGCTATATCTCCTTTATGAGTAATAATATTCGCTTATATAGGGATTCGCCCCGTCGGGGTCATCCGTAAATATTGCATTTTTATCAAATATGCTGTATGAGATGCTCTCTTTAAAAGCATTCATATATCTGTTTATGTCAGCAAGCGCCTTGTTCTTGTTGAGCGCATAATAACTCCAAACGCCTGTCTGCGGGTTCATAACCGCGCTTCCCGATATGGTCGCGATGTTTATGTTATCGCTGTTTATGCCGTAAACGGCATTTGCGAAAAATACCATGTCATCTATCGAAGCGTCCGTGGTAAAGCTGTCAAAAAGTTGCTTTGCGATATCTATCACAACGGAAACGCTGAGATTCTCGCGCACTTTATTATATACAGCCTTCAGAAAATCCGCTCTTGCTTCAACTCTGCCGATGTCTCCGCTGACATATCCCGTGCGATAACGCACGAACTGCATCGCGGCATTGCCGTCGAGATGCTGCATACCTTCTTTGAGGTGGATATACAGGTTCTGCTCGGGGTCCTCATAGTCCATATCCATGGGAACATAGAGATCTACGCCGCCTATGGCATCGATGATACCGACGAATGAATCGATGTCGATGAGCATATATCGGTCTATCGTTACACAAAGCGAAGCTTCGAGCGTAGTGCAGAGCTTATCCATGGCTATCTTTTGCCTTGTTTTTCCTGTGTAAGGCGCGGAAGCATACGCGGAAGTATATATGCTGTTTATCCTCGTTACGTTATATCCCGAAGTCGAGGGATTTATAAACGTATCTCTCGGAACCTGCAAGATGTTTATCTCATCGTTTACGGTATCGAGCGAAACGAGCATCATCACATCGGTATTACGCGAAACAACGTCCGTTCCGCATATCAAAAATGTATAATATCCGTCTTTTCGCGTATAAGTTCCGCTTGTTTCTTCAGTTTTCGACGTTGACGAATCATCGTCTGTGTCGTTTACACCGGGTATGGTGCCATCGAAAGGCGGCGTTACGCTGACGCTCGGCTTAAAAACGGATATGCATATCGCCGTAAGCGCCACGAGCGACGCTATAAAACACAGCACTATTATAAGCACTATGGGGCGACCTTTTTCTTGCCTTTGTTTTTTTCTGTTGTCGTTCAAAATTAACTCCTCTCGATCAGATCATAGAATTCCATGCTTCAACCGTTCTGATGTCGATTCGTTGTTTTTCACGCATTAAAAATTCAAGCGTGTTTCCAATGATCCTTAAAGTGATATCCTTTAAAAGAGCCTTCGCTCTTTCGCGGTCATGGTCGAGCTTTTCACATTCCGCGTGAAGATATTCTCTTGTCTTGCGGCATATCTCGGGCTTTCTTGTTTCTTCCGTGTAATCGGCGATAAATATGATCATGTCAAGTTCGCTCATATTCGTTCCGCCCGTGGTATGATGGAATATGGCGGAAAATATATCGTCGTCAACGATATCCTTGCCATATCGTTCGCGCGCAAAATACGCGCCCGTCTTTTCATGCATGGTCGGCGGAGCAGAAAAAATATCTATGTTGTATTTTTTGAACATCTCCGCTTGCTCTTCGTCGGAAAATTTCTTGGTTATATCATGTAACAGTGCCGCAAGCTTCGCCTTTTCGGTCTCCGCATCGGAAAGACCGCAAGCTTTGCTTATATATTCCGCTTCGTCCACAACGGCGAGCGTGTGCGAAAAGCGCTTTTCTCCTTGAAGCGAGTACACATCGCTCTTTATTTTTTCAAGCTCCGTGTTCGTCATCTGTAAAGCCCCTTTTCCTCGATAAAATCTTTTATGCGTTCGGGGACATATGCGGAATAATCCTCGCCGTTTGCTATCTTTTCGCGTATCTCGGAAGAAGATATCTCAAAAGGCTCCGCCGATATGATCTCTATTTTCGCGCCGTAGCGCTCGGTATAAAGTTTTCTTTTTTCCTCTATCAAAACTTCCGTCGCGGGGTCCGTCGCACTGCGTTTCATCAAAACGAGGGTACACATTTTAAATATATCCTCAAAACGGAACCATGTGTCGAACGTTACGAACATATCCGTTCCGCAGAGCATGAAAAGCTCGCCGTTGCCCGTAAATTCGGGCAACGTATAAACGGTATAGCTTTTTCCTTCGCGTTTAAGCTCCGTATCGGAAACGATTATCTTTTCTTCGTTTTCAAAAGCCAGCTTTACCATTTCCAAGCGGAGATAAGGGTCGTCGTTGCCGGATATCTGCTTGTGCGGCGGTATCCGATCGGGAATGACATACAAAACATCAAGATCCATCTCGTGCAAGAAAGATCTTGCCGCTTTTATATGACCGTTGTGTATAGGGGAAAATGTTCCGCCGAATATTCCCGTTCTCATCGATAGTTCTCTCCCTTCGCTTTTATCGTCTCAATTCGAAAGATGCGCTATTATTTTCTTCTTGCGAGTTTTTTTGCGATCTTTCTTTTCATTGCGGGTTTTACCTGTTTTTTCTTGGCAGGCTTCTTTTCTTCTTCTATCTCGCAGAAATTCACGATGTCGAATTTTTTGTTTTTCTGAGATTCTCTGTAAAGAATGAAGCGAGAACCAACGACGCTTACAACGTCTGCGCCGAGCTGTTCTGCAATGGCGTTTGCGGCTTCTTTTGCAAAGAAGTCGCTGTTTTCAAGCGTGCGGAGCTTTATAAGCTCGCGTGCTTCGAGAGCGTTGTCTATCTGTTCGAGCATATTCTCGTTGATACCGCCCTTGCCAACCTGAAATATTGTGTCATAATCGTTTGCGCGACCACGAAGGTACGCGCGCTGTTTGCTTGTAAGCATATTCTGTTCCTTTTTCAATAAAATTATTTTGTTATTTCTTCTGCAAATTTTTCGGAAAAGAGCTTTATCGCTCTTGCTCTGTGGCTGATAGCGTTCTTTTCTTCCGCGTTCATTTCGGCGTATGTTTTGCCGAAAGGCTCGTAGAAAAAGAGTGGGTCATAGCCGAAACCGCCGTTACCGCGATATTCGAAAAGTATCGTTCCGGGGCATTCGCCGCGAGCGGTAAAGCTTCTGCCGTCGGGAAATACAGCCGCTATAACGGAAACGAAATGCGCGCTTCTCTTTTCTTCGGGTACGTTTGCCATTTTCGAAAGAAGAAGTTCGTTGTTTTTTCCGTCGTCGCAAGGCTCGCCCGCATATCTTGCGGAATATACACCGGGTTCGCCGCCCAATGCATCAACGCAAAGACCCGAATCGTCCGCAACGGCGATATAACCTTTTTTTGCAATCGTGCCTGCTTTTATAAGCGCGTTGTCCTCAAAAGTTTCGCCGTCTTCCACGATATCGTCCGTAAAGCCGATATCGCGAAGCGTAAGGACCTTTACATCGTTCATGTTCTTCGAACGACATATCTCGTTTATAAAATATTCAAGCTCTTTTACTTTATGTTGGTTGTTTGATGCGAGTACGATCTCCATAAGAGCCTCCTTACTCAAAAAGCGCAGAAACAAATTCGTCTGCTTTAAATTCCTGAAGGTCATCAACTTTTTCGCCGACGCCTATAAATTTAACGGGTATGCCAAGTTCATGCTTGATGGCAAAAACTATGCCGCCTTTTGCGGTTCCGTCGAGCTTTGTAAGAACGAGACCCGTGATCTCAGCCGCGTTTTTAAATTCTTTCGCCTGAATGAGAGCGTTCTGACCCGTCGTTGCATCAAGCACGAGGAGCGTTTCGCGTATCGCTTCGGGAAGCTCTCTGTCTATAACGCGATTTATCTTTGCAAGCTCTGCCATAAGGTTCTTTTTGTTGTGGAGTCTGCCCGCCGTATCGATGATAAGCACGTCGGCATCTCTCTTTTTGGCGGCGGCGCAAGCATCGAAAACTACCGCCGCGGGGTCGGAGCCTTCCGCCTGGCTGATAAGCTCAACGTCAACTCTGTCCGCCCAAACCTCGAGCTGATCTATCGCAGCCGCGCGGAAAGTATCCGCCGCCGCAAGAACGACTTTCTTGTGCTTTTTCTTCATTACGTTCGCTATTTTCGCAATGGAAGTGGTCTTGCCGACGCCGTTTACGCCGATGACGAGAATTACCGTCATAGCGTCCTTGCTCTCGGCGATGGGTTCGCCTTCGCCGATCATATTTTCCAAGATCTCGAAAAGAACTTTTCTGGATTCTTCGGGGTCGGTGATATGCTCGTCCTTGATGCGCTCGCGCAATTCATCTAAGATAAGTTCCGTAACTTCAACGCCGATATCCGCCGTTATGAGTATCTCTTCAAGCTCCTCCATCATCTCCTCATCTACTTTGGTAAATGAATGGAAAAGGTTGTTTATCTTTCCTACGAATGCATCTTTTGTTTTGGAAAGACCTGCTTTTAATTTTTCAAAAAATCCCATGATACCTCCAACTTTCAATTCAGAACGACGCCTGTTTTCTTCTCTATCTCGGCAATATTGACAGAGAGTACCTGCGAGATTCCTTTTTCGTGCATCGTTACGCCGTAAAGCGTGTCCGCAATCTCCATGGTGCCGCGGCGATGCGTGATTATAACAAACTGTGTCTTGTCGGAATATTTTTTAACATATTCCGCAAATTTATCTACGTTTACTTCGTCAAGAGCCGCCTCTATCTCGTCCATGATGCAGAACGGTGCGGGGCTGACTTTCATTATCGCGAAGTAGAGCGCGATGGCTATAAACGATTGCTCGCCGCCGGAAAGGAGCGAAAGGCTCTTTATAACTTTTCCGGGAGGAGCCGCTTTTATCTCTATGCCCGATTCAAGCACATGAGCGGGATCCGTAAGCGTTATCTCCGCATGACCGCCGCCGAAAAGCTCCGCAAAAACTTCGCCGAAGTTTGCGTTTACAAGCTGTATCGTCTCCGAGAAATCGCGACGCATCTGCTCTTCGAGCGAGAAGATTATCTTTGAAAGGTCGTCTTTGGAGACCTTCAGGTCATTTATCTGCGATGTAAGGAATTTATAGCGTTCGCTTACTTCCTTATATTCTTCTATCGCGCCGACGTTGACATGACCGAGCGATCTTATCTGTTCGCGGCACTTCGTTTGCACTGCGGCAACTGATGCACGGTTCTCCGACGTAACCTTTTCTATGGGAAGTTCCGTCGCGGCGCTGTACGAAAGTTCATATTCGTCCCAAAGGAACGCTATGAGCTTATCTTTTTTATCCGCCGTGTTTTTATATACAGATTCCGCTTTTGTGTATTCATAGAAAACGCTTTCGCGCTTATAGGTGGACTCTTTCTGCTTTACTCGGTTCTCCGTTTGAGCGCGTTCGAATTCCATCGTTTGACGAGAAAATCCATCGCGCTTCTTCTCAAGTTCGCCGACATCGGCGGCTGAAGAAGCTATCGTTTCCTTGTATCTGACTATTTCCGCGTTCGCAAGATCTATCTGCTCTTTCGCGGAAGCGACATCGGAAACGAGTTCATCGCGTTGAGCGATCTGATCTTCCTCTTTAGCCTTTGCGGCATTTGCAACGGAAAGCAAAAGTTCGAGGTTTTTCTCCTCCCTTGCAAGCTCTATTGCGCGTTCGCCGCGAATCGTTTTCAATGTTTCGGAGCGCGTCAAGAGCGCTTCTTTTTCTTTTGCCAAATTCTCGGCGCGAAGGTTGAGCTTCGCTATCTGCTCTCCGAAACGTTTTTCCTTTTCGGAAAGTTGCATTATGCTTTCGGAGTTTTTGGCGCTTCTGCCCTTAACGGCTTCATATTCCTCTTTCATATCCGAAAGAGTCTTTTGCATATTTTCGTTTGTTGATATAAGCACTTGCAACTGTGTGCTTTCCGCGTCTTTCATCGTGCGAAGCACATTGAGCGTTGACAAAACCGAATCCTTGCGTTTTTTGATATCGGAAACGGAGAGCGAATCTTTATTTATCTTTTCCTCTATCTCGGAAAGCTTTTTCTCCTGCAATGCAACGTCCGTGCTCATCTTATCGATCTGCGCCTTGCGCGAGAGCATACCGCTGTTATTCTGCGAAGAACCGCCCGTAAACGAACCGCCCGCATTTACGACCTGACCGTCGAGCGTTACGACTCTGTATCTGAAATCGAGAGATCTCGCTATCTTCGCGGCATTGTCGATATCGTCGGCAACGATGATCCTGCCGAGCATATTGCACACGATACCGCCGAATCTCTTGTCTGTACGCACAAGCTTCGACGCAACGGCTACAAAGCCTTTTTTCGAAGAAAGCGCAAGCTTTTCTTCGTCAAGTTCGGTGCTGGATACCGTCGTTATGGGAGAAAACGTGGCTCTGCCTGCGTTTTGAGCTTTCAAATACGCGATAGCCGCTTTTGCGGAATCCTCATCTTCCGTTACGATGTTTTGAAGTCCTCCACCGAGCGCTGTTTCAACAGCCAACGAGTATTTCGGATCCACCTCGAAAAGCAACGAAACGGGACCGTATATCTGCGGTACCTTGCCGTTTGCGGTCAATATCTTGCCCGCCTTATGCGCGTTCATGACAAACTTGACCGCGCGAGAGTAGCCCTCGAAAAGCTCCTCCATATTTATAAGGTTCTGTATCTTTATCTTTGTCTGCGATATCTCAATAAATATCTTGCTCTTATTTTCGGCAAGGAGAGATAATTCGCTCTCATTTTTCGCTCTTTCCGCGTCGAAAGCGGCGATATCGCGATTATATTCCTCTTCTTTTTTGGAATATCTGTCTATCTTTTCTCTTGCCTTTTCTATCCTGTCGGATATCATCTTCATTTCGGATTCGCATTGAGCGATATTCTCCGCAAGTTCCGATGTTTTTTGAGCGTTTGCCTCTTTTTGCGTAGCCGCAACGGAAGAAGCTACTCTTGCGTCTATCGTTTGAGAATTTATAAGCTCGATATCCTTGAATATCTCCTTGCTTTCGGCTTCTATGCCCTCGAGCGAAGATGTTATATCCGCTATCTCCTCATCGGCTTCGCCGAGAGAAGTTTCCATAAACTCTTTGCGCGATACCGCTTTGTGATAATCGTTAAAGCGAGCTTCGCGTTCTTTTTCCGCTTCGCGTATGCTCTGCTCCGTTGCGGATAATTTGGCACGGGCGTTTTCCAACACTCCGTTATAATGGGATATATCGTTCTCTTTTACGAGTATGCCCGATCTTGCTTCGTGAAGTTTTGCCGTCGCCTCGGTGATGCTCGCGTTGGCGCGTTCATAAGCTATCTTTGACTGCTGTATCTTATCGTAAAGGCGCTCGTCCTCTTTCTCCATATCGGCGATAGATTCGTCCAAAGCCGAAAGCTCGCGCTTTGCAACGAGCAATTTTTCGGCATATTCTTTTTCTTCTGCGCCCGCCGAGTTTATATCGTAAAGAGAGAGCGCGATATCCGCAGATCTCTTTCTTTCGTATATCTCAAGATATTTTTCGGCTTTTTGAGCGTCTTTTTCGAGCGGACCCACGCGAGTTTCAAGCTCGTTTGCAATATCGGTCAAGCGAACGAGGTTGTCGTCCGTTTGAGCCAACTTCTTTTCCGCTTCTGCTTTTTTGTAACGATATTTTGCAATACCCGCAACTTCTTCGAAAACGGCGCGGCGATCGTCGCTCTTTTGCGAGATTATCTCCGCTATCTTGCCCTGACCGATTATTGAATAGCCGTTTTTGCCGAGACCCGTGTTGAGAAAAAGCTCCACTATATCTTTAAGTCTTGCGTTTTTACGATTTATAAAATATTCGCTTTCGCCCACACGATAATATCTTCTCGTTACGGATATCTCATCGTATTCGGGCATACTTTCGTTCTTTCCGGCGTCCTCGCTGTTGTCGAATATTACGGTAACCTCGGCATATGCCATAGGACTTCTTTTTTGTGAACCCGCAAAAATAACGTCCTCCATCTTCGAACCGCGAATATTTTTAGAAGACATTTCGCCCAATACCCAACGCATAGCGTCCGAAATATTAGATTTTCCGCTTCCGTTGGGACCGACAACGACAGTAACACCGCGATTGAAATCGATCACGGTCTTGTCGGGGAACGATTTAAAGCCTTGCAGCTCCAAGGATTTCAATCGCATATTTTGTTCTTCCTTTCTTCCAAAGATATTTTTACCGAAACGCTTTCAAGCTCATCGCTTTCAAGCACTTTTATATCAAAAAGAGAAAATCTCTCTTTTAAATATATCTCGTTTTCTTTTTTCTGTCCTACCATCTTTGAAACGGCGCCTTTGGGAACCGTTATGACAGCGCGTTTGCCTTTCGTCTCTTTTCCGCAAAGCTCCGCTTCCGCCATATCGCGAAAACAACGCGACCAAATAAATTCGCCCGTTGCCTCGTGATAAGGACTTGCTATCTCCGTGCCGCTCGTCAAAAGCTCGCTGGATTGCAGTCCTATCCTTATGACGTTCACACCGTTTTTGATAAATACGGAAAGAACTCTTGCGCCCTGGGCGATAACGTCGCGCATCTCGCGGCTCTCGTATTCTCCGTGCTCCATCATTCTGTGAAGTTCGGTGTCTTTAAACACTACCGTAGGATATATGCGCGCGCCGACGGCGCCCATCTCGCATATCCTTTTTGCGGTATATTCGTCTTTTTCCTCATCGGAACCGGGAAGCCCCGTCATCATCTGACCGATAAGTTCAAAACCGCGCTCCTTTATAAGCGCGCAGGCTTTCTCCGTTTGAGCTGCGGTGTGTCCGCGACCGCTTCGCAACAGCACACCATCGTCCATGCTCTGTATACCAAGTTCTATGCTCTTTACACCGTAAGAGGCAAGTATGTCGAGTATCTCTTCATCTATATAATCGGGGCGCGTGGAAAGTCGTATGCTCTCCACTCTTCCTTCGTCTATGAATTTTTTCGCAGTAGCAAGAAGATATATCATATCTTCTCTGTCTATCCCCGTAAAACTTCCTCCAAAGAAAGCTATCTGCACATCGGTACCGCTCGGAATGGTGGCGAGCGCTTCCTCTATCTCGCGTTCAACAGATGAAAAATCCGATTTTTCATGCCCCGATATCTTTCTTTGATTGCAAAAAACGCAAGTGTTCGGGCAACCGAGATGCGGAACGAATATAGGTATATTTCTGTGCTTTTTCATCAATTATCTTTCTCGCTGTCTTTTTCGCCTTCGCCCAAAAGTTTGAGCGCGTCTCTGGCGGCGTTCATTTCGGCTTCTTGTATGCGTTTGCCCTCGCCCGTGCCGAGTATATTGCTGTTTACCATAACGACGCAAGTAAAGCGCTTATCGTGGTCGGGTCCGCTCTCGCTTATCTTCTCATATTTAACTATCTCGCCGTTCTGCTGAACTATCTCCTGCAACAACGATTTGGGGTCATTGAATTTATGTGTCGCGAAGATATCCTTGACTTTTGCTTCTATACGAGGAGTCAAAAATCTTCTCGCGTTTTCAAGCCCGCCGTCAAGATATATCGCCGCAACGAGCGCTTCGAAAGCGTCTTCGAGGTTGGATCTTCTGTCTCTGCCGCCGTTTCGTTCTTCGCCGTTGCCAAAAAACATATATGTTCCGAGGTCAAGCTCGCGAGCAAAGGACGCGAGCGCTTCGCTGTCAACTATCTCGCGGCGAATATTCGAAAGTTCGCCTTCGGGGCGGTTGGGCAATTCGCGATATAGATATTCGCTCGTGATTATCGACAGGACGGAATCCCCCAAAAACTCCAATCTTTCATTTGAAGCTATATTTTCGTGTTTTCTCTCGTTTGAAAAGGACGAATGGCAAAGAGCGTTAAACAGAAGCTTTTTGTCGGTAAATGTATATTTTATTTTTTCTTCGAGTTCTTTCGGAACAAAAGGGATACGTGAGCGTCTTTCCGACATTGTGAACTCCTTTCTTTTTTGGTTCTATTTTTATTCTTTGTTTTCGGTTTCTTTGCCGAGTTTCATTTCCGCGGCTATCATGGCTATCTGTTCTATGGCTCCGCAAGATGCATAATTCTCCGCTTGTATTATAGCGTGTTTGATAGCGTTTGCGCCCGAGCCGCCATGAGATTTTATAACAGGCTTCGATATGCCCAAAAAGGGTGCGCCGCCGTATTCCGTATGGTCGAAATACTTTTTCATCTTATATAATTTCTTTTTAATAAGCAAGCCCGCTATCTTTGAGGTAAGCCCGTCCGCAAAAACTTTTTTTACCTCTTTCATCGCGAATCTTGCAACGCCTTCTGTCGTTTTAAGGGCAATGTTTCCCGTAAAACCATCGCAAACGATGATATCGCAACAACCGAAAGGAATATCTTTTCCCTCTATGTTTCCGATAAAATTGATATTTTTCGCTTCGGCAAGCAGTTTGTGCGCTTCCGCCACAACGGGAGTTCCCTTATGCTCCTCCGAACCGTTATTGAGCAAGCCGACTCTCGGCTCTTTTATGCCCATCACCTTTTCCATATAGACGGAACCGAGATATGCAAACTGCAAAAGTTGGTCCGCCGTTACGGTAATGTTTGCGCCGCTGTCTATCAAAAGAGTGCCGTTTCCGAAGGGTAGTATAGAGGCAAGCGCCGCGCGTCTTATGCCGTGTATACGGCGAACAAAAAGAGTTGCGCCCGTAAAAAGAGCGCCAGTGTTTCCGCAGGAGACGACCGCGTCGCCCTCGCCGTTTGCGAGCATCTTTAACGAGCGTACCATAGACGATTCCGCATGAGTAGTTCTTATACTCATCGGGTCGTCGTTCATAGTAACAAAATCATCACAATGAACGATGGCGAAATCATTTGTCGCGTCCTCTTCCTCAAGGGCTTCGCGTATCATTTTTTCGTCGCCGACAAAAATTATATCGCAGGAGCTGCATTCTTTTTTGGCGAGTATAGCACCGTGAATAAGCTCTTTGGGGGCGTTATCTGCGCCCATAACATCAAGTATTATCTTCATACAGCACTCCTAATTATATTTATACTTTTATAGTATACATCATAATATGGTAAAATTCAAGACAAAATTGGTAAAAAGCCGAATTACAGATCAACATAATACCCTGTTTTTCCACAAAGATGTTGAAATCTATTTTTCAACATGATATAATTTTTAAAAAATAATCTTATCGGCGAGGAATCATTTTATGGTAAAAGAAATTGTACGAGATATGTTTTTTCTTTCTCAGCCGTCTGTTGCGGCTCAAACATCAGATGCGTCCGTGGCAGATGACCTGCTCGATACGCTCAAAGCGAACAGCGAACGTTGCGTAGGTCTTGCGGCAAATATGATCGGCGCGAAAAAATGCATACTCGTTTTTGACGACAATGGCACTTATACGGAGATGTTCAACCCTGAGATAATAAAAGCATCTGGCGAATACGAGACAGAGGAAGGTTGCCTTTCGCTCGACGGCGTAAGAAAAACAAAGCGTTTTAAAAATATAAAAGTATCGTGGCAAACGCGCGACGGAAAGCCGAAGATAAAAACTTTTTCGGGATTTTCCGCGCAGATAATCCAGCATGAGATAGACCATTTCAGCGGAAAGATAATATAAACGCAAAATCCGACCTATGATGATAACCATAGGTCGGATTTACTGTTTTACGAATACCCTGTAAAGAGTGTGTTGTTTATCACAAAATTATCTTCTATTTTTCTTATACTGCGTGTATTTCACAAAATACATAACGAATATCGTAAGATATATTGCCAAAACGCCACCGATAAATGAAGCGATAAAATAATCGCGAGTGTAAAACAAGTGGCTTATAAACTGTGGCAGTAACACCGTAAAGAAGATTATCAACAACGGCAACATTCGCCCTTTCATCACTCGTTGCATCATCTGAAATCTTGATTCCTCATCACAGAAGATCTTTTCTGCCGCACCGTCTTCGGATACCGATTTTCTAAAATAACTGTAACCAAAAAAGTCTTGTATATACTCCCAGCCGCAATCATCAAACATTTTCAGATATTCATCTTTGTGTGCAAGACCATCTTTGTTATAGTCAAGTTGATATACCACATCTTGAGGAACACATTTTTCAAAATAATACATTCCCAACCCTGTTACTTTGATGAATTTCCAACCCGATTTGTGCATTTCGCGTAAATAATCCTGCTCTTTTTCATATTCGAATATCGTAAACAATTTAATCTGCTTTTTCATTTTACATTTCCTCCTGAGCTATCTTATATAAGCGTTCGATACGTTTTAATTCTATATGTAAGATCTCCGAGCCAAGATCTGTGATTTGATAGATCTTTCGCTTATCTTCTTCGCGGATAAAACGAATCACTTTGTCTTTTTCCATTTTAGATAAGCTGCCGTACATCGTACCCGGTGCAAGCTTAATAGCACCATCGGTCATTTTTTCAACCATTTGAACAATACCGTATCCGTGATTCGGTTTTCGCAAACACAACAATATATAAAAAGCAGTTTCGGTCATGGGGATATATACTTTTTTGATATGTTGATCCATAACATCGACCTCCGTTAAGCTTTAGTGCGATACATCGCACTTCGATGTATTCATTATAGCACTGTGATATAATAATGTCAAGAAAATATTTTAAAAAATCAATCCCTGCCATAAATCTACAAAAAA
>CAZFTE010000009.1:0-49576 GCA_964521785.1 uncultured Lachnospiraceae bacterium
TTTTTTAGCAAAAAATTTATATCATGCTCTTTGCCAACTTTTACTTGACAGTTACTTGTTTTTTGTGTGGGATTGACAGCCAAACAAAAGCATGATATAATCCATAATACAATAAACTAATATTTAAATCAAAAAAGATTTATAATTGTAGATAAAATCCGAAGTTATGACCACCAATGAAATGTAAATAATATGGAGGTGTATTATATGATAAATAAGGATTTATTGGTTATGAACGAACTGAACGAGTCCGGTAATATAAGACCAAGTATTCAAGTTGAACACGCTCTTGCGGAAATAAAGGATACTTACCAAACCTCACCTCTCGTAAAAATTCCTTTTGCTGAAATTGCAGCTCTCGGAGGCTCATTTGTAGGATTGGCGCAAACAATGGCTGCCCCGGCAACTGAGGTCTTGTATCGCTGTGTGTTTCCTCAAGGAGTAATCGGTACATTGGCTATGAAAGACGGGGCATATCTTGGGACGATTATGAATAATGGAATTGTCGGTCAAGCACGTTGGACTCCCGTTGAAACACTTATGAATCCTAGCAGTGTTCAGATCGCACTTGTGGCTGTTGCTGTACTTGCAGTTGCCAAACAAGTTCAAGATATAAAGAATGGTCAAAAAGAAATCATCGACATTCTTGAACGCGACAAAAAATCTCAACTTCTTGCGGACTATGACTTGCTTGTATCCTATATAGATGAATACAAATTTTACTGGGAAAACAAGTCAAGCCTTGTTGTTAATTTGAATCAAGTCAAAAACATCAAGCGCAATGCGATGAAGGATATTCGTTCCTATAAAGAACAGCTCGAAGGTATGCTTTACGAAAAGAAGAGTATTTTGAAAATGCATACTGCATCAAGCAAGATAAGGCAGTTACTCGACCGCTTCGTTCACTACAAATTGGCTCTCCATGTATTCGCTTTATCTGAATATATGGAAGTTATGTTGTCAAAGAATTTCCAAGCCGAGTATCTAAATAAAATAGAAAATGAGATCAGAGAAAACGCTATGAAGTTCCGCAATCTCTACACTGCTTGTTTCGATAAAATCGAACTACTTAAGAAAGATGCCGTAACTACTCGTGCTGCGAATAGATTGGCTGATGCTTCTTGCGCGGTCGGCAACTTCATCGGAAAAATTCCTTTGGTAAAAGAAGGTCCTGTTGATGAGTTCTTGATTGGTGTTGGCGATTCCATCAATGATGCAGAGAAAAAACAGATGGAGAAAACACTGTCTTTCTTCATTAAGTACAAAGATAGCGAGCTGACTCCGATTGCCGAACATATTGCAACGATCAACCAACTGTCCAATAAGCCTATCGTGATGCTATATGACAACAAAGAACTTTGCTTTCACGAGTTTGAAGAAACAGAAGAACACGAAAGTTAAGGTGAACATTTAGATCATGACTTTTAAGTTTCAATTACACACTAGAGGCACAACTACAATATACGGCAGGAGTTTACTCCTGTCGTTTTTTTGTGAGCAAAAGGTCGATTGACTTTTTACTCATATATTGATATAATAAATGTAAATTTATGAGTTCGCAGAAGGATAGGACGATGAAAAAAAGTTTATCATCAAAACTTAACAGGATAGAAAAAATACTTTTATGCGTTATAGGATCATTTATAGCGATGGTATCGGTATTTTCCGCGATATCAAAGACCGATATGATAAAGGTAAGGTCTGACCATGATTACAGCGTTATTGAAAACATAAAATACAGAAAAGTTGTTACCGACGGAACTCCCATAGGTCTGGTCAATGAATACAGGTTTACGCTCGATGATATAAGCAGCGCCGATACGCTGGTTTTTTATATAAATCATCACAATATAGAAGTTTATATCGCGGAGGAATTTGTTTACAGCCTCTCCAAAACGGACGGTATTTTCAATACGATGGGCGGTATATGGACGATGATACCGTTGACGGATAACGATATGGGCAAAGAAGTCCGAGTAGTCCTTACACCGATATACAGAGATTACCAAAATAAGACACCCGAGTTTCTTGTGGGTTCGGATCTGGCTATATATAAAGATGCGTTTTATCGTGCTTGTCCCGAACTCGTTTTGATATTATGCGTTATAATGTCAGGAGTTTTTTTGATTTGCGTGGCGTTATATCACAGCATCAAGAGACAATGCGTATTTAGATTATATTCTATCGGTATGCTGGCTGTTTGGTCAGGTATTTGGAGGTTTACTTACGGAAGATTTGCATATCTCATCTTTCCGAATAATACGACATTTTTGTATACGATCTCTGTCATATCGCTTATGATGGTCTCTGTTTTTCTTTTGAACTGCGTCGATACAAAGACAAATAAAAAACTTTCCAAGGTAGTAAGATATTGCTCGTTTGCATATTGTTCGATATATGTCGTACAGCTGTTTTTGCAGTTTGCGGGCATACTCGATCTCAGGCAGATGCTTGAAATAATTCATATTATGATAATTTTGAGTGCGGCGATACTCTGCGTGAGCAGTATCGCTGAAAGTATACAACAATTTTCTCAAAATAAAAATGGTAGCGTACACAACTACACTTGGATATTGAGCATCGGAACGGTAACAGACCTTGTGCTGTATTATTTTGCCGAAACGTCCGTGGGAATGTTATGTACGCTCGGCGCAATATTGCTTTTTTCTGTTTTGGAGGGAGCAAAACAGCTTATGATCTACAATAAGCGAGGCAATGACCTTGAAGACATGAAGATACAGCTTGAATTGAGCCGAACGACAACGATGATGAGCCAAATACGCTCCCATTTTGTTTTTAATATCCTCAATGCGATAAGCGGTATGTGTAAATACGACCCCGAAAAAGCGGACGATACCGTGGTGCGTTTTTCAAGATATTTGAGAAACAACATCAGCATAATGGAAAACGACAAAAATATTCCGTTTGAAACGGATCTCCAACAGTTGGAGGATTATGTGATATTGGAGCAGGTTAGATTTGGCGATAAGATAGAATTTTATACCGATATAAAAGTTGATGATTTTATGATACCGCCGCTGATATTGCAGCCCGTCGTCGAAAATGCGATAAAGCACGGCATAAGCAAAAAACTTACTAACGGTACGATAATACTGCGAACGCGAGAATCGGACGGAAATATAATCATAACGGTAGAGGACGACGGTGTCGGATTCGATGCGGAAGAACTTGAAAAAGTCGGTTCAGTCGGACTGAAAAACATTCGCTTCCGTTTAAAACAGCTTGTAAAAGGTACGTTGGATATTTGCGGCGAAAAAGGCAAAGGGACCATCGTTACCATAACTATTCCGAGGGGTGAAAAATAATATGAATGTTATTTATGTAGATGATGAACTTCCCGCTATCGACAATTTCAGATTGACGATGGCAAATTTTAAAGAGATAACATCTCTCAACACATTTCAAAGCGGTGCACAAGCTTTGGAATTTGCAAAAAATAACGTAGTTGACGTGGCTTTTCTCGACATGGAGATGCCCGGAATACACGGGCTTGAGCTTGCAAAATCGTTAAAAGAATATGATGCGAGAATAAGGATAATATTTGTTACAGCATACAGCAAATACGCTCTCGATGCTTGGAGCGTTGACGCGATAGGCTATCTGATGAAGCCGTATACGATAGCTGAGCTTCGCAAAGAGTTGAATAAATGCGTGTATAGACCGTTGCCGTCTCACAGGGTGGCGATAGAGACGATACCGTCCTTTAATATAACGGTAGATGGCGCTCCGCTCCATATCTCGAGCGCGAAAGCAAGGGAGATGCTCGCGCTTTTGGTCGATCGCGGAGAACACGGATTTACAACTTCCGAATGTATAGCTTGCATTTGGCCCGACAGAAAAGCGGACGCAATCACTCAATCACTGTGTCGCATGACGTGGAAGCGACTCATAAGCGTGCTTAACGCGGCAGGTATCGGAGATATCGTTGATAACTCCGACAACAGAAGATATATAAAAATAAAATCCATCGAATGTGATATCTACCGCATACTTTCGGGAGATAAGGAAGCGGCTAAAAAATACAGCGGCGCATATCTTCAGGAATATGATTGGGCAGAGGAAAGAAATGCTCAACTCTATTGGATGCTGATGCAAAAATAAAATTTCGAAAAAAGTTCAAAAAAATTTAAAAAACGTCCGAAAAGTTACGCTTTTGTTACGCTATATAGTGTATTATATATGTATAAGCAAAAAAATAATATTTTTGAAAGGCGAATCATCATGTTCCGAAAAAAAATTTTAACTTTATCACTTTTGTTATTAACAGTCGTTTTATTTGCGACATCTTGCGAGGTTCACGAGCATATCTACAATGAAGATTGGAAATGTAATGCTTTTGAACATTGGCAAGTTTGCCCCGAAGATGGTGTAAAACTTGAAAAAGACAAACACGTTTTGGACGAAGAATGCATTTGCACTATTTGTGGTTGCGAAGTTATCAACTTTGGTGATGAAATATATGTTTCTTGCTATGATAAATATGATAATATCATCGAAAGAGCAGAATACAATATAGACGGCAGTCTTATAACAAAGACTGTCTTTGAAAACGAGTATGACGAAAACGGCAATATCATCAAGATAACGACAATAGAAGACGGTCAGCTCTCGATGGTAGAAGAATATGCTGTAAATGCTGATGGAGAATCCGTTATAAAAACAAAGATAGAATATTACACCGAAGAAGCGTATGTTGTAACGGAATATGATGAGAACGGTAATTTCATCTCCGTTATAAGCTATGAATCCAAGGATGTTGTTTTTGAAGAATATTATTACGAATATTTGACGGATAAAGACGGAAATAGCTACAATTCCAAAGTTACGATTATAAAATTCGGCAATACTTCCGTTATTACATATAACGAAAACGGAGACGAAACAAGCAGGGTTGTTTTCGACGAAAACAACGATAAGCTTTCCGATGAATCTTGGAAATACATTTATGACAAAGACGGAAATTGTTTAAACAGAAAATATTACAACAATGATGTACTTTGCGAAGAAACCGAATATGCAGTATCCGAAGAGATCGATACGGACGGTGAGGTTTCGATCGTCGTCTATACCACTACCGTAACGACTTATAGCGAAGACGGAACAAAGAATATTATTACATATAACAGCAGATCCGACAAGACAAGCGATATCGTTTACGACGAAAATAACAAAAAGCTTTCCGATGAAGCTTGGGAGTATATCTACGACGAAGACGGAAATTGGAAAAATGTAAAATATTACATTGACGGAATGCTTTGCGAAGAGACCGAATATAAGACCGACGAAGAATATGACGAGGACGGCGAATATTCTAGCATAAATTATCCCGTAATGATAACGACTTATGACGCGGATGGCACAAAAACCGTTATCACATATAATATCAACTTTGAAAAAATAAGCAAAGTCGTTTACGACAAGGATAACAATAAGCTCTCAGATGAAACTTTCAAATATATCCACAATGAAAATGATGATATCATATGTGAGAAAGTTTATCGCAACGGAGTTCTTTACAAAGAAACAACATATGATTATAAAGAGTATACGGTAACTATCACGGTATACAACGAAGACGGCACAAAGACTATTTCAAAATATGACATTTGGGGAGAACTTTTGAGCGAAGAAACCGTTGCTCAATAACAGATGATAGCAAGAGATCTTGGTAGGTATTAAAATGAAAAAAAGAATCTTAAATGTATTTTTGGTCGTATGCCTTGTTATGTGCTTTATGCCTATGACAGCGTTTGCGGTTCAGACCGAAAATTCGAACGACGTGGTGATATTCTATACCAACGACATACACACGTATATAGATAGAGACATCAATTATTCCGATATCGCGGCGTTGAAAGCCTCATATAAAAACGCATTGCTTTTGGACGCAGGCGACCATACTCAGGGTACGGCATACGGCTCCATGGATAAAGGCGAGACGATAGTAAAACTTATGAATGCCGCGGGATATGATGTGGCAACGCTCGGTAATCATGAATTTGACTACGGTATGCAGGGTTGCTTGCAGACCGTTGAAAGAGCAGATTATCCTTATGTTTCGTGCAACTTCTACAATGAAAAAGACGGTGTTATCGGCGATACGGTACTCGATGCATATCGCGTATTCGAAGTTGGCGGCATTAAAATTGCCGTTATCGGTATAACGACACCCGAAACGATCAAATCTTCCACACCTGCATATTTTCAGGATGAAAACGGCAAATATATATACGGTATCGCAGGCGGGGAAGACGGAAAAGCACTTTACAGTGCGGTTCAGAAAGCGATAGATTCCGCTTCTGACGAAGCAGATATCGTTATCGCTTTGGGTCATCTCGGCGACGATGCTTCCTCCGCTCCTTGGAGATCCGAAGATGTTATTGCAAACACAAGCGGTCTTGATGCGTTCATCGATGGTCATTCCCATTCTACGGTTCCCATGAAAGAGGTTTCCGACAAGGACGGCAACAAAGTTATACTTACTCAGACAGGCGAATATTTCGGTGCTGTCGGAAAAATGACCATTTCTGACGGCGAGATAAAGACAGAACTTCTCACCGCCGAAAGTTTCGCCGATATCACACCCGACGCGACCGTTAAAGCGATAGAAGATGCTTGGATCGCCGAGATCGAAAACAAGCTCGGCGAAGTTATCGGCTCCACAAAGGTTGCTTTTGATAACTACGATGCAGATGGCAATCGTTTAGTCCGTGTACAGGAAACGAACACAGGCGATTTCGTTACTGACGCACTCTATTATCTTTTCGACAATATGGGAATGGACGTTGACGTTGCACTCATGAACGGCGGCGGTATACGTAACAAGACTGTTCTTGGAGATATCACATACAAAACTTGCAAGGAGATACATACATTCGGAAATGTTGCTTGCTTACAGACGGTTACTGGTCAGCAGATATTAGATGCGCTCGAATGGGGCGCACGTGATGCGGGCGTAGACGAATGCGGCGGCTTCCTCCATGCATCGGGCTTGACTTATCAGATAGATACTTCTATCCCCGATACTACACAGAAGGACGAAAACGGTATTTGGATAGGTGCTCCCACAGGTGAATACAGAGTTCACGATGTTAAGATATACAATAAAGAAACAGGCAAATGGGACGACCTCGATCTTAAAGCTTCCTATAATTTGGCTGGTTATAATTACACGCTTCGCGACCTTGGTGATGGTTACGCCATGTTCAACGGCGCGGTAAATGTTCTCGACTATGTTATGGAGGACTATATGGTCCTTGCAAATTATGTAAAGGGATTCGAGAACGGAGAAGTCGATGCGAAAAATTCTCCCTTGTCCGCGAAATATTCCGATTTCACTGTCGATTACGGCACTGTAAACGGTAGCGGAAGAATTGTTTTTGCGGCTTATCCTGCTTCTAACGGTTCCGACAATATCGCGGTTATCGTTGTTGTTGCTGTCGTTGTAGTTGCCGCTATTGCAACAGCTGCGGTAGTTTGCACCAAGAAATCTAAAAACAATAATTGAGTTATCGCTGAAAGGGCTTGCTTCGCAATAAACAAATAAAATACTCCGACAGATATCTGCAAAAATCTGTCGGAGTATTTTTATATTCATAGATAAGAATTTTTTATTCAGACTCTTTTATCCAGCGTACCGTATAAAATGCAATTAGGTATGCTCCATGTTTCTCAATGCTCGCGGTTTCAATCGTTTTTCCAAACAAAGTTATAGTTTATCGATTCGCCGCCATCGACCAATATGCATTGACCTGTGCAGAACGTATTTGTAACTGTAAGGAAATAAGCCCACTGCGCTATTTCTTCGGGTGTAGCCCATTTTTTGAGAGGAGTTTCGTTCATTATCTGTTCCCAAAGTTCGGGGTCGTTCATCACACATTCGTTAAGGGGAGTCAAAACGCCACCCGGGTCAAGACTGTTGCAGGTCGCTTGATAGGGCGCAACGCGCATTGCAACATTTTTCGTATAGGCGAGTACGCCGCCTTTGCTGGCGCAATATTCGGGAAATTCCGCGCCCGTATGCGCGCTTGCGGAACCGATATTAAGTACGGAACGTATCTTAGGCTGAATGCCGTATTTTTCCGTTATGTAGATGAGCGCTTTCAAGTTGATATCTATATCGTCTTCGTTCTGTGTGCCTGCGTTGTTTATAAGTATCTCAACGTCGTTTATTTCGGGAAGAGCGTTTTTGTCGCGCACATCGCAGGTATAATGTGTATACTCGGGGTGAGAAATGCTCTTTTCCTGTCTGTCTATGCCGATGACGGTATGATCTTCTTTTAAGAAAAGCTCCGCTATCGCTTTACCGATGCCTTGTGTTGTTCCCGTTATCAAGATCTTCATTTATCATTCTCCTTATTTATAAAATCCAAATATTCTTTGCCGACCGATTCTTCGCGCCATTTTTTTGTTATGCGATAACCTATAGGGGAGAACAAAACTTCCATGATGAGTTCCGCTACCGCGCCCGTCAACGCACAAGTTACGCATTGCAATACCGTCCAGCTGAAACCGTCCCAAAAGATGGGGGCGAAAAATACGAATACTATGATGGAAAACATTAAGTTATCCAAAAATTGACCGATGAAAGTAGAGACATAGCTTCTTGTCGCGTAAGCGAGCCAACCGTTTTTCTTTTTGTGAAACTTTTTACCGATGAGCCAGTTCAGCGAGTTGTTTATCGCCGCAGAAGCGAGAAAAGCTATCGTACTGCCGAGCAAGATAAACCATGTACCGCCGAAGATGCTGTCAAATCCCGAATAATCGTTTGCGTTGGACGGTATAACGCTTGCAACGAAAAATATAAGGCAAGAAAGCAAGTTTATAGCCGAGGCAAGTATGGATATCCTGTTTGAAGCTTTGGGTCCGAAGTGATTCGTTATGATATCCATACACATGAAAGAGAGCCAAGATATCAATATTCCTCCGTCCAATGCTATCCAATCGAGCTGGAGCAAAGTTTTGTTCGCAAGCAGATTCATGCATATAACGCTTACGACGAAAAGAGAAACGACCGTTGCGGGAATGGAATGCAGCAACAGCTTATATTCAGTGCGTTCTTTTTTTATGAGCGCTTTTAGCTTATTTATCATTCATTTTCACCTTTTTTGAATCAGTTTTTACAAGTATTTAAAAACCAGTAAATTTTATTATATCATATTATCCTTATATATTCAATAATTATTATCGAAAAAAATGTTGGCAAGTTCTTTTTTGGTTTTAGCTTGATATAAAGGCAAAAAATATTTTTATTTAAAGCTGTGATAATTTTTGCAAAAAGCATTGCACTTTTTGATAGGATATAGTATAATAAAACAAATACTCTACTAAAATAATAGTTTTATTAGGAGACGACGATGAAAACATACAATGTTGCTATCCTCGGCGCAACGGGCGCCGTAGGTCGCGAAATGATCAAAGTTTTGGAGGAAAGAAATTTCCCCATCAACGAACTTCGCCTTCTTGCAAGTGCGAGAAGCGTAGGCAAAAAAATAGCTTTCTGCGGCAAAGAGATCGAGGTCAAAGAAGCTACTGAAAACTCTTTTGCGGGAATGGATATCGTGCTTGGCGCGGCTTCCAACGATCTTGCAAAACAGATGGCTCCCGCTATCAAAGCGGCAGGAGCTGTATTTATAGACAACTCCAGCGCATTCCGCATGGATCCCAATGTTCCGCTCGTAGTTCCGGAGATCAATGCCGAAGACGCTATGAAGCACAACGGTATCATCTCTAACCCCAACTGCTCCACTATCATCACTCTCGTTGCCGTAAGCGCTATCAACAAGCTTTCCAACATCAAGAGCATGATCGCTTCCACATATCAGGCGGTAAGCGGTGCAGGTGCAGGCGGTTTTGCCGAACTCAATGACCAGACAAAGGCTATCGTAGAAGGCGGAGAGATCAAGAGCGAAGTGTTCCCCTACCAGATTGCACAGAACCTTATCCCTCAGATCGGCGGTTTCACGGATAACCTTTATACAACGGAAGAAATGAAGATGCAGAACGAAGGCAGAAAGATACTCCACCTTCCCAAACTCAATGTTACTTGCACTTGCGTTCGCGTTCCCGTTTTGCGTTCTCACTCCATCTCCGTAACTCTCTTTACGGAAAAGAAACTTTCCGTTGAAGAAGTAAAAGCGGCTGTTGCAAACGCAAACGGCTGTAAGCTTGTTGACGATCCCGCGGCAAAGGTATATCCCATGCCTCTCGACACAAGCGACCAGGATCTCGTTTTTGTTGGTAGGATCAGAGAAGATCTTACTGCCGACAACGGAATCACACTTTTCTGCTGCGGCGACCAGATCAGAAAAGGTGCTGCTACAAACGCAGTTCAGATCGCAGAGCTTTTTGTAAAATAATTTGAAAAATAACAGAGCCGTCGGGATATAAGCGACGGCTCTGCGCTTTTATAAAAATATTTAAGGAGGACCCCTATGAGCAATATTTGGCATGATATCGATGCAGACAGAATAAAGACGAATGACTTTTTCGCTGTTGTCGAAATAACGAAAGGAAGCAAAAAGAAATATGAGTTGGACAAAAAGACGGGTATGCTCCGCCTTGACCGTATCCTTTATACTTCCACGCATTATCCCGCAAACTATGGTTTTATACCGAGAACATACGCGAATGATAACGACCCTCTCGATGTACTTATTATCTCCAGCGAAGAGATAGATCCTCTTGTCCTCGTTCGCTGCTACCCGATAGGTGTAATACAGATGGTAGATAATGAGCATTTGGACGAAAAGATAATAGCTATTCCTTTCTCCGACCCGATGTATAACACATACAAGGATATCTCAGAGCTTCCCGCACACGTTTGGGAAGAGATGCGCCATTTCTTTAAGGTATACAAAGCTTTGGAAAATATGTCTACGGCTGTGCAAGAGGTCAAAGACCACACGGAAGCCGAAAAAATAATAGAATCCGCAATGGAAAATTACAAAAGACAATTTTATTATATAAAATAAATTTTTTACCGCTGAAGAATATCGGATTTTGTTTTAAGCATTGATTTAGAGCATTTTTGGTGGTATCATAAATATATGATATACGCTTTTTGCTTTGAATTTCGATTTAGCTTTTAACATCTTGATAAGCGGAAAAATAAAACAAAAAAACACGCTTATCTTAAATTTCAAGGTAAAAGTAGATAGGCGTGTTTTTTTGCGTTGAAAGGAACCGATATGATGACTAAAACAAAAATTGTAAAGATAGTTGCTCTTATTATGGGTTTGATATCGATGATATCCATATTTGCGGGATGCGGAGAAAAAGGTGTCTCGAATAATAACGATCTTCCGAAACTTATCATCGGAACGGGAATGTATGAGCCGTATTATTATCTCGACGTAAACGGCGAGCCTGCCGGCATCGATGTCGAGATAGCCAAAGAGGCTTGCCGTCGTATCGGATACGAGCCTGTTTTCAGACAGATAGATTGGCTCAACAAAAATTCCGAACTTGAGAACAGCGGGATAGATTGCGTTTGGACTTGCTTCAGCATGAACAGCAGAGAAGATATATACAACTTGGCGGGTCCTTATTGCTACGATAATCAAGTTGTAGCGGTATTGAAAGATTCGGATATATACACACTAGAAGATCTCAGGGGCAAGGCTGTCGGAGTGCAGATGGATTCTTTGCCCGAAAAGATATTTTCGGAAAGGACAGACGAGAACATTCCCGAAGTGGAAAATATATTTTGTTTGAATACGCTTAAAGAATCGATTTCTGCGCTTCGCAGAGAGTATATTTCCGCGTGTATCGGACACGAAGCGGCGCTTAAAAAGACTTTGGAAGAGATGGACGTTAATTATCGTATCTTGGAAGAACCGATAGTCGTTTCAAAGTTAGGCGTTGCGTTTAGACTAAGCGACACGAGAGGAATATGCGAAAAGTTACAGAAAGCATTGGACGAAATGATAGACGACGGAACGATAGAAAAAATACTTGTCGCTTACGGTCTGGAGGGTTCGGGGGTTAAAAGATGACAGCAAGACCTATAAGAAGGATAAAGAAGATAGTTTGGAGATTTATTTTCGGTATATTTTTGACTCTGGTTTTTTTGGCGATACAATGTTTTCAAGCGTACAGACACGTTGACGCTCTTCGCGAAAGTACGACGAATACGCTCAAACAGCAATGTAAAAGTTTCGAAAATATTCAAGCGGTGGACCGAATGTCAAGCCTTTTCAATATGAGTTACAGTCTTATTGAGTTGAGCTATAACTTTTTATACCACCACGAATTTGTATTGGACGAATACCTTGAATCTTATGTTAAGTCGATGCATATTTCGGGCATAGCGGTGCTTGACGGTAATCTTAACCTTGAAGCGTCCGGCTTTACAAGGTTTTACGAAAACGATCTTTGGAAAGAGAATTATTACCCCGGTTGCTTTGAAAGCATGGTGGAATATCCGAACAAAGTATTTATGGAACGTATGAGCGTTGACGGAATCATCTACGATATTTGCGCCGTTGCTCGTAAGGAGAAGCCCGGCATTATAATCGCATATTACGGTCATCCGTCCGGTTTGATGGAGGACAATGAATTGGACCTTTTAAATCTTTTGGACGACATCACCATAGACCTTGACGGAGAATTTTTGATAGAATACAACGGAAAGCTCCTTTCCAAAAACAAGGATATCAACGATTTTTACGAGCTTATAGTTCTTTCCGACTATACACTCAATAGCGAAAGCCTTTCGCCTATCATGTACAACAACCGCGAATATCTTGCGTCCAAGACCGTAAGCGGCGAATACACGCTGTATGTTTATTTCCCCATAAGCTCCGTATTCAAAGACGCGGTGTTGAACGCATTCATTTTTGCGCTGTTGTACAGCGGTTTTTGGCTCGTATTGAGCGCGATAAAGGGACGTTCTTTGAGCGAAAAGCAAAAACAGCTTGAGGAGACGAACAAACAACTCAAAGAATCCATGAGCATATTGCAATCATTGAAGAATCTTTATTTTACGATATTTTATGTTGATATCAAAAAAGACCGATATGAGACTATTTTCGCCGCGCCGTGGATAAGAGCCATAGTGCCGTTTAAAGGAAGATTTGCGGAATCGTTTGGCAAACTTATCGATATTTCTGTAGATGAAGATTTCAAAGCGGAACTTTTAAGACTTTTGACGGTTGAAAATATCAAAGATATATTGAAAGTGCAAAATTCGACGGAAGCAAGACAGGGCTTCTATATGGACTACCGAGTGAACAGGATAGGCAAAGACGGCAAAAAAATTATGGTGTCGTGTTACCATAACGATAGTCGATATCGGAGAAGATATGATGCCATCTCATGTTTTGCTCATGCTTCAAGACGTCAACATGGAAAAGACGAAAGAGATGGAATATCAAGAAGAGATATTGCAAAAAGCAGAAGAAGCGCAGGCTTCGAATCGCGCGAAATCCACATTCGTATTCAATATGTCTCACGATATGCGTACACCTATGAATGCAATACTCGGCTATTCCGACCTTGCATTGCAAAATCTTGACGACAAAGAAAAGCTTGCGCATTACATGGGCAACATAAAGATATCCGGTGAGAGAATGCTTTCACTTGTAAACGATGTTTTGGAGCTTGCATGTATCGAAAACGACAGGATAGTTATCGAAAAACAAGTTCACGCTGCGGGCGAAGTTATGAACGATTGTCTTGTTATGATAGAGCCGCTTGCAAAAGAGAAAAAACAGAGCATTACGGTAAACAAAAATCTGATATATCCTTATCTTTTGATAGATAAACCGCATCTTTCTCAAATAGTGTTGAATATATTGAGCAATGCCGTGAAATTCACGCCAGAGGGCGGTCATATCGAATGTACCATCTCGCATTATAAAGGCGCGACCGACGACGAATGTATGACCGAAGTTATAATATCGGATAACGGTATAGGTATGTCCAAGGAATTTTTGCCGCATATTTTCGATATGTTCGAACGAGAACATTCGAGTACAGCCAGCGGTACCAATGGTACGGGGCTTGGCATGGGTATCGTGAAAAAATTTGTTGATATAATTGGCGGAACGATAGATATCGAAAGTGAACTCGGCAAGGGAAGCACATTTACCGTAAGGATACCCTGCGAGATAGCCGACGAAAAAAATTTCAAAGCAACGCAGATAGAATATCATGCGGATAAAGCGAGCGCGCTCGGCAAACGCATACTTTTGGCGGAAGATAATGACCTTAACGCAGAGATAGCTATGGAGATAATCGGCGAAGAGGGATTTGAAATAGAAAGAGCCGAAAACGGCGAAATTTGCGTAAAGATGTTGGAAGAAGCGCAAAACGGCTATTACGGCTTGATCTTGATGGACATCCAGATGCCCATTATGGACGGCTATGCAGCTGCCCAGGCTATACGAGAGATGAAAGACCCGCAAAAAGCCAACATTCCTATCGTTGCAATGACAGCCAATTCATTCCCCGAAGATAAGCAGCGCGCTTTAAGCAACGGAATGAACGATCATATCGCAAAACCGATAGAGATGAAAGTGCTTATGAAGGTTTTGGAAAAATATTTGGGTGCGGACCTTATCGCGTCCGACGAAACAAAAAATGCTTGACGGAAACGAAAGGAGAAAATATCTTGCATACAAGAAAAACAATACTTATAGCGGACGACTCAGAGCTTAACAGGGATATACTTGCCGAGATACTCGGCGATAAATATCGTTATGTTTGCGCGGAGGACGGCGAGCAAGCGCTTGATATTTTATCGAAGAACAATGATATAGATATCCTTTTGCTCGACATGAATATGCCGAAGATGGACGGCATGGAAGTGCTTCAGATAATGAAGGAACGCCATTGGTCGGACGAACTGCCGATAGTTATCATATCCGCGGAGACCGACATGGAATATATTCAAAAAGCATATGAGCTTGGCATAACCGACTATATCACAAGACCTTTCAACGCTTTCTTGGTCAAGCACAGAGTTAAAAATACGCTCATGCTCTATTCACAGAAAAAGAGGCTTATAAAGCTTGTGGAAAGCCAAGTGTTCCAACGCGAAAAGATCAACAATATGATGATAAATATATTCAGCCATATCGTTGAAAAGGACAACCGCGAATCGGGAGACCATACGCTCCATGTGCAGACAATAACGAATCTTTTGCTCAGCAACCTTGTGAAGATAACGAAAAAATATCGTTTGACGGAAACGGATATCGCGACGATATCCTCTGTTTCGGCGCTTCACGATATAGGAAAGATAACCGTGCCTGACGAGATACTCAATAAGCCCGGCAAGCTTACTCCCGAAGAATGGACGATAATGAAAGCTCACACGGTAAACGGCGACAAATTTTTGAGCGAGATAAAGATAGACCAAACAGAAAAAGTTATGGTTATGGCGCATGAGATATGCCGTTGGCATCATGAAAGATATGATGGAAGTGGGTATCCCGACGGGCTTGTCGGAGACGATATTCCGATATCCGCGCAGGCGGTCTCTTTGGCTGACGTTTACGATGCTTTGACGAGCGAGCGTTGCTATAAAAAAGCTTTTTCGCACGAACAGGCGATATCTATGATATTGAACGGAGAATGCGGTGTGTTCAACCCGCTTCTTATACGTTGTCTTAAAGATATTTCGGACGAACTTTTTGTAAAGCTCAATCTCAACGAAGACAATAACTATAATTACGAAGACTTGGTGCAAACATTGGCGACGGAAGTATTCGAAAGCGAAAATATCGTTGTCAACGAGAGATATTCTTATTTGCTGGAGAGCGAGACTCAAAAGAAAGAATTTTTCGCTTCCAGATGCCGCGGCATACAGTTTGAGTATGACGCGATAACGCATAAGGTGCTTTATATGCACTGTTACAACGAAAACGGAACGATAACTCCTCTTAAAGACGAATCGCTTAATCTATTAGGCGAAAACAGTAAAACTTTGTATAATGAGATAGAAGAGAAAGTCAAAAAGAGGACGAGAGAAGCGCCGATGGTTACCGTTAAAGCTCGCATACCAGTTAAAGGCTCTTTGAGATGGCATGAATTGACCATACAAAGCATTTGGGTAAAAAAAAGACCGTCATATATCGGTGTGGTTGGTCAATTTACTGATATCCACGATCAAATATCTCGAAAAGGCGAGGTTTTGATAAATGGAAATGTCATAACAAGAAATGTATTGGTTGCCATGAGAAGTATATTCGAAGTCGTTCGCCTTGTTGACCCCTGCACCACCGAAGTATATAACATAGACGAAAACGGTAATATTTTGGGCATAGGCGACAAATGCTATGAAATATGGGAACGCAATGAATGTTGCCAAAATTGCACCTCCAACAAAGCTTTCTTCACCCATAAATGGCTCAGCAAGATAGAGGTGAAACGCGGAAAGATGTATTCTGTTCTTTCGAAATATGTTCAATGCGGAGGCAAGGATTGCATATTGGAAATAGCGTTCCATCTTGACAATTCGCTCGAAAAAGCGCTCAATCTTATCGGCTTTTGTCCCGACAGTATGGCTCTAAACAGTTTTTACAAAGACAGTTTGACGAACGCATTTTCGAGAGCATATCTTGAAAATTTCAAGCAAAATTTCCAAAATGCGACAGGTGTTGCCATGGCGGATATAGACAGGTTCAAATATATCAACGATACATACGGTCATCTCGTCGGAGATGAAGCACTTAAACACGTTGCGAATATAATCCGTTCCTGCATACGCAGGAGCGACCTGCTTATCAGATACGGCGGCGATGAATTTGTTTTGATATTCAATGATATCTCGGAGGAGAATTTTTATTCGAAGCTCGAAAGTATCAAAAAAATAGTTCACGATTCGATAATCAACGAATATCCCGACGTCAAGGTAGATATCAGCATCGGCGGAGCATATGGTGTTCGTTCTATAATGCACGCAGTTGAGATCGCGGACAAAGAGATGTATAAAAACAAGATGAAGAACAGGAAGGAATAAGATGGAACTGAAAGAATTTTTTGCGGCTGTCGGTGGAAATTACGAGGACACGCTTTCGAGATTGCCGAGCGAAAAGATGATAAAACGTTTTTTGCTCAAATTTATAAACGATCTCTCATTTGAAAACTTGCAGAAAGCTTGGAAAGAGAACGATGTTCGCTCCGCTTTTTTGGCGGCGCACACATTAAAAGGAACAGCGGCAACGCTCGGCATAACAAAGCTTTCGAACATTTCTTCCGAGCTTACCGAAAAGCTTCGCGGAGCGGACGCTCTTCCCGAATCATCGCTTTTGGAAGAACTCGAAGCGGAATATAGAAATGTTATATCGAGCATAAACGAAATAGAATAAACAACTATATTAAAAATATTTTGGAAAGCGGTATAGATCATGAAAGCATTAACTTATATAGAACACGGAAAATTTGTTTTGACGGATAAGCCGAAGCCAACACTTTTATCCTCTCGCGATGCTATCGTCCGTGTAACGCTCGGAAGCATTTGCTCCAGCGACTTACATATAAAGCACGGCTCGGTTCCGAGAGCCATACCCGGAATAACCGTTGGACACGAGATGGTCGGCATCGTAGAAGAAGTCGGCGCAGATGTGAAAAACGTTTGCCGAGGAGACAGGGTAACAGTCAACGTGGAAACGTTTTGCGGCGAATGTTTCTTCTGTAAGCACGGATATGTAAATAATTGCACGGACAAAAACGGAGGTTGGGCGCTTGGTTGCCGCATAGACGGCGGTCAAGCGGAATTTGTCAGAGTTCCTTATGCCGATCAAGGGCTGAACAAAATACCTGACAGCGTTTCCGATGAACAAGCACTCTTCGTCGGCGACGTGCTGGCAACGGGATTTTGGGCTGCACGTATCTCCGGCATCACTAACGATGATACCGTGCTTATCATAGGTGCGGGACCAACAGGTATATGCACACTGCTTTGCGTTATGTTGAAAGCTCCGAAGCGTATTATCGTTTGCGAGAAAGACCGCGCAAGAGCGGATTTCGTAGCGGAGCATTACCCCGACGTATTGATCTGCACACCCGAGGAATGTGAGGATTTCGTGCTCTCTCATTCGGACAACGGTGGCGCGGACGTAGTGCTTGAAGTGGCGGGAGCAATCGATACTTTCGCGCTTGCGTGGAGATGCGCTCGCCCCAATGCAACTGTAACCGTCGTTGCTCTCTATGATGCGGCACAGACATTGCCGCTTCCCGATATGTACGGCAAGAACTTGACATTCAAGACAGGCGGTGTAGACGGTTGCGATTGCGCCGAGATCCTTTGTTTGATAGAAGCGGGAAAGATAGATACGACACCGCTGATAACTCACAGATACCGTCTTGCTGACATAGAAGAAGCTTATCGCTTATTTGAGGAGCGCGCCGACGGCGTTATAAAGATCGCAATAACGGAATAAAAGCGATCTTTCGCAAAAAAATATATCAAAAAATGAACAGATATCGAGGATTTGTTTATTTTCAGTTTAGATAGGGGCTGTAAAATTATAAGAATAAATAAAATTCAGAGGAGATGACATATGTTTCATATTCTTGTGGTAGACGATGATAAAAATACAAGACTATTGTTCAGCGCCGTGCTGACCGAAGCAGGGTACACCGTTTCCACCGCGATAAACGGCGAAGACGCTTTGGACGTCATGGATAAAGAGCATATCGACCTTGTAGTGCTTGATATCATGATGCCGAAAATGGACGGATATGAATTTACGAAAACTCTTCGCGAATCCGACGATAATCTTCCGATACTTATGGTCTCTGCCAAGCAGTTGCCCGCTGATAAACACAAGGGCTTTGCCGTAGGTACTGACGATTATATAACTAAACCTATCGATGAAGAAGAGATGTTGCTTCGCATAAAAGCACTTCTGCGCCGTGCAAAGATAGCAAGCGAACACAAGATAGAGATCGGTGATGTCGTCATCGATTACGATTCGCTTACCGTGAAAAAAGGCGACGATGTGCAGGAGCTTCCGCAAAAGGAATTTATGCTCTTATATAAGCTTTTGTCTTATCCCGGTCAGATATTTACGCGAATACAGCTCATGGACGAGATATGGGGCGCGGACAGCGATACGGGTTGGGAAACGGTAACGGTGCATATCGGACGTCTGCGCAAAAGATTCGAAGGTTGGGACGAATTTGAGATAGTCTCCGTTCGAGGTCTCGGCTATAAAGCGGTGAAGAAGATATGAGCAAAAAAAACGTAAAAATAAATTTCAACGAAAAAAAGCAACGTTTTTCTCTTACGCTTTTGTTGGCAGTGGTCGTTTTTGTAATGCTTCTGTCGGCGATAGCTTTGGCAGCGGCGGCAGTATACATTCTGGTTAAGCTCGGTATTATGGGCGGCACATTGGACGAAATAAGCATCAGCCGAGTTTTGATACTCATGTCCATCATCAGTCTCGTCATAGGCGCGGCGATAGTCGTGCTTTTGGGCAAGATACCGCTAAGACCCATAAATAAACTCGTCAACGGACTTAACAGCCTCGCGGCAGGGAATTTTGAAACGCGGATAGAATACGGCGGACCGATAGGAAATCATCCGACTTTCAGCGAGATAGCCGTAAGCTTCAATAAGCTTGCGGAGGAACTTGGGAAAACGGAAGTTTTGCGCAGTGATTTTATAAATAATTTCTCGCACGAATTTAAAACACCGATAGTTTCTATCGCGGGTTTCGCAAAATTGCTAAAAAAAGGCAACGTTACCGAGGAGCAGAAAATTCAATATCTTGACGCGATAGAGGAAGAATCCATGCGCCTTTCATATATGGCGACGAATGTGCTTAACATGACCAAGGTCGAAAATCAAACGATACTTACCGATGTTTCAAAATTCAATCTTTCCGAACAAGTGCGCTCTGTCGTGCTTTTGATGGAAGAAAAATGGTCAAAGAAAAACATAGATCTTCAACTCGATTTTGATGAATTTACAATAGAAGCCAACGAAGAACTTTTAAAGCAAGTTTGGATAAATCTTGTTGACAATGCAGTGAAATTCGTTCCGCGTTGCGGTACGATAGCGCTCGATATTGTGGATTCGGAAAAAACGCTCAAGGTCTCCATCAGCAATACGGGCAAGGAGATAGACCCAGAAAAGCTCGACAAGATATTCAACAAATTCTATCAAGCCGATGAATCTCACGCGCAACTCGGAAACGGCATCGGTCTTGCGATAGTGAAGCGCATAGTGGAACTTCACAACGGCGATGTATGGGTCAAGAGCGAAAACGGCATGACTACCTTTACGGTGGAACTGCCCAAAAATACAAAATCAAAATATATTAAATAAGATGGCAAGGAGAAAAAATGAAATACATATGCTGTGTTTTGATCGGATATTTGGTTGGAACGATAAATCCATCATATTTTTTGGCTAAGATACATGGATTTGATATAAGAGAGAAAGGTTCAGGCAATGCCGGCGCGTCAAACGCTCTTATCTTGCTCGGAAAAGTGAGCGGCGTTATGTGTGCGCTGTTTGATATTTCAAAAGCGCTGTTTGTGATTTTGGCGATGGAAAGAATATTTCCCGAGTTCGATCACGTATTCGCCGTTACAGGCGTTTCTTGTATTTTAGGTCACATATTTCCGTTTTATTTAAAATTCCGCGGAGGAAAGGGTCTTGCGTGCCTTGGCGGCATGGTGCTTGCATTCAACTGGAAAGTATTCCTCATAATGCTCCTCGGCGCAATGATAGTTGCCCTTGTTACGAAGTATATCTGCTTTGTGCCGATGACGGCTTCCGTGATATTCCCCATGATATATGGTGTAATAAGCCGAAATATCATAGGAGCATTGATATTATTCATTGCTACGATCGTTATATGTTTAAAACACAAGGAAAATATAAAACGCATATTGAACGGTACAGAGCTTAGATTAAGTTTCCTTTGGAACAAGGACGCTGAGCTTGAAAGAATGAGCATAAGCGACAAAAAGTGAATTTAAAAAGGCTATCATGATTTTGAAGTGTATCTATGAAAGAGTTCGACTTTCGGGTACACTTCATTTTTTATAGATAGCCCTTTTTGTTTCGTTTCAGTTTAGATTATATAAGTATAATTTCCGATAAAGTAAAAAGAAATATTTAACGAAATATTAAAACAAAAATAAAAACATTGAGAAAAAAGGGGAAAAATATCATGAGAAAAGTAAAGATACTTACAGACTCTTGCGCGGACCTCGGCAGAAAACTTCTTGAAAAATACGATATAGACTATTTAAAAATGGCGACGATAGAGGACGGCAAAGAAACCGCCGCGCTTATCACTTGGACGGAGCATGAAGCACACGAACTTTACGATAAGATACGCAAGGGTAAACGTGTTACGACGGTTCAGGTATCTGTTGACGAATTTAACACTGTATTCGGAAAATATGTCGAAGAGGGTTATGATATCGTCTATATTGCTTGTTCTTCCAAGCAGTCCGGTTCCGTGAATACAGGTGCCATGGCAGCAAAAAAGATAATGGAAAATAACAAGGACTCAAAGATATTTTGCATAGATTCGCTCAACGCTACTATAGGAGAAGGCATACTTGCAATAGAAGCGGCAAAAATGGTTGCGGACGGCAAAGGGGCGGAGGAGATAGCGGAATATATAACCTCCGTTAGAAATAATGTTTTGCAATTTGCCACCGTTCATTCGTTGGATACGCTCAAGCGTTCGGGCAGAGTTTCGGCTTCCTCCGCTTTTTTCGGAAATCTTATGGGTGTAAAACCGATACTCGTAGCCGATTCCGTGGGCGTACAGGCGGCTGTTAAAAAAGTAAAAGGCAGAAATGCCGCAATAAAAGAATGTATTGCTTTGATGAAAGAGAATATAATGAATACGGAAGAACGAACGATATATCTTTGGCATTCCGATTGCGATAAAGAAGAAGTCGAAGCGGTAGCCGAAATGATACGCAAAGAAGTGCCTTGCAAGGATATCGAGATAGGTATCATCGGGCCCATTATCGGGGCTTCCGTCGGACCTAGCGCGATAGGCGTTTGGACATTGGGCAAAGAGAGAACATTCGTATACCAGGCATAATAAATATTATAGAAACAGGGACAAACAATTTCAGGAGGATATTTATGGATCCCATATACACACTCAACGGCATTATTTTTGCCAAAATGGTCAATTCGGGTGCAGCCAACCTAAAAATGCACGTAAAAGAGATAAATGAATTAAATGTATTTCCTATTCCCGATGGCGATACGGGCGATAATATGCTTATGACGATTATGGGAGGAGTTTATTCAAATATAGAAAGTGATAAGCTCTGTGATGTTGCGAAGCGCGTTGCAAGCGGTATGCTTATGTCGGCTCGCGGCAATTAGGGCGTTATCCTTTCACAGTTTTTTGAAGGCATAAAAAACGGTGTTGCCGATATCGAGGCGGCTGATGTATCGATGCTCGGACAAGCTTTCAAGCAGGGCGTATATCAAGCGTACAGTTCCGTAATGACTCCGACCGAGGGAACTATATTAACAGTAGTCCGCGAAGCCGCTGAATACGCTTGCTCTCAAGAGGCAAAAACAGCGGAAGATTTCCTTAAAGCGTTCATACTTGAAGCAAAGAGTTCGCTTGCCCGCACACCCGAACTTTTGCCTGTTTTAAAAAAGGCAGGAGTTGTGGATTCAGGCGCGGCAGGTCTTATCTATATAATCGAGGGTATGCTTAAAGCGGTCCTCGGAGAGGATATAGCAGATATCGAAGAGACAGCGGAAAAAGCGCAAGAACTGAACATTGATGCATTCGATGAGGACAGTGTGCTTGAATTTGGATATTGCACAGAACTTCTTGTTCGTTTACAGCGTTCAAAAACAGATATCGAAGCGTTCGATGTGAATATTATAAAAGATTATCTTAAAACGATAGGAGATTCTATCGTTACCGTTCGCAACGGAAGTGTTGTCAAGATACACGTACATACAATGACACCTCAGAACGTATTGGGATTTTGCCAGCAGTACGGAGAATTTCTTAAAGTAAAGATAGAAAATATGTCTTTGCAACATAATAATACCGTTATCGAAGAAAAGAAGAGCGCATCTTCTAAGGAACGCAAAAAATACGGTGTCGTAGCTGTCGCTTCGGGAGAGGGTCTGAAACAGACTTTTCTTGAACGCGGAGCCGATATCGTTGTGGACGGCGGACAGAGCATGAACCCTTCGACGGAAGATTTTATAGATGCTTTCGATGAGGTAAATGCGGACACCATATTCGTATTTCCCAATAACGGCAATATAATACTTACGGCAGAGCAAGCGGCAAAGCTTTACAAAAACAGCGATGTGCGCATTATAAGAAGTACGACGATAGGCGCGGGATATGCCTCTCTTTCCATGCTCGATACAGGTTCGGGAAACACCGACGAGATCGCAGATGACCTTACGATGGCGATGGAAGGTGTTATAACCGCGGAGATATCGCATTGTGTAAGAGAAGCCTCTATGGACGGAAAAGAGATGACCGTTGGAGATTATATCGGTTTTATAGGCAAAGACATTCTTTCGGTAAGCAAAGACCGTTTAGAGACTGCTTGTTGTATGATAGATAAGGCTGAGCTTTCACAGCACGATATATGTATAGTGATATACGGTAATACTGTTTCAGATGAAGAAGCGGAAAAAGTTAAAACGTATATAGATACGCACTACAAAGGCAAAGAAATTTATATCATAAACGGCGGTCAAGATGTATACGATTATATCATCATAATAGAGTGAAGAGGGGAAACTTTATGAAGATCTTACTTTTTATAATGGCGGCGATATGCGGATATCTGGTCGCGGGATTCAACCCGGCGATAACGATATCGAAAGCGGTATACCGCAAAGATATAAGAGAATGTGGAAGCGGGAACCCGGGGTTTACGAACTTCAAACGTACATTCGGAGGCAAGTGGGCTTGGGTGGTGTTTGTACTCGACCTTTCAAAAGCGGCTGTTGTCGAAGTGATATTTGCACTTTTGTTCGGCAGATTTTATGATTCGTATCAGCTCGGCGCCGCATATACAGGTGCATTTGCAATGCTCGGTCATGCATACCCGTTGTTCTACCGATTTAAGGGAGGCAAGGGCTTTCTCGTTTGTCTTTCTACGATGTGGGTAATAGATTGGAAAGTGGGAATGATATCCACCGCGCTTATGATAATATTGCTTTTAACGACAAAATATATGTCGCTTTCGACTGTGGTCGCAATGCTTTTTTGCCCGATATTGATGATACTTTTTAAAGAGCCTGCTGTCGTGATAGTAATAGCTACGGCGATGGCGCTCTTTATGGCATATCGCCACAAAGCAAATTTTGTGCGACTCAAGAATGGCACCGAATCCAAATTTCACATAAAAGATAAAAAGGAGAAAAAAGAAGCATGAAAACTTGCGTAATAGACACAGGAGGCGGACTTCGCGGAATATATGCGAGCGGAGTTTTGGATCGTTGCATAGAACTCGGGGTAAATTTCGATGTCGCTATGGGAATCTCGGCGGGAAGTGCAAATGTGTCCTCTTTTTTGGCAGGGCAGAAAGAACGAAATTATCGTTTCTATATCGATTATTCGGGACGCAAAAAATATATGAGCGTTCATAATTTCATAACGAAAAAATCTTATATCGACCTCGATTATATATACGGTGTCCTCAGCAATTCCGACGGCGAAGACCCTTTGGATTACGACGCTTTTACAAAAAATAAAACAGAGTTTATAACTATCGCGACAAATGCCATAACGGGCGAAGCGAAATATTTTGACAGAAGCGATATGGCACAGGACAGATACGATGTTTTTAAAGCTTCTTCTTGCATACCGTTCGTTTGCCGACCGTATGTAATCGACGGTGTGCCGTATTACGACGGAGCGCTCAGCGATACCATACCGATACAAAAAGCTTTTGACATGGGTTGCGACAAAGTGGTGCTTATTGTAACCAAGCCGAGAAGTACAATAAGAACGCCCGAATCGGACAAAAAACTCGGTGCGAGAATAAGACGCAGATATCCCAAATCGGCAGAAGCGATAAGCAACAGAGCCGAGAGATACAACGCGGGAATAGCCGCCGCGAAAGAATATGAGAAGCAGGGAAAGCTTTTGCTCATAGCACCCGATGATATATGCGGAATGGACACATTGACACGCGATGTTTATGCTATGAAAAAATTATACAAAAAAGGTCTAAAAGACGCGGAACTCATACCGAAGTTCTTGAGTCTTGCCAAATGAAGATAAGCACCCCCCGAAAAAGGGGTGCTTATTTATTTTTTGAAAGACAAAAAATGCCATAACTGGGTGCACCTTTATTTGATTTATTATACATAATTTGGGTATATATATATATATATTCAAGGTTATATCCCAATTCATGACAAATTTACAATCATTTTTTAGAAAATATCCCCTTTGGCTTGACTAAATGCATAAAATGTGATATAATGTATATAAAAAGTTGAGGAGTAAACAAATGATCGCAAAAATGGATGTACATCCATTTTTGTAGTATGGAACATACTACAAAAACAACCTTCTCGATATCTCGTATCTTATTTACAATAGAAAGAGGAAGAAAGATGAAAAAAGAGAAAAAGATCCCTTCGGAACCGATAAAGACAGTAACCGTGCAGGTTGACGGTGCGCCCATGACAATAAATGTAAACTCTATTTTGTATGTTTCTATGGAAGACAATTATGCATATATCCATATTTCCAAAGAAGAAGTATACAAAACAAGAATTACTATGACAAGGCTCGCGCCTCAGCTCGGAGAGGATTTCGTCTTTATCAAACAGGGTTGTTTGGTAGCTGTTATTGCAATATTTAATATTACAGACAAAGTAAATCTTATGAACGGCGAAACGCTCGATTATGCAAAATACAACAAGGCGGCTATCGTTCACGAATATTTTGAGAAGAAAGAACGTATCTATCGCAGTTTATCTGCTCAGCAAGAGGCAAACAGCGATATGGATTACCTCGAACATTATAAAGTGTTTGACAATATTCCGATAGCCTTTACCGATATAGAAATGGTTTTCGATACGGAAAATACCGCGATAGATTGGATATTCCGCTATGTCAACCCCGCGCTCGCAAAACTTGAAAAGGTAGCGCTTGAAGATCTGATAGGCAATACATTCGGCAGTATCTTCCCGAATATGGATTCAAAGTGGTTGCGTACATACGAAAGAGTAGCGCTTTTCGGCGAGACGCTCAATATAGTGGATTACAGCCCCGAAATAGATGCACAACTTAATATCATATGTTTCCCGACGTTCAAGGGTCATTGCGGATGCATACTTTTGGACATTGAGAAACTCAAATTCTTCCGCATGGCAAGCGATACAGAAAGCGCTATTGCCACATATATGAGTAAATTGTTGGGATAAACTTATTAAAAATGCTTTGAGTATATATTACTCAAAGCATTTTTTGTTTTTTGATAGGGTGAAAAATGTCGAAAAAACTCAAAAAAATCAGAAGATCATATAAAAAGTTACGTTTTTGTTACGCTTTTACGCTTTGTATGATATAATCAATCAAAAGAAACGAATGTGTTTCAAAAAATGAATCGGAGGACGATAAATCATGAACATCGAAAAAAGAAATATCGGAAGTGAATTGGAATTGAGCTTGAGCGGACGATTGGACACGACCACGGCGCCCGTATTGGAGGCTGAACTTAAAAAAAGCATTTCGGGCATAACAAAGTTGGTATTTGATTTCAGTGAATTGGAATATCTCTCATCGGCAGGATTGCGCGTGTTGTTAGCAGCACAGAAGGTCATGAACAAGCAGGGCGAGATGATCGTCCGCAATGTGAACGATACTATCTCCGAAATATTCGAAGTTACGGGATTTTCCGATATTTTAACTATTGAGTAAATTTTTGACCGAAACGGAGAATCTTATGAATACCAAATTTGCGGGGAGTGCATACAGGCATTTCCTGTTGTGGGGCATATGTGCCTCGTTGGCGACCACCGTTTGCACTATCATTGACGCATTCTTGGTGGGTAATCTTGTGGGTAGCGACGGTTTGGCGGTCTCAAATATCGCTACCCCTGTTTTCCTTTTTTATGCCATGTTGGGCGTAACTATCGGAGTAGGAGCGAATGTACATATCGGTCATATGTTGGGCAAGGCTGATGTTGAGGCGGCAAACCGCATTTTTCACGTTCAGATAACGATAGGTTTGATAATAAGCTTATTGACTTTGTCGCCGTTGCTTTTTTCGGATACATATTTTTCATTATTGGGTGTAACCGAAGAGCTGAAGCCGCTTGCAAAACAATACTTAACGGTGGTAATGTGTTCTGCGCCAATATTTATAATGTATCACATTTTATCTGTTTCCGTTCGCACTGACAGCGACCCCGGAAGAGCTGCGTTTGCCTCTGCGGTGGTGATAATCACCAATTTAAGCTTGGATATCATTTTTATGAAAGGCTTGAAATGGGGAATCGCAGGCGCATCAGCGTCTTTATGTATTGCGGAGATGCTTGGCGTATTGGTCTTGACAACTCATTTTTTAAAAAAGCGGAGATTATTGGATCTCGGTGTTGCAATTCCGAAATTCCGAGAGATAGTGGATATAGTTACCAATGGTTTTGGAATCGGTGCCGCAAATATATTCGGTGCCGTTGTCATGTTGGTATTCAATACGATGTTGCTTCGCTTCTCGGGAGCGATGGGTCCGTTATATGTGGCTTGTTACGGCGTTATATATACCGTCAGCACTATTCCTGCGGGATTTTTCGACGGAGCGTCCAACGCTCTTTCTACCACAACAGCCTTTTTTGCGGGCGAATCGGATGTGGACGGCATCTTTGCGGTGCTGAAAAAAGCTTTGACGATAACCGTTGTGGCAGGAGCGATATTTACGGTGGTTTGCGGCATATTTGCAAGTGATCTGCTCTGTTTTTTCGGAGTTGAAGATCGAAGCGCCATCAAATCGGGAACGCTTGCTCTCAGAGTTTTTTCGATAAGTATGATATTTTCGGGAATCAACATGATTGTAACTTCATTTTGGCAGTCTATCGGAAAAGCAAGATCGGCGGCGATACTTTCGGCTGTCCGCAACTGTGTTGCGGTAGTGTTGTTTGGTTTGTTGTTCATTCCCCAAGAAAATATCGTTGGCGTGGGAATCGCTTATGTCGGAGCCGAAATAATTTGCAGTTTGGTGTGCTTATCGATAATGTTCATACGACCGTCAAAAGATTTCGTAATGAATCGTTACAGTCAGAGCGGTCGATGCTTTGAAAGAAACTATACGATAGAAAAACGCAGTGCGGAACAGATATCTCAAGATATCGAAAGCATCTGCGAACAATGGGATATAGGTGTGAAACAAGCATTTTTTATCAATTTTGTTTGCGAAGAATTGCTGTTGAACATTATAAAATTCGGCTTGAACGACGGAAAAAGATCGGGTTATGTTTCGATAAAGATAATGGAAAAAGACGGGGAATACGTTCTTCGTATTCGCGATAATGTAAATTGCTATAATCCTTTTGATTCCGAGGGCGACCAGATCGATAACGGTGTACTCAAATTTATAAAAACAAAAGCGAAGTATTATAGTTATCAACGCAAAATGATATTTAACTATCTATATATCGTGATATAGATCACAAGGAGGTAAGCATGTGCAAAAACAGACAGTATTTGATCGTAACAAAGAAAGAGAAAGACTGAAAATTCAAAACAGGCTATTATCTCCTTATGAGATGCCCGTTTTAACTCAGGCGATGAATGAAAAAAAGCAACTGCGTGTTTTGGATATCGGTTGCAATGACGGGACTAAGACCAAAACATTATTTTCGCGCGATAACGTAAAAAAAGTTATCGGGTTGGAATACAACGAAAAGTTGGCGGAAACAGCGCAGAAAAATTTCGGAGATGATAAGTTTTCTTTTTATGGAGCAGATGTCGAAAAAGAAAGTTTTTCGCAGAGCTTACAGGAGATGATGGATAAAAACGATATCGAAAGATTTGATGTGATATATCTGTCATTCTTATTGATGCATTTGAAAGAGCCGAAGGAGCTTTTAAAGATATTGCATAGATTTCTTGCCGTCGATGGAAGATTGATAATCGTTGAAGCAAATGATGAAATATCATCTTTGAGCGGAGATGATGACGAACTGCTGGAGCATTTTCTGTATATTCTTGATAAAGACCCATATTCGGGCAACCGTCGATTGAGTGCGACATTGGAGGATATGCTCGAACAATGCGATTACGAAAATATAACACTTTGGTGTTCGAATATCATCGGTCGAAACCACGAAAAAGAAAGGAAAAATGATATTTTTCAAACTTTCTTTTCTTATCTTCCCGAAGATGTGGCTCTGTTGCAAGAAGAATATTCCGAAGATATGCAATATCGCAGGTGGAACGATTGGCTCGATACCGATTATAAAAAATTGCGTCATTTGATCTTGGAAGAAGATTCCGAGATCTCTATGGGTGTGAAGATCCTTTTATGCACAAGAGGTGGACGATGAGAAATGATATCATGATAGACGGATTCTCCTTATGCCCGTTGGATATCAAGGATATATCCGTTGCAAAAAAACTGTGCGATGAATGTGTCGGAAAAGATCTTTACGATGAGGAAGAGATAAAAAAGAGCATAGACGATGCGAACATTTTTTTCTATTTATTGAAGCAACAAAACGGCGAAACGATAGGATATATCTACTTCTATATAACCGATGAAGTGCAGATAGCATCGGACGGAAAGATGCCCGCTTCGAAAATTCGTTCTGTATGCACGGAAAAGAAGATCCCTGTGGGAAAGATACAATCCGTCGGAGTAAAAGAACAATATCGCAAATGCGGCTTGGGGGCAAAAATGATAGGTATTGCCTTGGAACGATTTAAAGAGTGTGGTGTGCGCCGAGTATTTATTATTTGCTGGAAAAAGGGAGATGCCGTGCCGTTGGCTCAGAGCCTTATGCAGTATAGATTTGATTTTTTGGCATTAGCCGAAATGGTATGGTTCGATCATCCTCGACTGTATTTCCCCTATTGCAAAGGACGATGCCGCTGTGATGCGGAAGTTTACTATAAAATTCTTGATTGAGGAGCGTATAAATGAAACTCAAACTTTTGCCTAAATTTATAATTTCATTGGGAATCGTCGGTTTGGTGCTGACTGTTGCGGTGTCCCTGTTTAGTTACGGAACATCAAAATCATATTTGGAACAGATGTATGCCGAACGAGTAACTGTCAACAGCAAAGCCATTGCCGCTATGCTGAGAGTCGAAGACGTAAAAACGGTCATCGGAGAAGGCGGAGACAAGACCGAAGAATATGTGCAGATGGTGGCGCTATTCAATAAACTGAAAAAAGACGGGGACGTAACATATCTTTCTTTGGTGGTACCCGATGATGACAGCGTTTGCTTCTATATTGACGCTATGGTCGAGGAAATGGGAGACGACCCCGCTGATCAAATAGCATACGGAAGCGATATCCTATATGTTGACGCGGCTAATCCCGATGACCCTGCCGATATGGAAAAATATATTACCATATGGCAATGTTATGCACAAAACGAAGGCATCGATACCCCTTTGGTTACGGATAATGACTATGGCTATAACTATACGGGTATCGCGGTGATACTTGACGAAAACGGTCAAGCTATTGCGGAGATACAATATATTTTGGATATGAGTGAGGTAAGATCTTACTTAAATTCATTTTTGATGAATATGCTTTTGATATCCTTTGCTATCATCGGCGTAACTATTTTCAGCTATATTTTCTTTGTGAGAAAAGTTGTAACCAGACCGCTTGGAAAACTTGCGGCATTCACTCGAGAAATAACCGATTGCGGCGTATTTGAAAACAAACGCATCTGTATTCAGACGGGAGACGAGATAGAGTCGTTGAGCCAATCGTTCAATTTTATGTTGGAGGAATTGGAAATTTATATCGACAATCTTTCTCATGTAACGGCGGAAAAAGAGCGAATTGGCGCAGAATTGGATATTGCAAAGCATATTCAAGCGTCGATGTTACCGTGTATCTTTCCCGCATTTCCCGAAAGAAGAGAATTTGATATATATGCTACCATGACTCCCGCAAAAGAAGTTGGCGGTGATTTTTACGATTTCTTTATGGTGGACGATCGCCATTTGGCTATCGTTATGGCAGACGTATCGGGAAAAGGTGTTCCCGCAGCGTTATTTATGGTCATCGGTAAGACATTGATAAAAGACCACACAACACCCGAAAGCGATCTTGGAAAGGTATTTACGGACGTAAACAATCTATTGTGCGAAGCAAACAGCGAAGGTCTGTTTATTACCGCTTTCGAAGGTGTTCTCGATTTGGAGATGGGAACATTTAATTTTGTAAATGCTGGACACGAAATTCCTTATATCTGCAAAGCGGGCGGTGATTTTGAAGCGTATAAGATACGTCCCGGATTTGTATTGGCCGGCATGGAGGATATGAAATATCGTGCAGGCACCATGACATTGGATGTTGGCGATAAGATATTCCAGTACACGGACGGTGTTACAGAAGCTACTAACATAAATAACGAACTTTACGGTATGGAGCGTTTGTGCAAGATACTTAATGCAAGAAAAAATAACACACCTATTGAAATCTTGGAATCCGTAAAGGCAGATATCGACGAATTTGTAGGCGAAGCTCCGCAATTTGATGATATCACTATGCTTTGCTTGGAGTATAAGGCAAAGACGGAAAATACAGGTGATGTAAAGGGGGAATAAACTGTGAAAGAGTTGACAGTTGAGGCTTTGGTAGAGAACATTGAAAAAGTTACGGATTTTATCAATGAACAGTTGGAATGTATCGATTGTCCTCCGAAAGCTCAAGTTCAGATCGATATTGCCATAGATGAGTTGTTTGGCAATATTGCGAAATATGCCTATCCCAAAGATAATGGACCTGCAACGGTAAGATTTGAATATGATCCCGAATCAAAAGCGGCTGTTATCACCTTTTTTGACAGAGGTATACCGTATGATCCGCTTTCGGGCAAAGAACCCGATACTACTCTTTCCGTCGAAGAAAGACCGATCGGCGGACTTGGAATATACATGGTCAAAAAAAGCATGGATGAAATTACTTATCGATATCAGGATGGTCAAAATATCTTGACCATTCAGAAGAATTTATGGAGGTAATAACATGGACGAAAAGATATTTCGAAAAAAAGCATTGAAAGAGTATCATCTCCCGAACAGTTGAACGACTATATTCGCGTATCGAATCCTGGTGTTTGGATGGTATTGAGCGCTATCGTATTGATATTGGTCGGTGCCATCGCATGGGGCATATTGGGACATATCGATACAACTATCGATGCTGTGGCAGTTGCGGAAAACGATAGCGTGATATTGTATGTCAAAGAAGAAAAAATGTCTGATATATCTGTCGGTCAGACCGTACATATCGGAGGATCGGAATGTACTGTACTTGAGATGGCGTCCCAGCCAATCGTTGTCAACGAGGATATTGGCGACTATATATGCTATGTGGGCGACCTGCATAGCGGAGAATGGGTCTATGTTATACGTGTAAGCGGAAATGTAGAAGCGGGAGTTCACAGTGCAAAGATAGTAGTTGAAAGTATTTCTCCTATTTCATTTGTTTTGAATTGAGGGATATGCTATGGAAAAAGCAAGAAAAAAAGTGAAACAGCCGTTGACGAGCGGAGTAGCCAAGGTCCCTGTTATTATGCAGATGGAAGCGCTGGAGTGCGGCGCCGCAAGCTTGACGATGATCTTGGCTTATTATGAAAAATGGATACCGCTGGAACAGGTAAGATCCGATTGCGGCGTATCCAGAGACGGTTCGAGCGCAAAAAATGTGTTGAAAGCCGCCAGAAGTTACGGTTTTACAGCAAAAGGATATCGTTATGAACTTGAAGATTTGAAAAACAACGGAAAGTTTCCTTGTATAATTCATTGGAATTTCAATCATTTTGTGGTTTTAAACGGTTTTAAAGGAAACAAAGCTGTCATAAATGACCCTGCAAAAGGTTGTTATAAGGTATCGATGGATACCTTTGATAGATCATTTACGGGTGTTTGCCTTATGTTTGAACCCACGGAAGAGTTTGAACCGGGCGGTAAACCTAAAAGCGTACTCAACTTCGCAGGTTCAAGACTAAAAGGCGCAGGTGCGGCAGTTGTTTTCACAATAATCACAAGCGTGATAACGTCCCTTATCGGTATTATCAATCCCGCCTTTTCACGTATTTTTTTGGATAGATTATTGACAGGTCGAAATCCTAGTTGGTTTATGCCTTTCTTATATGGATTGGCGGCTTTGACGGTGATACAGTTGTTGGTTTCTTTTATCCAAACTATTTATTCCGCTCGAATAAGCGCTAAGATAGCTGCTGTCGGCAATACGACTTTTATGTGGAAGGTACTGCGAATGCCGATGGAATTTTTCTCTCAACGTATGGCAGGCGATATTCAACAGCGCAAAAGTTCCAACGCCACAGTAGCGCAAACGCTTGTAAGCACATTTGCTCCGTTGGTGATAGAAGCGGCTATGATGATATTTTATTTGGTCGTTATGATACGTTATAGTTGGATATTGACTTTGGTAGGTCTTTCAAGCGTATTGATAAATTCGTTCATGTCTAGGATAATTTCCAAAAAGCGAGTTAATATCACACGAGTTCAAATGCGAGATTCGGGAAAATTATCGGGCGCGACCGTTGCAGGTATTGAAATGATAGAAAGTATCAAAGCAGGCGGCGCGGAAAACGGATTTTTCGAAAAATGGTCGGGATATCAGGCGAGCGTAAATGCTCAGAAAGTCAAATATGCCAAGTTGAATCAATATTTGGGCTTTATACCTCAGTTGGTGTCGTCGTTGGCAGATATTGCTGTACTTATAATCGGTGTATATTTAACGATAGAAGGAGAATTTACCGTCGGTATGGTAATGGCATTCCAGGGATTCCTCGGTTCATTTATGGCTCCTGCGACAAGCTTATTCGCGGCAGGACAATCCTTGCAGGAAATGCGTACGGAAATGGAACGAATTGAGGACGTAATGGAATATCCCACAGATGTTATATGTGAGAATGATGTTTTGGATGAAGATGCCGAATATGATAAGCTTTCGGGTGCCATTGAAATGAAGAACGTTACTTTCGGTTATTCTCGTTTGGGACAGCCGTTGATAGAAAATTTCAATCTTTCGTTAAAGCCCGGTAGCAGGGTAGCTTTTGTCGGCACTTCGGGTTGCGGTAAATCAACACTTTCGAAACTTATATCGGGTCTTTATCAGCCGTGGTCAGGAGAGATATTGTTTGACGGAAAGCCAATGTCTCAGATCGACAGGAGCGTCTTTACGGGTTCTTTGGCGGTAGTTGACCAGGATATTATACTTTTTGAAGATACGATAGCAAATAACATTAAAATGTGGGATAACTCCATTGAAGATTTTGAAATGATAATGGCTGCAAGAGATGCACAATTACATGAAGACATCATGCAACGCGAAGGCGGCTATCAGTATAAGATAATGGAGGGCGGTAAAGATTTCTCGGGCGGTCAAAGGCAGAGAATGGAGATCGCCCGCGTGTTGGCGCAGGACCCCACAATCATAATTTTGGATGAAGCGACATCGGCACTTGACGCAAAGACAGAATATGACGTCGTAAGATCCATCAAAGACCGTGGCATTACTTGCATCGTTATTGCGCACCGTTTGTCTACTATACGAGATTGTGATGAGATCGTCGTTATGGATAACGGCAATGTCGTTGAGCGTGGCACGCACGAGCAGTTGATGGCATTGAACGGTTTTTATACCAAACTTATCACCAACGATTGAGAAAGGAGTGTATCATTTATGGGTTGGTTTGATGAGCAGATCAAACAGCGAAAAAAGAACGATAACGCCGTTTTCAAAGAAGCTTTTATCGGCATGGCAGATGCCGTATTAGGCTCAAAAATGGCAGCGGCTTTTACTTCGGACGAAGAAAAAGCAAAGAGCGCTATCGATCGGATAATTCAATATTACAGGGTGAAACCGTTGGACGTACCCGATTCCGTAAAAGGTCTTAACGACAGGTTGGAATACTTGCTTCGCCCGCATGGCATAATGCGCCGTAATATCCGTTTGGAAAAAGGGTGGTACAAAGACGCTATCGGAGCTATCCTCGGCACACGAAAAGACGATGGAGCGGTGGTCGCGTTTATTCCCAAAGGACTATCGGGATATGTATATTTTGATGAAAACAGCGGAAAGTGGCTCAGATTAAATAAAAAGAACGAAGACCTTTTCGAAGAAGAGGCGATATGCTTTTATAAACCGTTTCCGCTTAAAAAGCTGACGCTTGCCGTATTGGCAAGATATATTATCGACACTCTTTCGACGTCAGATTATATCTTGGTCCTTTTGGCGACATTGGCTGTATCTTTAATCGGATTGCTTACACCGAAGCTCAACAGTCTGTTGATGGGTACTGTCGTTGATAGCGAGAGTATTCGGTTGTTGATAGGCATCAGCATTTTCATGGTCTGTGTAACTGCCGGTAATTTGCTGATAAGCGGTGTGAGATCTTTGATAATGTCAAGGATAAATACAAAAATGGAGATATCGGTGCAAGCGGCTACCATGGCGCGTGTTTTGTCGCTTCCTGCGGACTTTTTTAAGCAGTACAGCGCAGGCGAGCTTATGAGCCGTTCGCAGAATATCCAATCCCTTTGCAGTATGCTCGTTTCAACGGTATTGAACACGGGATTGACATCGTTGTTTTCTTTGATATATATCACTCAGATATTTGCATATGCCCCCGCGTTAGTGATACCTGCGCTGTGCATTATCGGTATTACGCTGATGTTTTCGTTGATGACGACTTTTTATCAGATGAAGATATCAAAAAAGCAGATGGAACTCAGCGCGAAAGAGAACGGTATGAGTTACGCTCTGATAACAGGTGTACAGAAAATAAAACTTTCGGGAGCGGAAAAGCGCGCATATGCCAGATGGTCTAATCTTTATGCAAAAACAGTTGAATTGACATATAATCCGCCGATGTTCTTGCGTATAAACGGAGTTATATCTTCGGCTATATCCATGATAGGCGTAATAGTCATGTACTATATGGCGGTGGAGAGCGGAATATCCGTATCCGATTATTACGCATTCAATACGGCATACGGCATGGTCAGCGGTACATTTACATCTTTGCTGGGCATCGCTATGTCGATAGCGCAGTTCAAGCCCATTTTGGAGATGGCAAAGCCTTTTATGGATACCTTGCCTGAAATTTCCGAAAACAAATTGGTCGTTGAAAGAGTATCGGGCAGTATAGAGCTTAACAATGTTTCATTCTCTTATAACGAAAATATGCCTTTGGTCATAGACGATCTTTCTTTGAAGATACGTCCAGGGCAGTATGTGGCTATCGTAGGTTCTACGGGCTGTGGAAAATCGACTTTGATGCGCTTGCTCTTGGGATTTGAAAAACCGCAAAAAGGTGCTATCTATTATGACGGAAAGGATCTGAATAATATAGATCTGAAATCGCTCCGTCGAAAGATAGGTGTTGTTTTACAGAACGGAAAATTGTTTCAGGGCGATATCTTCTCCAACATTACGATATCCGCTCCTCAGTTGACTACGGACGAAGCTTGGGCGGCGGCGGAGATGGCGGGCATCGCCGAAGATATTCGCAGAATGCCCATGGGAATGCACACGATCATTTCCGAGGGTAGCGGCGGTGTATCGGGCGGTCAACGTCAAAGATTGATGATAGCTCGTGCTATCGCAGCTAAACCGCGAATATTGATGCTTGACGAAGCAACTTCCGCGCTCGATAATATTACACAGAAGATAGTTTCCGATTCTTTGGAGAGTTTGAAATGCACGAGGATAGTTATAGCACATCGCCTTTCCACTATAAAGAATTGCGATAGGATAATCTATCTTGAAAAAGGAAAGATTGCGGAAGACGGTACATACAATGAGCTTATCGCTCTAAACGGTAAGTTTGCGAAATTGGTAGAACGCCAGCGATTGGATATCGAACAATAAAAAAATTAAAAAAAATTATTAGCCTTTTGCTAAGTTCGAACGTATAAATAAGTGAAAGGCAAAGACGAGAAAAACGAAAGGGGATAACGATATGACTGCAAAAGACCCCAAAAAGCTCATATCAGCACTTTTTGACTACCAAAGATTTGCTGTAAACCCTCGATTGAAAAAAATAATTACAGACACTATCGAAGGCGGCGGTGAATTAGAGGATGACGACCTTGAGTGGGTCAATGCCGCAGGAGAAGAAAATATTTATTTATCGGATCCTCAGGACGGAGAAAAGCCTCTATGAATAAGACCATTGAAACAGAGACTTTGTATACCGAATACGGCGAAAAAGTCAGGCGATATGTTTTCGGCAAGGTATTCAATCCACATGATGCGGAAGATCTTGTAAACGATGTTTTTGTAAAAGCATTTGAAAAATGGGACAGCTTCGATTCAAAAAAAGCTTCCGCATCTACTTGGATATATACCATAGCGCACAACACGGTCATTGATTATTATCGCGCTCGCAAGGAGTTTTGCGAAACCGACGACGAGATCATAGCTTCCGACGATACGGAGTCGGAGATGCTGAACGATGATATGTTGGAACAGCTTGCCGATGCTTTGGAAAGTTTAGACCCGCGTTCACGCAAGATATTGGTCTGCCGCTATTACGATGGGCGTACGTTAAAAGATATTGCGCGTCAGCTGAATATTTCATATGCCTATGTGAAGATATTACACAATACGGCATTGGCAAAGTTAAAACAGTATTTACAATAAACAACATATAAAAGGAGAAAATTTTTATGAAAAAAGAAGAAACAAAAAAAGTAATAGAGATTGAGGATGAATCACTTGAAAAAGTGGTAGGTGGAGCGAAACCGTATATCATCCGGTGTCCTTTTTTGTCCATCGCGTAATATTCATAGAGTCAGCACAACCTGTTGTCGGTGCTTAGACTGCGGTCTAGACTTTACTTTAAAGTCTGAAACTTGAAATTAAGAATTACAGTAAAACAGGAGAAAAATATGAAAAACAAGGAACGGAAAGAAAAGTGTATGCTCAGCGACGATGATCTGGAATCAGTAAGCGGTGGCGAAGAAGAACCTATGATACAGTGCCTATCAGATATCGGAGGAATACGAATGCTGGGCAATGAGGGGATAACGATCAATCGCGTATGTCGGGTCTGCAAAAGCGTAAACTGGTTTACAGAACAACAAGAACACTATTATTGTTGTAAATGCGGTAATTTGATACAGTAAAAACGGAAATGGCGAAAAATATTAGGAGAATTTCTTATGAAAAAAGAAGAAGCAAAAAAAATAGTGGAACTCGATGATGAATCACTTAAAAAAGTTGTAGGCGGTTTGGATATAGTGAATCCATTTGCGACAGAACTATCCAATGAGAAAAAAATTTCGGAAAGGAATTGTTCCGATTTTGCCGTAGATTCGCTTCGAAGCCAAAAGAGGAGGTAAGACATATGTCTGAAAAATTGATAAAAAAAGCGGAGCTTAATGAAGAAGCATTGGAAAAAGTAAACGGTGGATTTTTTACCATGATCGGTCGAGAAGTAGATCCGAACGGCGCATGTTCAAATTATGTCTGCTCCATATGCGGGGGTAAACGATTTGCTCATTTGGCTAATTGCAGTCATTCGCGTTTGGATTGCTGCGGAAGTTGCTTATATGTAAAACGCAACAACGGAGTATGGAGCTGTGAGACCTCCAATAAATAAAAAAATAAGAGAGAAACAGCAATATGACTGACAAATTGATAGAAAAAGCAAAACAGGCAAAAACAGTTGAAGAACTGATGAAATTTGCCAAAGAGAACGACACCGAGTTGACGGAAGAAGACGCAAACCGTTATTTTAAGCAGTTGCACCCTACAGTCGGAGAACTTCCTGATGACGAATTGGATGATGTTTCGGGCGGAAGTTGCGGTGGCTCTTCCGATGAGCCGCAACAAACAACTAATGTAAACGATGCAAGCGAATATTACTATAACGCAAAGTGCAGATCTTGCGGTAGAATATTCTTTGCGGGATATACCCCCGACCCATCTTTTAAATGCAAGTATTGCTATAATTCTTGCGATATGATATTGTCATTCTATAATTAAAAAGGAGAACATAAATATGACACATGAAATGATAGAAAAAGCAAAACAGGTAAAAACAACAGAAGAACTTTTGACGCTTGCCAAAGAAAACGGTATGGAGATGACCGAGGAAGAAGCAAAAGCATATTTTGAGCAGTTGCATCCCACAACAGGCGAGTTGTCTGATGATGAGCTGGACAATGTATCCGGTGGCGGCTGCACCACAAACGGCGGTTATACCACCGTTACCAGTTATTTGAAGTGTTTTAATGGTCAATATCAGAATAATTTCTGGAGAATACAATACGCAAACGGTGAAGTGTCCGAAATGTATATGCAAAATGACTCAAACGCCAGCTTACGAAAAACGTGGAAAAAGTGTTGTAGTAGCGAAGGTAGATGTGGTCGTTGCGCACATTTGGAATTTAACGGTGGCATAGGATATTGCGGCGTATCGAAATAACGGAGGGAAAAGCAATGAAAAAAGAATTGCTCGAGCAGGCGAAGAAAGCCAATTCTCCGGAGGAATTGCAGAAACTGGCACAGGAAAACGAATTGAAGTTGACCCCCGAGGAGGCCAACGCCTATTTTGACCAGATTCATGCACCCAAGGGGGAGTTGTCCGACGATGAGCTGGACGATGTGTCCGGCGGTGGCTGTACCACAAACGGAGGATATACCGTTGTTACCAGCGAGCTGAAATGTTTTACAGGTCAATATCAAATCAATTCTTGGCTAGTATATAAAAACATTGAAAAGTCCGAATCATATAATGATTCAAACGCCAGCCTTCGAACTTTGTGGAATATGAATTGTGGTAGTGACGGCAATCGGTGCGGTCGCTGTGCCCATTTGGAATTTGACGGCGGCATCGGATATTGCGGTGTATCGAAATAATTAGGAGGGAAAGACAATGACAAAAGAAATAATCGAAAAAGCAAAACAGACAAAAACGTCAGAAGAACTTTTGGCGCTCGCTAAAGAAAACGATATGAATATGACCGAGGAAGAAGCAAAGGCTTATTTTGAACAGCTTCATGCTAAAACAGGTGAACTTTCCGACGACGAATTGGACGATGTTTCGGGTGGTACGACTTGCTACTATCATAATGACTATCCCGTAACAACGGTAGCGGATATGTGCGAACTGTGGACATGCCCGAATTGCGGACATCGTCTCAAGAATCCGAGAGCACTGAATATCCATCAATGCAGCAAAGGCGGAAACTATACTGTTTGTTGTAATGAGTGCAGATACTGTTCCTATGAGGACGCTTTGTGGTTGTGTAAGCACCCTGAAAAGAGAAAAAATAACCACTAAATTATGAGAGGTAGCATAATGACAAAGGAAATGATCGAAAAAGCAAAGACGGCGAAAACTCCTGCGGAACTTATTGCTATGGCAAAGGAAGCGGGAATCGCGGACTTGACAGAGGAATCCGCAAAAGCTTATTTTGAACAGTTGCATCAAACAACAGGTGAGATATCCGATGATGAATTGGACAATGTATCGGGCGGCGCTTGTTACCACGACGGCTACATGGTTACAACGGCGATAGGCGGTTGCGGTAAGTGGAAATGCGTTCATTGCGGCGGAGACAGAACAAGAAACGGAGAGCATAAATGCGGTGCGGGCGGCACCGTGGCTCGTTGGTGCAATACTTGCAAATATTGTATCTATAAAGATGCTCTGTGGCTTTGCAAACATCCCGAAAATATGAAAAACAGCTGAAACGGTTTGAGATAATGTATTATATTTTAAATTCCAATATCGGTCTGCGTTCTTGGTGGCGCAGTCCATATGCCTATTACATAAAAGGCATTCGCGAAGCACAACGACTTACCAAGGAAGAATATGAGTTTTTATCACTTTGCGACGGCAAAACAGATCTTCCGACAAACGGAATAGCCGAAACGCTATTGTACAGAGGGCTTATAGCTCCCTGCGTTTGCGGAAGTAAAAAATTGGCTCCTTGGCAAAATATGATCTGCGATAACAGATATTTTCCCGCAATGAACTGGATGATAACAGGAAAATGCAATTATAATTGCCTCCATTGTTTTAACGCAAAAGATAACGCGCCGTTGATGAACGAGTTCTCTTTGGAAGAAGTAGAGAAACTGTTGGACGAGGCTCAGATCTGCGGTATCAATTCATTCACGATAACAGGCGGAGAGCCGATGTGTCATAAGCACTTTTTCGAGATCATCGAGGGGATATACAGCCGCGATATGTTCGTTGAAGAACTGAACACGAACGGTCATTATATCACCGAAGAAGCTTTGCAACGAATGAAAAAGATAGGCTGTATGCCATTGATGAAGATATCTTTTGACGGCTTGGGACATCACGATTGGCTTCGCAATCGTGCAGGCGCGGAAAAAGACGCTCTTAGAGCTATCCGTTTGTGCGTGGAAAACGGTTTCAGGGTGAAAGTGCAGACAAATGTGCATCGCAATAACCTTGATTCGATGCTTCCGACGGCGTGTCTTATGGACGAGCTTGGCGTGGAGGAGATGCGTATCATTCGCACATCAGAATCCCCTCGTTGGAACGAAAACTCATGCGGAGCGACACTTGACCTCGAAGAATATTTTGACGCTATGCTGGAGCTGACTAAGAAGTATATTACACAGCCTCATAAAATGAAGTTGGATATTTGGCAGTTGTTATGTCTTTTCCCTGAGACGAAAAGCTATTTTATGAGACCTGTTACTTGCGGTGAGGGAGAGTACAGAGATACTTTGCCTGTTTGCCCCGGAAACCGCGGTATGATAGCCGTGGCGGCAAACGGAAACGTCTTTCCTTGTATGCAAATGTCGGGATATTATGAGCAGAAGAATGATGTTCTCGGCAATGTGAAGAAAGACGGCTTACAACCGTTGCTCCAGTGCGGAAGATATCTTATGGAAGTTTGCACTACGGTCGGAGACCTGGCAAAGGTCAACGAGCAGTGCAGGAACTGCCGATATTGGAGATTTTGCGCAGGCGGTTGCCGCGCTATCGCTTTGGCTTTAACGGGCGATAAATTGGGAATCGACCCCGCAAAATGTATGTTCTTTGCAAAAGGGTATTACGAAAAAACAGCAAAAGCAATGGGAGATTGGAGAAACCGTCTTCCTATCAAATGAGAAAAAGTCGTCGGTTTGCCCGACGACTTTTTTCATTTGTATTTAGAAAAAATTATTTACCTACGTAATAGTTGATAGTGAAATCGATAGTACCTGTGTATTTACCGGGATTTTTGGGAGAATCCGTTATCTCGACTGTACCTGTAAGAGTATCGCCGTTCTTTGTAAGTTTGCCATCGGAAAGAGTGTTTGTGAAAGCAATTTCATCGGAACCGCTCTTTAATTTGCCGCCCTGGCTTGCGGAAACGGTAACGTAGTCATTTTCGCCGATAACGAAATTTTTAGCTGTCAATGTATATTCACCTTTTTTTGTGGCAGAGTTGATAGTAATAGTGGAGGGTATCTCTATTTCATAGCCGCCATTAACGGTATATTCTACATTTGCGCTTTGATTCGTTGTTCTGTCGGGTTCTGTAACTATCTTTTGTGCGGAAGCGAGGTCGATGGAAACGGAAGCAACATATTTTGTAGCTGTGTCGAATGTATTTGAGCCTGCTGTGCCGCTACCGTCGCAGAACTGAAGACCCATAACGTTGCTGTTGACAACCATCCACATATCAACTACGATCTTTGTGCTGTCGGCTGTATTGCCTGCGGATACGACAGATGATGTTGCTTTATCGAAGACTGTTGCGGCAGTATCTATTTCAAGAGGGAAGGTAACAGATGTTACGCGATCTGTCTCGTAAACGCTTTTGTCTGTTTTTGTGATAGAGATCGCTTCATCAGTGTATGAAGTAACATTTTTAAGTTCATGATTTGCGTCGTAGTATTTCAAAGAATATCCACTGTCAACAAACGACTGAAATGCGATGCTGTATATGGAACCTGTGCCAACGCCGAGATTCAATGTTACGGATTTATTGCCGTTGTCATCAACATCAAGCGTTGCGCTTTCGAAAATTCCGGTAGTACCGTAAGTTAATGCGCTTAGCTCAAATGCACTCGCAAATTCGATACCGCCCATGGCATTTACATAAAGGCTCATATCGGCATTTACCGTATAAGAACCTTTTTCAAGCTCTGTTGCGTTTGTATCTGCCGCCAATGCGGTTACAGCCGATACGGATGTGATCATTGAAACAGCAAGAACACTGCTCATGATTTTCCCGAAAATAGATTTTTTTGTTTTGTACATTAGAATGTACTCCTTTCTTTTTTTGCGCTATGCGCGATTTTTTATTTCTCAAAGCGTTCGTGCTTTAGAGTTCGGTTAATTTACGACCAATTCGAACGGAAGGTCCGCGCCGTTAAGCGGTGTCATATCGGTCATGGAAAATGTACTGTAATGAAGCGTTGCTTGGTAGCTTCCCGCTTCAAGAGATTTGGCAAGTTCAACTTCATACAGATGTTGTCCGGGCTTTAAGTATTTGGATTCATATATGATCTCTTCGGTTTCATTCAACACAACTCTTATGATAAAATAGCAGGTGTTTTTTTCGGGGTTATAAAAATTTGTCGATGCTGTCGTTTGGTTTGCGTCTATCGTCCATGTTTCAAATCCCGGAATGGATATCTTGTCTGACATGACTATCGACGAACTCGGCGATTGCTCAGGTTCAAATTCAATATTTTGTTTTAAAACAAATTGATAGCCAAAAGATGCAAAGAGAAGAATGCAGATAAGTGCTGTAATGCCCGAAACTATCAATGTATAACCGATGACGGTCTGCTTTTTTAAATTGTTATTCATAATTACCTCCGTTTCTGCCAAATATGCAGTACTTCTTTTTATCTATCAAAACAATCTTTGAAGACACACCAAATGCCTCATTTAATATGGTCTCATTTACGGCATCTTCAATATTGCCGTTCGCGATGATATTACCATTCTTCATAATGACGACTTCATCACAAAACTCAAGCGCAAGATTTATATCATGAAGGACCATGATTATCGTGATATTCTTTTTACGATTTAACTCTTTTATAAGGTGCAAGATTTCAAGCTGATAATGAATATCCAGGTAAGTCGTTATCTCGTCCAAAAGCAAAATATCCGTATCCTGAGCTAATGCCATAGCCAACCATACTCGTTGCATTTGACCTCCCGAAAGGGAAGAGACTGCTTTTTTTGCATAATCAACGGTATCTGTATCGCAGAGTGCTTTATGAACGGCTTCGTCATCTTTAGAACTTAAAGAATGGAACATCTTTTGATATGGTGTTCTGCCCGCAGAAACCAATTTTTCTACCGACATATCGCTCGGCGCGGTATTGCTTTGATGAACCACGGCAATATTTTGCGCGACCGCTGTTCGTTTTAATAAAGAGGTATCTACACCGTTCAACAATATTTTTCCGCTGTTAGGCTTCATAACTCCTGCGATAAGATTTAACAATGTTGATTTCCCGCAACCGTTGGCACCTATCAATGCGGTTATCTTGCCAACGGAAAATGAGGTAGAGATGCCGTGTAGTACCTCCGAGCCTTTTTCATATGAATAATGTATGTTTTTAATGGATAATGCATTTCTATTTTCCATATACAGCATCGCTCCTTTTTAACAAAACGATCAGCAAAGGACCACCGATGATAGACATAATGATAGCCGCGCTTATCTCATAAGGATATGCAACTGTTCTTCCGACAGTATCGGCAACAAGGAATACCAATGCTCCCAATAATGCGCTGTAAGGAAGCAATTTTTTATGCTCACTGCCAACGAGTAATCTTGCGATATGCGGGACGATAAGCCCGAGGAAACTTACTGCGCCTATAATTGCCGTGAATACTGATGCCATCAAGACTGATATTACAGATATCATAAAACGAGTGCGATTTATATTAACGCCAAGTCCTATCACCGTTTTGTCTGAAAGCGAAAGAAGATCGCACTTTCCCGAAATTATCAAGCAGAGCGCAAAAGAGATAACGGAATATATTAAGAGAATATATACATCATCCCATGTTTTAAGAGAAATGTTGGCATTTATGATGCTTGCAGCACCCGAATATGTATTTCCCATGAAGGCACTGAATGCTTGATACAGTCCTGTAAAGAAAGCATCTACGGCAATGCCTGTCAATATCAATCTAACAGGACTAGTTTCTTTATTCCAAGCCAAGAGATATACAGCGATGAAAGCTATCATACCTCCGCCAAAAGAGAACAGTGGTGTGAGTATTGATATTGACGGAAAGAATGATGAAACGATCACTGCCGAAAATGCAGCTCCCGAACTGACTCCGATAATACCGGGGTCGGCAAGAGGATTTCGCATAACCGCTTGCATAAGAACACCCGACATTGCCATCACAGAGCCGCCGAGCATGGCAACTATAACTCTCGGGAAACGCAGTTGTAAAATAATAGCGACAGTTTCGTCATATTCAAAGAACAGTCCTTTTAACATCTGTGAGAATGTTGTATGCAATCCACCTGTATTTACGGCGATAAAGAACGTTATAAGTAAAGCGACGAGAGTCAATAGAAAAGAGATCGTCGTTTTTATTGCGCTTTTCTTCATTGTGATCCACCGCCGAATATTGGCGCCAAGTATTCAAGTGATTCGAACCAAGAAAAGGTAGCGCTCATTCCGAAATATTCTGACGGAAGATAAGTGATATTGCCTTTTTTCACCGAGTCAAAATATTGCCACGAAATATTACTTTCAAATTCGTTTTTCATATAGTTGAACGCATCTTCTTCCGCATAATGCGCAAATACAAATATGCGTTCGGGATTTTTTTGCACTATATCTTCAGGATTGATGTTCACGAATCCGTTCTCATCACCTTTGTAATTAGAACCGTAAACGTTGCTTCCACCTGCAAGCTTTATTAGATCTCCCACATATGAATTTTCCGTTGCGACAAGATAAAATCCATCGGGAAACGCCATCAAAAGTAAAATACTTGTTTCTTCTGATATACCGTTTGAATAATTACTCATAAATTCTTGATATTCTTCGTTCAAACGCGCCGCCTCATCTTCGCATCCGAGATATTCTCCGAGCGATGTTATGGCTTTATACATTCCCTCAACACTGCTGAGGTCAAGAAACGCGGAAGTAATACCTGCTGCACGATAACTTTCGTAAAGACTTGATTCCAATGTTTGAGGAGAGAGTACCAATGACGGATTCAAACTTTTTATCTTTTCCATATCGGGATTCATCGGAGAACCGACGGTTTTTACATTTTTATAGCGTTCGGGGAGGTTTCCCGAAGTTTCGGGGACCCCGATAACGTTATCAAAGCCAAATCTATCCAATATCTCGCAAATGGCTACCGATGTGGAAACTATGGTGATATCTTTATTATCATCGTCGCTTTTTGGAGGAGCATTTTTTGCCGAGGAAGCACATCCGCTCAAAATGACGATACAAATGCTGAGTGCCAAGCATATAATACTTTTTATTTTATTCAAGTTTTTTTCTCCTTTTTTCTATAAAAATAAGGATGACACCAATCAAGATAAATGCTCCCGCTACCGCACCTATCGTAAATAATAAAGGCTTTTGCAAATGAGCGATATATGTATCGCTTTCAGAGCGTTCTTGGCTTGATATCACATCATTATCGCTTTCCGTATGATAGATATTGAGGCCTTCTTTAGTCTCAACATTTTGCGGTCTCGATACTAGTTCGGTTTCCTTTATAGGTTCTTCGGTCTTTGCTTGCTCGTCTTTTTCAAAAGAGAGAGAGTCCCAGTTGACAGTTAAAACAGCCGAATGACCGTCTTTAGTGAATTGAGTACCCATTACGTTGCTATTGATAAACAGGGTGAGATCATATGTATTGCTTTCATATTCGATAGGGAATGAAATAGACTCTACATAGTTTATCTGTTCTTTTCCGGCATTTTCGGCGGTATCTTCGCTTAATGTGTAAGCGATTGAATCGGTAACCAGCGTACCATCTGCACTATAATAGCCGAGAGTTCCGCTCTTAATACCTTCCGTTTCTATAACATAAGAAGGGAAAACATCGACAAAAGTATAGCAAGTTATACCGTATATGGAGACTTGGCTTTTTGTAAAATATAAAGTCATTGTTTTGCTTCCGTTCGATGCTATTTCAACCGAAGCGGAAGTCAATAACGGCGAACCGAATTCCACGCCTCCCATAGCATTAACATAGCAAGAAAGCTCCGCATCTATATAATATATTCCTTCCGTCAGATCATCGAACGATCGAGCCGATACGGAAAGTGGGCATACGTAGAGTATGATCAATGCTACGAATGTTGTAAATAATTGTTTTATTTTTCTCATCTGCAAATATCCTATCTTTTTATAAAAACTGATATCGTTAGTTTTTAAGCAAGAGAAGCGCCCATCGCTTTACAAGCGAATAATGCTTCATTGTCGGGTGCTTCGTTGCAGATGATCGATCTGTGTGTCATGATAGCGCCGTCGCGTTCGCATCTGTCCTCCCAATCGCGCATCCATTCTCCGTCGCCCCAACCATAGGAACCAAACAGAGCTATCTTCTTACCCGAGAGTTTGGGTTCACAAGCTTCAAACATCGGCGCAAATTCGCGCTCTTCGAGTTCTTCGGTACCCATGGCGGAGCATCCGAAAGCTATCACATCGTAATGCTCCATCATGCTTGCATCAAATTCAGCTGAAGTCATAACACAAACTTCTGCACCACTGTTTTTTACACCGTCCGCAATCGCCAATGCCATTGCTTCGGTGTTGCCTGTGCCGCTCCAATAAACTATTGCTATTTTACTCATTATTAACGCCTCTTTCAGTTAGCATAAGCTAACTTATCATTATATAATAATGCACATCTCACTGTGCGGTAATCATTATAGCACCGTAGATTTGCTTTCTCTGCTCCATAAGAACAGAAAAATGCTCCAAAACAACATTTTAGTCGTTTGGGAGCATTTGTTTATTCTATGTCTGTGTGTCTATGCGATCTTCGGTATTCAAAAGGGGTCTCGTTCATTACTTCACGAAAAGCGGCGGCGAATTTACTTGCGTTGTCATATCCGCTTTCGCCGGCGATCTCCATAACGGTCTTATCCGTTCTGACCAATTCCAATGCCGCGGCGTTCATTTTATGTATCCTCATATAAGAAAAAACAGGAACTCCGAAGACACCTTTAAAGGCATTTTGCAGATGAGTTTCCGAAACGTGAAATTTATGGGAGAGCAGTGTTACGGTCAAAGGAGTCTCATTATTGGAAACGATATAAGAGGCAACTTTTTTGGCAAGTTCGACTTGAGAATCGGATACGGTACACGAGGTCAATTTATTTTCATTTGGATCTATTCCGCTGAGAACGAGAAAGAGTTCGAGAATTTTTATTTTGTAATATCCTTTTTTGTTTTCGCATGGAACGGAATACATTTCCGAGAAAATGTGTTCGATATAATTTTTTGATCGTATCACAAAACAAGAACGTTCGGCGCAAAGCCGCTGAGCGACCTTTATCGGTTGCACATCAACATCTTTCAAAAAACATGAAAAGCATTTAGGGGCGATATCTGTGTTGATGGTGATCGTTATACCGTGATAATGTTGTAGCGGAAACACAAATTCTTTTGTATTACGCTTGACGATCTCGATAGCCAAATCTCCGGGCATTAGATACAGATAACCGTCGTTTTGGGAACATTCCATTCGTCCTTCGCGACAATGATGTATCTCGATAATATTTCCCTTTTTTGCTGTACCCAAATACGAACGATCGGTATGTACCGAATGATGCGTCAATTTGATTCCGTCTGAAAGATTATATACTTTCATCTGAGAATCTCCGTTTTTATTTATAAACGAATATGTCATAGCACCGTCAGAACAAGCTTTTTTCTCTACGATATACTCTTTGTTTCCTATAATTGTTTTTGATGTCATTTCTTCATCTGTCATGATATTCTCGATCAATTTTTTGCCTCCGACCTATATTCTTTATATTAGTTATCTATGGCTAACCGATATATTATTATAAAATATTCGAATAAAAAAGTCAATCATAATTTTGAGGGTCTACTTATTTCGATTAGAGCTATATGATAATGGGGAATAGATATAGCAATTTATTATGATACTTTTTTAAAATTGGATAGCAAAAAAAGCGCATAGGAAATTCCTTTTCCTATGCGCTTCGACGGCTGTTATTTAGTTGTGCCGTAGTTCGAATTTTTGAACTGTGAGGAAACAGCGTTTTTATATCTTTGTTTTTGCATCTTGATATTTCGACCCTGAGAAATGAAAAAAGCCTTGAAAAATCAAGACTTTTTGTGGCGATATCTTTTTTTATCGCCCTTTGATGTGAGAAGACTATAAAAAAGATATTTGTAGTAATTCGTGTTAGAGATTTGAACC
>CAZFTE010000010.1:0-38711 GCA_964521785.1 uncultured Lachnospiraceae bacterium
TCCCTTTTGATTCTGCTTTCGTCAAAAAATCATCATCCATTTCAACGTTTACTTCCAAATAGTCCTTCGCCTTTTTCCTTGACAAAAGAACTACCGTCTCGACATGACCTGTTCTGGGGAACATATCGACGGCGCACATCTTTTTGGGTGCGAATCCAACCTCGTTCAGTTTTTTTGAGTCGCGCGCGGCTGTTGCGCTGTTGCACGATATCATAACTACTTTTTCGGGGGACATATCCGCAATGGCTTTTATAACATCATCGGAAAGACCTTTGCGAGGAGGATCGACGATAATTACTTCGGGTCTTATACCGCGCTCTGCAAGTTCGAGAGCGGTTTTGCCCGCATCGGCACAGATGAACTCGGCGTTTGCTATGCCTGCGCGCGCGGCGTTTTCGGAAGCGTTTTTAACCGCGTCGGGGATTATCTCTATACCGATAAGTTTTTTTGCTTTATTTGCCATGGAAAGACCTATCGTACCTGTTCCGCAATAGAGATCGATAACGGTTTCGTTTCCTGTGAGTGCGGCATATTCCGCGGCGATGGAATAGAGCTTTTCTGCGCCGTCGTGGTTCACTTGATAGAATGAGCGCGGAGAGATATTGAATTTAACTCCGCAGAGAGTATCCGTCATAAAATCTTTGCCGTAGAGAGTGCGGAATTTATCGGAAAGTATCTCGTTTCCCGCTTTATCGTTGATGCAAAGCACAACGCTTACGATATTAAGTCCCGTTGCCAAAAGCGCGGAGATAAGTTCTTTGGTCTTTGGCGTGTTGCCCGTTGCGACAAGGCAAACGATTATCTCGCCGCTGCTTCTGCCATCGCGTATATAGATATGGCGCAAAAGACCCTTGCGCGTTACTTCGTCGTAAGCGGATATATCATATCTGTCGCCCCATTTTTTTATGGCGAGCAAGATATCTTCGTAAAATTTGGGGTGGAGCGCACAATTTTCGCATTTTATTATTCGGTGGCTATGGGAAGCGAAAAATCCGAAATAAAGACCGTTTTCATCTCTGCCAACGGGGAACTGAGCTTTGTTGCGGTAGCCGTTGCGGTCGGGAGAGGCTGTTATATCATCGCAACGGATATCCAGACCGCCTATGCGAGCGAACTGTTCGTCAACGAGATTTTTCTTTATCTCCAGCTCTTTTTCATAGCTGATATGTCTGAAAACGCAACCGCCGCATTTTGAAAATACCGGGCAGTCTACATCTATTCTCGATTCCGAGGAAACTATTATCTCCTCCGCTTTTGCATATGCATAGGACGAGAGTGGTTTTAAAATCTTTGCTTTAACGATGTCTCCGGGTGCCGTTTGGGGGATAAAAAGCACATATCCGTCGTCTGTTTTGCCGACGCCTGCGCCTTCCAAGGTGATATCCTTTATTTCTACTGTTGCGGTGTCATTTTTCTTGAACATATATTCATTCCTGCCTTGTATTTTATTAAACATTATCTTTCACTATTATAATACCACGAATAAGCGCGAAAAACAAGCGAGCATAATAAAAAGGCTATCGATCTTTTCAGACCGATAGCCTTTAAAAAGTTTATTTATTTGTTACGATAAGACCGTATTCACCGTCGTTACGTTTATATGTAACACATATCTTGCTTGTATCTTGATCTTCGAAAACGAAGAAATTATGTTCGAGAAGGTTCATCTGCAATACGGCTTCTTCGACCGTCATGGGTTTGAGAGTAAATTCTTTAACTCTTATCTGACCGTGTTCTTCTTCCTCTACATCGATAGTAGCTTCATCTTCAGGCAGAGCAGTCTTGTCAAATGCCGTTGCGCGAAGTTTTTTGGCGAGCTTTGTCTTGTTTCTGCGTATCTGGCGTTCTATAACGTCAACAGCCGTGTCGATAGAGTGAAGGAAAGATTCGCTCTTTACTTCGCTTCTGAAAATCATTCCTACGGCATGTATGGTAAGCTCTAGTATTTCCGTATCGCCCGCTTTGCGAAGCGTAACGTTTGCTTCCTGGTCATCGTCGAAGAATTTGTCAAGCTTTGCGATCTTCTTTTCGATTATCGCCTTTGTCTTGTCGTCGATATTTACGTGTCTTAACAAAAATTTGATCTTCATAGTTTAGTCGCCTTTCATGTGTATTGTAAAGAACTTTTTTCTTTACGATGACATTATAACACGAATCGAAATAAAAATAAAGACCTTTTATGAATATTTCACACAAAATTCAAAAAGTTTTTTGTTTTATCGGTTAAATTGACAAGATAGTTGAACTTATGGAATTTTCTGACACAGATTTTTCTCTGCCATGGCAAGTGAAAATGAGTACTTGAGCCTTTTTGGAGTAGGAATCTTCTATAAGCGAGAGCGCGGCGGCGAGCCTTTCGTCATCGAGGCGCGTAAAGCTTTCGTCGAAAACGAGCGGAGGCATCATTCGTTTGCAGAGCGTTTCTATAAGCGCGAGTCGCAAGCTGATATATGCGATATCGGAAGTTCCCGCGGAGAGCGAAGACGCTTTTCTTGTGATGCCCGAATCCGAATAGCTCATGGAAAATTCGGAATCCATGAAGATGGTGCGGTACTTTCCGCCCGACAAGCCCGACATTATCTTGCCTGCCGTTTTCGCTATCTGCGGCGAAACGGCATCGCGCAATTTGCCGCTTGCCGCCTCGATGGACTCTATCGCGAGCATATATGCGTCAAATTTTTCCGTGAGATGGTCTATTTTTCCGTCAAGCGCGCTGATGCTCTGCGCTATCTCCGCAGGGCGGGTTTTAACGGTCGAAAGGGAAGCAAGCTCACACTCGATGGCGTGCAACTTTTCCGTTTGTGAGCCGACGAGCGCGGCGAGTTCGTCTCTCTCGTGTTTTTGCGCGGCGAGATCGAACGCTCTCATCTCCTCTTCGTTGAAATTTTCTCGAAGTGCTCGCTCTTTTTCTTCGTCGGAGAACGAAGAAAGCACGGCGGCGATATCATACATTTTCGCTTCCGCGTTCTTTTTCTCCTGCGCTGTTCCTCGCAATATCTCAAACGACTTGCGAGCGGTCTTTATCGCTTCGTCTATATCATTTGCGATATTGCCCGAAACATTAAATTCGGCTTTTGAAAGCAAGCCGAATATGCGCGCTTTCTTCGCTTCGAAGCGTTCTTCCGCTTGTTCTTTCTTTTGAAGAGCTTCCGCTTTGGAATCTTCGATGAATGAAACGGTTGCTCTTTCATTTTTTGCCGCTTCCAAAAGCTCGGAAAATTCTTCGAACGTTTTGCAACCGAAGCGCTTGTATATCGCCGTTTCGGCTCTTTCGTTTTGTTTTGCTCTTATAAACATAACAGCGGCAAGCGCGGCTGTGCCGACGGCGGCGAGCGCCCCGACGATACGCACGGCGAGATAAGGCACGAATACCGCGGCAAGCGCTATAATCGCCGCAACGGCAAATATAATGAAAAGTTTTTTCGCTTTTCCTTTGTTTTCATGAGCATTTTTTGCCGTGCTTACAAGCTTGTGGCGCCCATCTTTATCGCAAAGCTCTTGAAATCTTACAAGTTTCAAGTTCATTTTGGCAAGTTTGGAAGAGATGTTTTCGAGCGAAGCGGAAGCATTGTTAAAGTCGCTTTCCAATGCGGCGAGTTCGTATTTTTCTTTTTCCATAAGAGATATAAATTGCTCGTCCGTCATGTTGCTATCTTTGTAACGGTCATGCGTCATCATATCGTGCAACTTATCTGCGGCAACTTCGCGCTTTTTCTTTTCTTCAAGGTATCTTGAATAATTTGTTTTGATGCGATATCTTTCATAGGAAGCTATCTTTTCTTCCAATCTGTCAAGTTCCTTTTTTGCGGCTTGACGTGCGTCTGTCAAAGCTCTTGCGGAACCTTCCAAATTGATTATTTGGGCACTTGCGCGTTGCGCTTCGTCCAAAGATTCGGCAAGTATGGTGCGCTCTTTCGTATATTCGTATATCTTACCGCCGCGCTTATTTTTATGATAGAGATAAACGCGCGCTTCGTCCAATTTTTTGAGAGCTTTTTTTGTGTTGACGCTTTCGTCCGCGGAGAAGAGTATATTTTCCGCCGCTTCTGCGAGCGGTCTGCCGCCGACCTGCGCTCCGTCGAGCTGACCGATAAAAGCCGTGCTTTCGAAAACGGCGCGAGGTATGCCGAAAAATTCTTCTCCCGGTGCCACACCGCGAAATGCCTGCTTGCCCGTTTCGCCGTCGTAAACGACGGCGCGTTCGCGATAGGAGATCTTTCCTTCGGCGTTCTGCGAAGATACGACTTCGCGCTCTATGCGGTAGACGCGCGTATCTTCTCGCACTGTCATGGAGCCTGCGGCATTGCCGCTGTTCCAGCTTATTTGGCGCGCGCGCTCTTCTGCGACTGGCGAAAGCCCATAAAACATAAATTTTATAAACGAGCATATCGTCGATTTGCCTGATTCGTTTTTGCCTTCTATGATATTTATTCCGTCGGCAAGGTCAAGGCTCATGTTCGATAACTTGCCGAAATTTATTATATTTATCTTTTCGATGGTCATCTTTTTTTACCCTTATTGCGATTTGCTTCGCGACGTTTATACGCTCTGATAAAAGGCTTTTCGCAAACGCGCTTGAATTTGAAAGACAGATTTTCGGGATACGGGAGCGGTTTTACCAATATTGAAACGGCGCCGGAGCGCGAAGCACACAAAACATCTGTGAATATCTGGTCGCCTATAACGACACATTCGCGCGGTTCCGCGCCGAAATGAGCGCAAGCCGCTTTTACCGCTTTGCGAGAGGGTTTTCCGCTTTCGCACATGGTAAAAAGTCCGAGTTTTTCGTTGAAACGGTCAACGCGCGGCGCGTGATTGTTGGAGGCGATGGAAAGCAAAAGCCCCGCGTCCTGCATTTTTTTGACCCAAGCGATGACTTCTTCCGTCGGCTCTTCCATGCCGTATGTTACGAGCGTGTTATCTATGTCAAGCACGACGACGCGGACACCGCACGAACTTATAAATTCGGGGGTTATATCGTATATACTTTCGAACATATGGTTCGGGATAAAATAATTTTTCATGTTTATATCTTCCGTTTTGTTTTTTTATATATATCATAGCATAAAATCGCATTTTACACAACCGAAAAATCAAATTGCGGCAAAAAACCGCGCCTTTTACAGCGATTATCACTGTAAGACGCGGTATGCATATATTTATCAAGATCTGCGTTTGCGTTTCTTTGTTTTGCGCTTTTTTCCCATATCAACGCCCGTAACCGCGCCGAGAACGGCTGTAACGATGACGCACGGCACGCATATGCAAAAGAGCGGTATATTCATCTCCAACGCAAAGGAAAGCAACAACGCGCTTATTATCGCTGTTATCGTCAAACCTATGCTAAGACCGCAAAAGAAAGTGTTCTTGCCTCTTTCTTTCGCCGTAATATGACCGCCTGCCCCTGCGGCGAGCAGAAGAGAGATCATGGCGAATATTTTTGCGTATTTATCGGGGTCGGGCAGTGTGAGCGAGATGAGACAAAAGCACACTGCCGCCGATATCGCCGTAAAAACGGAAACGGCAAGTCCCTTTGCCGCGCATAAAAAAAGATTTTTTTCCTTCTCCGCGCTTGCGGACAACGCTTTATTCATAAAAAATAAACCTCCCGTCGTTTTGATAAAATCATATGCGACGGGAGATCTGAATATTACTTTGTTTCTTTTTCGGCTTCTTTTTCAGCCTTTTTTTCTTTTCCGGATTTCTTTTCAGCGGGAGCTTCAACAGCGGGAGCTGATTCTTCCGTTGTTGCGGGAGCTTCGGCAGCAGCGCGGAGATCTGCGGCTCTTACGTCAACGCTCTTAATAGCGCTGCGGAGGAAACGCATCTTTGTTCTGTCGCGGCTTGTTTCGAGTGTGAATGTTTCGTCCTTGATGCTTACAACTCGACCGATGATACCGCCGATAGTTGTAACTTCATCGCCTACCTGGAGGCTGTCGCGCATCTGGGAGTCTTTTTTCTCCTGCTTTCTCTGGGGACGGATCATAAAGAAATAGAATACCAATATGATAAGACCGAAAGAGATGAGCATGGACCAAATGGAACCGCTGCTCGTTCCCGTTGTATCACCGGAAGACGCAGCTGTGTCCAAAAACATGGAAATAGGATTCATAAGTACCTCTGATTATAATATATTTTCTTATATTATAACTTTTATTTTCAATTATTTCAATAGATAAATGTAAATTTTATCTTTTTAATATGAATTTTATGTAAACACTTGCTCCGAAAAGCGTTGGTTCGCTCTTCGGAGCGTTTTTTCAGATAGTGTATATATCGTTCGGAGTGTTGTCGGCAGAGGCGCTGATATCGTTATGCTCGTATTGCTCGGGCGCAAGACCGAAGCTTATCGTTATGGCGTTATTTACCTTTTGCATAAGTAACTCGTCAAGATGACCCATCTTTTCGCGCAAGCGGCGTTTATCGAGCGTTCTTATCTGCTCCAAAAGCACCACGGAATTTTTCGCAAGTCCAAATTCTTCTGCGTAAACGTCTATATGGGTCGGAAGCTTCGCTTTGTCGAGCCTGCTCGTTATGGCGGCGGCGATGACTGTGGGACTGTATTTATTTCCGATGTCGTTTTGAACTATAAGCACGGGGCGAAGTCCGCCTTGCTCGGAGCCGACAACGGGGCTTAGATCTGCGTAAAATATATCTCCTCTTTTAACGGTCATTTTTATCACACTCTCTTTGCTTGAAAAATAGGAAAGATTTATCTTTCTGATTGTATTTTTACCTGATTTTATGATTTCAAATCAAAAAGAGGCTGAAAATGATATGACAATTTTTTACAAGTTATGAGCGTATCGTCCCATAACAGTATATGATAGTCATATCGCTCTTGCGCCGCCCGGCGTAACTTTTTTATATTACGCTTAAAGGTTTTCTTTTTCGATCTCGAGAAGACGATTATATTTTGCCGTCCGTTCGCCGCGTGCGGGAGCGCCTGCTTTTATAAAATCGGCATGGCAAGCAACGGCGATGTCGGCAATAAAGCTGTCGCTCGTGTCGCCCGAGCGGTGAGATATTATCGTTTTAAAGCCGTATCTTTTTGCGGTGCGGATCGCTTCTAATGTTTCCGAAAGTGTGCCGACTTGGTTCGGCTTTATCAAAACGGAGTTTGCATATCCGTCTTGCGCGCCCTGCGCTATCCTTTTTGCATCGGTAACAAAAAGATCGTCGCCGACGAGCATCGCGCGTTTGCCCAGCGCGAGAGTTATCTTTTGCCAAGCGGATATGTCTTCTTCGCCGACAGGGTCTTCGAAAGATATTATAGGGTATTTTTCCACCCAATGTGCAAATCTTTCTATAAGTTCGTCCGCGAAAAGCGTTTCTCCGCTTTTCGGCAGAATATATTTGCCGTCGCGCGCCCATTCGCTCGCGGCGATGTCCAACGCTATCTTGACTTTACTTTCGTATCCCGCCGCAGATATCGCTTCGCAAAGGTATTTTATGGCGTCCTCATCGCTCGACAGATCGGGCGCAAAGCCTCCTTCATCACCAATGCCTGTCGAAAGAGAGGCTTTTTTCAGCGAGGCGCGAAGATGAGCGTATATTTCGGCGCACATACGCACTCCTTCGCGAAAGCTCTTCGCACCTGTCGGCACGAGCATAAATTCTTGGATATCGATGTTATTATCGGAATGAGCGCCGCCGTTTAAAACGTTCATCATGGGCGTCGGCGCTTGGCTGCCGAATATTCCTCCCAAATATCTGTAAAGCGGCAGGTCGTATGCGTTTGCCGCCGCGCGAGCGCACGAAAGCGAAACGGCAAGCAACGCGTTTGCACCGAATCTGCTCTTGTTATGCGTTCCGTCGGCGCGTATCAAAATATCGTCCAACAATTTTTGATCTGCCGCGTCAGCCCCTTCTATATATTTAAAAAGTTCTTCTTCCGTACTTTTGCAAACGTCTGCGACCCCCTTGCCGAAAAATCGCTCTCCGCCGTCGCGTTTTTCAAAAGCTTCGTTTTTGCCTGTCGAAGCGCCGCTGGGTACGCTTGCCGAACCCTCCGCGCCGCAGATGAGCGTCGTCTTGCAAAGTATCGTCGGATATCCGCGCGAATCCAATATCTCGGTCGCGCTTATTTTTGCTATCTCTGTTCCGAGCATAGAAAATACCTCCTTGATTTTGTTGATATTTATGATTATACCCTCGTTTTTTGTACTGTAAACGAAAACTTTTCCGTATAGAGGAAGCTATTCGAAGGAATAATTTAAAAACTATTGATTTTTTGACAAAAATAGTTTATAATATACAATACAGTAGTATGTTTATGAAAAAAAGCCGATATCACACTTGAAAACACAAAGATTTCAGATATATTTTTTAGTACATCGGAGAAAAAAAGGGATTTCTTTTCGGTATATAAATTTCGCCCCGATAAATTTTATAGGAGATTTTTTATGAAGAATATTAAGAAAATTGCAGCGCTTTTCTTGCTCGGGCTTTACATTGCGATCGCAGCATCTTGTCAAGCGTCGGATAAAACTTTGGCTAAGATAAACAATTATCTTACAGACCAATATCCCGGCGAAAGCTTCACCGTTATGAGCTATACAAAGCGTAACGAAACAAGCGGCAGATACGAAGTAAATGCGGTCCGCAACAGCTCTAACGGAGATAATGATATAGACTTTCAGATATATATCTACTCCACTATTTCCGCAACGGACAGTTACAGCGTAACTCGTGCCAACCTTCAGATGGAAAAAGCTATCAAAGAAGAACTTGCCAAAACGAACAAGGAACTTCCCGAAAAGATAGCAAAGATACAGTGGCTCGATATATATGACGACAACGCATATGATTACAGCTTCCGTCATGTTGACGCAAAGAAGGAATACACGATAAAGGACCTTCATTACAGCAAGATACACAGAGTCGTTTTGGCTGACGGTCTTACGATATCTTCCGTAGGCTCTGCTATCTATGACTTTATGAATGATTTTTATGACAACACACCGTATGTTATAAAAGACACAACTTTTGTGTATAGTATAAACAAGGTCGAATATGAATTTACGACCGACTCTAAAACTGTTCACGAACTCGGCAAAGCGGGTATAACGAACCTTTTGCTTCAAAACCTCGTAACGACGGTCGAGAACGATAACAGGATCATCACAAGTTCCACAAAGTTTTCTTATATTTCCGAAACAGCTGAGGAAAACAGAAACGTTGTAGATTGATAACGGATTTTTTTACCGAGGCGATACGCCTCGGTAAATTTTATAAAGGAGAAAAAATGTTTGCCAATTATCACACACACACAACAAGATGCAAGCACGCGCAGGGAACAGAACGCGAATATATCGAAGAAGCTATAAAAGCGGGTTATAAGGTGCTGGGTTTTTCCGACCACGGAACGTATATAGTTGACGACGATTTCACGTACAGGATACGTATGCGCCCCGATGAAGTGAGCGAATATATAGACACGCTCAAGGCTTTGCGTGAAGAATATAAGAACGATATAGAGATACACATTGGATTCGAACTTGAATATTATCCGTCTCATTTCGATAAGACGATAGAATTTTTGAAACAGTTCGATTATGAATATCTCATTCTCGGTCAGCATTATACAGACGATGCAAAAGAGCGTTCGCACGTTATGAAAGAAGGTAACGGCGACGATGTTTTGGAAAGATACGTAGATCAGGTCGTTGCAGGTATAAAAACGGGAAGATTTTCTTATGTTGCTCACCCCGACGTTTTGAATTACGATGGAAGCGATGAAAATTACGTAACGCAGATGAGAAAGATATGCGTTGCGGCAAAAGAGATGGATATACCGCTCGAAATAAACTGCCTCGGCGTAAGAGGCGGAAGAAATTATCCCGACGAAAGATTTTGGCAGATAGCGAGCGAAGTCGGAAACAGCGTGGTCCTCGGATTGGACGCGCATGAAGCCGATGTATTTGCCAATGTCAAAGATGTTGAACGTTGCGAGGAGATCGCCGCGAAATTCAACTTAAAACCTTTGGACACGATAAAGCTCATCGACCCTAAATTTTAATGATAAAAAGTTTTTGCAATAAAACAGAAAATGCACCGCAAAAGAAAACTTCTTTTGCGGTGCATTTTATTTTCTGAAAAGATATCTTAAAGTATCTTCTCCATGCCTATCTTTTGTATTTTAAGACCTATCTTTTCATAGAATTTGACGGCGCTTGCGTTGTCTGCCCAAACGTTGAGCGTAACATTGTAATAACCGTTGTTCTTTGCAAAATCCAAAACATATTCGTAAAGTTTTGTGCCGATATGTGCGCCGCGCGCATTTTCATCGACGCAAAGGTCGTCGATATAGAGCGTTTTTATATCCGTCATGTTGTTGTCGTTTATAAATTGCTTGTGTACGCAGAAAGCGTAGCCCAATACCTCGCCGTCCTTTTCCGCAACGAAAACGGGCGTAAGCTCGTTTGCAAATATATCTTTAAGCTGTTCATCGGTATATTTTTTTGCACCTTGCTTAAAAATATCGGGGCGAGCGTCGCTGTGTACCTTGTGTACTTGATAAAGCAATTTGTCTACAACGGGTATATCGTTTTCCGTGGCTCTGCGGATATTTAATTCTTTCATTTTTTCCACCTCGATAAAAAATCAAAAGGAACGCTAAAAGCGGTAAAAGCTTTTTTTGCGTTCCTTTCTTAAAATATTCTGTTCTATCAGTTCTTGCCGTGGCCGAGGATCTTCAAGATATCGTTGATATAATCATCGGAAACAACGGGCTGAGATTCAGGCTCTGCTTTTGTTTCTTCGCTTGCGGGCTGAGCGCCAGCTGTTGTCTGAGTTGTGCCGAAGCTCCAACCTGAAGTTGTTGTGCCTGCCTGCTGTTTCTTGTTATCATCGCAGAAACCTGTTGCGATAACAGTAACCTTGATAGTATCTTCGAGATTGGGATCGAACGCAGCACCCCAAATGATGTTTGCATCGGGATGAGCCTCGTCCGTGATCATAGAAGAAGCTGTTGTAACTTCGTCAAGGCTGATGTCGGGGCTTGCCGTGATATTAACGATGATACCTGTTGCGCCCGAGATAGAGGACTCGAGAAGCGGGCTGGAGATAGCCGCTTTAGCTGCGATCTCAGCTTTATCTCTGCCTGTACCCGTACCTACGCCCATGTGAGCAAAGCCTGCGTCTCTCATAACGGAAGAAACGTCTGCAAAGTCAAGGTTTACGATGCCGGGAACGTTGATAAGGTCGGAAATACTCTGAACACCATGACGAAGAACATCGTCTGCATATTCAAATGCGTTCTGAAGAGTGATCTTATTTTCGGAGATCTGGCGGAGTCTTTCGTTGGGGATAACAACGAGAGAGTCAACATAATCGCGGAGCTGTATGATACCTGCTTCAGCCTGCATCATACGTTTTTTGCCTTCGAAAACGAAAGGCTTTGTAACGATACCTACTGTGAGTATACCCATTTCCTTTGCAATCTTTGCAACTACGGGAGCTGCGCCTGTACCGGTACCGCCGCCCATACCTGCTGCAATGAATACCATATCTGCACCGCGAATGATGTTCGCGATATCGTCCATGCTTTCTTCGGCTGCCTGTCCGCCTACATCGGGCTTGCTGCCTGCGCCATGACCTTTAGTGATTTTTTCGCCGATAGCGATCTTTGTGGGGGCATTAGATTTAAGAAGAACCTGCTTGTCGCAGTTGATAGCGATAAATTCAACGCCCTGAACACCGGATTCGATCATGCGGTTTACAGCGTTACCGCCGCCGCCGCCGACACCGATGACTTTGATATTTACACCATTGTCAAAGTTTGAATCAAATTCGAAACCCATTTTATGTAACCTCCTGAATTTTACACAGATAAAAATCCATACTAAAACAATTATTATAATAATATAATAATATAAAAAATGTTTATTTACAAGATGTTTTTGAAAAATTTCTTTAAATTATAAGGAAAAAAATGATCTTGTACGAGTATTTTGCACATTCTGCTAAAAATGTATGGTATTTTTGCAAAAAAATGCATTGCAAGTTTAAGATATCGAGCCTGTAGGCTCAAATGATGTTTCGGCAACGCCCGAATTATTCGTTACCGAAGCGTGTATTATACCCTTTGCCGTAGAGTAGCCGTTGAGCGGATCTTCGAGCGCTTTTATAGTATCGATAACGAGCGAAAGCTTGCTTTCGAACTTTGTGGGAGAGCCGAAGCGTATCTCGTATTTATCCTTGTAGGTGAAACGCAAGTCGAACCTTTGGGAAATGTCGGCGGCGGTCATGCAGCCCGCAAGTGCGGAATCTTCCACGAGCGACAAAAGCTCTATACATTCCTTGCCGTTTTCCTCGCTCTCTTTTTCGAAAACGATGGTCTTGCCAATCGTTGCTTCCTTGACGTTCGGAATGGATATGGGAGCAACGGAAAGAGATGACATCTCTCCAAAAAGCTCAAATTCAGCCAAAACGCGAAGCTTGCCCGATAGGACCACATATTTATCGTCGTGTATGATATAGAATCGCGGCGCGTCCTCGGTAATGGATATGCAAAGAGTTTGAGCGCCCTTGCGAGTGATGCGCACATTGCTTACATAAGGGTTTTCTTTCATTATCTTTGCGGCGATATCGCTTTTGTCTATTGCGTAGATATGCGTGCCGTTTTTGAGCTGAGTCGAAGCCAAAACGCTATCTTGAGATGAGTAGAAGCAGTTTTCTATCTCGATATTCTGTATACGAAAAAAAAGCATAAAAATTACAACGAAAGCCACTGTTGCAACAAGAAAAAAGGCGCTTATAATAAAATATCTCAGCTTGATTCGATAGAGCGGGTCTGTTTGCGGACTGTTCATTTTTTACTGCCCTTGCTCGATCTGCGTGATGACGCTTTCTTTTTGATGATAGACTCCATATCATCGAATATCACTTCGGATGCTCCGAACATTGCGAATTTTTTGATATTTTTTCGCATGATATCGCCTTTTTCGGTAAAGCGTATATCTTCTATACTCTTTTTGAGAATATCGTTGCAAAGATATTTTTCCTCTATCAATGTCGCTGCGTCGGCTTGTTCGAGTACGTTCGCGTTTTGGTATTGATGACCGTTCGTAACGTGCGGAGAAGGGATAAATATACAAGCTTTTTCACCCAAAGCCATCTCGGAAATGGTCATGGCTCCCGCGCGGCAGATGACGATATCGGCTGCTGCCTCCCAAAGCGGCATATCGTAGATATAATCGAATATGCGGACATTGGAAAGGTCGGCGACACCGTTGTTTTTTGCTCTTTCGAGCGAGGCTTCGTAGCCCGAACTGCCTGTTGCATGAACGAAAAGAACGTCTTTGTTCAGCGGCGCATATTCGCCGAGAAAATCGATGATATGCTCGTTTATGGGCGCGGCACCTTTACTGCCGCCGAAGGAAAGGACTATAAATTTTATCTCTTTCGGGATATCGAGCTTTTTTCGTGTGTTTTCGTCAGCCTTTACGATGCTTTCGGAAATGAGCGGATTTCCCACGCGAAGCACTTTTTCTTTGTGTTTGAGTTGGTCTTGAACGTTCGGGAAATTCGTGTATATCCTGTCTACGCATTTTTCTACCATTTTTACGGCTACGCCCGGAATGGAGTTGGATTCATGCACGGCGCAGGGAATACCCGCTTTTGACGCGGCGTATATCGGCGCGTGGCTTTGATATCCGCCCGTGCCGATAACAAAGTCGGGTTTAAAATCGGCAACGATTTTTTTCGCTTTGATGATCGACGATACAAAATAGAACGCCGTTTTGAAATTTGCAAACGGATTTTTTCTGTTCAATCCGTACATATCGATATGTGTTATCTCGTAGTTCGCTTTTTTAACTATATCGTTTTCGATGCCGCGCGTGGATCCTACGAATAATATCTGCGATTGCGGATAGTGTTCGCGTATCGTATTTGCGATAGCTATGGCGGGGTATATATGACCGCCTGTGCCGCCGCAAGCCAAAATTACTTTCATGTGTTAAAGCCCTCTTTCGAAAAATATCAAATTTTGTCTTGCGAAGAATATCGCGAGACGGAAAGAACGATGCCCATCTCCGCCAACTGCATTATGAGCGCCGTGCCGCCATAGCTGAAGAACGGCAATGCGATGCCCGTCGTGGGAATGGTAGATGTTACAACGGCGATGTTCAAAAGCGCTTGTATACCTGTTTTCGCAACGATGCCTGTAACCAAAAGGGAAGAAAACGTATCGGGCGCACGTTTTGCTATGGCAAGACCGCGCCAAACGAGCGCTATGAACAGCGCTATTACGGCAAGACCGCCTATAAGACCCAGTTCTTCGCAAACTATGGCGAAGATAAAGTCGTTTTGCGGTTCGGGCAGATAAAGGTGTTTTTGGTAGCTGTTGCCCAAGCCGACGCCGAAAATGCCGCCCGAGCCTATGGCGAGCAAGCTTTGGTAAGGTTGCCAGCCGCCGCTCTGCAAGACCGTTTCGGGGTGTAGCCATGCGTTCACGCGCGCGCTCGCGTAGTCAGTGAAGAAAACAATGACGCAAACGAGCGAAGCGCCCGTGGCGCATATTCCCGCGAGCCATTTTGCGCTCGCGCCCGAAACGAGTATCATAACGGCGCCGATGAGGAACAGTATTACCGTTCCCGAAATGTGTTTTTGTATTATGGTAGCGCCACATACCGCCACTATTATGCAACCGGGGATAAGTATGCCGTATTTAAATTTTTTTGTTTTGTCTATGAAATATGAAAAATAAAGCGCGAGTATCAGCACGAGCGAAAATTTCATAACGTCGGACGGCTGAAAAGTGATTATCTTCAGATCTACCCATCGCGTCGCGCCCTTTTCGCTTTTACCTATTACGGGCAAAAAAACGCAGAAGAGCAATATGTAGCTTACGCCGAAGATGGGCATGGCAAATCTTTTCAATATGCCGTAGTCTATGTATGAAAAGAATATCAGCGCGACTACTCCCATAATGGCATATATCGTCTGTCGTTTTACGAAAAATGTGCTGTTATTGAATCTGCTTTCGGCAAAAGCATAGCTTGATGAAAATACCATGACCGTGCCGAAGCACAAAAGTATCAACACGATTATAAGAAAGGTGGAATCTATTCCCGAACGAACGCGATATACCGTGTCCGTTATCTCAAATCTTGTGCGCTTTCGGCGCGTTCTTGTTGCTACGGGGCTTGCGATTTTTTGTTTAGGTGCTGTACTGCGTTTTGAGGCGCTTTGACGAGCGGAAGCTTGCGCTGGTCTTGCTGTTTTATTTTGCACGGGAGCGGAAGTTTTTGTCGTCGTCCTTGAAGCAGATGAGGCTTTCGCAGTCATTTTTTGTGTTGTTGCGGTATTTTTGGAAGGCGTCAAGCGTTTGCCGCTCACGCTTTCCTGCGCTTTTTTTGCATTGCGAGGATCTTTTTGTTGTTGCGGTGTCAATTTAGCGCCCTCCTTACTTTTTGTCATTTAAAAATATAGCTTATCACGCACATTACTGCCGTTACGAGTGTAAAAACGGCTACGATAGTGTTCTCGGACCAGCCGCAACGCTCGAAATGATGATGTATGGGCGTCATTTTGAATATCCTTTTGCCGTGCGTCAATTTGAAATATGACACCTGGAGCATAACGGAGAGCGTTTCAATGATATAGATAAGTCCCGCGGATATTATGATGAGAGGATCGTTGAGCATGAATGCGATGGCGCAAACGGCACCGCCCAAATAGAGCGAGCCTGTGTCCCCCATAAATATTTTTGCGGGGTGAAAATTATACACGAGAAATCCGAAACAGCCGCCGAATACCGCACCCGAAAGATAGAATGCGCCCTCGTTGTTTACGGATATGGCATATACGGCGAAGAATGCCGCTATAACAGCCGTAACGGACGAAGCAAGCCCGTCTATTCCGTCAGTGAGGTTTACGCTGTTCACAACGCCGACTATCAATATGAGCGCGATGACATAATAGGCTTTGCCCATATCCGCCGTGATGCCGAAGAACGGTATCGAAAGCGTTGTGGAAAGCCCGCCGAATCTTGCCATAAGGAAAAGATAGAGCGCGGCAACGACTACTTGAAGCAGGAATTTTTCGTGCGGCTTCAAGCCCTCATTGCGTTTTTTTGCTATCTTTATCGCATCGTCGCAAAAGCCGATGGCTCCGAAAAGCATTGAAAATATTACGGAAATAATGAATCTTGCTCCGTCTGTCGAAAAGTCCATGCGCAAAAATGCGTAAACGAGCATCGTGAGCGTTATGGGAATGATGAAGAATATACCGCCCATGATAGGGGTGCCTTCTTTTGATTTGTGCCAACGAGGACCTATCTCGCGTATCTTTTGACCTATCTTAAAGCTTTTCAGCACTGGTATAAAGAATCTTGCGAGCAGAGCCGTGCCGACAAAGCAGACGATTATTGCGATAAAAAAGTAGATTATCATTGTAAAACTCCGTTAAGTGTAACTGCATTAAAATTTTTTGGATATCCGTTCGAGCTTGAGCGCGCGGCTCGCTTTGAAGAGAATGACATCGCCCTGTTTTAAGACGTTTTTAAGCAGTTCAAAGGCTTTTTCTTCGTCATCGGTATCTTCGATCGAAAAGATGTTTTCGCGCGGATATCCGACTGAAATAGCTCCTTTGGCGATGTCTGAAGCGCTCTTTCCGAACGTGAATATCACATCCGCGCCGCTTTTTGCGGCATATTCGCCGACGTTGAAGTGCATCTTCGCGCTGTCTGCGCCAAGCTCGCGCATATCGCCCAAAAAGGCGATGCGTCTTTTGCCGTTTGCAACGTGCTTCAACATATCGAGCGAAGCGCGCATGGATTCGGGGCTTGCGTTGTAGCAATCCTCTATTATCGTTATTCCATTGCGTTCCGTGATATTGCCGCGCATGGCGCACTGTGTAAACAGGGAAAGACCGCGGCGAATATCTTCTTCGCTCATTTCGACGATAAGACCGACGGCTATGGCATACATAGCGTTGTAAACGTTGTGCTTTCCGATGGTCGGGATAACAACATCTTTCATTTCACATTCGGCATATCGCGCCGTGCAATCGAAAACGATGCTTTCGCGCTCTTCTCTTATATTATACGCAAATATATCGCAGTTTTTGTCGATAGTTGAAGCGTATATGTTTTTTGTTTTGCCGTTTTTTAAATTTTTGAGCAAAGGTTCGTCGCCGTTGAGTATAAGGTAAGAGCCGTCTTTCATTCCCTCGGTTATCTCAAGCTTTGCGAGAGCTATATTTTCTCTGGTGCCGAGATTTTCAAGATGAGAGGAGCCTATATTTGTTATTACGCCGATGTCGGGGCGCGCTATCCGCGTAAGCCTGGATATCTCGCCTCTGTTGCTCATGCCCATTTCGAGGGCGAGCGCGTTTTGAGGCGGCGCGAACGACAAAAGCGTCAGCGGCAGACCTATCTCATTATTGAAATTTCCCGCGGTCTTTGCCGTGTTATATTTTTGAGATAAGACCGCGGCGATAAATTCTTTTGTCGTTGTTTTTCCGACGGACCCCGTTATTCCGACCGTGAGCGATGAAAAGCCGGCATAGTAATTCGCCGCAAGATCGCCGAGCGCCTTTTTTGTATCGCTTACGAGTATTTGGGGAATGTTTTCGTTTGTTTTTTTTGAGACTATCGCGCAAACGGCGCCGTTTTCAACGGCAGTTTTTGCAAAAATGTGTCCGTCGAAATTTTCTCCGCAAAGCGCAAAGAAGATATCGTTTTTTGCTATCTTGCGCGAATCCGTGCAAACGCCGAAAGCTTTATTTTCGCCTGTTGCAAAGATAAGCTCTCCGTTCATAAAACGCGCCGCGTCCGAAAGCATTATGCCGCTCTCTTTTAAGTCGAGATACATCGTTTAGCCCCTGTTTCTTTCTGTAAAATTTTCAACGATATCTTTTTCGGAAAAATAATGTTTTCCGTTTTTATCGTCTATGTATGTTTCGTGACCCTTTCCCGCAAGGAGTATCGTATCGCCTTCTTCTGCATGAGAGAGCGCGTATTCTATCGCTTCTTTTCTGTCAACTATGGAGATATGGTTCTTGTTTTCGGGCGAGATGCCGACGATTATATCGTCGATTATCGCTTGAGGCTCTTCGGTGCGCGGATTGTCGCTCGTTACAACGGCGATATCGGCAAGGCGGGAAGCGATGGCTCCCATTTCGGGGCGCTTGCCACGGTCGCGGTTGCCTCCGCAACCGAAAATGCACCAAAGCTTGCCGCTCGTTATCTTACTGCAGGCAAGGAGCGCTTTTTCGAGCGCATCGGGAGTGTGTGCGTAATCGATAATGACCGAAAAAGGAAATTTATCGCGGCAGACCATCTCCATTCTGCCGTCAACGCCGCAGAAAGCACCGAGCGAACGCACGATGTCGTTTTCGGCTACGCCCAAAATCTTTGCGGCTATTGCCGCTTGCGCCGTATTATAGATGTTAAAATCCCCCGCAATAGGAACGGATATATTTGTTTCGCCGTCGTTTGAAGCGAGCTTATAGCTCATGCCGCGAACGTTGATAGCTATATTTTTGATAAAAAAGTCGGCTCTGCTATCTTTTTCCGAAACGAAAAATACTTTGTCTTGCGCTTTGCGAGCCATATCTTCGGCTCGTTCATCATCGAGATTTATAACGGAATTTTTGCACTGCGAGAAAAAGGAAGCTTTAACGCGAGTGTATTCTTCCATGGTCTTGTGGTAATCGAGGTGATCGCGTGTTATATTCGTGAATATGCCCACTTCGAAATCGAGCGCGCCCACTCTTTTTTGAGCGATGGAATGTGAAGATACTTCCATAACGGCATATTCCGCACCGTTATCAACGGCTTGAGCGAAAAGCGGAGCGAGCTTTTCGGGCGGCGGAGTCGTATGCGTAGAGGGATAGAACGCGCCGCACACGTCATATCCGACAGTTGTAAACATAGCGCATTTTTTGCCCGCGTCGGAAAGTATCTTTTTAACAAGATTGGTTATCGTCGTTTTGCCGTTCGTGCCTGTAACGCCGATGAGCTTGAGCTTTTTTTGAGGGTCGCCGCAGGCGGCAAAACAAGCTTTTGCGAACGCTTTGCGAACGTCGGGGACGAATATGATGGGCGCGGAAAGCTCTTCTTCAAAGGGCTTTTCCGCGATTATGGCGCAAGCGCCCTTTTCGCAAGCTTCTTTTGCAAATGAAGTGCCGTCATCTTTGACGCCCGAAAGAGCGAAGAAAGCTTCGCCCTTTTTTATTATTCTGGTGTCGCAGCAAACGCCGCTTATATCTATTTTGCCCGATATTTTTTCCTTATTTACTACTTCATTTTCGGATATAACGTCAAAAAATTCCATATATCCCTCCGCAAGATAATATATTTTTGTTTCGGCAAAGTTTTAATCGTCGCCGTATATGTTCATAAATCGCATTTCAAGTTTTACTATGGTGCCTTTGGCAACGACCGTTCCCGGCGAGATATCTTGTGAGTATACCTCTGCGCCGCTTCCGACGGTCGAACCCTCCAGACGAACGTTCAAGCCCGCGTCGGTCAAGACTTTATTGGCTTTTTCCGCCGTCATGCCTACTACATTCGGCACGATCGCGTCCTTATTCTCCTTCACATCCTCCGTATAGAGTATTATCTTGCCATTGTCTTTTGACATGCGGCTGCCCGAGGAGGGTATCTGATTTACAACGCTGTCGCCGTTTCCGACGATCTCATATTTAAGACCCGATTCGGAGATGAGCTTTTTGGCTTGGTCGAGCGAAAGCCCGCGGTAGTTGGAAACGGACATATTCATACTCGCAAGTTCCGCTTCCGTATACTGCGGCTCTATTCCGAGATAGGGGAGGACTTCCTCGAGTATCTTGGAAACATAGGGGGCTGCAACGGAGCTTCCGTAGATGGAGCCTTTTGTCGGTTCGTCTACTATAAGGAGGCAGACCACTTCGGGCGCATATGACGGAGCATAAGCTACCGTGGAACATATACGGGCGCTCGTGGTGCCTTTTTCCGATGTACCTGTCTTTGCGGCAACGGAATAACCTTTTACATAAGCGTTTTTCGCACCGCCGTTCGTGGCAACGCCTTCTGCCAATATAGAGGAGATGGTCTCAGCCGTTTCTTCACTTATTACTTGGCGCACTTCGTTTTTACCGAAAGAAGCGAGTATATTTCCGTCGTCGTCTTTTATTTCTTTTATAAGGTGAGGAGTAACGAGCGTGCCGCCGTTTGCGACCGCCGCAACCGCCGAGATAAGCTCTATGGATGTAACGTTATAGCGCTGACCGAAAGAGTATACCGCAAGGTCGAGCATAGTAAGCTCGCTCTCATTTTTGTATATGGGCGAAGCTTCGCCGGGGAGGTCTATTCCCGTTTTTGCGGCAAAACCGAATGCTTCGAAATATTCGGAATATGTCGAAATGCCTATCCTTTCCGAAAGCTGTATCATTATGGGGTTGCAGGATTGTTGCAGACCGCCCGCAAACGTGAGCGTGCCATGGCCTGCCGTTTTGTGGCAGTGTATCGTCCAACCACTCACTTTATAAGAGCCTGAACAGCTGAAAGTTTCCGTTGTTTTCGCAAGATCTTCTTCAAGAGCGATAGATGTAGTGATTATTTTTGCCGTTGAACCCGGCTCGTATGTATCCGTGATGCATTTGTTGTTCCACATTGTAAGCAAAAGCGTGGAGATAGCCGTTTTATATTCGATCGTATCTTCGCCGTATTGCAACTTGTATCCCTCTACCAAACTGTCGTAATAAGAGGGAAGTACGCGAGGATTATTGAGGTCATACGAGGGATATGTCGCCATAGCGTATATCTCGCCTGTGTTCGGGTCCATGATGATACCGCAGGCGCGCGATTTACAGCCTGATTCCACAGCCGCCTCTTCCAAATATTTTTCAAGTATGCCCTGTATCTTGTAATCGAGCGTTGTGGTGAGGTTTGCACCGTTTTTTGCGTCGATATACATTTCGTAATCATACGGCATCTCGCCGTGGAGCGCGTCTTGTGCATAAACTATCTTTCCGCTCTCGCCCTGCAATATGGAATCGTATTGATATTCCAGACCGTAAAGACCGCCGTCCGTGCCGCAAAAGCCGATGACGTGGGAAGCGAGCGTGGAAAAAGGATATATTCTTGTTGCGGTCTCCGCAAGATAGATGCAGCCCGCAAGATCGTTTTCGTCGATAAATTCCCGTATCAAAGCCGCGGCGGCTTTATCTACGTTCTTTTTGATAGTTCTGTCTTTATATTTTGTTTTTTGCGTTTCCGCATACACGAAATCGTAGTCAACTTCCAATATATCGGAAAGCCCCTGCGCCACGGTTCGGCGCACTTCGTCGCTGAAATTCTTGTTTTCATCTTTCATATTGGAGGGGTCAATAAAAACTCGATAAGTGGTGTAATTAGTGGCAAGCACAACGCCGTTGCGGTCGGTTATCGAACCGCGGGAAGCCGATATCACGGTCTCGCCGACCATCTGTTCTATGACGAGGCGGCGATAATTTTCGTTTTTGATTATTTGGAGATATATCAATCTGCCGGCAAGCACGGACGCGACCATAACGCAACATATAAACATAAAAAGGGAACGGTTGCGTATCTTCAAACTCGGTTTTTCGAGCAAAGAATCCGTTTTCGTATTTTTGTCCATTATTTAAACTCCTTTTCTGCTTTAAGGGGAAAATAACGCAAAAAGAGCAAAGAGCATATATAAACCATAATATCTCCTCACTCTGAATGCTAATATATTTATATTTTTCTTTTCATAATTTATGACAAGCCAAAATTATTCCAAAAATTCAATAAATCGTTTTAAACTGCGGCTTACGGCGCTCATAAGTGTATCGGAGCTTTCTTTGCCCTCGTCGGGGTCGATGACCTCATGCACTTCCGTGGGAGCGTCCTTGCTTATGTAATAAGTAACGCGGTTGCCGCCCGAAAGACCCATATCTTCCGCCAGAGATTCTATTTGGGAGGAATATTCGCCTTCCAACTCTCGGCTTATCTTTCGTTCTTCTTTTTCGAGCGTGCGTATCGTCGATTTCATCTCGGCGATTTCCGCCTGTATCTGTGATATCTGCATGAAAGAGAATATGATGGACAAGAGGACAGCCGTCAAGACCGCAAAGCCCAGCACCAAAAATATCGGGAATCGTCTTGTACCTTCGGAGCGTGTTGTCTCATATTTCGTGCCGACTGAAGCTTTGCGGATAGTTTTTGCGAGGCTGTCGTTTTTTTCTTTTGTCGCAGTGCTTTTTAACGGTGTTTTCTGCTTCGGCATGGTCTGCTCCTTTACTTTTTAAAGTTTTTCCGCAACACGCAATTTTGCGCTGTGGGAACGGTGGTTCTCTTCAAGCTCCTCCTTGGAAGGAAGTATCGGTTTTTTTGTAACGAGCGCTATCTTGGGCTTGTTATTGCATATGCAAACGGGAAATTCGGGCGGGCAAGTGCAACCCTGCGCGCATTTTGCATATGTCTGCTTTACGCATCTGTCTTCGAGAGAATGGAAGGTGATTATAGCGAGTCTTCCGCCGACGTTGAGTCGGTCAACGGCACTCTCTATCGTGGGGGCGATGACGGAAAGCTCCGAATTTACTTCGATGCGGATAGCCTGAAAAGTCTTTTTCGCGGGGTGATGACCGACGGCAAGCATTTTTTTGGGCATGACGCTCTTTATTATATTCGTAAGTTCAAATGTCGTTTCTATTTCTTTTTCTTCGCGCGCGGCAACGATGGCTGCGGCTATCTTGGGCGCAAAAGATTCTTCGCCGTAATCGAAAAGTATGCGGCGAAGGTCATATTCGCTGTATGTATTTACGACTTCGTGCGCGGAAAGTGAAGCGTCTTTATCCATTCTCATGTCGAGAGGAGCGTCGCTGTTGTAAGAAAATCCGCGTTCAGGCGTGTCGAGCTGATAAGACGAAACACCGAGGTCGAGCAAAAGCCCATCTATCTTATCTATGCCGAGTTCGTCAAGAACGTTGGCTATGTTTGAAAAATTGCTTTTAAAAAATGTTACCTTGTCTGCAAAAGGAGACAAACGTTTGCTTGCGGCAAGGAGCGCGTCGCTGTCCTGGTCGATGCAGATGAGTCTGCCGTTTTCACCGAGGCGCGAAGCTATCTCGTAAGAATGGCCGCCGCCGCCCGTCGTGCCGTCTACATATATGCCGTTCGGCTTTATATCGAGCGCGTCTATACATTCGCGCAACATTACGGAGTAATGAGAAAAATTTATGTTTTCCATATAAAAATAGGATCCCTTCGTTATTTGAGCTGTATCGTATAAAGCCATGCGTTTTTTGAGCGAAAAAAGAGATGCTCGTACCCGAAAAAATACTGTCAACATTTAATCAACATGGCTTGTGGAAAAGTATGTGGAAAATGTGGAAAACCCACATTTGACGATGGATTTCGCCTCTTACTATATGATTATAGCTAAAAAAAAGTAAAAATACAAGTATTATTATAAAAAATTATGTTTGGCAATAGGAAATTTAAACAAACTTAAACTGTGAGAAATTTTTTGTTAATAAAAAATAAAAAGTATATTTTTTCGGATTTGTGGAAAACTGAAATGAATGTCGATTTTCCACAATCAAAGGTGAAAAATGTAGTGGAAAAGGAGGTGGAAACCGAGGGAAACATTGAGGAAAACGAAAAATATCCGCCGAAAATGCTCTAAAGACAAAAGCGGACACCGAACATCTTGCTTTTTCGGGGCCCGCTTTAACAGCATTATCTTAATCGTCTTGTCGGCGCAATATCTCTTCAACGCCGTGCGGAACCAGCTCGCTTATATCCTCTCCGCGCGCTATCTTTTCGCGCACGAGAGTGGAGCTGAGATCGTCGAAACGTGTATCCGACACGAGCAAGAGCGTTTCCACGCCGAAATGAAGCTTATTGTAGTCCGCCATTATCTTTTCATATTCAAAATCTTTGCCGTTGCGCGCGCCTTTTACGATGGCGCACGCGCCGATGTCGTTAGCGAACTTTGCAAGAAATCCCTCGCCGATCACCGCGCGAACGTTTGAAAATGGTTCGATGGCTCTGTTGAGCGCCGCGAAGCGCACATCAAGCGAAAATTTCTTTTTCTTATCGGGGTTTTCGAATATGCCGACGACCACTTCGTCGAAAAGCGCAGCAGCGCGCTTTATAACGTCGAGATGTCCGAGCGTTATCGGGTCGAACGTGCCGCCTATGAGCGCGATACGTTTATTCATCTGTTTCTTCCGTTTTGGGTGTGAAATATGTTACGTAAACTCTGCCGTAACGAGCTTCTTTTTTAACGTTGAAGCGTTCGCTTATCATAACATTTTCCGTATCGAGCTTTTCGCCGCTCTCGCAGATGATAAGGCTCGTGTCTTTTATCATATCGGAATCGAAAAGTTCACACAATACCTTGGGAACGAGTGCGTCTGCATAAGGGGGATCGAGGAAAACGATGTCAAAAGAGCTTCTCTTCGCCGCTGATTTGATATACTGTTCCCAATCCATGCAAAGCACGTTGCACTGAGGATAGAGCTTTGTTTTCTTCGCGTTTGCCGTGATGATGTTCGTTGCATCTTTATTGCCGTCAACGAACGTACATTTTGCCGCGCCGCGAGAGAGCGCTTCAAGACCCATCTGACCCGAGCCTGCGAAAAGATCGAGCATAGTTCTGCCTTCGATATCGAACTGAATGGAACTGAATATCGCTTCTTTTACGACCGCGGGCGTGGGGCGAGTAACCTCTCCTTCGAGTGTCTGAAGTGCGATACCTCTTGCGCTGCCTGTGATGATTCTCATATTAAATTCTCCTTAAAGTTATTTATTTTGTGTTTTATCTATTTTTCTTTGTATGAGCCGAAAAATGCGATTATCTTGTCTGCCGTTTCGGATGTTATGCCCCTAACGGTGAGAAGCTCCGCTTTTTCGGCGCTTTTAACGCCCGAAAGACCGCCGAATCGCGAAAGGAGCGCTTTCGCTCTTGCTTTTCCGATGCCGTCTATCTCTTCAAGCACAGATGTTTTGACGTTTTTTCGCTTTGCGTTCATCATTTTCGAAACGGTAAAGCGATGCACTTCTTCCTGTATGCGGAATATGAGCGAATAAACGGAGGCTTCTGCCGCTATCGATATCTCTTCGCCGTAAGCGTTGACCAAGGCTCTTGTTTTGTGGTGTTCATCCTTGACCATTCCCAGCGCGGGAACGGTAACGCCGTGCGCGTCAAGCACCTCTTGAACGGTGCTTATATGACCTATACCGCCGTCTATAAGGAAAAGGTCGGGTGCGGGCGTTGCGGTATCGCCGAAGTGGGATATACGGCGTTCTATCGCCTCGCGCATGGAGGCATAGTCGTCCTGTATCTTTGTTGAGCGTATGTTATATATGCGATATCCGCTCTTCTTCGGTCTTGCATTTTCAAAAAGCACCATGCCCGCCGTTATGTTGTCGTCGCCGATGTTGGAGATATCGAAAGCCTCTATCCGCTCGGGAACGACCTCAAGCCCCGTTATGGAGGCGAGCCGCGCGAGAGCTTCGTCGCTCTTTGTCTTTTCCGCAATAAACTCTTTTGCTTTTTGAGCGGCATTTTCCTCTGCCATGGTGCAGAGCTTATAAAGATCTCCGCGAGACGGGGTTTTTATCTTTACGTTATATCCTGCGCGAGTACCGAGCCATTCGCAAAGCGAAGAAACATCTTCCTCCGCAAGCACGCCCACGGTATCTATCTCTTTGGGGATATATTCGCGCTTTTCGTAAAGACTGCACATGAAGGAAGCTATCGCGGAGCTATCTAGTATCTTTCCGCCCGAGAACACCATGCTCTCTGAATCGATAAGCTTGCCGCCTCTGACATAGAAAACGCAAACAGCGCCCGCGGCTTCGCCTGAATACCACGCGATGATATCCCTTTCCGTGTCGGGCGAGGCAACGACTTTCTGCTTTTCGCAAAGTCGATCTATCGCCTTGATCCTGTCGCGATATTCCGCGGCGGCTTCGAACATCAGGTTCTCGGAGGCAAACTGCATCTTTTCCGTAAGAGCATTTCTCAGGTCATCTGTGTTCCCCGAAAGGAATGACACCGCAACGTCAACAAGCTCTCGATATTCTTCTTTTGAAACTTCGCCGTCGCAAACGGCGATGCAGCCTATGTGCCTGTAAAGGCAATGGCGCACTTTGCCGATATCATCGGGGAATCTTCTGTGGCATGAGGGAAGCCCCAATGCTTTTTGCAAAGAGACGATGACGTTATTTACCGTGTCCGAGCTTGTGTAAGGACCGAAATATTTTGCGTTTTTGTCCCTTTTTCTCGTCAAGATAAAGCGCGGATATTCTTCGTCGGTAACGGCGAGATAGGGGTAAGTTTTATCGTCCTTTAAAAGGATATTGTATTTTGGCTGATACAGCTTTATAAGGCTGTTTTCGAGCGTTAGCGCCTCGATCTCCGTATCGCAAAGGATATAATCGAAATCGTAGATACAGCTCGTCATCGCGTCCGTTTTTGCGTTGAAGACGCTTTCGTGGAAATATTGCGATACGCGATTTTTCAGCGCGCGCGATTTGCCGACATAGATGACCGTGCCGTTTTTCGCTTTCATTATATATACGCCCGGGCGGAGCGGTAATGTAGCCGCTTTTTTACGCAAACGATCCGCATATTGTTGATCTACCATAAAGGGACCTCCGCTTTCTTTTGAAAAACAAAAACGGCAGATATGCCGTATGCATATCAAATGCAACGCCTTCTGCCGTAATTATTCTGAAAGTTTGCTTATTGCATATCTTCAAGAGAATCGAGGGAATTTACAAATTCTTCGATACCGTTGATAGCTTCGGATTCATCGGGGCCATCCGCAATAACGGTTATCGTCATGCCGCAGATAATACCCAAAGAAAGAACGCCGAGCAAGCTCTTTGCGCTGATGCGACGGTCTTCTTTCTGTATCCAAATAGCGCTTTTATAAGAATTTGCTTTCTGAATAAAGAACATTGCGGGTCTTGTATGAAGACCAACTTTATTTGTTACTGTAATATTGCGTGAAATCATATTTAGATGTAACTCCTGTTAAATCCTGAACCTTAATTTATACAAGGTCATTTTATTTATTGTAAGATATTATACCAAGTTATTTGCATAAAATCAATACTTTTTTTAAATTAAGATAATAATTTACAAATAAAATTTATTTAGCCCGATATTTTTACAATGGTGAATACGGCTTCGCGACTTGAGGTATAAAGGGATATATCTTTCGTTTCGGTGAGCAATGTCTTTCCGCTGAGATAAAAACCTTTTTCGGTCATCTTGCCGTCCAACACCATTTTGCCTGTAACGCTGACTTTGCCGGGGACGGTCGCTTTTACAAGCTCCCCGTTTTCGTTGTAGGCGTAAGCGGTCGCCGCTTCTGTGTTGACCTCAAGGAGATAGCCGACTTTGGAGTCGTCGGAAACGAGGAAAAGGTTATCGCCCTTATAAAGTTCCACGTTTTCTTCCGATATGTTGTTTATGGCAAATTCTATCGTTACGCTTTGCATATCGTCTTCTTCGGCAAAAACGCCGTAAGCGCGCAAAGCTATGCCCGCTATGGCGAGCAAAAACATGATGATTATTACAACGTCTGCGATATTGAATCTCGGTCTGTCATCGACGTTTTTTATACTCATTTCTTATCCTTTCCGCGGTATATACCGCAAAGATGTAATTTTTGCCCTGAAAGAAGGGCGGCTCAATATGTCGTTTTTACGGCTGTTATATACGTCGTTGCGGCAAAGTTGTTGCAACGCAGATATACGCAAGCGCCGACAGCGATGCGCTGGTCGCCGACATAGATGACATCGCGGTCGTCGATATCCGCCGTTGCGGATATGGTAAGATATATATCGTATCTGTCCTCATATTCGCCCTGCTTTACGGTATAGGAGCCGTCGTCGTTCATGACCGCTTTGTCGGAATTTGAAACGGTATGCTCGGACGTTATTCCGGTTATCGTTCCGATAGATGAAAATGTTTTGGAATCGAATACTTCGTCCTGTTCGGAGAATCTGCCCAAATATTCTTCGGAGACTCCCGAAATACGCACGGTGTATACCACCTGCTTATTATAGTGAGAGATCTGGCGCGTATCTTGCGCGGATATTATAAAGTATGCCGCGCCCAAAGCCAAAGCTATTATAAGCAGAATCACAAGTGCGTCGATCACGTTAAATCGAGTTTTCTTTTTGTTATTTTCCATGATTATAAAAAGCTCATTTCTCGGCGAAAGATTCTTGTTTATCCGACTTCGCCGTTGTCGGAACTTTTAAAATTTTGGCGTTCAGCGAAGATAAGGTCCGCGGTCGTTCTCCTTGCAGTTGTTGGCGATTGCGGCGGCAAGGCCCACCATAGCCCAAAAGAGGAGGAATATGCGGTAATTATACCAAACATAGTCCGTTGCACCTTGAACGAGGAACGCGCAGAAACCACACAAAAAACCCAACAACAGCATCTTGCTCTTTCTGAGCGAGCAACGTTTGAACGTGGAGAATATCATGCCGATGAACGATATGCAGAACAATAGGAACACGATGAGCGCGAATATTCCCATCTCCGTTGTTATCTGCAAATAGAGGCTGTGAGAATGAGGCGCCGCCTCTATTCCCGAAAGAGAATATTGCGGATATACGGAAGAGAAAGCTTCCGTTCCTATGCCGATGCCGAATATATGTCCGTCGCCGAGCATGGCGAGGGTGCCTTTCCAAATGTTCAAGCGATAGAGCGTGGAAGAATCGGCGGTGTTACCTATGCTCATAAATCTGTTTATAACGCTCGTATCGATAAAATATGATGCGATAAAGCATATGCCGGGTATGGAAAGAAGGAGATAAGCAAATGTTTTGTGGCTGCTGAAGAATATAAACAACAAAACGGCAAAGACGAATCCGAGCCATGCGCCGCGTGACCATGTGAGCATAAGGCAAGCGCAGCAGAGCATGAGCGAGATAAAATAGCGGAATCTTGAACGCGCACTGCCCGATATAAGCAACATGGCGAATATAACGGGTATGACCAATATAAGATATTCCGCAAGCACGTTGGGGTTTTGGAACGTGGAAACGGCTCTGCCTTTGATATCGGCGAACATTTGAACATCCTGCCATTTGGTGGACACGGAGCCGAAGAAATACTGTATTATGCCGATAAACGAAACGACGGCGGCGCTGAATGCTATACCGCGTATGCAGTTATAGGCGAGCTTTTCAGAGCGTATCACGTTCTTTACGATAAAATAGAATGAGATAAAGCAAACGAACACCAACATCTTGGGTATGCTCGAAGTTGCGTCTACGGACAAAAATCCGCCGGATACCAAGAACAGTATAAACGTAATGACCGATATATCGATAAAGGTCAGTTTGATTATTCTTTTTCTGCGAATGACTTTGAGGAAGAGCGAAACGGCTACCATAATCGTAAATCCGACGAGAAACATCGTCGGCATGAAAGGAAGTATCAAAAACATTACGATGATGCCCGATTCGGGAGAATGAAGAACTATGACGGAGCCTATCACTGCGAGAAGCATGAACACTGTTATATACGGCTTTATGACAAAGGAAAGTCCGCCGAACACTATCCCCAATATAACGGATACGCCCGCATTGATGCGCGAAGATTCCTCATATTCGCTTGACGATACCTTTCTGATGGAAAGAAAATCGAAAAATATAAAATTGCAAAAAAGGCTTTCGTTTATAACGCTGATAAGAGTTTTTTTGGAGAACAAAAGGAATACGGAAACAATGATCGATACCACGCAGATGCAGAACGAAAGCTCCGACACAGGCTCATATGCCAACGCGAATCTTTTCAAAAAGATTATCGCAAGTGAATAAAATCCGAATGAAAATCCTATGATGCCTATCAAGTTGAGCGGACAATAAAGAACGCTTCGATTTATGCCGTTCGAGATGCGCGACACGATGCTCGTTTCGCAAAAATATGACATCTTGTATGCAAAGCCTTGTCTTCGGTCATCTTTTTTGCGATAAAAAAGATTTGCGAGTAAAGAGTCTTCCATTTTATCGGATAAAAAGCCGTAAATGGTAAATACGGTGCCGAAAAATCCATATATGAACTTTCTGTACATATTTGAGGTAAAACGGCACAGCGTTTGAACTATCGCGCTTTTTCCGAAAAAGCCTAAGAGAGAGCTTGCAAAAGAAGCGTTCGGTCTTTTTTTGATCAATTATTTTCACCTCTTTTCTTAAAGATATCCACGAAAGGGACAGTTCTTGTAATGAATATATATATTAAATATATCATAATTCCCGCTATAAAGACAATAGATATTTTCAAAAAAATCGCAATATAGAAATTTATTCCCGAAAAAACGGGCAAAAGCTTTTCAAGTGTCGTCATCAAAGCAAGACAGAGCACACCGCCGAAAAGCAGAGAAGCTGTTTTTCTTACATTTTTTATGCGGAAGATATTTGGGAAGAGCTTTATGCCGAAGATATACATTACTATGGCATATACATATTGCGATACGGAATATGAGAGCGATATGCCCAAAAGCCCCATATCGGCATTGAGAAATATGATATTTGAAATTATCGAAGAAGCTATTGCGAAAAATGTGGCATACATCGGTATGCGCACTTTGCCCGCCGCGTAGAATATGCGGTAGAAAATTTCGGAGAGCGCATATGCGGGCATGGAAATGGCGAGTATCTTGAGCGAACTTGCGCAAGCGCGAGCAAGCTCTTCCGTGAAATTATCGCGCAGGTATAGAAGCGCTATACCCTCATACGAGAGCGAGAATGTTGCGGCGAAGATGGGCAATATCATTACCGTTATCGAGAAAACGGCGTTTTTGGCGTTTTGCGAAAAGCCGCTCTCGTTCCCTTGCGCAGAAAGCTTTGAGAGCGAGGGGAAAATAAAATTTCCTATGCCGTAAACGGATACCCCCGCTATTATCGTGTAGATGCCGCTCGCATAATCATATGAAACGAAGGTTCCGTCGGAAACGAACGAGGAAAAGAAAGATGCTATTATGACGGAAGCGGGCGCGAGCCAAGAACCCGCCATTATATGCGGCGCGGTCTTTGCGGAGCGCAAAAGATATTCGTTTTTGAAATTCGCTTGCGGTCTTGGCATGAGCTTTATTTTTATCAAAGGCAGAGCGAGCGTTAAAAATTGCAGGAACCAACCGAAAACATAGACCGCGGATAGCGCATAAACAGAGAAACTGTCCCTCGAAAACGCAAGATATGCTATTATCGCGATATTCGAAACAGAGCTTATCGCGGCGGGTAGTATAAATTTTTCCGCCGACTGCAATATTCCCGTAAGCGTATATGCGCCGGCGGTAAATATCATCATCGGAAACATCATTCGCAAAAGTTTTGCGGCGAGCAGAGAGGCTTCCGCGCTTATCTTTGGCGAGACTATGCCGATTATCTGCGGCGCAAACACTGCGCCAAATATAGCCAATACAGCGCATATGAGCATTACGGCGCTCATAAACGCGCAAGAATATTCATATGCTTCGCGTGCGCTCTTTTCTTTTGCCTTGCTGTATGTCGGTATGAAACAGCCGAGTATGGAGGCGGAGAAGAGAAAATCAAAAACGGCACACGGAATCTTGCAGGCGGCGGTGAACGCTACCGCTTCCAAAGAAGCGCCGAGCGTCCACGCGAGTATCATGCCGCGCACCATTCCGAGTGCCTTGGAAAGGAGCGTTGCGGCTATCATGGCAAAGACCGTCAGAGACGATCTTTTGATTCCACGGTTTATGACAAACACTCCTTTCGGAAAATATTTTTCAGAGTCTGTATGCGAAAATATTATTTTTCTTTTTCGCTTTCTTTTATGCGTTTTTTGGTAAGCTTTTGCGCCTGTTCCGCCTTCCATTTATCTATGTTGGCGTGATGACCGCTCAAAAGTATGTCGGGAACTTTTCTTCCGCGCCATTCGAGCGGACGGGTGTATTGCGGATATTCCACGGTAACGCCGTCGTAAAAACTCTCTTTTTCATAACATTCGGGGCTTGAGAGAACACCGTCTATCATGCGCGAAACGCAGTCAACGACTACGCAAGCGGGGATCTCTCCGCCTGTAAGCACATAATCGCCGATGGAAAGCTCCTCATCTACTATCTCGTCGATGATCCTTTGGTCAACGCCCTCGTAATGACCGCAGAGGATAACGATATTATCGTAATCTTCGGAAAGCTGTTTGGCTTTTTTCTGAGTCAATACCTGACCGCGAGGCGACATATATATAACATGACGCTTTTGGCAGGGGTTTACCTCGGGAGAAGTTATCGCCGTGAAGCAATCGTATATCGGAACGGGACTCATGAGCATACCCATACCGCCACCGTAGGGCGTATCATCGACCCTGCGGTGTTTATCTTTTGAATAATCGCGAATATTGTGCGCGTGAACTTCCACGACGCCCGCTTTTTGTGCGCGACCTATGATGCTTTCGGAAAGCACGTTTGAAACAAGCTCGGGAAAGAGCGTCATAATATCAAATCTCATAGTCGCACCTTATTCAAAAAAGCCGTCTATCGGCGTGATGAATATGCCTTTTTCCGTGTCGCATTCCTTTATAAAAGCGGGAACATTGGGGATGAGCGTTTTTGTGCCGTTCTCGCAAGTTATCTCATACACTTCCTGGCAGGTATACTGCAAAACGTCTGTAAGCTTTCCGTATATCTTGCCTGTGTTTGCGTCGATGACGGGCAGACCCAAAAGATCGCAAATAAAGTTTGCGCCTTCGGGCAGATCGAGGTCTTCGCGCTTTGCGTAGATGACCTTATTTTTATATTTTACCGCTTCCTCAAGCGTTTTAATCTCCGAAAGAGAACAAAGTATAAAATTTCCGTTAATTACGCGAGCGTGAGAAACGGCAAGCTCTTTTTTATTATCGAGATAAATACGTGAAAGTTCGCAAAAATCTTCGGGGCTGTCGCACCAAGGGTCTATCTTGACTTCGCCGCGAACACCGTGCGTATTTATTATTCTGCCTATTTCAAGAAATTCTTTCTTTTCTGACATAGCGGTCATATCCTTCTTAATAATCTTTATATTATTTGAAAAAATAAAAAATGCCTCGTGAAGCGCATGACTCCACGGGGCACATTTAGCTGCAATCAGCTCTTGAATTTGCGCTTTCTTGCTGCTTCAGATTTCTTTTTGCGTTTAACGCTGGGTTTTTCGTAATGTTCTTTTTTCTTAACCTCTGCGATCTTACCATCACGAGCTACCTGTCTTTTAAATCTGCGAAGAGCGCTGTCAAGCGATTCGTTTTCTTTAACTCTTACTTCTGCCATCTATAATCCCTCCCCTCGCATCAATGAAATGCAAGAGAATTAAAAATTCTCTTTCGATATTATACACAATTTACGCCTGTATGTCAATACTAAAATTGCATTTTTCGGAATTTTTATTTTTATAAATTAAAATCCTTGTCATTTTGCTGTTTCTTTGCATAAAATAGTGTGAAAAGAAAGGTCCGAGCGTTTCGCCGTGCGCCGCATTTTCGAAATACAGAATAAATTTTTAAATAAACGGCGAAGAAAGAATATTATATATGAAGAAAAGTTATTTTGCCGCCGCAAATACGGAGAACGGATTTACAAGCCTTTTTGACGATATATTTTCCCCTCGCGCTCTCTCGCGCCTATATATAATAAAAGGAGGACCGGGTACGGGCAAATCGACTCTTATGCGCGGCATAGCCGAAAAAGCAAGTGAAAAAGGCTTTGATGTCGAATATTATTATTGCTCCTCCGACACTTCCTCGCTTGATGGTATAAAGATATTACCGCTCGGAGTTGCCGTTATGGACGGAACGGCTCCGCATACGAAAGACCCGCGCTATCCCGGCGCGGTCGATACTATCATCGACTTGGGAGAAAATTTCAAAACAGAGAAACTTATCAAAAACAGAGAAAATATAATTGAGCTTACCGATCGTTGCTCCTCATATTACGCTTCGGCGAAGCGTTTTCTTCGTGCTGCAGGGGAGATGGAGAGGGCAAAGAAAGAGATGTCGCTCGCCGCGTTTGACAGCGCAAAAGCAAGGAAAGCGGCTCTTCGCATGATAGGCAGAACTTGCGCCGAAAAAGGCGATATCGAAGAAAGATATATAAGCGCGCTCGGCGTTCACGGCAAATGCCGCCTCGATACGGCGGAGAGCGAAGCGAAACATATAATAAAAGTTACGGGCAGATACGGTTTTTCGATGCTTTTTCTCGATGTGATGGTATGCGTCGTGAGAGAACTCGGATTATCGGCGAAAAGATATCCTTTTGTGCTGTCGCGAGAACGCACGGAAGCGATAATGATAGGGGATACGTTATTCGCCGTATGTGAAGAGGAGACAGAAGACGACGGCGATATAGTGAACACATATCGTTTTGTAGATAGAGGATCGCTTGCGCAGATACGAAGCAAGCTCAGATTTACCGAAAGATGCGTTTCGGCGCTTATCGACGGAGCGCTCGAAAGTCTTTGCAAAATGGGCAAGACACACGACGAGCTTGAATCGTATTATATATTTGCAATGGATTTTGAAAAGAACGAAAAAATAAAAAATAAACTTATATCTGAGATTTTCGGCGGTCTTTAACGACAAAAAATACGAATAAGGTTGAAAATCGCACTTTTGTATGATAATATAAAAATATATGCAAGGAAAAATGCCCGACGTTTTGTACGTCGGGCAAAAAAACGGAGATAATAATGAAAAGAATATTAAAATTTATATCGTTATCGCTCGCTTTGATGACCGTTATGATGTGCTTGCCGTCTTGCAAAAAGCAGAACGGACTTTACACATGGTATGGTAGAAAGATAAAAGTAGATAACGTTTTGAACGTAACGCTCGATATGGGCAACGGAGAGCGTTCTTCCACAGTCTCATTTGAAACTTACAGGGCGATATTCCTTTATTATGCGGGTCAAGTGCCGAGCATAACGAAAGTTGACGGCGAGATACACGAAACTACCGACGAAGAAAAGACGGAAGTTGCAAAAAAGATGTCAGACGAAGCCGTAATAGGCTATTATGCCGCACTCGAATGTGCCAAAGACTCGGGCGTTGATGTAGAAGCGATACTTTCAAAGGATTATGTCGGTGTATATAAAAACTCCAACGGCGAGGACGGAGAAAAATTATATGGTGAGATGCTCTCAAAGCTCGGTATGTCGGAGGAATATTTCATATTCAACTGCCAAAAGAGCGAGCTTGAAAAGGCTCTCAAAGCGCAAGTCTCTTCCGATATAGTGGAATATACGCAGAGAAATTATTATCATTACAAAAAGATACTCATAACATATAATATCGCGTCCGACGGCGCAAGAGAAGAAGCGCTCGCGGAAGCGCAGAGCGTTATATCCGCGCTTGAAGCCAGTGAAGATTTCAACACTTTTGTGGAAAAATACAAGAGCGACCTCTACGAAAGCGAAAGATACGTTGATATAAACGGCAATATAGTCGGCGGAAAGACTCTTTCGGGCGAAACGTTCGAAACTGTTTGTATGCTCGCTATCGGGGAATACAGCGATATTATCGAAGAGACGGAGAACAGCAAAACAGGCGGCTTTGTTATCCTTAAAAAAGAGGGCATAGAGCTTTCTTTCATTTGCGGCTCTTCGGACGAGGCATCGACGATGTACACTTATCAAAGCGCCGCTTCAAATGCGGAATATACGCCCCATTCTCTTGCTTTTATAACGCTTTTGGACGCTTACAAGCAAAACTTGGCGGTCGAACCTATCGACGAAAAGATCTATTCGCGTATCGCGGTAGACACTTTATATTGAGGTGAAGGAAAATGAAGATATCTCTTATTATACCAATGTATAACGAAAGTTCCATCGTAAACGATGCGCTCGATACGTTCGGAAGTTATATGAAAGAACGTTTTTCCGATTGGGAGCTTATATTCGTAGATGACGGCTCCGTAGACGGTTGCGGAGAAGCGGTAAAAAAAGCGAGCGCTTCGGACGAGCGTATAAAGCTCATATCTTATCAGCCGAACCGAGGAAAAGGATATGCCGTGCGCCAAGGAATGTTGGCGGCGAGCGGCGATATAGCCGTTTTCACGGATTGCGATAACGCTTACGGCACCGATGTCATCGGCAGGATATATGATATGTTCGAAAACAGTGAAGCGGGCGTTATCGTCGGCTCGCGAAATATGGATAAGACAGGTTATGACGGATATACATTTATCAGAAAAGTCGCTTCCAAGACCTATATCAAGGTAATAAATATTATTGCGGGATTTGACAAATACGGTCTGACGGATTCGCAATGTGGATTCAAGGGCTTCCGCAACGACGCGGCAAAGAAGATATTCTCTAAATGCGAGGTGGACAGGTTCGCGTTTGACCTCGAAGCTATCATGATAGCAGGAAGATTGGGATACGGATTTGAACAGATGCCAGTTAAGATAATCAATCACAGAGAATCCAAAGTCAATGTTTTTAAGGATTCTTTCAAGATGGTCTCCGATGTGAGAAAAATGAAAAAAAGAATAAAAAATATCAAAGCGGAATAAACCGATAAATGAAAACAAGCTCTCTTCATTGAAGTGAAGAGAGCTTGTTTCTTCATTTGTTGCTAATAGTATGCGATGTTTATTTTGTGAAAGTTCTTTTGCTTACTTTTCTTTCGAGGAAACATATCGGAGCCTTTTTCTTGGGGAAAGTAAAGCTCGGATATGAGGTGTCGAAGAATATGCGATGTGTGTTTTGCGAAAGTTCTTTTGCTTACTTTTCTTTCAAGAAAAGTAAGGGGAGATGAATCTTGCGCTTATTTTTGCGTCGTCATACATCGAGTTGCCCTCGTGTCTGGGCGCAAAATTGTCGTCAACGGCGATGATATCCGTCTTTATGCCGATGAGCATATTGCGGCGCTCCATCTTGTCGGATATATTTATACCCATGCCGCCCGTGCGTATCTCTTCTTCAAGAAAAACTATGTGCTTTGTGTTTTCGGGAAGGAGAGAAGCGATGTTGTCCGCACATTCGCCGAATGGTTTGATCTTTTCAAGCAAAATGATACCTATGTGCTTGCCTTTTGCGAGAAGCTCGTCACGCACCTTGAGCGCTTCGAGAACGATAACGCCGTCCGTAACGATGACTTCTTCGATGTCGCTCTGCTTCTCAAAGTTGGAAACGGCGCCGAGCTTTGTTTTTTTGTTTTGCTCGTAAGAATAAAATTCCTTCAAAACGATTCCGCTTTGGCAACCTCTTGGGTAGCGAACGGCGGAGGGAGCATTGAGCGCCAAGCTTTCTTCGAGTGCTTTTTCAAGCGTTGATTGCGTTATTGGCGTATATATCGTCATGTTCGGTACGGTGGAAAGGAACGCTGTGTCGAATATGCCGTGGTGTGTTGCGCCGTCGGAAGGATTCAACCCCGCACGGTCTACACATATGGTTACGGGGAGGTTCTGCAACGCAACATCGTGTATGATGTTGTCGTAGCTTCGTTGCAGAAAAGAGGAGTATATCGCCGCTATCGGGCGCATACCGTTCGCCGCTAAGCCTGCCGCAAATGTTATTGCGTGTTCCTCGGCTATGCCGACATCGAAAAATCTTTCTTTGTGCTTGTCCTTGAACGGATTCAGTCCTGTGCCGTCGCACATCGCGGCAGTGATGGCGCATATGCGCTCGTCATTGTCTGCCATGGCGGAGATCTTTTCGCCCATAACGTCGGAGAAGCATTTGCTTTCGGGCTTTTTGCTGTTTGCGGGGGATATGCCGTGGTAATAACACGGCTCTTGCTCCGCAGGAAGATAGCCTTTGCCTTTTTTCGTTCTGACGTGCACCAAAACGCTCTCGCCGAGTTTTTTTGCTTCTTTTAAAAGCTTTTCGGTCGCTTCAAAATCGTTTCCGTTTACGGGTCCGAGGTAGGTAAGCCCCATATTCTCAAAGTAGTTGGAACCATAGAGCGAATTTTTAAAGCCTTGTTTTACACGGCGAACACCGCGGAAAAGTCCTTTGCCGATGAGCGGTATCTTGCGAAGAAAAGCTCCCGTCGCTTTTTTTGTGCGGAAATATGAAGATTTTATGCGGAGCCTTGCGATATGCTCCGCGAATCTGCCGATGTTTTTGGAAATGGATATCTCGTTTTCGTTGAGTATTATGATAAGGTTGAGGTCTTTACTGCAATTATTGAGTGCTTCGTGGATCATGCCGCCCGTGTAAGCGCCGTCGCCGAGAACGACTACCGTGTAAGCGTCGCTGCCCTTGAGCTTGTCGGATTCCGCAAAGCCCAAGCCCGCGGAAAGAGACGTGGAGCTGTGTCCTGTGCCGAAAGCATCGTACTTGCTCTCATCACGCTTTGTAAAGCCCGATATGCCGCCGGGCTTGCGGAGCGTGTCCATGCGGTCGAAGCGTCCCGTGAGCATTTTGTGGACATAGCTTTGATGACCTACGTCGAATATTATGTGATCGCGCGGAGAATCGAAGACACGGTGGATAGCCATCGAAAGTTCGACTACGCCGAGGTTTGATGCAAGATGACCGCCGTTTTCCGTTACTCGAGATACAAGATCTTCTCTTATCTCCTTTGCGAGAACGGGCATAGCCTCTTTTGGCAATGCTTTAAGCTCGCTGGGAGAGTTTATTTTTCCAAGATATATATATTTACTAGAGTTGTTCAAAATAAATCTCCTTAAAAAGACTGTTTATTATACATTATATCACAAAAAAACGAATAATGAAAGTATATTATTAAAAATATCCCTCTTGCACTGTCGTTATATGTATGATAAAATGAATACAGATT